>JACQVF010000020.1 GCA_016209885.1 Gemmatimonadota bacterium | reverse complement strand
CTCCACGGCAGCGCAGGAGATCGCCTTCACCCTCGCCAACGCCATCGAGTACGTAGAGCGAGCGAGCGCTCGGGGACTACCCCTCGCATCGTTCGGGCCCCGCCTCTCTTTCTTCTTCGCCGCGCACAACGATCTCTTGGAGGAGGTGGCGAAGTTCCGGGCGGCGCGACGGCTATGGGCCCGCATCATGCGCGAGCGCTACGGAGCGGACGACGCCTCCTGCCGCCTGCGCTTCCACACCCAGACGGGTGGCTCCACCCTGACCGCCCAGCAGCCCCTGAACAACGTCGTGCGGGTTACCGTCCAGGCGCTGGCGGCGGCGCTCGGCGGGACCCAGTCGCTCCACACGAACGGCTACGACGAGGCGCTGGCGCTCCCGACCGAGGAGTCTGCCGCGCTGGCGCTGCGCACCCAGCAGATCCTGGCCCACGAGTCGGGGGTGACGGCCACCGTGGATCCCCTGGGCGGCAGCTACTACGTAGAGGCGCTCACCAGCGCCATCGAAGAGGAGGCTCGAAGCTACCTGGGCGAGATCCAGGCCCGGGGCGGCGCCGCCTGCGCCGTCGCGTACATGCGCGAGGAGATCCACCACGCCGCGTACGAGTTCCAGCTCGCCGTAGAACGCGACGAGCGCGTCGTCGTGGGCGTGAACGCCTTCCGCAGCGAGAGGGAGGGGCCAGCGCGGATCGACCAACCCGATTTCCCGGCCCTGGAAGCCGCCCAGAAGGCGAGCGTCGCCCGGCTCCGGGCACGCCGGGGCACCGCCGCCGCGCGCCGTGCCCGAGAGCGGATCCGCGCCGCCGCTCAGTCCGACGAGAACCTCGTGCCGCCCATCATCGAGGCCGTGAAGACGACAGTGACCCTGGGAGAGATTAGCGAGGAGCTCCGGGCGGCGTGGGGGACGTACGACTCGAGCCCGCAAGCCGGTTAGGAGCATCGAGCCACTGGTCCGCCGCCCCGGTCCGCTGGCCGGTCCGCTGGCCGCTGGCGTCCCATCGGCACGGTGTTTTACCTTCCTATGTGGCTTTTCTGTGGGTCTCCCGGGATTTCCCGAGAGCCTGCAAGGCGCCTCGCCGCGGGACGCTCATAGCCCCGAGGGTGCGGCGGCGTAACCTTTGGCGGTAAACGATGCCCACGTACGAGTATCGCTGCCCGGAAGGGCATGTCTTCGAGCAGTTCCAGAGGATCACCGATCCGCCGGTCGCGATCTGCCCCCAGTGCGGGGGTGAGGCCGAGCGGCAGCTCTCCGCGGGGTCGGGGTTCCTTTTCAAGGGTTCCGGCTTCTACTCCACCGACTATCGCCCCGAGTCCTACAAGAAGGCGGCCGCCGCCGAGTCCGGCGATTCCAAGCCCGGCGGCCCCGCCTCTACGTCCGGGGATTCGCCGAAATCGAAGGGCACGGCCGCGGACTCCTGATGGTTCCAGAGTCGCTGCGACGGGCGCTCGACCGCGCGCTCGCGGCGCTCGGCGCCCCCGGCGTCGAGATCCGCATCGAGCGGCCGCGCGACCCCGCACACGGCGATCTGGCGACCAACGTCGCGCTCTCCGTCGCCTCACGGCTGGGCCGCCCGCCTCGCCGGGTGGCGGAGGAGATTGCAGGCCGTATCGACCCGGAGGAGGCAGGGGTCGCGTCCGTGGAGGTGGCCGGCCCTGGGTTCATCAACTTCCGGCTCGCGGCCCGCGAAGTGGTTTCCATCCTGCTGGACATCGTGGCGGCGGATGAGGGGTACGGCCGGAGCCAGGTCGAGCGCGGCAAGACGATCATGGTGGAGTTCGTCTCCGCGAATCCCACGGGGCCGCTCCACCTGGGGCACGGCCGGCAGGCCGCTCTGGGCGATGCCATTGCAGCACTTCTGGAGTGGACGGGGTGGTCCGTGCACCGGGAGTTCTACTACAACGACGCGGGCGCCCAGATCGAGCGGCTGGCAAGAAGCGTGTGGGCGCGCTACCAGCAGCACCTCGGGCGCGACGCCCCGGTCCCGGGCGACGGCTATCACGGCGAATACGTGCGCGAGATCGCCAGGGACTTCGCCGAGGAAGTGCGCGATCGCTACCTGGACGACCACTCGCCGGAGGCGCTCGAGGCTATGCGGCGGTACGCCGTCCGGGTCATGCGCGCCGATCAGGACCGCGACCTCACGGAGTTCCGCGTTCACTTTGACTCCTACTATCTTGAGTCATCGCTCTACACGGACGGGCGCGTCGACAACGCGATCCGCTGCCTGCGCGAGGCCGGCGTCACCTACGAGCGCGACGGTGCGCTGTGGTTCGCGGCCACCCGCTTCGCTGACCAGAAGGACCGGGTCATGGTGCGCCAGGACGGCACGCCCACGTACTTCGTGCCGGACGTGGCCTATCACCTCACGAAGTGGGAGCGCGGCTTCCGGCACGCCATCAACGTGCAGGGCGCGGACCACCACGGCACCGTGGCACGTGTGAGGGGCGCGCTCCAAGCCCTCGGGCTGCCGGCGGGTTACCCGGAGTACGTGCTTCACCAGATGGTCACGGTGGAGAAGGGCGGCCGGGAGGTGAAGCTCTCGAAGCGGGCGGGCACGTACACGACGCTGCGGGAGCTGTTCGAAGAGGTGGGGGTGGATGTGACGCGCTACTTCTTCCAGATGCGCCGTCCCGAGGCCCACCTCGCGTTCGACCTGGACGCAGCGCTCGACCAGTCGGAAAAGAATCCCGTCTACAAAACCCAGTACGCCCACGCGCGCATGTGCAGCATCTTCCGCAAGGGGGGCATGGTCCCGGCCTCCATCACCGGGGAGGGTGTGGATCTCCGCCTCCTGAGCCATGAGCGCGAGCGCGAGCTGGTCAAGGAGCTGGCGGAGTTTCCGGCCGTGGTCGAGCGCACGGCGGCCACGCGGGCGCCCCACATGATCTGCGACTACTTGGAGCGCACGGCGGGCACCGTGAACTCGTGGTACCACGCCGGGAACCCCAGCCGTGACCCCGGGCTCGCCGTGCTGGTACCGGACGCGGAGCTCCGGGCCGCTCGCCTGCTGCTGGCCCGGGCCGTCCAGGTCGTGCTGCGCAATGCGCTCCGGATCCTGGGGATCGAGGCACCGGAACGCATGATCCGGGAGGAGGCGGCGGCGGACGTCGATGAGCCGGCCCGCCGGGCCGAGCCCTTCTGACGAGAACACCAAGAAAGCGAAACATGCCGGTGCTGGTGGTGGGAAGTGTGGCGCTCGACACCGTGGAGACGCCGTTCGGCAGGGCTACGGACACGCTGGGCGGATCCGCCATCTTCTTCAGTGCTGCGGCCTCCGTCTTCTGTCCGGTCCGGCTCGTGGGCGTCGTGGGCGCGGACTACCCGCTCGAAAAGCTCGGCTTCCTCGAGGCGCGGGGCGTCGACCTCGGCGGCGTCGTGCGGGCCGACGGTGAGAGCTTTCGCTGGTCCGGCGTCTACAGCTACGATCTGAATAGCCGCGAAACGCGGGAGACCCGCCTCGGCGTTTTCGCCGACTTCCGGCCCCGGGTGCCCAAGGCGTTCCGGGACGCAGAGCTGGTCTTCCTCGGCAACATCGATCCCGGGCTCCAGCTCGAGGTGCTCGAGCAGGTGGATACGCCGCGGCTCGTGGGCTGCGATACCATGAACTACTGGATCGAGCGGCGGCGCGACGTGCTGCTCGAGCTGCTTGCGCGCGTGGACATCCTCTTCGTGAACGACGCTGAGGCTCGCCAGCTCGCCGGCGACTACAACCTGCTCCGGGCGGCGCGCTGGATTCACGAGCGAGGCCCCCGCTTCGTTGTCGTCAAGAAGGGCGAGCACGGGGCGGTGCTCATCGCCCGCGATTGGATCTTCTTCGCGCCCGGCTACCCCCTGGAGGAGGTCTTCGACCCCACGGGCGCGGGGGACGCCTTCGCAGGCGGGTTCCTGGGCCACCTGGCCTGGGTCGGCTCCTGCGAGCCCGATGACCTCCGCCGGGCCATGATCTACGGGTCCGCCATGGGCTCGTACGCCGTCGAGCGGTTCAGCGTCGACCGGTTCCGAGACCTGGACGCGAACGAGGTGGCAGAACGGGTGCGAGAGTTTCGCGAGATGACGGCGTTCGAGGTGCGCCTGGCGGCAGAGCCCCATGTCTGAGGGCCCGGGCCTCACGTACCGGGGGGCCGGCGTCGACCTGGACGCCGCGGCCCGCGCGAAGGAGGCGATCCGATCGCTCCTGGACGCCACCCGCGACGAGCGCACCCTGTCGGAGCTGGGCTTCTTCGGCGGCCTGTATGAGGTGCCGCAGGGCTACCGGCAACCGGTGCTCGCTTCCAGCGCGGACGGCGTCGGCACCAAGCTCAAGGTGGCGTTCCTGGCGCGCCGGCATGACACGGTGGGCCAGGATCTGGTAAGCCACTGCGTGAACGACATCCTCGTTCAAGGAGCTCGGCCCCTTTTCTTCCTGGATTACCTGGCCGCCGGCAGGCTCGAGGAAGGCGTCGTGGAGGCCGTGGTCCGCGGGATCGCGCGCGGTTGCCAGGACAACGGATGCGTGCTTCTCGGTGGCGAGACTGCCGAGATGCCGGACTTCTATGGCCCCGGCGAGTACGATCTGGCCGGCTTCATCGTGGGGATCGTGGAGCGGGACCGGATCCTGGACGGCCGCGCCATTCACGACGGCGATGTCGTCGTCGCCCTTGCTTCGAACGGCCTGCACACGAACGGCTACTCGCTGGTGCGCCGCATTGTGTTCGACCGCCTCGGCCTCGCCGTGGACGATCCGTTCCCGGGCAGTTCGCGCACCGTGGCCGATGTACTCCTCGACGTACATCGGAGCTACCTCCGCCCCCTCTGGCCGCTCGTGGAGGATGGGACGGTGCGGGGGCTCGCCCACATAACCGGCGGCGGATTGGAAGGCAATCTGCCGCGCATCCTGCCGCTGGGACTCAGTGCCCGCATCGAACGCGCCTCGTGGCCGGTGCCCGCCGTGTTCCGGACCCTCGCCGAGGCCGGTGGCGTCCCCGACGCGGAGATGTTCCGGGTCTTCAACATGGGGATCGGAATCGTGGCCATCGTGCCGGATCAGTTGGCGGACAGCGCCGTGGAGCGGCTGAACGCCGCCGGCGAGACTGCCTGGCGGGCCGGGCGCATCGTGCGAGGCCGCGGCGTGGAGCTCCGGTGACCCGCCGGTCGCTGGCCGTTCTGGTCCTGGCTGCCTGCCTCCCCGCGCCGCTCCGAGCCCAGGACGCGGACCGGCTCGCCGACCGTTGCGCATCCAACGATCCGGGCCTCGGCCCGTGGTGTGCAGAGGTGGTTCAGGGCTTCCAGGCGCTGCAGTCCGGGCTCGGACTCCTGGCCGCGGGCGCGAGCGACGTACCCGGCAGCGCGAGCACGATGGGGCGCCGCCTGCGGACGATCCCACGCCTCTCGGTGAGCGGGCGGCTCGGTGCCGTGTACCTGCGGGCCCCCGATATCCTGGATGCGGAATCGGGGTCCGGGGGTGCGACGGGGGAGCGGAGTCTCGTCGTACCCGGCGCGCAGATGGCGGCAGCGCTTGGAGTCCTGGACGGCTTCTCCCTTCTCCCCACGATCGGCGGGATCCTCTCCCTCGACCTGCTCGCCAGCGCCCATGTGCTCCTGCTCGAACCGGACGGCTTCCGAGAGCGGCGCGTCGGAGGCTTTGGCTACGGCGCTCGCCTGGGGCTCCTCCGGGAGTCGTTCACGGTTCCCGGGATCTCCGTGTCCGTGATGCAGCGCCGTCAGGGCGATGTCGTGTATGGCGACCTCGAGGGCGGAGATCACAGTCGGACGACCTTCGACCTTACGACCACGTCGCTGCGAGGCGCGGTCGGCAAGAACTTCCTGCTCCTGGGGCTCCTGGGCGGCGTCGGCTACGATCGTCAGGTGAGTGACGTGCGGATGGTCGTGGTGCGCCCCACGGACCGCGCCGGGACTGGCAATGCCGCGCTCGACGGCTTCGCCAGTGATCGGGTCCTCTTCTTTGGTGGCGCCTCCCTCTCCTTCCTTCTTCTCCAGCTCTCCGCCGAAGGAGGGTGGGCCCGGGGGCAGCGTCCGGTTCCGGGGCGTGGGGCGTCCGAGTTCGATCCCCGGAGCGCCTCCCTGTTCCTGAATCTGGCGTTCCGGATCACGCTATAGTGCTCCCGACCGGAAGCATGGTCGCATTCGACCGCCGCTCGATTCCAGCTCGCTGCGTTGCGCCTCGCCCTCACCCCACGCAACCTACGTCGCGAGAGGACCCCCGTCGCAACAGCACAGGGCTATTCCTGCTCGGCGCGCCTTGCGAGCCGGACGCAGCGACGGTCTCGGTGCGTGACCGTACTTCCGGTCGCGAGCACTAGCACGTCCGCCGGGGGCGCCGTGGACGCGGCCGAGGCGGTGGATCGCCAGTTCCTTCTCAGGGCCGTAGAGCTGGCCTGGCAGGGCTGGGGGCGGGTGCATCCCAACCCGATGGTTGGAGCGGTGGTGGTGCGCAGCGGCGAGGTTGTGGCGGAGGGGTGGCACGGGGAGTACGGCGGCCCCCACGCCGAGGTGAGCGCCCTCGAGGCGGCGGGCGAACGCGCGCGTGGCGCCACCGTCTACGTCTCCCTCGAGCCCTGCGCCCACCACGGGAAGACGCCGCCGTGTACCGAGGCCCTCATCGACGCGGGCGTGACCCGCGTGGTGTACGGCGCCGCGGACCCGACGCCCGAGGCCGGGGGCGGCGCCGGACGCCTGAGGGCCGCCGGGATCCGCGTGGATGGGGCACTGGCGGAGCTGGAGGTACGGCGACAGAACGCGGCGTTCTTTCATCATGCCGAGCGGCGTACGACCTTCGTGGCGGTGAAGCTGGCGATCACGCTGGACGCGAAGCTGACTCGGGCGATCGGGGAGCAGAGCCAGATCAGCGGCGAACAGGCGGAGCAGGAGGTACACCGCTTGCGAGCGGGGTTCGACGCCATCATGGTCGGGGCCGAAACGGCGCTCGTGGACGACCCGCTTCTCACGGTGCGGGGCCCGCTGGCACCTCGCCGGTCACCGGCACGGATCGTGCTCGACAGCCGGCTGCGCCTGTCGCCTTCGGCACGTATGTTGCACCACGGCGATGGACCGGTCATCGTGTTCTGCGGGGAGGGCGCCGCGCGGCATGCCCAGTTGGCCCTGGAGGCCGCCGGCGCCCAGGTCGTGGCGGTTCCGCCGGCGCCCGAGGGGGGACTCGCGCTCGAGGCGATTCTCCAGGTGTGTCGGGCCCGTGAGCTCCGCACCGTCCTCTGCGAGGGCGGGGGGCGTCTGGCAACGGCGCTCCTCCGCGGACGGCACGCCCGGCGTCTGTACCTGCTCCTGGCACCTCGCGTCGCCGGACCAAACGGCGTGCCGGCGTTCGTGGGTGCGTGGGGCGACGAAGAGCTGGCCGGATGGACCGCAGTGGAGACGCGGCGCCTCGGAGCGGACGCGTTGATCGTACTCGATTGGGAGCCATGATGTTCACCGGGCTGGTGGAGGAGCTTGGAACCGTCGTCGCTGTGACCGCGGGAGACGGGATGCGCGAGCTCTGGATCCGCGCCGCCGGCGTCACGGCCGGGATGGGGGCCGGCGACTCCGTCGCCGTGGACGGTGCCTGCCTCACGGTCCGCGCCGTCCAGGACGACACCTTCCGGGTAGAGGTGATCGGTACCACCCTTTCCCGTACCGTGGCCGCTCTCTATACGCCGGGCCGGCGCGTGAACCTCGAGCGGCCGTTGGCGGTAGGCGACCGCCTCGGCGGTCACTTCGTGCAGGGTCACGTGGACGGAATCGGCGATGCGCTGAGTCTCGAGCGCGAGGGCGAGTACCTGCTCATCGACCTTCGCGTTCCGCCCGGGGTGGCCGCCGTCACCATACTCCACGGCTCCATCGCCGTGAACGGCGTGAGCCTCACCGTCAACGCACTCCCCGCACCCGACCGCTGCCAGGTGGCCATCATCCCGTTCACGTGGGAGCACACCAATCTCTCGGACCTCAGGGTGGGCGACCCCGTCAATCTGGAGGGGGACCTGATCGGGAAGTACGTGGGTAGAATGCTGGCGACCCGTGGCGGAGGCAGCGCGCTGACCCTGGAAAAGCTCGCGAACTGGGGGTACTGAGTGCCTTTCGATCGCGTAGAGGACGCCATCGCGGACATTCGCGACGGCAAGATGGTGATCGTCGCGGACGACGAGGACCGGGAGAACGAAGGTGATCTCGTCTGTGCGGCGGTCACTGCTACGCCGGAGACCATCAACTTCATGGCCACGCATGGTCGCGGACTGATCTGCGTCGCGCTGTCGCAGGAGCGCGCGGACCAGCTGGGCCTTACGCCCATGGCCGACCACAGCACGGACCCCCAGGGCACCGCGTTCACGGTGTCCGTGGACGCGCACCCCCGGTTCGGCGTGACCACGGGGATCAGCGCCTACGACCGGGCGAAGACGGTCCTGGTGCTCGTAGATCCGGAGACCCGACCCTCGGACCTCCGCCGCCCCGGCCACGTGTTTCCGCTCCGCGCGCGGCCGGGCGGCGTGCTGCGACGCGTCGGCCAGACCGAGGCGGCCGTGGACCTGGCTCGCCTCGCGGCTCTCTATCCGGCAGGCGTCATCTGCGAGATCATGAACCCAGACGGCACCATGGCCCGCCGGCCCCAGCTCGAGAGGTTCGCGCGGACGCACGCGCTCCGCTTTATCACGGTGGCGCAGATCGTCGCCTACCGGCTCCAGAAGGAGCGGCTCGTCAAGCGCATCGCGGAGGCCCGCATCCCCACGCCCTACGGCGAGTTCAAGATCATCGGGTACGAGAGCCTCATCGACGACCGCGAGCACGTGGCACTCGTGAAGGGCGACATCGCCGGTCGCAAGGACGTCCTGGTCCGCATGCACTCCCAGTGCCTGACCGGCGACGTATTCGGCTCCATGCGCTGCGATTGCGGCGAACAGCTCCACGCAGCCATGCGGCGCATCCACGAGGACGGCCACGGCGCTATCGTCTACCTGAGCCAGGAGGGGCGCGGGATCGGGCTCGGGAACAAGCTCCGGGCCTACGAGCTCCAGGACCAGGGTCAGGACACCGTGGAAGCGAATGAGTCCCTGGGCTTCAAGCCGGATCTCCGCGATTACGGGATCGGCGCGCAGATCCTCCTGGACCTCGGCCTCAGCTCGATCCGCCTGCTCACGAACAACCCGCGCAAGATCATCGGGCTGGACGGCTATAACCTGGTGATCACAGGCCGCGCACCGCTCCAGGTGACGCCCACCGAGCACAACCAGGATTACCTGGACACGAAGCGCGTGAAGCTCGGCCACCTGCTCTAGCACACCCTTGAACGAGATTGCTGGGCAGCTACAGGGCGCGGGGAAGCGGTTCGCTATCGTGATCAGCCGCTTCAACGAGCTGATCACGAAGCAGCTTCTGGCGGGCGCCCGCGACTGCCTCCTTCGCCACGGGGTCGCGGACGAGGCCATCGATGCCTACTGGGTTCCGGGCGCGTTCGAGATCCCGGCTGTCGTCGCCCGCGTCGCGTCGCTCGAGCGGCACGCTGCGATCATCGCCCTCGGGTGCGTAATTCGAGGCGAGACGCCGCACTTCGAGTACGTGGCCGGCGAGGCGGCACGGGGGATCGCCGCGGTGGCCCGGAAGGCGTCCATTCCCGTCGCCTTCGGCGTCCTGACCACGGACACGGTGGAACAGGCTCTGGAGCGGGCTGGCACGAAGGCCGGAAACAAAGGTTGGGATGCCGCGCTCAGCGCCCTCGAGATGTCCGATCTCTTCCCCCGCATCGACTAGCCGGTCCCCGCGTGGAGACGGGGAGCGGTGGGGAGTACTCGTGGTCCGCGACCGGAGCCGTGCGCGCGCCTGGATGGTTCAAGTCCTCTATGCCTGGGAGGCGGCAGGTTGCGCCGTTCCCTTGATGGCGGTGCTCGAGACGACCCTCGCTAAGCGCAACGTGGCGCCCCGCCGCGTGCCTTACATCCGCAGGGTGATCGCGGTGCTCGCAGACAGGCTCGATGAGATCGACCGGGCGCTGCGCGACGCGCTAGAGAACTGGCGGCTCGAGCGGCTCGCCTCCGTGGACCGGCAGATCCTGCGCGTGGGCGCGGCCGAGATCCTGTACCTGGACGAGATCCCCCCCCGCGTTTCGATCCAGGAAGCCATTCGGCTGGCGGAGAAGTACGGGAGCGACCAATCCGTCCGGTTCGTGAACGGGGTGTTGGACGCGTTGCTCCGGCGAGTGCAGGCCGCGGGCTGAGCCTCCGCTCGGGAGCACGCGGGCGTGCGCCCCCATGAGGATCCTCGTCTTCAACTGGCTCGATGGTGAGAACCCGCAGGCCGGAGGCGCCGAGTTCCACCTGCATGCGATCTTCGGGAGGCTCACCAGGTGGGGCCACGAGGTTGCGCTGTTAGCCTCCGGTTGGCCGGGTGCGGTGCCGCGGGTCGAGCTGGACGGGATCGAGATCCATCGCGCCGGGGCACGGTACACGTTCAATCTCGCCGCGCCCCGCTACTACGCGTCCGTGCTCCGCCACCGTCCGTTCGACATCGTGGTGGAGGACCTGAACAAGGTGCCGCTGTTCACGCCGCTGTGGGTGCGCCGGCCCCTGGTCCTCCTCGTTCACCACCTGTTCGGCGGCGTCGCGTTCCAGGAGGCGTCCCTCCCCTTGGCCACAGCGACCTGGTTGCTGGAGCGCCCGATCCCTCGGGTCTACCGCAAGGTCCCGACCGTCGCCATCTCGGAGAGCACGCGGGATGACCTGGTGCGGCGCGGGCTGAGCGCCGCCCAGATCTCGGTCATCCGCAACGGTGCGGAGCTCGCTTTCTACACCGTGGATACCGGCGCACCCCGCGTTCCGGAGCCGACCGTTCTCTACCTCGGGCGGCTGAAACGGTACAAGCGCATCGACCTGATTCTGCGGGCGGCCGCGCACCTGCGGGCCGAAGGACTTCCGCTTCGCGTCCTCATCGCGGGCCAGGGGGAGGAGCAGGCCGCGCTCGCGCGGCTCCGGGACCGGCTCGGTCTCAGGGACACCGTCGAATTCCTGGGTTTCGTCTCGGAGGAGAAGAAGCGCGAACTCATGCGCAGGAGCTGGGTCCACGTGCTGACCTCGGTCAAAGAGGGGTGGGGGATCACGAATGTGGAGGCCGCGGCTTGCGCGACGCCCACGGTCGCCAGCGACTCGCCTGGGCTCAGGGAATCCGTGGTGCACGGGGAAACCGGTTTCCTGGTGCCTCACGGCGATGTGGAGGCGCTGGCCCGCCGCATCGGTGAGGTGCTCCGCGATCCCGCGCTCCGCGACCGGATGGGCGGTGCGGCGCGGCGCTTCGCCCAACGATTCTCCTGGGACGAAGCGGCCCGGCGCGTCGAGGAGCGCCTTGAGCGCTGTCTGGTCCGGACTCCGGTGGTCGGTTAGGTTTGTTTTTGAGCGGGTGAGCGGGCCACTCGCCCGCCGTCCAACCCGCCAGGGGGGTGTGGGCTATGGGGAACTACCTGAACCGGCAAGTGCGACAGGGAGGAGCGAATGAGGATCCAGATCGCCGCGCGTCATTGCGAGATTCCCGACGCGATCCGCGCGCGGGCGGAGGCGTACCTCCAGAAGATGCTGCGCTACGAGCCACGCCTCTCCGCCGCCGAACTGGTCTTCGATATGCAAGCGCATCTCAAGCAGGTGGAGGCCGTGATCTCGGTGGACCGGGAGGAGCCGCTGGTGGCCCGCGCGGAGGGGGTCGAGTTCAGGGACGCCGTGGACAAGCTGGCGGACCGGCTGCGCCGGCGGCTGCGCCGGCGGCGCGAGCAACGCCGCGAGCGCCAGGTACCCAGACCCTCCCAGGCGTCCTAGACGCAGAGGTGAACGTGGGTTGAGGAAGTCACTGACGGTCAAAGAGCTGCTCGACCATAAGGGGGAGACGCTATCCCTCGAGTTGCTCACGGACAGCCGCGGGCTCGGCCGCATGGTGGCCGAGCCCGAGATCTCCAGCCCGGGTCTGGCCCTCGCCGGCTACAGGGAGCGCATGCCCGTCGGCCGGCTCCAGGTCTTCGGCGAGACGGAGATGACGTACCTGGCCAACCTCGGAGAGGAGCGCGCCAGCGAGGTCCTCGACGCCCTCATGTCGGTGGAGATTCCCGCCGTCTTCATCACCAAGGCGCAGTCGGTCCCCCAGAGCTTCCTGGAGATCGCCACGCGGCGCGGGGTGCCTGTCCTGCGCTCGAAGCTCAGGACGGCGGAGTTCTACCGCAGGATCAAGCCGTACCTCGAGGAGTTCTTTGCGCCAACCACCACGATGCACGCCTCCCTCGCCGACGTCTGCGGCATCGGCCTCCTCTTCGTCGGCCGCAGCGGGATCGGCAAGAGCGAGTGCGTCCTCGATCTCGTCGAACGCGGCCATCGTCTGGTCGCGGATGACGTCGTGATCATTACGCAGCGAGGGAATGACGTCCTCATCGGGCGGGGCCACGAGCTCCAGCGCCACCACATGGAGATTCGCGGAATCGGGATCATCGATGTCCGCGCGCTCTTCGGGATCCGCGCGATCCGACAGCAGAAACGGATCGAGGTGGTCGTGCAGCTTGAGGACTGGAACAACCCCACGTACTTCGACCGCACCGGCCTGGTCTCAGAAGAGGTCAAAGTCCTGGGCGTGACCCTCCCCAAGGTCGTCATCCCGCTGAACCCGGGCAAGAACATCACGGTGATGTGCGAAGTCGTAGCGATGAACCATCTCCTCAAGGTCGCAGGGGTGGATGCCGCACGGGCATTCGATCGCCGGCTCATGGATGCCATGCGCCCGGGTCGGGAGTACCTCGAGGAAGACTATGAGTGAGAGCCGCCCCGCGCGCGGGATCGTGGTCGCCCACGGGGATATGGCTGCCGGGCTCGTACACGCCGTGCACCGCATCGCGGGCGCCGAGGCCGCCGCCTTGACCCCCGTGAGCAACGAGGAGTGCTCTCCGGAGACGCTGCTGGCCCGGCTCGGCGAGCTGGCCGGTGAAGAACCCGCCATCGTGTTCGCCGACCTGCCGACGGGAAGTTGCGCACTCGCGGCGCGACGGCTCTGCAGCGGCCGGCCGGATCGCGCGGTGATCTTCGGAACGAATCTGCCCTTGCTGCTGGAATTCGTATTCCACCGGGACCTGCCGCTGCGCGAACTCGTCCCGCGGCTCCTGGCCAAGGGGCGGGCCGGCATCCTGTGTGCTCCGGCTCCGGATCCGCATGCCGATCCTGCTCTATCGGGTCGATGAACGTCTGATCCACGGGCAGGTGCTGGTCGGTTGGGGTGCCAACCTCCAGCCGTCGCGGATCATCGTCGTGGATGACGAGATTGCGGCAAGTGTTTGGGAACAGGAACTTTACGTCCTGGGACTCCCCGAGGGCCTGGAGGTCACGTTCGCCGACGTGGCTACCGCCCGAACGCAGCTGGGGACGTGGCGGGTTGATCCGCGGCGTGCCCTGATCCTGGTGCGGGACCTTCAGACCATGCGCCGGCTCGCTGAGGGTGGACTCCTCGTGGGGGAGCGGGTGAATATCGGCGGGATCCACCACGGCGCCGGGCGCCACAGGGTTCTCCCGTATGTGTTCCTGAGTCCTGACGACCGCCTCGAGCTCGAGAAGCTGGTCGGCGAGGGAGTGGAAATCTTGGCGCAGGATCTTCCGAGCTCGAAGCCCGTGGCCCTCGAAGAACTGCTCCGCTGATCGCATGGCCGCGGATCTGGTGGTGGCGGCGCTCCTGGGCGGGCTCCTGGGCCTGGACGGGACCTCGTTCGGCCAGTTCATGGTGTCGCGCCCGTTCGTGGCCGCTACGCTGGCGGGAGCGCTGGTCGGGGCGCCCGTGTACGGGGCGGCTGTGGGTGCCGTCCTCGAGCTGTTCCAGCTGTGCGTGCTGCCCGTGGGCGGCGCGCGTTTCCCCGAGTCGGGTCCCGCCGCGGTGGCGGCCGCCCTAACGGCTGCGGCGGCGCCGGGCGCGGCTGGTCTCGCCCTCGGGGTTGCGCTCGGCCTCGTGTGGGAAGGCCTGGGCGGCGCGTCCATCACGTACCTGCGCCTTCTGAACAGCCGCTTCGTACCGGACCCGATAACGGGGCCAGTGACGCCCCGGCACGTGACGCAAGCCCACCTCACGGCCCTGAGTCTGGACTTCGCCAGAGGGGCGCTCCTGGCGAGCACCGGCGCGACCCTCGGGCTGCTCGTGGCGCCGCACCTCGCGGTCGTGTGGCCGCTCGACGAACGGCACACGGCCGGGATGCTCACGGCCGCCGCAGCCGCTCCCATGGGGGTGCTGCTCCGCACCTTCGGCGGCTGGCAGCGCTGGAGGTGGCTATTCCTCGCCGGCCTGGCCGCGGGCACGGTGGCGGCCGTGACGCTATGACGCGCGGCGCGCGCATGGCGTGCTGGAGCGTATTCCTGCGCTCCTTCGCGATCCAGGGCTCGTGGAACTACCGGACGATGCTCGGGGCCGGCTTCGCGTTCGCGCTTCTGCCGGTGCTGCGCGAGGTGTATCGCGGGAACGAGGACGCGTTGAACGAGGCGACGCGACGGCACAGCAACCTGTTCAACAGCCACCCGTATCTCGCGACCATGGCGCTGGGCGCCGTGGCCGCGCTGGAGCTGGATCGCGCGGCCGCGCAGCTCATCGAACGCTTCAAGGCCGCCATGCGCGGGCCGCTCGGTGCGCTCGGCGACCGGCTCGTGTGGGCCGGTTGGCTCCCGGCGTCGCTGCTTCTCGCGCTCGTCCTGTACTGTGTCGGTACGTCCGGGTGGCTTGCGGCAGTCGTGTTCCTTGGGCTCTACAACGTCGGGCACCTGATCCTGCGCCTCTGGGGTTTCCGGCTCGGGCTCCAGAAGCGGAATCTGCTGGGCGAACCGCTGCGGCACGCGGGGCTCGCACGCCTGGGCGACCGGATCGCCGGCGGAGGGGCATTCCTCCTCGGCGCCCTCGTAGCGCTACTCCTGATTCGCGGGGTGGTGGACCAGCCGGTGCCGTACGGGTTCTCGCTCCTCGGCCTCCTGGGCGTGGTACTCGGCGTCTGGAGGGGGGAGGCCGTTCGCCGGCAGACGGCGGTCGCGCTCCTGGTCACCGCGTTCGCGATCCTCGCGTACGGGTGGGCTCGATGACTGATCCCGTGACCATCGAGCGGGTGGCACGCATCATGAACCCTGCGGGACTCCACGCACGGCCCGCCGCCGAGTTCGTCAAGCTGGCAAACCGTTTCCAGGCGAACATCACGGTCGCGAAGAACGAGATGAGCGTCAACGGAAAGAGCATTATGGGCGTCATGATGCTGGCCGCCGAGTGCGGCAGCGAGATCACGATCCGCGCGGCGGGCTCCGACGCCCCCGAGGCGGTCCGCGCCCTCGCCGCTCTCGTCGCGCGTGGCTTCGACGAACCCGAGGAGCGGCCAGAGGAAGAGGAAGAAGTCGAGGAAGGAGCCGAGGGACACGTATGAGGCTGATTCGCGAGGGGGTCGCCGCGTCACCGGGCATCGTGATCGGCCAGGCACACGTGCTGCACTGGGAGGTGCCGCGCGTTCCGCACGCCTCCGTTGCCGAACCCGAGATCGAGCGCGAGATCGAGCGCCTCCACGACGCGCGGGAATGGGCGAAGGGCCGCATCCGGCAGATCCAGGAGGAGGCGGCCCGGCGCCTGGGGCCGGTGGAGGCCCAGATTTTCGAGCCCCAGATCCTCATGCTGGACGACACCGAGCTGGTCGGCGGAGTGGAGACTTACATCCGCGAGAACCACCTCAGCGCCGCCCGCGCCTTCGAGTGGCGGATCCTTGAGCTGCGGTCGCAGTGGTCGCACGCCTCGCACCCCATGGTCATGGACCGGCTGAACGACCTGGAGGATGTGGAGATCCGCGTGCTCAACTGGCTGCTGGGGCTGCCGGACCCCGACCATACCACAGCCGTGGACGGTGACGGCATCATTCTCGTGGCCCGCGACCTCACGCCAAGTATCACCGTGCAGCTCGACCGCGCACGCATCCTGGGGATCGCTACGGATGGCGGAACGCGCACCTCTCACTGGGCGATTCTCGCCCGCTCCATGGGGATCCCGGCGGTGGTGCGCCTGGGCGACTTGTCGGACCACGTGCAGAGCGGCGACGAATTGATCCTGGACGGGCGCATCGGGCGCGTGGTCGTGGAACCCGCCGAGGAAGAGCGCCGCAAATACCTGGAACGCGAGGCGCGCATCCAGGTCTGGGAGAAAGAGCTCGCCATCTTCGCCCATGTGGAACCGGTCACGCTGGACGGACGCAGGGTGTCGCTGCGGGCGAACATCGACCTTCCCGCGGAAGCCGTGCCGGCACGCGACCACGGTGCCCAGGGAATCGGACTGTTCCGCACCGAGTTCCTGGTGGTGGGGCGCGCCGCGATGCCGGACGAGGAAGAGCAGTACGAGGCCTATCGGCGGGTGGCCGAGGCGTTTCCGGACGGCGCCGCCTACGTCCGAACCTTCGATGTCGGCGGCGACAAGTTCCCCATGTTCCTCCACATGCCCGCCGAGGAAAACCCGTTCCTGGGGTGGAGGGCGATCCGCGTGTGTCTGGACGTCCCCGAGCTGTTCCGTACCCAGCTGCGGGCGTTGCTCCGTGCCACGGCGCACGGGGACGTGCGCATCATGCTCCCCCTCGTCAACGATGTGGAGGAGATCGAGCGCACGCGGGAGCTGGTCGCCCAGGAGGAGGAGACCCTGCGGCGGCGCGGGATCCCGTTCAATGCCGGGTACAAGCTGGGCATTCTCATCGAGACGCCGGCCGCCGCGCTCGATGCCGCCGAGCTGGCTCGGCACGCGGACTTCTTCTCCATCGGCACGAACGACCTGGTCCAGTACACGCTGGCTGTGGATCGCACGAACGCACGGCTGTCGAAGCTGTACAACCCGTTCCACCCGTCCGTGGTACGACTCCTCCATCGGATCTCCACGGTGGCGCGGTCGGGCGGGATCGAGGTGAGCATCTGTGGAGAGATGGCCTCGAACCCTCTCGGCACGTTTCTGCTCCTCGGACTCGACATCACCGCGCTCAGCGTCGGGTGGCCGTCCATCCCGGAGACCAAGAAGGTGATCCGCAGCATCTGCATCGCGGACGCGCAGCGAGCGGCGGCCCAGGCGCTGACGGCTGCGACCGCCAGCGACGTGATCCGCTGCCTGGAAGAGGGGATCGGTGATGCCATCGACCTCTCCACGTACGCGGAGCGCTGAGGCTTGTGGCGTCCTTGGGTAGCCACTAGTCTTCCCGACCGGAAGCACGGTCGGGAACACCAGCTTGGCGCGAATCCCCGTCCCGCACGCACTGACACGCACTGAGAGGAAACGGCTTGAGCCGCCGCCTGTTCACGTCGGAGTCGGTCACCGAGGGCCATCCGGACAAGATCGCCGACCAGGTGTCGGACGCCGTCCTGGACCGCGTCCTGGCGGAGGATCCGGAGGGCCGCGTAGCATGCGAGACGCTCGTGACCACCGGGCTCGTGATGGTCGCCGGCGAGATCACCACCCGCGCGCACGTGAACTTCCCCGAGATCGTGCGGGGCGTGCTCCTCGCCATCGGCTACACGCGGGCCGAGTACGGGATCGACGGGAACACCTGCGCGGTCCTCACCAGCATCGACCGCCAGTCGCCGGACATCGCCCAGGGGGTCAATCCGGGCGGCGCCGGTGACCAGGGGATGATGTTCGGCTACGCCACCGATGAGACGCCAGAGCTCATGCCCGCGCCCATCGTATTCGCGCACCGAATCGTCCGGCGGCTCGCCGAGGTCCGCAAGAGCGGTCAGATTTCATGGCTCAGGCCGGACGGCAAGACCCAGGTCACCGTCGCGTACGAGGGCGGCCGCCCCCTGTACATCCACACGGTGGTCGTGAGCGCCCAGCACGCGCCCGACGTGACCAACGGCGAGATCCGCGAGACGCTCATCGAGTGCGTGGTGCGGCCGATGCTCCCGCCCGAGCTCTTCGATCCCGACGCGTGCCGCTTCCACATCAACCCCACGGGCCGTTTCGTCGTGGGCGGGCCCCATGGGGACGCTGGACTCACTGGCCGCAAGATCATCGTCGACACCTACGGTGGCATGGGACGCCACGGCGGCGGCGCGTTCAGCGGGAAAGACCCTACGAAGGTGGACCGCTCGGCCGCCTACGCGGCGCGCTGGGCCGCGAAAAACGTCGTCGCCGCAGGCGCGGCCCGACGCTGCGAGCTCCAGATCGCGTACGCCATCGGCGTGAGCGAGCCCGTCTCCGTTCACATGGACACCTTCGGCACCGGCGTCGTCCCGGACGAACGGCTTGCCGAGGTCATCGCCGCGCTCTTCGACTTCCGGCCGCAGGCCATTATCGAGCGGCTGTCGCTTTCCCGGCCGATCTTCCTGCCCACCGCGACCTACGGCCATTTCGGGCGGGAACCCGCGCGGATCGCGGGGGAGGGGCAGGCAATCGAGACGTTCACGTGGGAGAAGACGGACGGCGTCCAGCAGCTACGGGACGCGCTGGGAATTTAGCGGACCGCTGCATCGCACGTCACCGTACCACCGTACTACCGTACCACCGTACGCTCTCTGCAAACACGAAACGGACCAGGAGCCTCCATGACCACGAAGGTTCATGTCGAATGCGATATTCGTGATCCCGGACTCGCCGAGGCCGGGCGCCTGCGGACCGAGTGGGCGGAGCGCAGCATGCCGGTGCTCCGGCAGATCCGCGCGCGTTTCGAGGCCGAGCGTCCGCTGGAAAGGAAGCGGCTCTCCGCGTGCCTGCACGTTACCAGCGAAACGGCAAACCTGGTCCACACGCTCAAGGCGGGGGGGGCAGAGGTGGCGCTCTGTGCGTCAAACCCTCTTTCCACTCAGGACGACGTGGCCGCGCACCTGGTCGTCAATGAGGGGATCAGCGTCTACGCGAGGAAGGGTGAAGACCACCGGACCTACTACGAACACATTCGCGCGGCGCTCGCCCACCGGCCGGACCTCACCATGGACGACGGCGCCGATCTGGTGGGCGCGCTCCACATGATCGCGCTCGAGCGCTTCGACGACCTGGCAGAGCCGGTCCGGGAGTGGGCGACCGCGCTCGCCCAGGAGGATCGCCAGGCCCTCGTGAGTCAGGTGATCGGCTCCACGGAGGAGACGACCACGGGCGTGATCCGCCTGAAAGCCATGGCCAGGGACGACGTGCTCCAGTTTCCGGTGATGGCTGTGAACGATTCCCACACAAAGCACCTGTTCGACAATCGGTACGGCACGGGGCAGAGCACCCTCGATGGGATCCTCCGAGCGACCAACTACCTGCTGGCCGGATCCGTGGTCGTCGTCGCGGGGTACGGAATGTGCGGTCGCGGCTTCGCGGCCAGGGCCCAGGGCGTGGGTGCGAACATCATCGTCACGGAGGTGGATCCCGTCAAGGCGCTCGAGGCGGCGATGGATGGCTTCCGTGTCATGCCCATGATCGAGGCCGCCCGGGTCGGCGACCTGTTCGTCACCCTCACGGGCAACGTGGGGGTGATCGGGGTGTCCCACTTCCGGATCATGAAAGATGGCGCCATGGTCGCGAACTCCGGGCACTTCAACGTGGAAATCGACCTCGAAGGGTTGGCGCAGATCGCAGACGGCGCGCCTCGCCGCATCCGTCCTCTAGTGGACGAGTACCGCGTGGACAGCCGTCGCATTCATGTGTTGGGGGAAGGACGGCTCATCAACCTTGCAGCGGCTGAGGGGCACCCGGCGTCCGTGATGGACATGAGCTTCGCGAACCAAGCGCTGGCTTCGGAGTACTTGGTCAGGAATGCGGGGATCTTGGAGCGCCAAGTGTATCGCGTTCCCGAGGGGATCGACCGGGAGATTGCCGAACTCAAGTTGCGGGGCATGAGTATCCAGATCGACGAGCTCTCACCGGAGCAGGAGCGCTATCTCGCGTCGTGGCATCTCGGCACCTGAGGGCCGCCGCCACCAGGGATGCCGGAACCCTTCTCTCAGCGCGGCCAGGGAGGCAATGACGTTGGTCGAAGTTAAAGTCCAGAGTCTCGGGCTGGATCGGTCCTCGAACACACCTGTGGTGATCCTGCAGGAGCTGAGCGGGAAGCGGGTGCTCCCGATC
Organism: Gemmatimonadota bacterium; assembly: GCA_016209885.1. Taxonomy (GTDB): domain Bacteria; phylum Gemmatimonadota; class Gemmatimonadetes; order Longimicrobiales; family Gaopeijiaceae; genus JACQVF01. The sequence continues at coordinate 68,238 of JACQVF010000020.1, read as the reverse complement.
TGGATCGGGCCGGGGGAGGCGAGCGCCATCGCCATGGAACTGGCAGGAATGAAGTTCTCGCGGCCGCTCACTCACGACCTGATCGTATCCGTGATCTCGGGGCTGGGCGGCGCTCTGCAGCGAGTGCTCATCAGCCGGGTCGTGGACAACACCTACTACGCCGAGCTCATCATCCGGTCCGGCGATAACATGATCTCCGTGGACGCGCGGCCTTCCGACTCCATCGCCGTGGCGCTCAGACTCCGCGCCAAGATCTTCGCGGACGACAGCCTCCTCAACAACACTTCCATCGAGATCGCGGAAGAGGCGGAGGTGGGCGAGGAGGAGGGCGAGCGCGGCGCAATGAACCCGGAAGAGTTGAAGGAATACCTGCGGCGGCTGAACCCCGAGGACTTCGGCCGCTTTATGCCCTGACCGCGACGGCTCCGGCGGCGTCGCTGCCCATCGAAGAGAGCCGCCTCACCATGACACCGCGGTCGCTTCACCTCCTTGCCGTCCTCGCTTTGGGGTGGCTCGCCGCCGCGGCACCCGCCGTGGCGCAGGAATCTGCGGGACCGCGGATCCCGGGTCGAGTGCTGCGGGACGGCGCGCCCCTCTCCGGCATCAGGGTCATGCTGCACCGGATCGCCGCGGACCTTGGGGGCCCGGTGGATAGCACGACCACGGACGGACGCGGCGGGTTCGTCTTCCGCCTGGGGGCGCGTGCGGATTCGGTGCGCGACGAGGTCGTCTACTTCGCCTCCGTCCGGCACCAGGGGATCCTTTACTTCGGCACGGCGCTTCCTCCCGACTTTCCTTCGGACAGCCTGTACACGATCCAGGTCTTCGACACGGTGACCGCGCCGCCGGAGGGCGCGGCGCTGGCCGTGGAGGTGCGCCATGTCATCCTAGAGCAGGATAGCGCAGGGTGGCGCGCCACCGATCTCGTGCAGCTCCGGCACCCAGACCCCCGTACCTACGTGGCCGCCGACGGCGGCGCTACGTGGAGCTACCCGCTCCCAGCGGCGGCGTCCGACTTCGAGGTGGGCGAGGGCGACCTCGCGCCCGACGCCGTCGCCCTGCGGGATGGCCGCGTATGGGTCACCGCGCCGATCCCGCCGGGAGAGCGGCTCTATCTGTTCCGTTACCGCCTGGCCGATCGATCCTTCGAGCTCCCGCTTCCCGGGACGACCGCCCGGCTCGAGCTCCTGGTCCGCGAGCCGGCGCCGCCTCTGGTCATCTCCAGACTCGAGGCGCAGCCGCCCGTCGAGTTGGAAGGGAATACCTACCGGCGCTGGGCGGGAGCCACCCTCCGCGACATGACGGTTCGGATCCAGGAGTCACCGCCGGGCAAGCTCCCGGTGGCCTGGGTCGCGGCGGCGCTGGCACTGGTCCTGGGCGCCGGCGCACTCTATGCGTTCCGGCATGGTCAGGCGCCCGCGGCGGCGCCGCTCACGCGGGAAGCGCTGCTCATCGAGATCGCGAGGTTGGACGAGCAGTTCGCTGCCCCGCGCCACATCGACGCCGAGACTCGCCGCCAGTACCTCGCCCGGCGCGCCGTGCTCAAGGAGCAGCTCCGCGCTCTCGACGCCAGGGGCAAGGGCATCCGTGCCCGTGGTTAAGACGCCGGCCATCGTCCTGCAGGCTTTCCCGTACAGCGAGACGAGCCGTATCCTGCGCTACCTGACCCCAGAGCACGGCGTTGTCTCGGTGATCGCGAAAGGGATCCGGCGTACGGGCGCCAGGAGCGGAGGGCTGCCGGACCTGTTCTGCGAGGGGGTCGCGACGATCCACCTGAAACCTTCCCGGGAGCTCCAGACGCTGCGCGAGTTCGCGCTGACCCGCACGCGCCTGGGCCTCGCGGCCGACCTGGTGCGCTTCGGCGGCGCCGTCGTCCTCACGGAGCTCGTCCTGCGCCACGCCGGCGAGCAGTCGCATCCGGAGCTGTTTCGGCGGCTCCACCACGGTCTGGACCGGCTGGAGTCCGCGCTCCCTCAAGCCCTTGTCGCCACCGTACTGACGGAGGCCTGGGGCATCGTATCGCTCCTGGGGTATGAGCCCCAGCTCGACTGCTGCGTGAGTTGCGGCGCCGCGTTTTCGGGGGGAGAGATCGGACGCTTCGACTACTACGCGGGCGGGATTCGCTGCAGCCGCTGCGCGACGGACATGTCGGGGCCGAGGATTGGCCCGAGCGCGCGCAACCACCTGCGGCAGCTGGTGGAGGGCGAGGCGCCCCTCGCGCTGCCCCGCGCCCCCACGCACCTGCAGCTCCTGGGCGACTTCGTGAAGTACCACATCTCCGGAGGCCGGGCCCTTCGCTCCCTCGACTTCCTCATGGCCCGGCTTCGGGGCTAGTGCTCCCGACCGGAAGTACGGTGACGCACCGAGCCCCTCGATGCGTCCGGCTCGCAAGGCGCCCCGAGGAGCAATAGCCGTACGCCATTGCGCAGATCGCTGAAGGACTCATGCGCCGACTGATCCTGGGTACCGCGGGACACATCGACCACGGCAAGACCGCGCTGGTTAAGGCCCTGACGGGCGTGGACACGGACCGTCTCCCCGACGAGAAGCGCCGCGGGATCACCATCGACCTGGGCTTCGCCGAGCTCGAGATCGGGCAGGCGGGGCACCTCGGCGTCGTCGATGTCCCCGGCCACGAAGCCTTCGTTCGGAACATGCTCGCCGGTGTCACGGGAGTCGACATCGTCCTGCTGGTGGTCGCCGCAGATGAGGGCGTCATGCCTCAGACGCGGGAGCACCTCGCCATCGTCGAGATGCTCGGCGTCGAGCGCGCCGTCATCGCCGTTACAAAGGCGGACCTGGTGGACCAGGAGTGGCTGGCTCTCGTTCACGAGGAAATCCAGGAGGCGCTGGCACCCACGCCCTACAGGGACGCGCCCGTCATTGCAACCTCCGCGGTCACCGGCATGGGGCTCGATGCCTTGAAGGAGGCGCTCGCCGCAGCGCTGGCCACGACCCGGGAGCGCGCACCGGACGACCTCACGCGCCTTCCCATTGATCGGGTGTTCACGGTGCACGGTACCGGTACGGTGGTCACCGGCACCCTGTGGACGGGGACGCTCCGCGGCGACGAACGCATCTGGATCCTGCCGGACGGCCCCTCCGCGCGCGTGCGAAGCCTCCAGGTGCACGGCCGATCCGTCGCGCAGGCGGTCGCGGGCGAGCGCACCGCCGTGGCGCTGGCGGGCGCGGGCGTGGGCACGGAGACGATCCGTCGCGGCCACGTGTTGGTGACCTCCCCGGCCTGGACGCCGAGTGCGATGCTCACGGTCCGGATTGCCCTGTTGCGCGACACGCCCTGGGCGCTCAAGCAGCGCCAGCGCTTGCGGATGCACCTGGGGACCGCGGAGATCATGGCCCGTGCTGTGCTTCTCGACCGGGACCAGCTCGAGTCGGGTGAGGCCGCGTGGGCTCAGCTGCGCCTGGAGCGGCCCGTTGTGGCCCGAGCGCGCGACCGCATCGTGCTGCGCTCCTACTCGCCCGTGACGACGATCGGCGGTGCTCGGATCGCTGAGGTGAACCCGCCCAAACGCAGGCGACTCGACGATGAGATACAGGTGCGGCTGGAAACGCTGCTGGATGGCGCTCCCCACGAGGCCGTGCTCGCAGCGCTGGCCCTCGCCGGATGGAGGGGCGTACCTGAGGACGCCGTTGCCGTCCTCACAGGTCTCTCGCCGGCGTCCGTGCAGGCCGTGCTGGCCGCCCTGGAAGCGGACGCGGTCCGCGCAACTGGGTGCCTCTTCTTCCCCGGGCTGGCGGAAGCGGGCACGGCGCAGCTCGTGCGGGCCATTCACGCGTTCCATGACGCCGAACCACTCCGCCCGGGAATGCCCCTCGAGGACGTGAGGCGGCAGCTCCCGCGGGAGGCCCCGCCCGCTCTGGCGGAAGAACTCCTCTCCCGGCTCGCGAGCCGTGGCGACATCGAGGTTCGCGGGACGATCGCCGCCCAGCACGGATTCAGCCCGCGGCTCACCGAAGACCAGCAAAGAGCCAAGGGGCGCCTCGAGGCGATCTATACCCAGGCCGCCCTGACACCCCCGGCGGTGCACGAGCTGCCCGCGGACCTCCTGGCACGTCGAGACCTCTGGCCTCTCCTCAAGCTGCTGGAGGAAGAAGGGAAGATTGTGCCCCTCGCCGACCAGATCTTCGCCAGTGAAAGTGCGATCCGCGAGGCGACGGCCCTCTTGCGCACGAGGCTGGGCGGACGGTCCGGACTCGGGCCGACGGCCTTCAAGACGGTCTTCCCCATCTCCCGCAAGCACCTCATCCCGCTCCTCGAGTACTTCGATCGCACCGGCATCACGGTGCGAACCGGCGGCGAGCGCGAAGTCCCGGCGCTGAAACCGGCGGGCCAGACGCTCGCGCCCCCGCACGGCTGAGGCCGCCACCAGCACCAGCGGACGCGAGCCCCCGCCGCTTCACACAGTGGCAACCTTGGGAACAGGACAGCGCGTCAAACACCAGGAAGCCGGGCAGTGGGGCGGCCGGCCGCCGCGGCCCCGGAGGGCCCGCGGGGCCCGCGCCGGGCGGGAGGCCGGGGGCGCCGGGGGCGCCGGGGACTTGACCACGGCGAACTCCGAAAGTATCGTACCTAGTGGATACGTGTAAGTATGCGTGAGCCTGCCAGATCCGTTGGAGGGCTATCGTTCCTAGGCTACGGCACAGCATTTCTGTGCGGAGGTACGGATGAGACGCGCTGTCGGCGTCGTCGTCCTCCTGTTCACGCTCGGTTTCGTCGCGGAAGCAACTGCCCAGGCCGTTGATCGCGGCAAGCCGTCCGGCGAGCAGGAGGCCGGGTTCCGGCTCGAACAGAACTATCCCAATCCGTTCAACCCGGAGACGAGAATCCCCTTCTATCTGGGGGAAGAGCTTTTCGTCGACGGGAAGCCGGTGCGAGTGACCATCCGCATTTACAATGTGCTTCAGCAGCTCGTGGCGATCCCTACGGCGCTCCGTCATTCACGGGGTGCCGAAGCCGTCGAGCGTCTGGGATACACGGAGTCCGGGCGCTACGAGGCGTACTGGGACGGCACGGACCGGCGGGGCCAGCAGGTCGCGTCGGGCGTCTACTTCGTCCAGCTCACCGTGAACGGGAGGAGCCAGGTTCGGAAGATGTTCGTCACGAAGTGAGCCGGAGGCGGTGGGCAGGCAGGGAAGCCGGGGCTCCCGGATGGGAGCCCCGGCTTTTTTCCATGAGCGCCGTCTCCCGCGATCGCGTCCTCGCCGTCGCCCGGTGGCAGAGCGTCCCTCAAGAGAGAATGTAGATGAAGCACCCGCAGTGGTCGCAGGTGCGCAGCGCCCGGTGCGGCTGGGCCATGCCCTGGGTGGCTGTGGGGATCGAGACGAAACAGCCGTAACACGTCCCCGCGATCACGGGCACGACGGCGCGGTCGCGGGACTTGGCAATGCGCTCGTAGCGGGCGCGTACTGACCGCTCGAGCTGGTTCTCGAGCTCGGCAACCTTGTGATCGAGTTCCGCCAGGGCGTGTTCGAGTTCGATGTGGAAATGCTCGGCCTCGAGGCGCTCGGCGTTCGCGTCCTGCTGAAGCTCCCGCCGTTGCGTCTTCAGGTCCTGGATCTCGAGCAAAAGCATGAGCTGGGGATGCATGGGGCCCTCACATGAGGCACCGCGCCTCAGATCGCCTTGTCCTCCAGTAGCCGGAGGAAATCATCCACGTTCTCGATCTCGTGGAGCCGCTTGGGCACATCCGGATCCTTGGCGAACTGCGCGATCTTGCCAAGAACGGGAAGGTACTGGTTCGAGACCTCGAGCGGAGGGGCCACGATCAGGAAGAAATGGTAGACGGGCTGGCCGTCGATGGCCTTAAAGTCCGTGCCCTCGGGCTTGCGGCCGTAGGCAAGGCGTAGGCGATTTACCACGAGGGAACGGCAGTGCGGAATCGCGATTCCCCTGCCGATTCCGGTGGAGCCGAGGTTCTCGCGCCGCTTCACGGTCTTGTAGAGGATCGCTTGGGATTTTTCGTCGAGCCCCAAGAGGCCAATCAGCTCTTTGAGGATCTCGTCCTTGGACTCGCCCTGCAGGTGTAGCTTTACCGCGTCCGGGCCAAAGAAGTCCCTGAGTTTCATCGCGTCGTCTCCGAAAGTGCTTTTCCGGATTACGTGCCGCCTTTGGCGCGATCGTAATCGGAGAACCACAAAACATACAGGATCGTTTTTCCGCCGTCAAAACTCAGCCTGACGTCCCTGACGTCCCCGACACCTCCGCCGCCCCTTCACGTGCCGGCAGCCACTGTTTAGTTTCGGAGCCATGAACCACGATTTGCTCGAACTTCTCAACAGCGCTCGCACGGCACTCTACCTGGCGCCGCAAGCGGGCGTGAGCGAGTCGCCGTTCCGACGCCTCTGCCGCCGGTTCGGCGCCGACGTGGTGGTGAGCGAGTTCGTGAGCGCGGACGGGCTCGTGCGGCGCAGCGAGCGGACGCTCGACTACCTGCGCTTCGACGAGTCGGAGCGCCCGATCGGCGTGCAGATCTTCGGGGCGGATCCCGGCGCGATGGCGGCGGCGTCGGCGTTCGTCGCGGACGCGTTCGCGCCGGATTTCATCGACATCAACTTCGGCTGCCCCGTGAAAAAGGTGGTGAAGCGGAACGGCGGCTCGGGCTGCCTGCGGGATTTGAAGCTTGTGGACTCGATCATTCGTGCCGTGAGCGATGCCACGCCGCTTCCCACGACCGTGAAGATCCGGAGCGGGTACGACGAGGGGACGCGTGATCCGGTGAGCATCGCGCTCACGTGCCAGGATGCGGGCGCGCGCGCCCTGACCCTTCACCCGCGGACGCGTGCGGAGATGTACGCGGGCCGGGCGCGGTGGAGCGAAATCGCCGATGTCGTGCGAGCGCTGGAGATCCCCGTGGTCGGCAACGGCGACGTGCGGACGGGTGAGGACGCGCGAGCGATGCGGGAGCGGACCGGCTGTGCGGCGATCATGATAGCGCGCGGAGCGCATGGTGCGCCCTGGCTGTTCACGCAGGCGCGGGCGGCGCTGGACGGGTTTCCGATGCCAGCGGCGCCGGCGGAGCGGGAGCGATTCCAGATCGTGCTGGAGCATGCTCGCAACGCCGTCGTGTTTGAACGGGACGAGGCGCGGGCCATGCGCGACCTTCGCAAGCATCTCGGCTGGTACACGGGCGGGCTTCCGGGCGGACGCCGCCTGCGGCAGGAGCTCATGGGGGTGAAGTCGCTCCAGCAGGTGGAGGAGATCCTTGAGGGATACCTGAACGGCGTGCTCGAGGCGGTGGCATGACCCCGGAGCGAGTGCGCGCTCTCCTGGACGACGTGGCACGCGGCATCCTGACACCCGAGGAGGCGTACCAGCGCCTCGCCTGGGCGCCGGTCGAGGACCTGGGCTTCGCGCAGATCGACCACCATCGCGCGCTTCGCCAGGGCGTCCCGGAGGTAGTCTACGGCGCCGGCAAGACATGCGAGCAGCTCCGGACGATCTGCGAGCGGCTTGCGCATCGAGGAAACGGCTTCTTGGTCACGCGGGCAGACGACGCCGCGCGCAAGGCGCTTCCTGAGGCGTTCCCGGACGCAGAGGTAAACGACCTGGCGCGTACCGTCTACCTCGGTCCGGAATCACCGACGTCAGCCCGCACGCGGGGGCCGGTGCTGGTCGTTACGGCAGGCACGGGGGACCTCGCGGTCGCGGAGGAGGCGGCGGTGACGGCGTGGGCACTAGGGAACCCGGTGGAGCGCCTGACCGATGTGGGCGTGGCCGGGCTGCATCGCGTGCTGTCGGCGGCGGACGTGCTGCGGCGGGCGGCGGTCGTCATCGTTGTCGCAGGAATGGAGGGCGCCCTCGCCTCAGTCGTGGGCGGACTGGTGGCTGCTCCGGTCATCGCCGTGCCGACGAGCGTGGGCTACGGCGCCTCGTTCGCTGGCCTGGCGGCGCTACTGGCCATGCTCAACAGCTGCGCTGCGGGCGTCACTGTGGTAAACATCGACAATGGCTTCGGCGCCGCCTGCGCGGCGACACGCATCAATCGGCTCTGCGAACTATCCCCTGACGCTGCTCCCGCAAGTGCGAGAGCCGGCGCGTGAGGGGGGACTGCCTTTTCTACTTCACTGAAACGCGAGACTTCCTCCGCTTCAAACCCAGCGGGGCCTGGCGCGCCGGTGCGCCGGTGTGCTTGGTTGATTTCGCGCCATGGTCCGGCTATCTTTTCTACTGCGTGCGGGTTTTGTCGGGTCTGAGGGCTTGAGGGCCTGAGGGCGGCCGGCACGCGGCAGTTTGGACCACCCAAGAGGGGGCGACACGGCTTCGACGCGTCTAGTGAACTTGGAGCTGCGTGCCGAGGTCCCGGTGACCTCGCAAAACCACCGGGAAAAACACAACTGCCAACTCTGAGCTGGCACTGGCTGCGTAACACATTGCAGCCCGTCTCCTGATTCGCCGGGCCCGAGGCGGATCCCGAGGCGTCGCTAAATCGGGCTGGTCCCGTCCGTGGCGCCGCACCACGGCGGGCGAGATCCAGAGCGGCTGGCTCCGGCAAGGCGGTCCGCCGGCCGACCCGGGGCGAGATTTCGCGGCGGGCTATGCACGTAGGAGCTTCAAGGGACCTACTCGCGGACGCGGGTTCGACTCCCGCCGCCTCCATGATCGCGCCGGATCGAGGCCCGTTCTCGGTCCGGCGCGAATCTTTTGTGTGACCGGCGCACCACGCCGGGCTGCGGAACACGCGCGGCTCGGCGTGCTGGACAGGTTCGAGGGGTTTCGTAGCGGGGGCCCGAGGGAATACGGTCGTGCGCTCATTCCCATGTTCGGGGCGGCCGGTGGCGCGAGCGCCGCATGGACCTATACGGCGCCGATCCCCTGGAAAGGGGGTGTCAACCTACGCCATGTTCCCGGCGGAGTGTGGGGGCGGCGTCGCAGTGGACGGTGACCGGTGAGGCGCTCGTCCATGGCGCATTTCGACTACCGCAGCGAACTGGACGCTCCGTTGGCCGAGGTCTTCGCGTGGCATAGGCGGCCCGGCAGCCTCGAGCGCATGCTGCCGCCCTGGGAGCGCATGCGGGTGCTGGAGTGGGAGAACGTAGGGGTGGAAAGCGCGCGCCTGGTCCTCGAGCTCCGCAGGGGGCCCTGGCGGCGCCGCTGGGTGCTGCGCCAGCGCGAGGACGTCGAGGGCGAGGAGCTCTGCCTCGAGCAGGTGGACGGTCCGTTCGAGGTGTGGCTCCACCGCCAGCGCTTCGCTCCGACTCCCGGGGGCCGAACGCTGCTCGAGGATGAGGTGGAGTATCGCCTTCCTCCCGGCCCGCTCGGTGAGCTCGTGGTCGGCGGCGCTGTCCGGCGGACGCTGCAGCGCGTCTTCCGTTTTCGGCACGCGCGGGTGGGATACGACCTGGCGCGCCATGGGGCGTTTGCGGCGCAGGGGCCTCTGTGCCTCGCGGTGACCGGCTCCACGGGCGTCATCGGATCCGAGCTGGTGGCGTTCCTGGAGAGTGGAGGGCACCGGGTTTTCCGGCTTGTCCGCAGGCAGCCGCACCCAGGAGCACCCGAGATCCATTGGAGCGTAGAGGAGCGGCGCATCGATCGGGCTGCCATCGAGGGGCTGGACGCGGTGGTTCATCTGGCGGGCGCCAGCATCGCCGGGGGCCTGTGGACGCCGGCCCGCAAGGAGGTGATCCGCCGGAGCCGTGCGGACGGAACGAGGCTTCTCTGCGAGGCGCTCGGCGCGCTGGAGCGGCCGCCGCGCGTGCTTGTCGCTGCCTCCGCCATCGGAATCTACGGGGATCGGGGCGAGGAGCTGGTAGACGAGGAGAGCGCGGGCGGCGTGGGCTTCCTGGCCGACGTCGCCCGGGAGTGGGAGGCGGCGACCGAGCCTGCGCGCGCGGCGGGGATCCGCGTCGTCAACGTGCGGATCGGGCTGGTGGTGGCGGGGAACGGCGGGGCGCTGGCGCCGATGCTGCCGCCATTCTCGCTCGGGTTGGGCGGCCGCATCGGCAACGGGCGGCAGTTCTGGAGCTGGATCGACCGTGACGATCTCGTGGGCGTCATCCAGCACGTGATCTTCCGCGACACGTTGCGTGGGCCTGTGAACGCCGTGGCGCCGGAGCCGGTGACGAACGCGGAGTTCGCAGCGATTTTGGCGCGGGTGCTCGCCCGGCCGGCGTGGATCCCTCTGCCGGCTGCGGCCGTGCGCTTCGTTCTCGGCGAGATGGGCCAGGAGCTGCTGCTCGCCGGTGCCCGAGTCGCATGCCGCAAGCTGGAGGCCGACGGGTTCGGCTTCCTGCACCCCGACCTGGAGGGATCACTGCGCTTCCAACTGGGGCGATAGGGAAGAGCGGACGATGGAGATCGGTGAGCAGCGGAGACAGTATGGCGGGGGCCCAATCCGGGACAGCGAGATGGACCCGGACCCGTTCCGTCAGTTCGAGCGCTGGTTCAACGATGCGCTTCGCGCGGGTCTCGTCGATCCCACCGCAATGGTGCTGGCTACCGCCACGATGGACGGAAGGCCGTCGGCGCGCGTGGTGCTGCTGAAGTCATTCGACGAGCGCGGGTTCGTGTTCTTCACCGACTACGAGAGCCGCAAGGGGCAGGAGCTCACGGAGAACCCGCACGCGGCGATCGTCTTCTACTGGGGGCCGCTCAATCGTCAGATCGGCCTGCGCGGCACCGTCACGAAAATCTCGCGGGAGGAATCGGAGGCGTACTTCCAGACGCGCCCGCGCCGGAGCCAGCTCGCGGCCTGGACCTCCCGGCAGAGTCGGGTCATCAGAAGCCGGGAGGAGCTGGATCGGCGCATGGAGGAGATGGAGCGTCTCTACGCGGAGGGGCCCGTGCCGCCGCCGCCCTGCTGGGGCGGGATGCGCCTCACACCCGTGGAGTTCGAGTTCTGGCAGGGGCGTCCCGACCGACTTCACGACCGCATCCGCTACGTGCGTGAGGAGTCCGGCGGCTGGCGCATAGAGCGCCTCTCGCCTTGAGAGCGGGGCCCAAGGCGCCCGGCCCGGAGGCGTCCGCGAACCCGCTCCGCAGACGCCGGGGCACCGTCGCGCAGGAGGTGCGCTGCTCGTCAGCGCTGTGGGCGCCTTGGAAGTCGCGGGGAATGGGCCGAACGTCGAAGCTCACGCCCGAGCCGTGCCGCCAGCCGTGCCGCCAGCCCTGCCTGATGGGGCGGCCTGGAACCCCAGGCCGCCCCATTTCGGCTCTGACGCTGCACCACGGCGCCGCGGCGGAAGCCAACGCGCCCGCCCGGCTCCGGGCTCCGGCAGCGTTACAGCCGCAGGTGCTCCTGGAGATCGAGCGGCGAGATGTAGGTGCGGAACCGATCGAAATCCGTGAGCTTCGTCTCTACCAGCTTGGCCAACACGTCCTCGCCCAGCGTGTCCTTGATGAGCGCGCTGCTTTCCGCGACCCGTATGGCCTCGTAGAGGTCATGGGGCAGCGATTCGATCTGGAGCTGCTCCCGCTCGACCGGTGTCAGCTCATACAGATCGCGCTGCATCGGTTCCGGTGCCGGGAGTTTGCGATCGAGCCCGTCCAGCCCCGCGGCGAGCATCACCGCAAAGGCCAGGTACGGGTTGCAGGCCGCATCGGGGAAGCGAAGCTCGATGCGCGTGGCCAGCTCCTTGCCGGGCTTGTAGACCGGCACCCGCACCAGGGCCGAGCGGTTGCGCTCCGCCCACGCGATGTAGACGGGCGCCTCGAAGCCGACCACCAACCTCTTGTAGGAGTTCGTCCACTGGTTGGTGACCAGTGCCATCTCCCGGGCGTGGATGAGCACGCCCCCGAGGAAATGTTTGGCCACATCCGAGAGGTGGTACCTGTCCTTCTTCGAGAAGAACGCGTTGGTCCTCCGGCCCTTGAAGATGGACAGGTGCGTATGCATGCCGCTCCCATTCTCGCCGTAGAGCGGCTTCGGCATGAACGTCGCGTAGACGCCATTGCGCCGGGCGACCTCCTTCACCAGCCACTTGTGGGTCTGCAGCGCGTCGGCCATGCGCAGCGCTTCCTGGTACTTGAGGTCGATCTCGTGCTGGCTGGGCGCCACCTCGTGGTGCATGTACTCCACCGGGATCCCCATCGACTCGAGGGCGAAGACCGTGGCCTCCCGGAGGTCCTCCCCCAGGTCCACGGGCACGATGTCGAAGTAGCCTGCCTGGTCCAGGATCGTCGGAGAGGTCTCGTCCCGGAAATAGTAGTACTCCGCCTCGGGACCGATATTCATGTGCGAGAAGCCGTGCCTCTCCAGGCCGCCGAGTGCACGTTTCAAGATCTCGCGGGGGTCGCTTGCGTACGTCGTGCCATCGGGATTTCGAACCTCTGAAAACATGCGGATCGATTTCGAGCCGCCGATCTTGAAAGGGATGAGCTGAGCCGTCGGCGCCAGGGGGAACGCGACCATGTCGCTTTCCTGGATCCGCTGATAGCCCTCGATGGAGGAGCCATCGAAGCCCATCCCCTCCTCGAACGCGCCCGCTAGCTCCGCCGGCGTGATGGCGAAGGACTTCAGGAACCCGAGGATGTCCGTGAACCACAGCCGGATCGACGTGACCCCGTAGTCCTTGCAGTACTTGACCACCTCTTCGGGCGTGGAAAGGGAGAGCCCGGCGCGGCTCCCATTCTCATCCACGTACCGCTCCATGGCCTCGCGGAAGGTTTCGACGCGCATGAGATAGCCGTTCTGGTCCATTAACTCCCTCCCTCGGGTGTGTCGTGGACGGTTCGCGACCCCCAAAAAACGACCGACCAGGCGGGAGGCGACAATCCCTCCGTGGCCTGGTCGGTTCGTATCCCGGCCGGGAATACGCGGTCCCGTCAAGCGGGACCTGCGGACGGTGCTCTACCGTTTTGCACGCGCGATCATAGAGGCACCGATTCCTGTTGTCAAGGGTCGGGTTGCCGCGGGTGCCGCGGGTTGCGGCGCTGTTTGGTTCGGCGCCAAGTTTGGCCCACTCCTGCCGCGCGCAAGCTGGAGTACGCGGCCGGCACACGTACTTCCTCAGCGACCTCCCAGGCTAGGCTCGAGGACGCGGAGGGGCGCCAACGTTGGAGATTCTCGATCCGCGGCTCGACCTTCCGGCCTTCTTCGCCCGGGCCAAGGAGGGGCAGCGCCGCGCGCTGCTCCTGGACTATGATGGCACGCTGGCGCCCTTGCAGGAGGAGCGAAGCGCTGCGGTCCCCTATCCGGGCGTTCGCCAGGCGCTCAGCGCCATTGACGCCGCCGGCCACACGCGGGTGGTTGTGATCAGCGGCCGGGCCGTGGAGGACCTGCTGCGACTGCTCGACGTGGATCCAGCGCCGGAGGTCTGGGGGTGTCACGGATGGGAGCGGCGGCTGCGGGACGGGACATACCGGATCGCCGACCTCGGCGACCGCGCCCGTATCGGACTCGACCGGGCAGCCGTGGCGCTCCGGGACCGCGGCCTCGAGGCGCGTACGGAACGCAAGCCAGCGAGCGTCGCGCTTCACTGGCGCGGGCTCGCACCGCCGGCGATCGAAGCGCTGCGCCGGACGGCGCTCGAGGCGTGGGCGCATGCCGTGGGCGACGGCGGACTGGAGATCCACGAGTTCGATGGCGGAGTCGAGCTGCGGCCGCCCGGGCGCGACAAGGGCGTGGCAGTCGAGACGGTGCTCGCGGAGATCGGTTCGCCGGTCGCTGCCTACCTCGGTGACGATCTCACGGATGAAGACGCGTTCCGCGCGATCCGGGGGCGGGGGCTCGGGGTACTGGTCCGCGAGGCGCTGCGACCCACCCAGGCACAACTCTGGATCCGGCCCCCGGAGGAGCTTCTCGAGTTCCTGCGGCGCTGGCACGTTGCGTGTGGAGGACACTGATGGAGTTCCTTCGGCAGAACATCTATGGCAATCCGCTGAGCGCGTGGCTCACGGCCCTGGCTGCGGCCGTGGCGGGCTTTGTGGCCACCCGACTGGTGACGCGCCAGCTCATACGAGGGATCGCGCGGCTCGCTCAGCGGACGGATACCGCACTGGACGACCTCGTTACCGTGCTCCTCAAGGCGACCCAGGGCTTTCTGTTCCTCCTTCTCGCCATATACCTGGGGGCGCTGATCCTCGTACTTCCGGCGGCCGTCGAGGGCCTGCTGCGCAAGGCGGTGATCGTGGGGCTCTTCGTCCAGGGCGCGATCTGGGGCAATGCGGCGATCACCTTCCTGGTGCGCCGTCACGGACGGCGGGAGCTCCCGGAGGATCCCGCTGCCGTCACAACACTCAACGCCCTGGGCTTCGTGGCGAGACTGGTCCTCTGGTCCCTGATCCTTCTCCTGGCCCTCGACAACTTGGGTATCGACGTCACTGCGCTGGTGACGGGCTTGGGCATCGGCGGCGTCGCTGTGGCGCTTGCCGTCCAGAACATCCTCGGCGATCTCTTCGCCTCGCTGTCCATCGTGCTGGACAGGCCCTTCGTGCTGGGCGACTTCATCGTGGTGGGCAATCTCATGGGCACCGTCGAGCACATAGGCCTGAAGACCACGCGGGTACGCGCCCTCTCCGGCGAGCAACTTGTGTTCTCGAACTCAGACCTGCTGGCCAGTCGTATCCGGAACTTCAGGCGCATGCACGAGCGCCGGGTTGTCTTCACCTTCGGCGTCGTCTACGCGACGCCCGCAGAGCGCCTTGCGCGGGTTCCCGGGATGGTCCGCGAGATCGTGGAGGCGCAGGAACGGACGCGGTTTGACCGGGCCCATTTCAAGGAGCTGGCGGACTCGTCCCTCAACTTCGAGGTCGTCTACTACGTTCTGGTGCCCGAGTACAACGTCTACATGGACGTTCAGCAGGCGATCAATCTTGCGCTGATCCGACGCTGCGCGGCCGAAGGTATCGAGTTTGCGTATCCCACCCAAACGGTGTATGTCCATAGGCAGTCGATGCCGGGGACGGCATCGGCCGTTGGTTCCGCCTGAGCCGCGAGGGACCGGATGCTGCCGCTTGGGCCGCAGAAGAGCCTGATCGTAGCGTCGAACCGCCTGCCGTTCGTGCTCGAGCGGGACGCGAGCGGCGAGTGGCGGATCGAACCCGGAAGCGGGGGCCTGGTCACAGCGCTGGTGCCCGTGCTCCGGGATCGGGGCGGAATCTGGATCGGCTGGCCCGGCTCCGTGGAGTCCGACGAAGGCGACATCGAGCAGATCCTCGAACGGGCGACCCGCCGCTCGCCGTACCAGGTAAGGCCGGTGCCGCTGACGGAGGAGGAGCGCGACAACTTCTACTATGGCTTCTCCAACGAAATCATCTGGCCGCTCTTCCACGATTTCCAGACGCTCTGCACCTTCGATCCCGAATACTGGAAGGCATACGAGGCGGTAAACCGCAAGTTCGCCCGGGTGATCGCGGCGGCGAGCCGGCCCGACGATCTCATCTGGGTCCACGACTACCACCTGATGAGCGTGGCTTGCGAGCTGCGGTGCCTGGGGATCTCCTCGCGCATGGGGTTCTTCCTTCATATCCCGTTTCCGCCTGTGGACCTGTACGTGAAGCTCCCGTGGCGGCTGGCGATCCTCTCCGCCTTGCTCGACTATGATCTCATTGGTTTTCAGGCGCAGCGCGACCGGCGGAACTTCATTCACTGCCTGCGGGCGCTTGTGAAGAACGTGAAGATCGAGGGCCGGGGGCGCGTGCTCACGGCTCTCGTCGGGGACCGCAAGGTGCGCCTGGGCGTGTTCCCCATCTCCATGGACTTCCAGGCATTCGCGCGGGATGCGGCCTCGGAAGACGTGACGCGCCGGTGCCAGCAGCTGCGGGCGGACCTGCCGGACCGCCAGCTCATCCTCGGCGTGGATCGGCTGGACTACACGAAGGGGATCCCCGACAAGCTGAAGGAGTTCCGGCACGCCCTCATTCGCTTTCCGGAGCTGCGGGAGCGGGTCACCCTCGTGCAGGTCGTGGTTCCGAGCCGGGAGGAGATCCCCGAGTACTACGACCTCAAGACCGAGATCGAGCAGCTCGTGGGCCGCATCAACGGCGAGTTCACTCAGCCGGGGTGGATCCCGATCCAGTACGTGTATCGGAGCTGGGAGCGGAACGAGCTCCTGGCTTACTACCGAGCCGCCGAGATCGCTCTTGTCACGCCGCTCAAGGACGGGATGAACCTGGTGGCGAAGGAGTACTGTGCGTGCCGGATCGACGAGTCCGGGGTGCTCATCCTGAGTGAGTTCGCCGGCGCGGCGTCCCAGCTCGCAGAAGGGGCGTTGCTGGTCAATCCCTACGACGTCTACCGCGTCTCCGATGCCATCTATCGGGCGTTCACCATGTCGGCGGAAGAGCGCCGGTCGCGGATGCGGAAGCTCAGGTCGACGATCGCGAGATACGACATCTTCTGGTGGGTGGACGCCTTCCTGAAGGCCGAGGTCGGCTTGGACACGTCCGAGCGCGTCTCGGGTTGAGGCGCGTTCACGAGCCGCCCGACGGCCTGCGACTCATGGGAGTAGCGCACGGCTATTCCTCCTCGGCGCCCCTGCGAGCCGGACGCATCACGGTCTCGGTGCCACGGCACTTCTGGTCGGGAGCAGTACTCGGGAGCGACTGCAGATGGCTGACGAATTCCGGCTTCCAGCGGCCACCCGCATTGGCCGAGTGCATCTCCGGGTCGCAGATCTGGAGCGCTGCCTCCGCTTCTACCGAGACACCCTTGGCCTTATGGTGAGGGTGACGGGGCCAGACCGCGTGGTCCTGACGGCCAGGACCGGCTGGCCGATCCTGGTGATGCTCACGGAGGACCGCGCAGCGACCTCTCGGCTGCGCGGCGCCACGGGTCTCTACCATTTCGCGATCCTGCTGCCCGACCGGCGCGAACTGGCGCGCGTGTTCCTCCGGCTGCGGGACCGCGGCTGGCCGCTCCAAGGTCTGTCGGACCACGCGGTCAGCGAAGCGATCTATTTGGCGGACCCGGAGGGGAACGGGATCGAGCTCTACGCTGACCGGCCGCGCGAGCGCTGGTCGCGCGAGCACGGGGAGTTGTACATGACGACTCGCCCCCTCGAGCTGGCGGACCTCCTCACCAGCGCCGACAACGCCGCACGCGGGATGGGACTGCCCCCCCAAACACGCATGGGGCACATCCACCTCCAGGTTTCCAACCTCCGCGCCGCGGAGCGCTTCTACCACCAGATCCTGGGGTTCGATGTGACAGTGCGGCGCTATCCCGGCGCTCTCTTCTTCGCCGCCGGCGCCTACCACCACCACATGGGCACGAACATCTGGAACAGCCGCGGCGGGCCGAGCGCCCTCGAGCGCGCAATGGGGCTCATCGACTTCGCCATCGAACTCCCGGATGCCGCGTCGGTCGCGCGGCTCCGCGAGCGCGTGGAGCGCGCCGGATACGCCGGCGAAGAGATCGAGGACGGCTGGCTCGCCCACGACGAGGACGGAATCGCCATCCTCGTGAGGCCAGAGCTGACGCCTCCATCCACGGCGTAAGCAACGGCCGCGAGTCTCGCGGCCCTGCGAGCCGGCGCGGCTTCCCGGACAGCGTCTCAGCGCGTTCTCACTGATCGAGCAGGGAAGCCTACCCTCAGTCTGCAGTGTGGGGGGGAACCCCGGGGCCGCGTCGACGGAGAGGGTACGGCCGCGAAGTTAGTCCGCTCTCTCCCTGCGCCGAGGTGCCGACCCACGGCGCACCCCGCGCTTCGCCCGCACTCGCCGGAAGACGACCTGGCTCGCCGCCTTCCCCATGTACGAAACCCGCGCCGCCGCCAGCTCGATGGTGATCTCGCGACCGTCCAGACGAACCACCCGCAGCAGCAACGGGCCCACAGGGACACGGTCCTCGAGTACACGCCGAATACGCCGCTCTGACGCCGGCCGGTCCTCGGGATGCACGATGTCCAGAATCCACCGCCCCATGACCGCCTCCGGCCCCGACGCATGCAGGATTCGCGCCGCCGCCGGGTTCGCATACGCGATCCGGCCCTCCACGTGCACCAGCACACCGTCCGGCGACTGCTCCACCAGGCGACGGTAGCGCTCCTCGCTGTCCCGCAGATTCTGCTCCGAGACCTTGCGTTCCGTGATGTCCCGCACCACGCCAAGCCCTCCCACGATGTCGCCCGTCCCATTCCGCAACGGCGAGTAATACGCCTCGTACCAACCCTCCCGCTTCGACTCCGCCACCCAGAATGGACGGTCCCGGGCAATCACCGCCTCGCCCCGCAGCACCGCCTCGAAGTACTTGTCCTCGCCGATCTCCCGCAGGAACGGAAACAGCTCGAAGGCAGGCCGCCCCAGAACCCCAAAGGCACTCATCCCGGAAATCCTCTCCATCGCCGTGTTCCACACCGTGTAGCGGTACTCCGGATCGAACGCGAGAATCCCGTCGAGACTGCTGTTGATCACGCTCTCCAGGAACCCCCGACCCGACGTGCCCGGGCGCAATCGATCCACAATCTGCGCGATCTGCTCCAACGCCATCTCCGCACTCGAGGGCGGAATCGGCTCCAGCGTGCCCTCACCCGTCAGCAACCAATCCGCACTGACCGGCACCACCTCCACAAACCGCGCCACGAAGTCCGCCGGTACCTTCACGTCCTCCCGCAACCAACGGTGCACGTTGCGGTAGTTCTCGCTCGTCTTCTCCGCCAGCTCGGCCAGCGTCCACCGCAGTTGCTCGAGCCGCTCGTTCATGCGCCGCTTCAGTGCGATCGAGCTGGTATCCATTGTTGTATACGCTCCCGCCTAAGAGAAAGCCCAAAATCGACTTACACCCGCTCGGGGATCGACGAAGGTGACACCTTCCGGACGTTTCTGGCCCTTATAATGGAGGAAGCTGCGTCGTTCTGTCAAGGCGGGCGGACAGATCAGGGTGCTCCACACGAAGCTGGGAGGGACGCCACGCGGGGGCCGTGGGTGATCACGGTGCGAGCTCCGTGAGCTTCTGCGCAGAGTGACGGCGGAGGTAGGCTCGGCGAGCGTAGTAGACCGGGATGCCGGCGAGGATGATAGCGAAGCCGAGGAGGGTGGAGCCAGGCTGCTCGACGAGGGCGTTCGCCAGGATGGCGATGGCGGAGAGCAGGAAGAGGATGGGGACGAGGGGGTAGCCGGGGGTGCGGTAAGGTGGCTGTAGCTCGCGGCGTCGGCGGAGGCGGAAGACGGCGCCGACGGCGAGGGCGTAGAACGGCCAGATGCCGAGGACGAAGGCGGCGGCGAGCTGCTCGAAGGTACGGATGGATACGTAGCCGATCCCGAGTGCGGCGGCGAGGATGATGGCTATGTGGGGGGTGCGGAATCGCGGGTGCACGGCGGCGACGCGGCGAAAGAAGAGGTTGTCATCGGCCATAGCGTAGAAGATGCGGGGTCCGGTCATGAGGGTGCCGTTGATGGCGCCGAAGGTGGAGAGCATGACGAGTGCGGCGGCGACGGAGCGTCCGGGCTGTCCGAAGATAGTGGCGGTGGCATCGGCGGCCACCATATCGGAGGCGGCCACGGCGTCCATGGGGAGGACGTAGAGGTATGCGGCGTTGACGGCGAGGTAGACGAGGACGACGGCGAGGACTCCGCCGATGAGGGCGCGGGGCAGGGTGCGGGTCGGATTCTTCACCTCCCCGGCCATGTAGGTGAGGTCGGCCCAGCCGTCATAGGTCCATAGGACTGCGACGAGGGCGATTCCGAAGCCGGTCCAGCTCGAAGGTGCGAGGGTGGGCGGTTGTGCGAACGCGCCTGCGCCGGCATCGCCCATCGCCAGGGCGAGGAGGGCGAGGCCGCCGAGGGAGAGGACCTTGGCGGCGGTGGATGCGTTCTGGATTGCGGCGCCCCAGCCTACGGAGCGGTAGTTCGCCGCAGCGAGGGCAGCGATGACCGAGGCGGCGATGATACGCACGTGCACGTCTTCGAGGGGCAGGAACGCGCCGACGTAGGCGGCAAAGATCATGGCGATGGCGCCGATGGAGGCGGGGTGGAGGACGACGAGGCGCGTCCAGCCGAAGAGGAACGCGGGGAGCGGTCCGTAGCCTTCGCGGAGGAAGACGTAGATCCCGCCGGAATGGGGGAAGAGGGCAGCCAGCTCCGCCAGCGTGAGTGCGCCAAAGAGGCTGAGGGCCGCGCCGACCATCCACACGAGGGCAAAGGCGCCCAGGCTGTCCACCTGCGCAGCGGCGACGCTGGGGACGCGGAAGATGCCGCTGCCGATGGTAGATCCCACCAGGACCGCCGCGGCGCTCCAGACGCCCAGGCGTCGGACCAGGCGGCCGTTGCGGTCGTGCCCCGATGGTGTTTCGGTGGCGAACCCGTTCGTCGCGTCCGTCATGGCGAGGCGCTCCGTTCCTGGTGAAGGATACCGGTCAGGCAGCCGATCGCGCCGGCCGCTTTGCCCAATCCATCAGGCGGACATCATCCTTCCAGCGCTTCCAGCAGCCTGTGATACCGCTCCTGCACCGTGCGAACGCCGAGGTTGCTCACGTAGGTTTTGTTCACTCCGAGGGTCCGCAGCGCGCGGATCGTCCGGGCGCAGATCTCTTCGGCGGAGAGACCGGCGCTGAACTCCTCCGCGATCTCCCGGGCAGGCACCGGAAAGAAGCGCCTCAACCTCTCCAGCGTTGCCAGATTCGCGCTCCGGTAGAGGAAGACACCGAAGGTGGCGGGGCAGGATACGCCTCGACGCTGCAGGTTGTTCAGAAAGCGTTCCACGAGGCCCAACTGATGGTGGGACACGACCTGCGTCAGGAAGAAGTCCGCTTCAAAGTTCTCGTCCAGGATGTAGTCTACCTGCTTGTCGGGGTTCGCGTGGGGGTTGGCCCAACCTCCCAACCGCAGCGACGGCACTCGCTGGCGAATCAGCTTCCGGAGCACGTAGGCGTGCGGGACGCAGCGCGGCGGGCCGACGGAGCGGTCGCCACCCAGGACGATGAGCGCCTCGAGCCCCTGGGAGGCGGCGCGCGCCGAGTACATGAGGCAGTAATCCAGGGAGTGCTTGCACGTCAGGAACGGCACGACCCGCGACAGGTTTGCGTCTCCGCCGAGGTTGGCCGTGGCGTGATACAGGTTCTCCTCCTCCGCCTCGCCCACGGCGTTGTCGGTGAGGAAGACCACGGTGTCCTGGCTGGCCAGGCCGCGCACCGCATGATACATGTCGATCCACAGGTCCATGCTGTCCTCGGAAGAGAGGCCGGTACGGGGCGGCCTCAGCTCGAGGGCGACGAGCGGGCGGTCGTCGCGGAGCCGCTCCATCAGAGTCTGTTTCGTGTTCATGCGGCCATGGCCGCCACGGATCAGGGCACGGCGTCTTGTGCGCCGGGTCCATCCACGCAGCGGTTCAGGCAGAGGGCGCCTGAGTGTGTGCGGCACGCGCAGGATCGTAGCCCGAGTCGCGCGGCGGAGGTCCCCTCCAGAAACGGCTCGGCCAGGTCCGCGAGCACCGCGGCGAAGCGGGGATCGTCGTGGGGCACAGGAACCCGATAGAAGGCGAGTCCGGCCGCCTCCGCGGCTTCTTTCAGCTCCACGTCCAGTTCGGACAGCGTCTCCGATTGCTCGTGCATGAAACTGATGGCGTCGACGACGACGGCGTCCGCCTTTGCCGTGCGGATGACCTCACCGATTTCCGGCTGCGTCCACTGGATTCCCCGCGCCCCGTGGTTCTGATATCCGATCGCGTACTCGGGGAGCCCGAGCTCGGCGGCCACGAGGCGGCAGCAGTCGTGTACATACTCGTCATAGCGGCTGCCAGCCTGCAGGTACTTGAGCGGCGTACCGTGGGCGGAAAAGACGAGCAGCGTCCGGCGCCCGGGCTGCGCGGCTCGCGCCTCCTCGAGCACGCGGCGGATGGCGTCCGCGCGCACCCGGATGTAATCCGGATGGCGATGCCAGCCGGTGACCTCGTGGACCGGTACGCGGGCGCCGAGGGCGTGCAGGGCTGCCTGCAACGAGCGGAGCGCCGCCAGCGTGGTCGACGGCCCACAGAGCGGGTACGTGGGAAGTGCGATCACCCGTTCGGGCTGATCCTGGATTGCGCAGCGCGCCGCATCGTCGATGAGAGGATCCGTGAACTGCATGCCCACGTAACACCGGACCCGATGGCCGCGCCGCTCGAGCTCCTCCTCCAGCGCCCGCGCCTGCGCCTGCGCCTGCCGGTTCAGCGGCGAGCCGCCGATCGTGCGGTACTCCTCCACGAGCCCGGCTGCGCGCCGCTCCGCGAGCATACGGCTGCGGGCGCGGCGTTCCGTTTCGGGCAACTCGTCGTCCAGCTCGGCGTTGGCCGAGAAGATCCGTTCAAGGTAGGGGACGACGGTGTGCTCCTCGGCGACCTCGGGCTCGCCGAAGTTGAGCAGCAGGACCGCGGCTCGGGCCGTCGGCCATTCGCTCACGTTCCCCCTCCCTGTCGCCCCGCGTGACGGACGGGGAACTCGTGCACGCACTCGACCACCGCGCGGACCACCGCTGGATCAGTCTCTGGCAGGATCCCATGACCCAGGTTGAACACGTGGCCCGGCCGCCCGCCCACTCGCTCGAGGATCTCGCGCGTCTTTGCCGTAGCGCGTTCGGTACCCGCGAGGAGCACCGCGGGGTCCAGGTTCCCCTGGATGGCGCGATCCTTGCCAATCGCGTTCCACGCGGCGTTGATCGGCTGACGCCAATCCACGCCGATGGCATCCCCTCCCGCCGCCGCCAGAAGGGGCAGCAGTGCCGGGTTGCCGGTAGCGAAGTGGATGGAAACCACACCCGCCTTCCTGAGGCGGCCGAGCAGCTTTGCGGAGTGCGGCAGCACGTGCGCCTCGTAGTCTTCGCGCGAGAGCGCGCCCGCCCATGAGTCGAAGACCTGGACGGCGGCGGCGCCGGCCTCGTGCTGGGCGACAGCGAACTCCGCGAGGTGCACGGCCCAGTAATCGGCGAGGGCGTGCCAGGCCGCAGGCTCGCGCCAGATGAACGCCTTGAGCGCATCGATCCTGTGCGCCCTTGGGCCCGGCACCAGGTAGCTGCACAGGGTGAACGGCGCACCCACGAAGCCGAGCACCGGCACGTCGAGGCGCCCGGTCAGGATGCGAATCTGCTCGAGGCAGAAGTCGAGGGTGTCCCGCGGGTCGAACGGGCGGAGGCGGTCCACGTCCGCCGGGGACGTAATGGGGCGGTCCACCACCGGCCCCACCCCACCTCTCATTTCCACGCTCAGCCCGGCCCCGAGGAACGGCGTCGACAGGTCGTTGAACAGGATTGCCGCATCCACGGGATAGTACTCGAGCGGCAGTGCCGTAATCTGCGCGGCCGCCTCCGGATCGCGCAGGATCTCGAACATGTCCCGGTTCTTGCGCAGCTCCCGGTAGCGCGGAAGCGATCGCCCCGCCTGGCGCATGAACCACACCGGCGTGCGATCCACGGGCTCGCACCGCAGGGCGCGAAGGATTCGGTCGTTCATGGCCTAAAGGCTCAACAGGTCGCCGAAGAACCGACAGGTCGCTCTCGCCGCAACGGACGTGCAGGGACGAGCGCCAAGCGAGCCACGCGGTCGAAAACGGGCGTGACGTTAACCCCGCGGCCGCGGACGGTCAATCGCACGGGTCCGATCCCCGGCTCCGGCCTCTGCCTTGCGCGTGCAGGGCGCCCCCCGTCTATTCTGGGGCGCAGGCCCGCCGCTCAGGCCCTCCGTCGGCCGCCCGTGGCGTCTCGACGCCTACCAGCGGGACCACCGCGGCATCTGCGCCGCACGGGGACACCGGGAGACGCCACGCGCAACAGCGACCGATGGAGACGAAGCGACCCACCATCCCGGCAGCCGAAGCGATCCTCGGCGGCTATTTCCCGGTGCTGGACCACGGGTTCGTCGCCCTCATCGACTACATGGGGAGCGACGAGAGCATCGAGCGCGCCGCGCGGGTGAGCTACGGGTACGGAACCCGCAAGCTGAGCGAGACCCGCGGGCTGATCCGCTATCTCCGGCGCCACCACCACACGACGCCCAGCGAGATGGTGGAGCTCAAATTCCACTGTGCCATGCCCGTCTTCGTGGCACGGCAGTGGATCCGCCACCGCACCGCAAATGTGAACGAGTACAGCGGGCGCTACAGCCTGATGCCCCTCCTGTTCTACACTCCGGATCTGCCGCATTTCGCGCTCCAGAGCAAGACGAACCGGCAAGGGCGGGAGGAGGGTGCCGCCGCGCAGGAGCTCTACCGCGACGCCGTCATCCGGTGGGAGCGGAACCGGCGGGCCGCCGCCGAGGCGTACGAGTGGCTCCTCGCCGAAGACGTGGCCCGCGAGCTCGCCCGCATCGACCTCCCGCTCTCCACCTACACGCAGTGGTACTGGAAGATCGACCTCCACAACCTGCTCCACTTCCTCTCGCTGCGCGTCGCCCCCCACGCCCAGTGGGAGATCCGCGCGTACGCCCGCGTCATGGCGGGAATCGTCAAACGGGTCGCGCCGCTGAGCTATGAGGCGTGGATTGACTACGACGTTGCGGGCGCCAGCCTGAGCCACGGCGAGGTGCAGGCGCTGCGCCGGCTGCTGGACGTGACGGACGACGGACTGCGGGTCCACGGAGAGCCGTGCGCGCTTTCCGCCGACGCCATGCGCGAATTCGGACTGTCCCCCCGCGAGGTGCGGGAGTTCCTCGAGAAACTCAGGGCGGCGGAGCGGCCGGATTTCGAGCTGGACCTGTCCCAGATGCGGCCGCCGGAGGAGTTCGAGGCGCGGATGCGCCAGGCAGTGCCGGGAGATTTCGAGTAGGCGGATCGCCCGGAGCGATCCCGTGGTACACGGAGGGATCCATGAACCGACGGTACTTCATGCAGCGCGTCGCCGCCGGGGCGGGCCTCGCCAGTGCGATGCCGTGGCTCTCGGCGTCTCGCCAGGTCCTGTACACCCGGCCCGAGCCCAGGGGCGCCGGTGGCCTCGACCGGCGCACTCTTCGGCTGAACGCCAATGAGAACCCTCTGGGGTTACCGCCGTCCGCCCGGCAGGCGATCCTCGACGGGCTGGTCGAGGCGAACCGCTACCCGTTCGGCCCGCGCACCGAGCTCACCGAGGAGATCGCCCGGATGCATGGCGTGACGCCGGAGAACATCGTCCTGGGGAACGGCTCGACGGAAGTGCTCCAGATGGCCGTCCAGGCTTTGGGCGGCGCCAGCGCTCGCGTTCTGGTCGCAGAGCCCACCTTCGAGGATGTCCCCCAGTACGCAGCGGCGCTCCCCGGCCTCCATGTGGAGAAGGTTCCGCTTCGCCCCGATTGGGCACACGACGTGGCCCGCTTGCGCGAGCTCAGCCGGGGCCGCCGCGTCCCGGTCCTGGTCTACATCTGTAACCCCAATAACCCCACGGCCACGCTTACGCCAAGCGGCGAGATCGACGCTTGGGTCGCCGAGGCCCCGGAGCATGTGTACTTCCTTGTGGACGAGGCGTACTTCCACTACGTGCAGGATCCCTCGTATTGGACGGCGCTCCGGCATATACAGGAACGCCCCAACGTGGTGGTGACGCGCACGTTCTCGAAAATCTACGGTATGGCGGGGATGCGGCTGGGGTATGCCGTCGCCCGGCACGAGACGGCGGAGCGCATGCGTGCGTTCGCGTCCGACAACAACGCGAACCATCTGGTCCTCGTGGCGGCGCGTGCCTGCCTCCATGACACCGGATTCATGAAGGAAAGCCTTGAGCTCAACAACCGCGCGCGGCAGGTGCTCTACCAGTGCCTCGACGACCTGGGCCTCGAATACCTGCCGAGCCACGCGAACTTCGCGATGTACCGAATCAACGGGGACCTCCTGGAGTTCATCGAGCGCATGCGCGAGCGCGACGTCCTCGTGGGGCGCCCGTTCCCGCCGATGCTCGGCTACAACCGCATCTCCATCGGGCTTCCCGAGGAGATGGAGCGCTTCGCCCAGCACCTGCGGGAGTTCCGGCGCGCGGGGTGGGTGTAGGTGCGGAGCAGATTCTAACCCTCTAACCCTCTCAGGGCGTAGCCGGGCGCCGGGTCGCGAGTCCTGCCTCCGCCAGGACAATGAGCAACGCCTTCTTGATGGCGATGTCCCCCTTCTCGTTGAGCCACCATTCGCCGGGGGAGTGGCCGCCGTCGCCCACGCCGCCGCGGCCGATCGTGATGGCGGGCAGCCCCTTTGCGATCGGGATGTTCGAGTCCGTGGAGCCGGTCCCAGGGGCCGGCTCGGTCCCGAAGTAGCGGGTGGCCGCGATCGCCCGCTGCACGATGGGCGTGCTGGAAGGGATCTCGCCGGACGGCCGGTCACCGACTTTCTCCACGTCCGCGGTGAGGGGCGGTCCGTGGCGGCGCACGGCGTTCTCCTCGTCAAGCGCGCGGCGTATCGAGGTCTGCAGGATGGAGTCTACGCCAGCGAGGCGCTGAGGGCTCACGGACCGCATGTCCACCTCCATCCAGCTCTCGAACGGGATCGCGTTCACGGAGGTGCCGCCGCCGATCCGTCCGACGTTGTAGCTGGTCTGGGGGCCTGTCCGTGTGTAGCCGTCCGCGCTTTCGGCGAAGTACCGGACGGCCCGCCCCAGCGCATGGTGCGGGTTGGCGAGACCGAAGGCGCCCCAAGAGTGACCGCCCGGTCCCCGAAACGTGATTCGGTAACGGCGCGACCCGATCCCCTGATGCAGGACGCGGCCCTCGTCGCCCCCATCCACGGCGATCCAGGCGTCGATTGGCGGGCCCTCTGCGCTGAAGAGGTGCTTGACGCCCCGAAGGTCGCCGAGTCCTTCCTCCCCTACCGTGCCAATGAAGAGGACGTCGCCCTCCGTCTGGATCCCCGCCTGATTCATGGCTCGCAGGACCGTCAGCACGAGGACGAGGCCGCGGGTGTCGTCGCCGATTCCGGGCGCGAACAGGGTGTCTCCACGAATCCGCACCCTCACGTCGGTGCCCTCCGGGAATACGGTGTCCAGATGGCCGTCGAGGGCTACCGTCTTCTCGCTGGATCGGCCCCTGCGGACGCCGATGACGTTCCCGACCTCGTCGATGTACACGCTGTCGAGGCCCGCCTCGCGAAGCATCTCCGCGTACCTCTTGGCGCGCTGCTCCTCCTTGAACGGCGGCGCCGGGATCTCCGTGAGCAGGATCAGGTCGCCGTGGGTGCGCGGCTCGAGCTCCTCGATGGCACGGAACGCGCGCTGCACCCCCGCGTCCGCGGCGAGCGCCCGAACCTCCTCCAGGTAGCGGGCATCCTGGGCGACGGCGGACCGCCCCGCCGCGCACGGGGTGGCTGCTGACTCGAGTGCGAGCAATGTGGCGCCGCGACAGTCCGTGTGCCGCGCGGCCAGGAGGCCCTGGAACACCGCCAGCGCCACGACGGGCACAGACCCGCCGTGAAGCGAACTCATCCTTCGCCCTCCGTTGGATGCCGGACCACGGCGCGGCGCCAGCCCCTGGCTGCGCCGCGCTCCGGCCTTCCGGCCGGGGGTCGCCGAGGCCCGAACAGTTAACAGTTGCCATGATAGCGCCGTGGATTCACCGCCGCAAAGCCACATTCCCGCATGTGCAGGGGTCACCAGAGGTCACGTGCTCACTTGCGGATTGTCTCCGCCTCATAGAGCTTTTTCGCGGCAGATCGTCCGGTTCCGGGAGGAACTCCGAGGGGTCGAATCCGGAGCCGCAGCACCCGGAGGGCGGGGGATCCGGCATTCGTTCCGAAACCGTCGCCCGGGAGAGCGGGTTCGGGTGATGGAGTTCCGTCGTGCCAGAGCTCACCACGGGCGGGAAAGGTGCGCGCCGTAGGGTTGCAGAAAAGGCAGCGTGTGGCGTGGGTGGCAGCGTGCAGCGGCTTACCCCGTTGGGCGTGATGGTCCGCCGGGCGCTCTCGGCGTTTGGCCGCGGGGGCGAAAACGTCGTCCGCCACGCAGGCGATCTCGGTACGCTCATGTGGAGGATCGCGACGTGCGTGGTTCAGGGGCACGTCGGGTTTCGGGAGGTCGCGAGTCAGGCCTATGCCATGGGCGTCCAGAGCCTTCCCATCGTTATCGTCACGTCCGTCCTGGCGGGTGTGGTCACCACGCAGCAGGGAGGCTACCAGTTCACGGGGGCCGTGCCGCTCTACATACTCGGGAGCGTGGTGGTCTCCAGCATGGTCCTCGAGCTGGGGCCCGTCCTCACGGCCATCGTTCTGGTCGGCCGCGTGGGCGCGCGCATCACCGCAGAGCTCGGGACCATGAAGGTCTCGGAGCAGATCGATGCGTACTACGCCCTCGGACGCGATCCGGTGCGGATCCTGGGCGCACCTCGGGTGCTCGCGGGAATCGTGGTCGTGCCGGTGCTGGTGGCCGTCGCCAACGTTGTCGGGATCTGTGCAGGCATGATCGCGGCCGAGCTGACGGTGGGGCTGGGCCGAGACTCCTTCTTCTACGGCGCGCGGCTATTCTGGCACAACTGGGACCTGCTCTACTCCCTGGCCAAGGCCGTGGTTTTCGGGTTCGCGATCCCGCTGATCGCCGTGCACATGGGGCTGCGTACCGCGGGCGGGGCGCAGGGCGTGGGGCAGACCACCACGCGATCGGTGGTTTTTATGACCCTGACCATCCTGATCCTGGACGCCCTGTTCCCGCCGCTCCTGCTCAACTGAAGAGCGCTGGGACGGGGCCGTGCCGCTTCGGGTCCAGGGTCAGGTGGACAGAGCGGCTAGCGCGGATAGCCTGGATTGAGTGAAATAGACATGATCGAATACCGGAAGGTGCACAAGCGGTTCGACCGCCCCGTGCTCACGGGCGTCAGCCTGTCCGTGGAAAGGGGAGAGATGCTGGCGCTGGTGGGGCCGTCGGGCACGGGGAAGAGCATACTGCTCAAGACGACGATCCGGCTCATCACGCCGGACGCGGGCGATGTGCTGGTGGACGGCGAGTCCTCGGTTTTTTGCGACGCCAGGACGCTGGAGCGGATCCGCTGCAAGGTCGGATACGTGTTCCAGAACGCCGCGCTGTTCGACTCCATGACAGTGTTCGACAATGTGGCGCTGGGCATTCACGAAGGGATGACCCGTAGTCTGTCCCGGCGGGAAATGGCGGCGCAGGTTGCGGAGGCGCTCGAGCACGTGAATCTGGTGCCCCGGGAGGTCATGTCGAAGCTGCCCGCCGATCTCTCCGGCGGCATGCGAAAGCGCGTGGGGGTCGCGCGCGCGATTGTGGGCCGTCCGAAGATCCTTCTTTGGGACGAAGCGACCACCGGACTCGATCCCGTGAACCTGGCAGCGGTCGAGCGGCTCATGGTCCAGCTCAACCGCGAGCTCGATGTCACGTCGTTCATCGTGACACATGACGTCCAGGGCGCGCTCGAGATCTGCGACCGCGTCGCGATGCTAGAGGGCGGCCGGATCCGCTTCGTGGGTCCGCCGTCCGGGTTCCGCGCGAGCGACGACCCGGCAGTGCGTGCCTTCGTGGACCGGGAGGCGGCGACCGCGGCGCTCGACGTCCTGGAGCTGGTGTGAGCGGGCCGGCGGGGGTGAGCGGAGGCGCGGTGCGTGAGGGTCCGCGCCCTGTCGGGGAGCATGTCATGGCGGGAGTACCAAAGCCGGCCGCCCGCCGCGAGCTCTGGGTCGGGATCTTCGTGCTCGCCGGGATCCTCGCCGCGCTCATCGTCCTCTTCATGCTCACCGACCCCGCGACCTTCCGGGGGCGTTACTACCTCTACTCCGTTGTGGATGACGCGGCCGGGCTGCGGAACGGCGATCCCGTTCAGCTACGGGGAGTGAACATCGGTCGCGTGATCGGGTTCGAGATCGTCCCGGACGGCGTGGCCATGCGCCTGGAGGTCGAAGGCCGCTACCCGGTGCCGCGTGGTTCCCACGCGCGGCTGCGGTCCAGCGGACTGCTCGGTGGCATGGTCGTAGACGTCGAGCCCGCTGCGCTCGGCGAGGCGCTGCGCCGCGGGGACACCATCCCCGGAGAACGCGTGGAAGGCGTGGTCGAGGCCCTCGAGCAGGTGAGCGATCGGGCCGGGCGGGCACTGGCGCAGGCCCAGACACTCCTGTCCGATGAGACGGTGAACGCCTTGGGGCAAGCCGTCGGCGACCTCCAGCGGCTCGTAGCCCAGCTCGCCGGGACCGCGGCCGAGCAGCGGAGTGATCTCCGGGAGCTGTCCAGCAGCCTCAACCGGTCGGCAAGCGGAATCGAGCGCGCGGTCGCAGGGCCCGAGCTGGAGCGAACCGTCGCGCGAGCCGACTCGCTGACGGCCCTCCTGGGGCATACCGCCGCCACGCTGGGGCGCACGTCCTCGTCCCTGGAGGCGATCCTGGCTCGCATCGACCGTGGAGAAGGGACCCTCGGGCTCCTGTCGAAGGACGACTCGCTCTACCGAAACCTGAACCGGAGCTTCGCAAGCTTGACGGCACTCCTCGACGATATCCGAAGCAACCCACGCCGGTACGTCAACATCGAGATTTTCTGAGCACGTCCAGGGCCGGGCGCCTCGAGGGTGGCGAAGCCGCTGCTCATCCAGGCGGGTCAAAGAGACGAGAAGGCCCCGAGCCGGAGTGTCCGGAGTATGCGGATCTACGAGGCAGCGCCCGCCAGCTCCGGTTCATCGCCCCGGACCCGCGCGGGGTCGAGCGCGAGCCGCGGGTAGGCGATCCCCTCGGGCGGGTAACGGGGGCGGCCGTGTCCCGGGGGCCGTACCCGCTCGCGCACTCGCCGGGCGTTCTCGAGAAGCGCGTCCACGTCGATCCCCAGGTACGCGGGCCGGTATTCTGCCAGGGATCGTTCCGCCTTCCCGAGCTGAATGGCCATCCCGTGGGGGTTGCGCCGCTGGAGGTGGACCCACGCGCTCGCGTAGAGGATCAGCCCGTGGTAGAATTCGCTTCTCGTTCGCCGCCACGCGTCCTCGAGCGCTTCGTGGCTTTCCCAGAACCGCTGGGCGTTGAAGAGCGCGACGAAGTCGGCGAGCGCGGGAGGGCACACCCCGGCCTCACCACCCTGGCGCGATCTGGAAGCCCCAGTGCCAGCCCTTCTCCGGCCGCTGGAACGGGTATGCGTAGTATGCTTCCACCACGAGGAAGCCCAGGACGTTGAAGCGGGCGGTAAGCCCGGTGCTGAACACCGGCACGCGCTCCGTGGTACGGCGCCGGAACGCGAACTCGAGGTTTTCTCCTGGCCCCCACGCGGCGCCGGCGTCCAGGAAAACGCCCGCGTCCGTGGGGAGCCAGGGAAAGTCGATGAGCCCGAACTCCGAGGTCCCGAAGAGAGGCGCCCGCAGCTCGACATTGAAGAGGGCCAAGCGGCTGCCGAAGAGCCGCTCCCACTCGGGGCAAGTGCCGCGCTGAGCGTCGGCTCCCGTGCACTCCGAGAACTCGAAGGACTCTGCCGCGTAGCCGCGCACGAATGTCTCGAACCCGAGGAAGAGTGGGTTCAGCCGGTCTGTGTTCCCACCGGCGCCATAGCGTCCATAGTGCAGTCCGCGGAAGGCGAGGGTGATGGGTCGGCGGTAGAGGTAGCGACGGTAGTCGGCCAGGAGCGTCTGGTAGCTGATAGTGCCCCAGGTCCCTTCCACCTCGAAGCGGAAGCGCCCACCGTTCACCGGCGACGTGAAGCCAAAGAACGAGTAGTCGCCCACGTACGCGACCGCCGCCTGCGCAAGGTTTAGCGGGTCGGGCGCGTCCAGATCCTCCTTCTCGTGGAGGACCAAGCGGCCGCCGGACACCGCGAAGCGCTCGACCTCGTTGTCGAAGCTGTAGCGGGTGACCCCGGCGTTCGCCTCGAGCCGACGCGTCGCGGACAGCGGGTAGGCGACGAGCGCCATCGTCTGGTCCACGGTCACCCGCTGGCGGATCTGCTCGACGACAGTGGCAGGCACCGAGCCCCCATTCACCGGAACTAACCCCGTACCCACGGAGGTGTAGGCGAGGAGATACGGAATGTGGCCAGCGGCCAAGGCCCAGTTCCAGCGGCTACTCAGGTTCTGGTAAACGACCTGCCCGCCGATGTCCTGAACGCCGCCGTTCGCCTGCACGGCCAAGCCGAGGTTGCGGTTGCCAAGCATATCGCTGAAGAACAGCGCCGTCGCGCCGCCCACGCCGGTACCGAAGCGGTTGACGGCGACGCCGATCGTGGGCTGGCCCACGTAGTCGAGTTGGAGCGATGCGCGGTAGTCCGTGACCTCGAACTCTCCGGTGGCCGGGAGCCCGGTGACGGGATCGCCCAGGTAGGAGCTCACGAAGCTGTCGCCACGTGGCGTAGCCGGCGGTAGAACGCCTGCGACCGACGTCACCGGCTCACGTG
Source organism: Gemmatimonadota bacterium (assembly GCA_016209885.1). Lineage (GTDB taxonomy): Bacteria > Gemmatimonadota > Gemmatimonadetes > Longimicrobiales > Gaopeijiaceae > JACQVF01. Next base: position 36,128 of record JACQVF010000020.1, on the reverse strand, counting down.
ACACCGGCTGGCCCGCGATCTCCCCGGCCTCGAGCCCGTACACGACGTAGCGCCCGCCATCGAAGACCGAGAACAGCATGCGCCCCTCGCCCTGCGCCACGGACATGGCCGGTGACAGCGCAGTGATCCCGCTCACGCCCGTAGCGATCCGCGTGACCCGGAACACCTCCCCCGTGGCCAGAGCTACGCGATAGACGTCACTGAAGCCATCCGCATCGGAGATGAAGTACAGGCTGCGAGCGTCCGGGGAGAACTGGGGGGTGATGTGCTTGGCGTCCGCGAAGAGGTCCAGGTTGCGGACCCGCCGGCTCGCCACGTCGAGTAGGGCCAGCCGCACCGGTCCGTACGTCAGGCCCTGGAAGTTGGTGCCCGGGCCGCGGTCCGTCACGAAGGCAATGGTCGTCCCATCGGGCGACCAAGCCGGCTGCAGGTCCGCGTACCGGTCGTCGGTCAGGCGCTCCGTCTGGCCGCTCGCCACGTCCAGGAGATAAAGGTCCGTGATCCCGCCGGCGGAACCGGAGAACGCAATCATCTTCCCGTCCGGTGACCACGCGGGGTTCGACATCGCGCCGACGCCCGGGACGCGGATCTGCCGTTCGATCTTCCCTCGCCGAACGTCCGCGATGGCGAGGGCGTTGTCGCCGTCCGCGTAGACCACGAAGACGAACTTCTGGCCATCCGGCGACCATGAACCCGCGGAGCTGATGAAAGCCAGCGCATCATAGTGCGGGTCGGCGGCGCTCCGCGTGAGTCTCTTGACCACCTTGCCCGTCTGCGCATCCGCCACGAAGAGCTCGACGGAGAACAGCTCTCGCTCCGAGATGAAGGCTACGTAGCGCCCGTCGGGGCTGAGGGCGGGCGCCAGGTTCATGTCGCCGGCACGGGTCTCGGGCGCCAGGATCCGTTTCCCCGCGTCCCTCGGGTGCGTGCGCCCTTGCATGAGCGGGAGGTAGGTGGACCGCAACTCCGTGATCCATTCGTGTGAAACGGAGTCCTCGCTCATCCCGATCACGCTGGCGACCGCTTGCTCCCAGCCCCGGCGCCCCGCCTGCCGGTAGAGCTCGGGCACCACCTCATCGCCCGAGCGGCCGGCGACGTACGCCCACAGCGCCTGTCCGTAACGGTAGGGGAAGAACCGGCGGTCGCGCGTGAGCTGGCGCAGCGTGGGAAGCTCTTCCCGCAGCGCCGCATCGCGCAGCCACATGGCCGTATGGGGGTCGTCACGGCCCACGGAGAGATACTCCGCCATCCCTTCCACGAGCCAGAGCGGTAGCGAGCCGATGGCCGTGGCGCCGCCTCCTCGCTGCGCCTTCGCGATATCGTACTGGAACGCATGGACCAGCTCGTGGCCCAGGACGTGGTCCGTCTCCTTGTAGCTGCCCGTGAGAGGCAGGATCACTCGGTCCTTGAGCGACTCCGTGACGCCACCCGTCCCCTCACTGATCACGTCCGAGATCGCATTCGTCTGCTGGAAGTCGGGATGGTCGGCGTACAGGATGATCGGCTTCTTGACCGCGAACTCGTGCTGGAACAGCCGGGCGAGCCGCTGGTACCAGCGCTCCGCCATCCGTGCCGCGTCCCTCGCTGCCTCCTGCATCTCCGGGTAGTAGTGGATCTCGAAGTGCTCCGTCTGCAGCACCCGGAAATCAGGGCTGTCATAGTGGACCTTGTTCCGGCCGAAGTACTGGGCCGCCCCCGCCGCGGCCTGGGTAAGCAGGATCGTGGTCGCCGCGCCCGCGAGCAGCACGGCCGAACGGATCGCGCGAAGCAATGTTCGCATGGAGTCCCCCTGTTGGGATTGCCAGCGGTCCGCGCGCCCCCGAGGACGGCCTGTGGCAGCCGCTTCGCCCCGTCGGCGGCCGTCCTCCGAACCCTGTTGCGCAACGGGAGCAACGGCCCGCAGATTGCCAAATCCTGACGCCGGGGCCCCGCAAAGGGCGAGGGGCCGGCGGCGCGCTGGCGCGTTATGCACCAGCGGGCGACGATCAGAAGCGCGGCCGGCCTCGGTGTCCCTATTCCGTACACTGGCCTCGGCGATCTGGATCCCGAGAGCCCGAACTATCGACTCATGAGTTCAAACGTACCCCAAACGATCCACGACGTCGAGACGCCGGTTCCCCTCGTGGACGTCGCGCGCATGCAAGCGAACATCGAGCGCACAGCGGCGTATTGCCGCGACCACGGCATCGGCTGGCGCCCGCACGTGAAGACGCACAAGACGCCGGAGCTCGCAGCAATCCAGCTCTCGGCGGGCGCCATCGGCCTGACGGTGGCGACGCGGCGCGAAGCCGAAGTCATGGCGATCGTCGCCACCGACATCTTGCTCGCGTACCCGCCGATCGGGGAAAGCAAAGTGCAGCGCCTTGTGGAGCTCCCTGAACGCGTACGCCTCAGCGTCGCCCTCGACTCAAGGGAGGCGCTCCACGCCTTGGCGAACGCGGCTCGCCGCCAGGGACGCGAGGTGAACGTCCTCGTGGAGATCGATGCGGGGCTGCGCCGGGTGGGTGTCTCGGATCCGGAGCGCGCCGTGGAGCTTGCACGCGAAGCGTGTGCGCTCGACGGGGTGGCGTACCGGGGCATCCTCTTCTACCCGGGACATATCCGAGCGCCTGCGCCGGAGCAGGGGACCGAACTGCGCGCGCTGGCCGCGCTGGTGGACCGCTTCCTCGAGCGACTCGGCGCCGAAGGGCTCCCCGCTGAGGTCGTGAGCGGCGGGTCCACGCCGACCCTCTCTCGCTCCCACGAGATCCCGGGTCTCACCGAGATCCGCCCCGGGACGTGCATCTTCAACGACCGCTCCACCGCGGCCATCGGCGCCAGCCGCTGGCAGGACTGCGCGTACAGCATCCTGGCCACGGTGGTGAGCACGGCGGTGCCGGGCCGGGCGATCATCGACGCGGGCTCGAAGGCGCTGTCCAAGGAGGAGGTCCGTGGCTCCGGGACTGGGTACGGGGCGCTGCTGGAACACCCTGAGGTCGTGGTCCAGGGGCTCTACGAGGAGCACGGGATCCTCGATCTCGCCGGGACGCCGTGGCGTCCGCAGGTCGGCGATCGGGTCCGGGTCGTTCCGAACCATGTCTGCGTGTCCGTGAACCTGAACGAGCGGCTGTACGCGGTGGAGGGCGAGCGGATCACGGGGTGGTGGAGCGTCGCGGCACGGGGACGCGAGCCGTTCCGTGGATAGGCTGACCCCCGAACGTCTGGACGAGATCCTGGAGGCCGTTCCGAGGACGCGCGTCCTGGTGGTGGGCGACCTCATGCTGGATGTCTACCTCCTGGGGGTCGCGGAGCGAATCTCGCCGGAGGCGCCCGTCCCAGTGGTACGCGTGGACGGTGAGCGCTGGGCGGTGGGCGGCGCCGGGAACGTGGCGGCCAACGTCGTTGCCCTGGGCGGGCACTGTGAGCTGGTCGGCTGCGTGGGCCCGGACGAGGCGGGGCGCAGGCTGGCGCAGGAGCTCGAGACACTTGGCGTCGGGACCCAAGGGCTCGTGGACGTGCGCGGGCGTCCCACCAGCGTCAAGACCCGGGTCATGGCGCGACACCAGCAGGTCGTGCGCTACGACCGGGAGATGGACGCCGACGTGGAGCCGCAGGTGGCCAGGGTGTTAGCCGCGCGCATCGACGCGCTGGCGGAACGCTGCGACGTTCTCGTCATGGAGGATTACAACAAAGGGGTCCTGGTTCCGGCGGTGGTCGAGGCAGTGTTCGAGTGGGGGTCGCGTCTGGACCGCCCCACCGTGGTGGATCCGAAGCGCCGCCGCTTCTTCGACTACGCGGGCGCATTCCTGTTCAAGCCGAACGTGAGCGAGCTGGCGGATGCGCTGGCCGGCGCACCGATCCACGCGGAGAACCCGGGCTGGATGGAGACCATGCGCCGCCGCCTCCAGTGCGAGCACCTCCTGGTGACGTTGGGCGAGCACGGGATGGCCCTCCGTTCCGCCAATGGCGGGTACGTGCGTGTGCCCGCCGTTGCCCGCTCCGTGTATGACGTCTCGGGCGCCGGTGACACGGTCACCGCATCCGTGGCCGTGGCGCTCGCTGCCGGCGCCACGGCGGAGGAGGCCGCGCTGTTCGCCAACTATGCGGCAGCCATCGAGGTATCCAAGGCCGGCGTCGCGACGGTCTCACCCGCCGAGATCCGGAGCCACCTGCGCTTGCATCAGCGCATCGAGTGAAGGAGCGACCCGAATGCATGACCCGCGGGCAGTACACACGGATGCTGCACCCAAGGCGATCGGTCCGTACAGCCAGGCGATGGTGACAGGCGACTGGGTGTTCGCCTCCGGCCAGATCGCCATTGACCCCACCAACGGCAACGTCGTCGAAGGGGACGTCGCCATGCAGACGGATCGCGTGCTGCGGAACCTGGCGGCCGTACTGGAGGCGGCGGGCTCGTCCCTCGACCGCGTCGTCAAAACGACCGTCTACCTGGCAAACATGGCCGACTTTGCAGCTATGAACGAAGTCTACGGCCGTCACTTCGGTGACCATCGGCCCGCGCGCGCCACGGTGCAGGCGGCCGCGCTCCCGCGGAATGTGGCCGTGGAGATCGACGCCATCGGGTTGCGCGGCTGAGGGGGCGAGCGCCGGGGCGCCGGTCACCGTGCCCACGCGGGCGGTGCCGTCCTACTCCTCGGGGAGGCAACATGACAGAGCTGCTTCGTGTGTGCACGCGCCGGGCGACGACCGCCCTACCGCTCGCGGTGGTGCTCTGCTCGACGGCGATGGGCGGAGCGGTCGCGCAGCGACCTTCGGAACCACAGCCCGTCGTGTACGACAGCGCGCTCTTCGGGGCGCTGGAATGGCGCAACATCGGACCGAATCGTGGCGGGCGCTCCCAGGCGGTTGCCGGAAGTTCGAACCGCCGCCTCGAGTACTGGTTCGGCGCCACCGGCGGCGGCCTCTGGAAGACCACGGACGGTGGCACGACCTGGCAACCCGTGTCGGACCAACACTTCAGGACGTCGTCGGTCGGCGCCATCGGCGTCTGCGAGGCGAACCCCGATCTCGTGTATGTCGGGATGGGCGAGACGGAGCTCAGGGGCAACATCATCCAGGGGGACGGAGTCTATCGCACCACCGACGGCGGGAGGAGTTGGATCCACGTGGGCCTCGGGACCACCCAGGCGATTGCCCGGGTGCGCGTCCACCCCTGGAACTGCGACCGCGTCTACGTGGCCGCCCTCGGACACCCCTATGGGCCCAACGAGGAACGGGGGATCTTCCGCTCCGACGATGGCGGCAGAACCTGGCAGAGGATTCTCTACCGGGACGCCCGCATCGGTGCTATCGACCTGGCCTTGGACCCCCAACGCCCGGAGGTGATGTACGCGGCCTTCTGGGACGTTTACCGCACCCCGTGGGGCCTCTCCAGCGGCGGGCCGGGAAGCGGCCTGTTCAGGTCCACGGACGGGGGCCGCACCTGGACCGAGATCACGAAAAACCCGGGCATGCCCGAAGGGCCCCTGGGTAAGATCGGCATCTCCGCCTCCGGGGCGGACTCGAAGCGCGTCTATGCCATCATCGAGGCGAAGGAAGGCGGGGTCTTCCGTTCCGACGATGGCGGCGCGACCTGGGAGCGGGTGAACAAGGAGCGGCGGCTCCGGCAACGCGCCTTCTACTACACCCGCGTTTACGCGGATCCGAAGGATCCGGAGGCCGTCTACGTCCTGAACACCGGGCTCTATCGCTCCACGGACGGCGGCAAGACGTTCCGCCCTATCCGCGTGCCCCACGGAGATAACCACGACCTGTGGATCGATCCCGGCGATCCCAGGCGCCTGATCAACAGCAACGACGGAGGTGCCAACGTCTCGTACAACGGCGGCGAGACGTGGACGGAACAGGATTATCCCACCGCCCAGTTCTACCATGTGATCACGACACGGCATTCGCCCTACCACGTCTGCGGGGCCCAACAGGACAACAGCACGGCCTGTGTGCCGAGCAAGGACTGGCGCCATCTGGCCAGTCCCCGCGCCGACTTCCGGGAGTTCCTCTACGCGGTGGGTGGTGGCGAGAGCGGCTACGTCGCCGCCGATCCTGAGAACCCGAACGTCTTCTACGCCGGCAGCTACGGTGGACTCCTAACCCGCTACGACCATGCAACGGGCGAGCTCCGCAACGTTCAGGTCTGGCCCGAGAACCCTATGGGACACTCCTCGAAAGACATCAAGGAGCGCTTCCAGTGGACGTTCCCGATCGTGGTCTCGCCCCTCGACCCGAACGTGCTGTACGTGGGATCTCAGCACCTCTGGCGCAGCACGAACGAGGGCCAGAGCTGGGAGCGGATCAGTCCGGACCTCACGCGCGCGGACCCCAGGACGATGGGGCCGTCCGGCGGACCGATCACGCTGGATCAGACGGGCGTCGAGACCTACGCCGTCATCTTCACCATTGCGCCGTCGCGGCGCGAGCCAAACACGATCTGGGTCGGGTCCGACGACGGCCTCATCCACCTTACCCGGGATGGCGCGAAGAACTGGCAGAACGTGACGCCCAAAGAGCTTCCGGAGTTCAGTCGGGTGAGCCTCATCGAGGCGTCGCCTCACCGGGCGGGCTCGGCCTACGTCGCCGCGAACCGCTACCAGCTCGATGACCGGACTCCCCATCTGTTCCGGACGGACGACTATGGCGGGACATGGACGAAGATCGTCGGCGGGATTCCACAGGACGACTTCGTTCGCGCGGTGCGCGAGGATCCGAAGCGGGAAGGGCTCCTGTACGCCGGCACCGAGCACGGCATCTTCGTCTCCTTCGACAACGGCGGCCGGTGGCAGCCGCTTCGGCTCAACCTCCCGGTCGTGCCGGTACCGGACCTGATCGTCGAGGAGAACGACCTGGTCATCGCCACGCACGGCCGCTCGTTCTGGATCCTGGACCACATCCAGCCGCTGCGTGAGCTGAGCCCCGAGGTGGCGCGCGCGGCCGCGCATCTCTTCCAACCCGCCGGCCCCGTCCGCTCGGTGGACCCCGGCGTCACCGTGCAGTACTCCCTGAAAGGGCCGGCACAAGAAGTCACTCTGGAGTTCCTGGACGCGAGCGGCAACGTGATCCGTAGGTTCGAGGGCTCCGTCGCGGACACGGTACGCCCGCGGGAGGAGGGCCCCCCCGGGGAGGACCAGGAGCCGCGAGAGCCACGCGTCCCGGCCAAAGCGGGTGCCCAGCGCTTCATCTGGAACCTTCGCTACCCGGGGCCCGCGGCCTTCGAGGGCATGATCTTCTGGGCGGCGGGCCGCGAGGGGCCGCAGGCGCCGCCCGGCAGCTACCAGGTGCGCCTCACGGCGAATGGCGTGACCCAGACCCATTCCTTCGAGGTCAAGATCGATCCGCGCCTCAACGACGTGACGGCCGCGGACCTCCGGGCGCAGTTCGAGCTCGCGCTCCAGATCCGCGACAAGGTGAGCGGGACGAACGAGGCGGTGATGCGGATCCGCGAGCTCAAGCGGCAGATCGAGGACCGGCTCGGAAAGGCGCAGAGCGCATCGCTCAGGTCCATGGCGGAATCGTTCCGTGACCGCTTGGGCGAGATCGAGGGCGAGATCTATCAGGTCCGGCTCGAGAGCAGCCAGGATCCGCTCAACTTCCCCATCAAGCTGAACAACAAGATCGCATACCTCTTGCGGGTGGTGGAGAGCGCGGAGGCGCGGCCTACCGACTCGGCGTACGAAGCGTTCCGTTTCCTCTCCGGGCAGCTGGACGAGCAGCTCGCCCGCCTCGATGGCGACGTCGCTACCGCTCTGCCCGAGCTCAACCGGCGCCTCAGCTCGGAGGGAATCCAGCCGATCCGCGCGGAGAAAGGCTCACCGTAACGACGCGCCGGTCCGCGCCGGCCCGGCTTCCTGCGGAGAACTCGCACCATGATCTTGACCACGGGCCTTGCCTTCAGCGAAGGATGGTGATGGACGCCATCGGGATCGCGATCTCTGCGCTCCTCGGAGCCGCCGTGGCTGGGGGTCTGGTGTTCTTCGTTCTCCAGGCCCGCGCCGCCGGCGCCCACTCGCAGCTAGCGGTCCTGCAGGAGCGCCTGCGGGCGAGGGATGCCGAGCTGGAAAAGCTGGGCGAGGCCGGCTCGCAAAAGGAAGCGCGTAACCGAGAGCTAATGGATGCCAGCACGCGCCTCGCGGCAGAGATCGCCGAGCTGAGAGCGCGCCTCGAAGCGGAACGCAAAGCGGCCGGCGAGAAGTTCACCCTGCTCGATGAAGCGCGGCAGAAGCTGTCCGACGCCTTCAAGGCCCTTTCCGCCGAGGCGCTCAGGTCTAACAACGCATCGTTTCTCGAGCTGGCGAAACTGCAGCTCGAGAAGTTTCACGACAGGGCGCGCGACGAGCTGGACAAGCGGCAGAGAGCCGTAGACGAACTCGTGAAGCCCCTTTCCGACACCTTGGAGAAGGTGGACAGGAAGATCGAGGAGGTGGAAAGGAGTCGCCGGGAGGCGCAGGGCAGCCTGACCAGGCACCTGGAAGCCCTCACCGAATCGCAACAGAAGCTACAGGGTGAGACTGCGAGACTTGTGAACGCCCTGCGCGCCCCCGTGGTCAGGGGGCGATGGGGCGAGATCCAGCTCCGCCGCGTCGTCGAGATCGCGGGCATGTTGGAGCACTGCGATTTCTTCGAGCAGGAGAGCGTCGACACCGAGGGCGTGCGCACTCGTCCCGACATGATCATCCGGCTGCCCGTCGGGAAAACCATAGTCGTCGACTCGAAGGCCCCTCTGGAGCATTACCTGCAGGCGGTGGATTCGGCCGACGACGGTTCGCGACGCGGATATTTGCAGGAGCATGCGAAGCAGTTGAGAAGGCATCTCCAGCAGCTGGGGAGCAAGGGCTACTGGGACCAGCTCCCGGAGACCCCGGAGTTCGTCGTGCTCTTCCTGCCCGGAGAGAGCTTCTTCAGCGCGGCGCTGGAGCAGGATCCAGCACTCATCGAGTATGGCGTTGCGCAACGCGTCATTCTTTCCACGCCCACCACGCTCATCGCGCTGTTGAAGGCCGTCGCGTACGGGTGGCGCCAGGAGCAGATCGCGCAGAGTGCCAGGGAAATCAGCGAGCTCGGAAAGCAGTTGTACGACAGGATTCGCGTATTCGTGGGACACTTCGCGGAAGTCGGGAGGGGACTCGATCGTGCGATCGGCGGATATAATCGGGCGGTGGGTTCGCTGGAGAGCCGTGTTCTCGTGGCGGCGCGCCGATTCCGGGAGTTGGGCGCCGCGCCGGGCGACGAGATCGAAGCGGTGGATCAGATCGAGCGGACCACACGCGCCATCTCTCCCCCGGACCAGATGAGTCTGCTGCCGGCAGAACCCGCGGACGACGAAGCGGAGGAACCCTGAACGAAGGCGCCGGTACAGTCCTTCCCTGATCAGGCTCACCGCCACGCTGGAGCCACTCGTTGCGAACGCGGAAAGGCGAGGTAGAGGCTGCTCGCGTGCTGCAGCCTTGCAGCGGCGCGACCCGCGACGCGACCCGCGACGCGACCCGCGATTGAGCGCAGGGTGCTACGGTGACGCTGGACCACCGGATTCACCCCTTGGTCCTCGTCTGCCTGGCCGAGGAGGCGCTGGCCCATCCGTTCGAGCGGAAACTGCTCCTTTGCCGCCTGCACGGCGAGGGACGTGAGCTGCTGCGGGCGCTGGCGCGCGCCGGGGTGGGGTGGGCCGGGTTCGAGGTGATGACACCCGGGGAGCTGGCGACGCAGCTCGTCGCGCCGGCGCTGGCCTCCGAGGGGCTGGGCGCGGCCGACGAGTTGGACCAGAGGGCCCTGATCGACGGGGCCATCGACGCCACCCTGACCGCGAGCGCGCACCTGCGCCTGCGGGAGATGGTCGAGCTCGCGGGATTCCGGGACGCGGTCTGGAACTCGGTCCAGGCGCTACGCCTCGCCGGCATCGAGCCCCCGGATCTGGAGCGCTCGGTGCGCGCCGACCGGGTGGGGAAACGCGACTTCCTGGCAGGAGTGCTCCGCCGCTACGTGGACGGACTGGCCGCCCGCAGCCTCGTAGACAGCGCCGAGATCCTGCGCCGGGCGGCGGCTCTGGTCCGGCAAGGGGCTCGCGGATTCTTTTCGGCTCGCTTCTACCTATTCCCTGGTCTGACCCTGCGCGGGCGCACGGGCGCGTTCGTGCAGGCGCTCGTCGAGAGCGGCGCCGCGCTGCTCGAGGCCGATGCCGCCGTCGCGCTCCCGCCCCCGCACGCCGCCCTCTGGCGTAAAGGGCCGCCCGGCTCAGCCCTGGCGTACCTGCACGCCGTGGACTCCCTCCCCGAGCCCGGGGGTGGAACCGTGCTGGACCTCTTTTGCGCGGCGACGCCCGCGGATGAGCTGCGCGAGGCGCTCCGGCGTACCCTTACGGCGGGCGTGGCCTGGGACGACGTGGAGATCATCGCTACGGACGCGGCGGCATACGGCGCGGCGCTCGAGGAGCTGGGCCTGCGCCTCGGGATCTCCTGCACCTTCGGGGTCGGTCTGCCGCTCGAGCGTTCCCGCCACGGGAGGGCCGTGGCCGCGTACTTCCGCTGGCTGCAGGAGGAGTTTCCGGCAGCGGTCCTGCGGCAACTCATCGAGACGGAGGCCATCCTCCCGACCGATGGGGCCACGCGCGTGAGCGGTGCGTCGCTGGCCCGCCGGCTCCGGCGCCTCCAGATCGGGTGGGGGCGCGAGCGCTACAGGCAGGTGGTCGAGGCCCGGCTCCTCGAGCTGCACCTCCCGCCGTCCCCCGAAGACGAGCGCACGGACGAGGAGCGGGAGGAGGCGCACGCGGTCGAGCGCAGAGAGCTCGAGCTGCTGCGCGGACTACTGAGCTCGGTCCTCGCCGCTGCGCCCCCGGTCCCGGACCGCGCCGGTACGCGCACGGCCCGTGTCTCGCCGGCCCGCATCGCCGAGGGCCTGCTCGCGTTCCTGCGCTTCGTGCCGGCGGAGGGCGAGGCCGAGCGTGCGATCCGCGAGCACCTCCTCGAACAGCTCGAGCGCGTGCGGGCCACGCTGACGCGCGAGGCGCCGTTCGGGCAGGCGCTGTCCGCACTACGGCGCGGCCTGGAGGTGCGGATTACCCCGCCAGGGCCCGAGGGCGAGGAGGCGTCACGCTTATCGGCCGGCGGCAGCCTGCACCTGACGGACCTCGACCATGGGGGGTTCACCGGCCGCCGCCACACGTTCATCGTCGGCCTCGACGCGAACCGCTTCCCGGGCAGCGGCATCGAGGATCCACTCCTGCTGGATCGCGAGCGCGAGGCGCTGAACCGCCGGGCTGGCACCAGAGGCGAGGCTGGTCCGGCGCCCGCGCTGCCCACGGCCGGCGAGCTGCTGGCGGAGCGCCACCACCGCTTCGCCGCGTTGATGTCCCGCCTGCGCGGGTCTGTGACGCTGAGCTACTCGTCCTGGGACTCCGGGCAGGGCCGCAGCGTGCCACCCGCGCCGGTGCTGCTGCAGGCGCTGCGGCTGATTCACCGCGATCCCACGCTGTCGTACAGGAAGCTGCACGAGGCGCTGGGAGGTCCGGCGTGCGCGGTCCCGGACGGCCCCCCGGACGGCCCGGGCCACCTCGATGCAGCGGACGTGTGGCTGGGCGCCCTGGACGCCGACGGGATTCTGCGCTCGGGCGCCCGTGTCGCGGACGAGGCGTTTGCTCCGCTCGCGCGCGGAAGGCGCGCCATTCGCCGCTGGGAGGAGGCGAGGTTTTCCGCCCAGCAGGGAAAACTCCAACCGCGGCGCGAGCTACTCGATCCTAGGGCGCGCCCCGAAGTCTCGATCTCAGCCAGCGCACTCGAGCGCCTGGGCCGCTGCGCACTGCGCTACCTCTATCGCGACGTGCTGCGGGTACTGCCGCCGGACGAGCCCTTGCCAGCCCTCGGCGCGTGGCTGGACCACCTCGCCCGCGGGCGTGTGCTGCATGCGGTCTTCGAGCGCAGCCTCGAGGCCGCCCGGAGTCGAGGTATCCCGTACGATGCCCATGCCTTCCGGGAGCTGGCCGCGGAGATTCTCGACTTGGAGCTCGACCGGACGGCCGAGACGCGCCCCGCCCCCAGCCCGGCCGTCTATGCCCGCGAGCGTCAGGCGCTGAAGGACGACGTGGGCACGTTCGCGGCTATGGTGCGCCGTCTCGGCGCACCCTGGATCGAGCTCGAGCTGCAGTTCGGGCGCCGGGCGGCCGGCGAGCCGCCCGTCGAGATCGCTGTGCCTGGCGGCGTCATCCGGCTCACGGGACGCATCGACCGCGTCGACCGCCTGCCCGACGGGAAGCTGCGAGTCATCGACTACAAGAGCGGGCGGCCCTACGAGTTCATCGCGGCGAACCGCGTGTTCCACGGGGGCCGGCGCCTCCAGCACCTGCTCTACAGCCTCGCCGCCGAGGCGCTTCTCGGGGCCCCGGTGGAATGGGCGGAGTATCACTTTCCCACGCGCCGCGCCGCACACGACCGATTCGCGTTCCGCGCCGCACGACTCCGGGCGGGCATCGAGATCGTGGGACACCTGCTCGATCTCGTCGCGCGAGGACATTTCCCGCCCACGGAGGAGTCCGACGACTGCAAGAACTGCGACTTCAACGAAGCCTGCAGGGTCCGAAAGCTGGAGTGGGACCTGGACTCGCCGCCCGCGGATTGGACGGACAAGACGTTCGCCGAGTTCCCGGAATACGCGCCCCTGCGTGCGGTGCGCGAAGCGGAGGGGCAGAAGCGCCGGAGGCGCCGTTGAGCATTCCCGCCGATCAGGCCGCCCGCGACCGGATCCGCACGGCCCTCGACACGAACCTCCTCGTCGAGGCCGGGGCCGGATCCGGCAAGACGACAGAGCTCGTGCAGCGCATGGTCGCGCTCGTCGCCGGCGGCCGAATCGGCGTCGACGAGATCGTGGCCGTCACGTTCACGCGCAAGGCGGCGGCCGAGCTCGCCGAGGCGTTCCGCGACCGGCTCGAGGAGTCGCTGCGCGGCGCGCACCGAGCAGGAGACCAGGTCACGGTCGAACGCTGCGATCGCGCGTTGCGCGACATCGATCGTGGCTTCATCGGCACCATCCACTCCTTCTGCGCCCGCCTGCTCCGCGAGCGCCCCATCGAGGCAGGAGTCGATCCTGGGTTCCGCGAGCTCTCGGCGCCCGAGGAGATGGTGCTCCGCCGCCACTTCTGGCACCAGCACCTGGAGCGGCTGGCCCAAGACGGCGATCCGATCCTGGACGAGATCGCGGCCGTAGGGCTCGAGCCGGCGCAGCTCGAGCGCTGCTTCGCGCAGATCAGCGAACATCCCGATGTCGTGTTCACCACGGAGCCCGTGGAACGGCCCGATCCGGGACCGATCCGCGCGGAGCTCGAGCCACTGCTGGAGCGCGCGTGCGCGATCATGCCCCGGGACGAACCGCACCAGGGTTGGGACGATCTCCAGAGCCGGATCCGCTCGCTGCTGTTCTCCAGGGACGTGCTGGGCTGGGACGACGACGGGAACTTCTTCGAAGCGCTCGCCGAGCTGGTGCACGGCTCGCTTAGGCTCGTCCAGAGCCGTTGGGCCGAGACCAGACAACAGCAGAAGCCGGCCAGGGAGCTGACGGAGGAATTCAAGCGCTTCGCTATCGCGGGCGGCGCGGCGCATGGTCTGCTCATGCGGTGGTACGCGCACCGGTATCCGGCCGTCGTTCGCTTCGCGGCCCGAGCGGCCGAAGCCTACCGCTGCGAGCGCGTGCGGACGAGCCAGCTCACCTTTCAGGACCTGCTGGTGCTCGCCGCGCGAGTGCTCCGCGATGGCCCGGAGGCTCGCGCCGACCTCGCGCGTCGCTACCGCTACCTTCTGGTCGACGAGTTCCAGGACACGGACCCGATTCAGGCGGAGGTGCTGTTCCTGCTGGCCGCCGACGATCCGGATGTGACGGACTGGCATGCCGCCCGGCCTCGCCCGGGCGCACTCTTCGTCGTGGGCGACCCGAAACAGAGCATCTACCGCTTCCGCCGCGCGGACATCGACATCTACAACCAGGTACGGCACCGTTTCCGCGAGTTCGGCGAGGTGATCGAGCTGGTCGCGAACTTCCGGTCGCGGCCAGCCATCGCGGAGTTCGTGAACGACGTCTTCGCGCGTCACTTTCCGCCGGTCGCGACGCCGTACCAGGCGGCGTTCGCGCGCCTCGCCGCCCAGAAGCCGGGGGCGCCCGGCCTCAGCGTCTCCTGGTACGAGGTCGAGCCGTCTCCTGACACACAGGACGTGTTCGTACAGGAGGAGGCACGCCGTCTCGCCGCGTGGATCGAGGAGACGATGGCACGCGATGGGCTCACGCCCGGCGACTTCCTCATCCTGACGTACAAGAAGGCCCGGCTCTCGGAGTACGCCCGCTCTCTGGAGGCACGCAACATTGCGGTCCAGGTGACGGGTGCCGGGGTCCCGATGGAAGCCGAGCTCCGCGAGTTGCTTCTACTGCTGCGGGCGCTGGCGGACCCCGGGAACGAAGTGCTGACGGTCGCTGCACTCCTGGGGCTCTTCTTCGGAATGGACTACGAGCAGCTCACCGAGCACGCCCTGGCGGGCCGGCGGTTCCGGTTCGACCAGCCGCCGCGCCGCCCAGACGATGGGGTGGACGAGGCTTTGCGGACTCTCCACGGCTGGTGGCAGCTCACGCGCCGGCTGCCCGCGGACGTGGCGATCGCCCGCATCTTGGACGAGGTGGGCCTGCTGCCGTTCGTCGCGGCCGGCGAGCTCGGGGAGACACAGGCCGGCGCCCTTGTCCACTTCATGGAGCTGGTGCGCCAGGCCGGCATGCGGGGTGAGACGGCGCTGGCCCCGACCCTCGAGCTCCTGGAGGCGGCTCTCGAGGACGAGGATGCCGAGGCGCCGTTGCGGCCCGGCCGGGCCAACGCGGTGCGGGTGATGAACCTGCACAAGGCGAAGGGGCTGCAGGCGCCGGTGGTCATCCTGGCGTTCCCGGCGAGCAAGCCGAAGCGGCAGCCTGAGCGGCGCATCAAACGGCCGTCGGAGGCAGCGGCAGGAGCCTGGATGCTCATCCGTGACTCGACTGGACGAGAGCGGGACGGCCGGCCCATCGCCCGGCCGCTGGACTGGGACGAGCACGCCGCCCAGGAGCAGCACTACCAGGCCGCCGAGTGGATCCGGCTCCTCTACGTGGCTGCCACCCGCGCGGAAGATATGCTGATGATCAGCCGCTGGCCCGGGAAGGACCGGGATTCGCCGTGGGAGCTGTTCTACGAGACCCTCGAACGGACCTGGCCGCGGATCGAGCTGCCCGACATGCCGCCACCGCCGCGCCAGGAGCTCGAGGCGGACGCGCAGAGCATGCACGAGCTCGTGCTCCGGGCCGAGGCGGCACGCAGCGCCCCCGGGCGCCCTAGCTGGGTGATTGTGCCCGCGCGTGCCGCGGCGGCGCCGGACGTCGTGGCGAAGGAGGCGCCCACACCGGCGGCGGCCGCAGCGCCCGGCCCGCAGCTCACCCTCTTCCCGCCCACCCGCGCCCCGCACCTCGAGTCCGCGCTGGCCTGGGGGCGCGCCGTGCACGCCGCGCTGGCGGTCTCGGGGCGCGGAGCCGCTGGCGCCCATCTGCTCACCCTATGCCGCGAGATCCTGGTGACGGAGGGGCTCCCTCTCGCGGCGGACGACGAGCTCGGCCATCTGAAACGGTTGGTCCATGCCGTGGAGTCCGTCTGGCGCTCCGACCTCGGCTGCCGCATCCGCGCCTCGCCGCGCGCCTACTTCGAGCTGGAATTCATGACGCCGCCCGGCACGCCCTCGCCCCTGGAGCCTCCCACCATCGTACACGGCGCGATGGATGTCATCTTCGAGGAGGCCGGCGGATGGGTCATCGTTGACTACAAGACGGACGCGCGCGGCGCCGCCGGCCTGAGCGAGGCCCGGCGGCTCACGTATCAGGAGCAACTCGACACCTACGCGCGAGCCTGGCGGGCGCTGACCAGCGAGCCCGTAAAGGAGTGCATCCTCTGGTTCACTGCGGACGGGAGCTGGGTGGTGTGGCGCGGCGACGCGTAGCGGCCCCGGCACCGGTGTCGGTGGCTGGCGGTTCGGCCGGTCCCGGCTCCTGCGCCGCTCCGCTCCGCGCTCCTGCTTCGCGGACCGGCGCTCCGTCGCCAGGGCCCTTTGCCCTTTCCACTATGCCTCGGCGCATGCTCCAGACTGCGGCGCTCGTCGCGGCTGCGCCACGGCGTGCCGTGAGCGTGGCAGGAACGCCGGGGTTGGGGGCTCGGCGGGCGCCCGGCCCGCGCACCAACGCCCTGCGCTCGAGGTGGAGGAACAGCTCGCTGGCGTCCAGCGTGTCCCGAGCCGTGTAGCCCTCCAGGTCGCCGATGTCGGCGATGCGCCCGCCCTGCACGGCCACCGGGTCGGCGAAATCGATGGCGAGATCGGCGCGGTAGGGCGGTTGCCCGGGAACGACCAGGGTTCCACCCCGCACGAGCAGGTCGTTCGCGCGCTGGGCGTTCAGGGGCAGCGTCTCGTACCAGGCCACATCCGCTTCTTCATAGTGGCCGGCGCTGATGGCGTCCAGCGCGCTCACGATCGCCACGAAGTTGAGCCTGCGCAGGTACTGCTTCTCGGGATCGTTCTCCCAGCCGCCCGATTCAATGAGCACCGTGCTCGTCCCCAAGCCCTGCATGAGGTCTCCGAACGCCCGCGGGTTGAACGCCTCGTCGTACCGGGAGACGTACGCGCCCGCGAAGGGATCGAGGACCCGGCGAACATAGGCTGCCACCTGCTTTGCGCGCCCGCGGACCTCGTTGTCGGACCCCGCCGAGTCGAAAGCGGGAGCCAGAAGCGCGAACGCCGCGGTGCGCCCCGTATTGCCGACGAGCGTACGAACGTTCTGGTCGTGGAGGTTGAGTCCAAAAGCCGGCTGAAAGCGGTCCCGTATGACCTTGAGCGCCTGACCCTCCGGCGTCACCAGCGCGCGGGCGTCGCGGTTCACATCGATCCCCTGGGCGTTGCGCCGCTGGAAGCGCTCGGCACCGTCGGGATTGAGCATCGGGACCGCCAGCAGCGTGATCCGCTGGGACAGCCGTTGCACCAGCGGGTCCTGCGGCTCGCGGCTGAGCAAGCGGAAGAGGTCGGCGAGCGCCATGGTGGCCGTGGACTCGTCCCCGTGCATCTGCGACCAGAGGAGCACGCGGGTGGGTCCGGTCCCGAAGCGTACCAGATAGAACGGCCGGCCCTCCACCGATCGCCCTACCGGCTCCCGTGAGAGGGCTGGCGCCTCTTCGATCATGGGCCCCAACACGCTCCACAGCTCGCTGTGCGTAAACCGCCGGGCCTCGATCTCCGGGACGCGAACGCGGCCGTGGAGCGCCAGGAGCCGCGTGGCCAGCGAGTCGCCGGGGAACGGGCTGCGCCCCGCGTCCCCGAAGACCAGTGCGCGCCACGCCGACCGCGAGATGTCGGCGCCCACGCGCGCACTGGCGAGGGTATCTGAGATCCCGTGCGTCAGCATGACCAGCACGTAGGGCGCACGGTCGGGAGGGTAGACGATCCCACCGTCGTGGTGGACCCCCGTGATCTGCCCGGTCTTGTGCGCCACGCGCACCCCGGGGGGCAGCCCCGCCGGAATCTGCTCGTTGAACTCCTGTCCCGAGAGGATCTGAACCATCTCGTCGCACGACGCGGCGGAGGTCACCTCACAGCGCGCGATGGCCTCCAGCACCCGCGCGAACGCCCGGGAGCTCGTCGTGTTGTTCAGCCCCTGGCGGTAGGCGGCCGCGTCCTCGACGCCACGCAGGACCCGCATCTCGCCCGCTCCTAGGCGTTCCAGCGTCGCCCGCACGCTGTCGGCCGTCACCAGCTCGATGAGGATGTTCGTCGCCAGGTTGGACGACCGGACGATCATGCGCCGGGCCAGGTCGCGAATCGTCGTCCGCCCGCCCAGCAGATCGTACAGCGCCCCCTCGCCGTCGTCCTCCCTCGTGAGCGAGTAGCGGCTGCCATCCGCGATGCTCACGAACTCGTTGCGCACGGCAATGGAGTCGCCGGCTGCGAAGCGCCCCGCCTCCGCCTGCCGGAAGAGCTCCAGGAGCACCGCGACCTTCATGGTACTGGCTGCATGCATCTCCACGTCCGCGTTGAGGTCGAGGCGCCGGCGCGAGCCCACGTCCAGGAGTGTCACCGCCACCTCGCCCTCGCGCTCCCGAGCGATACGCGCCCAGAGATCGGCGCCGAGCGCGTCCCAGTCGGGCCCGCGCTCCTGCGGCCCCGGGATGCGCGGGACGGGTCGGTCTGCAGCCGGCTGCCTCGCGGCGTCAGTGGGCCGCGCCCGAGCCCTCGGCGCGCCGAGAGCCACCAAAGCCGTCACACCTATGAAGAGAATCAGGGGACGAAGGATCATGACCACCTCACCGCTGATTTGCCATCCGTTCACTTTCCGGCGATCTACCGCGATCCACGACGTACCACTCCTGACCCATGTCGCCGCCTTGGAGGTGCACGCAACGCGACAGGGGAGAGCTCCGCGGCTCCGCGACTGTGTCGATGGCCAGTCCGCCGAGCTCGCCACGCCGCGGCCCCAGCGTCACAATCGGTTGGACGGAGCGACCGCCTCCGGCGCCGGTCGATCCGGCGCCAGGGGGGCGCGGGAAGAGATCAGAACTGCGTAATGAACCGCAGGGCTTCCGGGGTGAAGAGGCGCTGCCAGTCGGGAATACCCGGCTCCTCACGGTTCGTTGAGAAGACCAGTTGGAAATCGCCGAGGCCCGTCCGGTCCCAGAATACGTACTTGTCCCCGCGCCCCGTGGTGTATTTCCAAACCTCCCACGGATTGCGCTGGGCCTGCCGCTGGCTTTCCACGTAGCGCTCCGCCGGCGCACCGTAGGTGACATGGATCCGCCCCCGGTCCGTCTGCCACCCCGCGACGCCCCGCTGCCCCGGACGCGACGGCCGCAACTGCCGGTCCGCGTATTCGACTCGCTCCGCGAACTCGAGACGCAGCGAGTCTGGGTCCGCACCCAGCTCCGCCGCCCGAGCCTCCCAGAACTGGACCAGGAACCGGCGCTTCGCTTCCCCGTCCGGCAGCGACCAGTACGTCCGCTGCTCGTTCGGCGTAGCAAGGTATCGCATCGGACTGAAGAGGCTGTCCAGCGCCGCCTCGCTCAGGCCCTGGTACGGCGTAGCGATCCGCAGAGCGACCTGCCCGGCACCGGCGGGCAGCATCTCGATCCGGTGGGAGAGCCGAACCGTGTCCGTTGGGAATGCGGCCTCGAACGTAAGCTGGTACTCGCCGAGCGGCAGGCCGGTCAGCTTCGCCCGGAGCGTCTCCGCGCCCCCGCCCACCGGGAATATGCGCCGCAGCGGCGGAAGCGCCTGGCGGAACGGTCGGCCGACGCCCGCCACGATGACGCGCACGTTCGCGGTGTCCGGCGAAGGCGAGGCGCGGTACACCTCCGCGAAGAGCGAGACGTCCGCGTGTTCGGGAGTCAGCGCGCCCGTGAAGTTCGGCGTCACGGCCAGCTCACCGCGCCGGATGGCCGCCGCCGGTGGCTCCTCTCCCTCGGCCACCTGCTCCACAACGCCGGCGACGACCAGATCGCTCCCGGCCATGGGCGTCGAGCTCGCCACGATCTCGGCGGCAGCGGTCCAGCCGCGCCCGCTCGCCGAGTCGCGGACCTCCATCTGCATCCGGTACCGACCCGGCTTGAGCTGGAACTGCACATACTCCGCGGTGGTCGCGCGCTGTCGGGACGCCTCGGCAAGCGCCGGAATCTCTACCGCGTTCCGCCACTCCCGCTTGAGGAGCACGATACCCGTGCTGTCCCGGACCTCGAGCGCCACCTGATACGCCGCCCGCTCCCGGCCGTCCTGTGAGGTGAAGGCGAGAAGGTCGAGCGCAATCACGCCGAACGCCTCGACCAGCGTGAGGTCGGGAGGGCGCCAGAAGCGGTAGCTCCGCAGCCACAGCCCTTCCTGCTGCGCGGCGTACAGCTCCGCCGCACCAAACAGGCTCGCCGCCCCCACAAGGAGAGCGGCGGCCCGAAGAACTCGAAGAGGAGGTCGGCGCCGGCTCTTCGCCGGCGCGCTCCCAGCTTCTGTCACGTCCCCCTCTTCTGCCCCGGCACGGATCGCGAAGGGCTAGAATCGCCACCCATTCTACCAGCGCAGCGAGAAGCTCAGCAGGTGCTGGTCGCCCAGCAGCCCCTTGTCGCGAAACGCGTAGTCCACGACGGCGCCGCCACGCTCGCCCAGGTGATAGCCGATCCCGAAGCCGAACGAGAGCCCGTCGCTCTGCATCCCGTTGAACTGAGAGCCCGAGACGTCGAGCCCGTTGTCCGGTTCATAGTTGAAGCCCCCGCGCAGCGCGAAGTCGAAGCCGCTCCCGGCGATCCGCGTGAGCCCGTACTCGGCACCCAGGGCGCCGGAGACGTCGTTCGAGCGCGGCTGCCAGAACTCGCCCGCCGTGGTCAGTCGGCTGCTCCCGTTCGAGATGAGGTCATACGCCACCCCCACCTTGAACGTGGCAGGCAGGCCCCAGTCCTTCGTCTGCAGCTCCATCTGACGGATCCCCGGAGGAAGACTCGGATCCTGGACGGGAATCTCGCTCTGGAGCTTGCTGCCGCGATGCCGGAGCGTGCCACCGAGGTTCGTGATCACGAACGAGCCGCGGATCGGCCGATCGCCCAACATCGTGTGGTAGTTCGTGCCAATGTCCGCGGCCAGCGTGGACGCCGTGACCCCTGCCAGGTTCTCGTTGATATACTTGCCGGTCACGCCGAAGCTGAACCGCTCGTTGAACTGCTGCGACAACGTGAGGGCCATCACGGACAGGGTCACGCTGTAGGTGCGCCCCGTGCCCTCCGGCTGATCCACAGTGTATTCCGGCTGATCATCGAAGCCGAAGACGCCCACACTGGCCCCCAGAGCGCGCTCCGCGCCCATGGGCGTCGCCACCCCGAACCACGTGTACCGCGTATCGGCGATGTAGTCGATGTGACTGAGCATGACCTCGCGATCCTGCATGAGCGAGAGGCCCGCCGGGTTCCAGTAGAGCGAGCTGATGTCGTTGGCCAGCGCGGTGAACGCCGAGCCCAGGGCCGTCGCCCGCCCGCCCACCGGCAGGAGCAGGAACTCGCCTGACGTCGTGCCGTACGGGATGTTGTCCTCCTGCTCGATGGCGGACCGCGCCTGGCTCCACGCAGGGCCGGCGGCGCCCAGAAGCGCGAGCACTGCCGTTAGCCCCTGCCGCAAAATCCTGTTCATCGAATCCTCCTGTCGGCTGAAGTCGCCGGCGGGAACGCTCCCGCCGGCGGCATGCTCTGCGTTACTGGGCATACTGGACGATGGTGAACTTGCCGATCTTCTGCCGGCCGTCCGGCGTCTCCACGTGGTAAAAGTACACGCCGGACGCCACGAACTGGTTGTTCCGGTTCCGCAGGTCCCACTCCAGCGCACCGCCGCCCGACGGATCGTCGTGTTCGAGCGCCATGACGAGCACGCCGCTCAGCGTATAAATCCGCACCATCGCCTGCGGCGGCAGGTTCACGAACAGGAGCCGCTTCTGGTTCGGGCTGTTCTCCAGCTTGCTGGTAACCAGGTACGGATCCGGAACCGTGTGGATCTTGTCCAGGCTTGCTTCCGCGAGATTGAACGTGGTCGGCGACTCGACCGTCACCTTGGCGGTGAGCCCCGTCACCGTCGCGGGCCGGCGCGCCGTCGGCGTGAACTCGTACTTGCCCGCTTCGTTCCGCGCCACCTCGCCCGAGTACGTGCGCAGGATCCACTTCGTACCCGATGCCGGAAGCTGATCCAGGTCGAACAGGAACATCTCACCCGCCAGGTAGAGCCCGAAGCCCTTCCCGTCGGACGACCTCACGTTGATGCCGAACCCGCTCGGCGGCGCGCTGGACAGGGGCGAGAGCTTCGCCTGCTTCTCCAACGGCGTATGGCAGCCGGGTTCCTCGCACCACCACTCCGACACCGGCGTCGCCAGCCAGAAGTCACCGATGCTCACGATGCCGTCCCCCGACGCGTCGTTGCGGACCCCCCAGGAGCCGCGGTAGCCCTCGTGGAACGGCACCTCCACGTTGTGCGTGAGATCCGTGACCCTGGTGATCGTGCCGTTGTCGCCCCAGGTGACCTCGTAGTCCGCCGCGCGCGTCAATCCCGAGAGCAGGTACACCAGCCACCGCACCGACGCGTTTCTTACGTACTGGTTCTGCAGGTTGATGATCTTCTTCACGCCCGGGAGCTGGCCCGCGTTCGTGTCCAGCGTCGGGTTTGCCGGCTCGCTGCCCACGAACCAGCGCGAGCCGCCGTCGCTGCCGATGGCGTGGACGCGGTACGAAGTCACCGCCTCCGACGCCGAGTTGAGCCCGTCGGAACCGTAGTTCATCCGCGCGGTCAACGCGCTCGAGAAGTGATCCGACCTGAGGCCGAGTTGCTGCGCCTTCGCCGCGTCGCTCGGCAGCGGCGCGTTGAACACCTCTTCGTCGATGGTCTCCGGCGCACCGAAGAACCCGAACGGCGCCGTGACTTCCTTCCGTACCTTGGTCGTGCCGGAGGGCGTCTTCACCGTGAGGAAGTACGCAAGCGAGGCCCCCAGCGCGTTCGGCGCGCTCTGGGTGTGGATGCCGAGGAGGTCCTCGTACCCGTTGAGCGGCACCACCGAGTCGATGGTGGCCGCCAGCTCGCCCGCCGGGATGAGCAGCTCATCGTAGGGCAGGAACTCGACGGTGAAACCGTTCGTGGGCGGCTGCGGCCCGCTGAACGTCCCCTTGTCCGGGTCGAGGGTCACCGTCCGGCTCAAGTCCAGCGGCCTCCCGTCCCCGCCCGCGATCTGCGGTGCGCTCACCTTGAGCGCCACGCGGCCCGCCCCCGTGCTCCGGGGCACACCGCTCGCCTCCAGTGCCAGCACTTTGCTCGACTCCAGCGAGCTCGGGCCCGACTGCGGCGAATTGATGTCGAAGCTCGTCGCCGCGTAATAGTAGCGGAGTCCGTTCGTGAGCCCGGGCCCGGCGGACGGGTTCGGGAAGTCGCCGCCCCGGTCCACCAGCGCAAACTTGAGGCCCGTTTCCGCGGTGCAGCCCGCGGCATCAGGAGAGCAGACCCGCGCCGTGTCCGCCTTGATGATCAGCTCACTGCCGTCCTGGGTGATCACCGTCTCCTGCACGGTCACGACCTCCGCGATTCCGTTCGCCACGTCGTACTGCCCGATGAGCTTCCAGTCCGCGGAGGGATTCGACTTCCGGTAGACGCGGAAGCCCTCGAAATCGCGTGAGCGAAAGTTAGGGTCGTAGAGGCTGCTCTTCGGGTCCTGCGCCAGCTTGGCGTAGGGGTCCGTCCCCGTGACCGGGTCCGCGGCCCAGATCACCGTGTTCTCCTTGTCGCCCGCCAGTACCGTCACTTTCGGGCCCGGCGGCGAGGACGGCAGCACGAAGTTCGCGTCATAGATCGCCTGCGCCGTCTTTGCGTTCTGGAAGAGCGAGGGGAAGCCCGGCTTCACGAAGCCACGGCCCATGACCTTCTCGATGGCCCGGGTCGTGTCCGCTACGTTGCCCACGGAGATGACCCGTCCCTTGAGGTAGGTCCCGGGCACGGGCGCGCCCGCGATGTACGCCACCACGATCTCGGCGCTCTGACCCGGCCTGAGCGTGAAGGGCCCGGACGACTCGTAGAACCGCATGTCCGCGGGGCCGGCCAGGTTCACGTAGCACATCCCCGGTGGCGCCCCCGCGCAGTAGTCCCGTTGCTCCTGCGCGTTCAGGCGGCCGGAGAGATAACGGAACGACTGCTTCGCGTTGTCCGCGTCCGGCATGGGAGCGGCGCTGCCCGGGTTCGTGAACACGGAGAAGAACGTCATTCCCAGCTCCTGGCCGGACCTGACGCTGCGAACCTGGTTTCCGATCCGCACCGTGATCGTGCTGTCGGAATTGTTGATCGGACTCTTGAGGAACTTGACTCCTACAAAGCCCGGAGCCGCGTCGAAGTTGGGAGCGTACGGCACGAAGTCCGCCGCCTGGAAGTCATACTGCCAGGCCACCGCCATGTTCAGGTCCGGCACCGCCGAGGCGAAGTTCTCGCTGTACTCGGCGCCCGAAACGTCCGGGTCCATGGCAAACGCCGCGTACACGTTCGTCAGCGTGTAGCCGCTGGCCGGAACCGAGGGATTGAGAGCCTTGAACTCGGGTCGGTTCGTGGCGTTCGTGAACCTGTAGATGAAGAAGATGATGTCCTTGTTGTTCGGGAAGCTCCACAGCATCGAGTGCTGGGTCACCAGGATCCCCATGGGGTGCGAACCGGGGAAGGTGGAGCCGGGGTTCGCGTCCCAGTACTGAACGCAGGTGTCCAGCTCGGAAAGCGTCTTCACGCGCCCGAACACGGGGCTGTCGATGTAGCAGTCGTCGGGCCAGGTCGCCAGGTCGTTCAGGTTGCTCGAGGCGTAGATCGGACTGACCGGCGCCCCGTGGCCCGGGCCCGACGCGTTGAAGAAGAACGTCCCGACGGTGTCGCGGGCCCAGGGGCCGCCGTCCGGCCCGACGATCCCGGCGATCTGGAGACCCGAGTTGAAGATGTACTGGTTCGCGGTGCCCGACGGCCAGAACCCGCCGCCGCCCACCGAGCTGCCCACCGCGCTCGTGCAGACCTCCCCGATCTGGTGCAGCCCGCAGAGCCACTCGTTGAAGTTCAGAAGGAAGGTGGCCTCCGCCCCGAGGTCGAAGAGGGACGGACGCCGCTCCACCGACCGCGTCCGCCGGCCGGTGAGATCGCGCGCATCGGCCGCCAGGGCCAGCATGAGCATGGCCGCCAGGGCCAAGAGCCCCGCCGCCGCGCGCCGCGCCACGAGGTGAACGATTCGGCTCATCGAAGTCTCGCTCCTTGCCTGTGCCGGCCGGCCCGCATGCGCGGACCGGCCACGATCCGTCCCTGGACTAGAAGATGTATTCGAACCCGACGCGGAAGAGACGAGGCGAACTATAGTTCAGGTAGATCGCCTGGTCCGCCATGTACGCCAGGGCGCGCGCCCGCCGCTGCTCGTCCGGCGAGACCACGGTCGCGTTCGCATCCGCCCAGCCGTACCGCTCCAGCATCTCCTGCTGGCGCAGGTACACGAGCCGCGTCTCCGCGTCGACCTTCGTCAGGTCCACGGGCCCCCGAATGTTCGCGCCCGCGATCACGTCGATGTCGCCGGGATCGGTCGATGATCCGTTGATCCCGTAGACATCGTCCACGTTCCGCGTGTTGATCAGGTTGCGCACGTCCACGAACACGGAGAACGTGCTGCCGGCAAAGCGGAAGCCACGCGTGATCTTCGCGTCCAGCGCGGAGTTCCACGGCATCCGCGAAGCGTTCACCAGCTCCACGTACCGGGCGCCGAACCCGCCGCCCCGCGCCAGCACGCTCGGCGTCGAGCTCCGCGTGTATGGCAGCCCGCTTCCCGCGTTGATCGTGAACGACGCGTTTGTGTTCCTCAGCAACGTGTTCCACACCGCGTTCTCGAGCGCGTCGTCCGGCACCGTCGCCGTGGCCGCCACCGTCACCTTGTGCCGCTGATCGAAGTCCATCGGCTGCACTGCCTGCGCCGGCGAGAGCGGTGCCCCCGTGATGGGATCCGCGAAGCGGCCGAACGAAAAGATGTAGCTGTAGGGATCCGAGCTCGTCCCCTTCGAGTCAAGCAGGCTGTAGCCGAGGATGGCCGTGAAGTACTGCGCCAGCCGCCGCGTCAGCCGCACGTCCACGCCTCGCACGTTCCCGAAGTCCAGGTTCGTGAGCAGCCGCGCGTCCTGCGCGCCGCGCCGTGACTGCGGCCACCGGACCAGCGCGATCCGGTACGTCGCGTCCGCCAGCTTGTCCTTGTTGTACGCCGTGACGTCCAGCACGGTGTACGGGTTGAACAGGTGCGAGATCCCGACCTCGAACTGCACCGCCTTCATGGGATCGATGGGACGCCCGTACGCCGTATTCGTGTTGGTCTTCGAGATATCCGTGTTGATCCCGCTGAAGAGCTGGTTGAACTGCGGGATCTGGAAAAAATGCCCGTACGAGAGCCGGAAGCTGGTCGCGTCGCTGATGGGGAAGGCCACGCCCAGCCGCGGGCTCACCGTCTGGATCCGCTCCTGCTCCACGAGCTGGGGAAGCACCGACTGCCCCGCTGGCGCCGGCGGGTCCGCCTGATACGGATAGATCAGCCCCGGGGTCTCCGGATACCTCGCGTCGCTGTCATAGAAGTCGAAGCGCACACCGGCGTCGATCACCATCTCGCCGATGTCCATGCGATCCTTCACCCAGAAGGCCCCGATCACCGGGTCCACCTCGTACACGTTCTGGAAGTACGTGTCGTAGGCGTTCATGATGCCCTGGTTCGAGTTGCTGATGTTCTCCACGTGCTTCTTGTAGAGCTCGAACCCGGCGCCCAGCCGGTGCACCCGGTTCACCTGCCAGTCCAGGTCCACGTCCATCGTCAGCGTCCGCTCCTTCGAGAAGCGGAACCCCTGGAGCCCCTTCGTCCACCAGAAGGGAAGCCCGTAGGGGTTGTCGGACGACGGATTCAGGTCGAAGAGCTGCTGCCCCTGCGTGGACGTGAGCCCTGTCGCCTCCACCGGCACCAGCGGGTCGCCCGCCGTACCCGCACGAATCGCGTCGAGACGCGCCAGGTACTGCTCCACCGTGAATCCCTCGAAGTAGAACTCGTAGTCCGACACCTTGAAGCCCAGGAAGTCCGGCCCGTCCGGCTCCAGCGCCGTCGTGTCCGCGAGCTGGCCGCTCCGGTGCTCATCCAGAGCGTACGCCACGTTCACCTTCAGCGTCGCCTGGCTCTCCGGCGTCTGGTAGAGGATTTGCTCCAGACCCGCCCGGTACAGAGTGCTGTTGTTGCGGAAGGCCGGCATCGCCTTGGGACGGAACTGATAGTCATCGTTGAAGAGGAGGCCTTGGGTGCGGGAGCGGACGGCGCCAAGGGTGAGGCGCGTGTAGTCCGTCGGCGTAAACCGGAGCGCCGTGCTCCCGCTGTAGTAATCCTGATTGCTGTACGGCTTCCGGTTCCCCAGCCCATCGATCGGCTCGTACCCCATGACCTCCACCGGCTGGCCGCTCGCGTCCAGCACCGGCTTGCCCTGCGCGTCCGTGAGCGCCTCGAACCCCGTCGGCCGGAACCAGACCGTCTGCACCGGAATCGTGTCCGCACCCTTCATGTCGAAGAACGCGGTGTTCGCGTCCTCACGCCCCTCCGCGGTGCCCGCCACGTGGAACGAGAGCTCGTCACCCACCAGCGGACCCCCGAAGCTCACCTCCCCGCGGCTGATCCCGTAACGCGCATCGTTCGGAAGGATCTCGTCCGTCCCGAACGTCACGGCGCCGGAGTACTCGTTTCCACCCGTCTTCGTCACGTAGTTGATGATCCCGGACTGGGCTTGCCCGAACTCGGCGCCGTACCCGCCCGTGAGCACGCTCACCTCCTCCACCGCGTTCGTGCCCAGGTCGATCTGCGCCTGCAGCCCGCGGTTGAACGAACGCACCAGCACCCCATCCACGTACACGGCCGCCTCCCCGGGTCGGCCCCCGCGCACCACGTGCCCGCGCGAGTCCCTGTAGTCCACCACGCCCGGCTGCAGCGTGATCACCGCCGCCAGCCGGTCGAGAGGCAGCGCGTCCGCCACGTCTCCCGTCACGATCGCCTTCGACACCGTCTTGTCGCGCGGAACCAGCGGATTCCGCTCACCCTCCACGGTGATCGGCTCCAGCGCGATCGCCTCCGGCGTCATGGCGAAGTTCACCGTCATCGTCTGGCCGACCAGCACCCGCTGGTCGCTCACCGTCAACGTCTGATAGCCAATGTACTGGGTCTGGATGTCCTGAAGACCCGCTGGAACGTTGTTGATGAAGTAGTAGCCGTCTTCGTTCGTGATGTTGCCCAGCCGCGTCCCCAACACCACGATCTGGGCACCCGCCAGCGGCTGCCCCGTTTGCGCGTCGGTCACGCGCCCCTGGACCTTCCCCGTCGTCTGCGCGGCCAGCCCCCCCGCGCCTCCCACCACCCACACCGCGACAAGGAAGGCCCACACAACCCGGCCCCGTAGCGAACTCTGCATGGGATCCTCCGGTTTGGTTGGATGCCTCTCGGGATTGAAGGGATGGAGACCGAGGCGAGATCCGACTTCCCCCGCACAACCGTGCCTACCACCCGCCTCTCGTCTTCGCGCTGCTAGAGGCAGGAACGGCAGCAACGGCAGAAACGATCCTCGGCCTCCGGACGCAGTCACGCGCTGACGGTATTGTGGAGCCGCAAGTCTGTCAAGACCCTCCGCTGTCAGAGCTGGAGAACGTGTATACAAAATTGTCCGCAAGCCCGTGGGCAAATCCCGCACCCCCTGTGAGCTGTGCAAGGGTCACAAGGCAGAGAAGGGTTCCAATTCGCGGAAACGGCCATGCCCCACCCTTTCATTCGGCTACTCGCCGTACGGGATCCAGATGTTCTTGATCTGCGTGGCCTGCCTGAGGAACTCTTCGCCTTCGCCCTGGCGCGGGTCCGTCCAGTCGCGGCGCCGGCCAT
The DNA here is from genome assembly GCA_016209885.1 of Gemmatimonadota bacterium. Lineage (GTDB taxonomy): Bacteria > Gemmatimonadota > Gemmatimonadetes > Longimicrobiales > Gaopeijiaceae > JACQVF01. The sequence goes on along the minus strand of JACQVF010000020.1, from coordinate 7,673 downwards.
AGCTCACCCAGGTGCGCTTCATGTTGCCGGTGGAGACTCGCTCCACCGTAGCGCTCCCCTGGTGGGACCCGAAGTACCACATGGCGTCCACGTCGTCGTGGGCGGCGAGGACCTGGGAGAGCTCATCGCGGAGCCCGGTGACGAGGTTGATGACGCCTTCCGGCACATCGGAGGTATCGAGGACCTGGTAGAAGTCGGTAGCGGCAAGGGGCCATCGTTCGGATGGGATGATCACGACGGTGTTGCCCATGGCGACGGCGGGTGCTGCGGTGGAGACGAGGGCCAGCAGCGGTGCTTCGCGCGGGCATGCAATGCCCATGACGCCGATGGGCTCCGGCATGGCGAGGGTCACATTGCGGAAGGGCGTATGGTGGACGAAGCCGTCCCACTTGTCCGCCCAGGCCCCGTACGTGAACAGTCGCCGGATGGAGAGGTCCACCTCGCGTGCGGCGACCTCGGGGGCGCAACCGGTCATCTCGATGATGCGGCGAGCGAACTCGCCGGCGCGAGCGCCCAGGTTCTCGCCGGTGTAGTAGAGGACTTGGGCCCGCTGATGCGCGGTGGCGCGCCCCCACGACTGCGCGCCTCGGGCGGCCTCGACGGCGTTCCGGATGTCTTTGCGGTTGCCGCGCCCCACCTCGCCCAGGGCACGTCCCCCCGGATCCCGGACGCTGAGGCTGTATTCCTGGTCCGGGCGCACCTGTCGGCCGCCGATATAGAGCTTCGCCGTCCGGTCGATCTGTGGCGCTGCGTCCCCGGCGAGGGGAGCAGGGGATGACCAGCCGGCCGGCCCCTGGGCCGTGGCGGCCTCGTGCGCGGCGGGAGGGTCGTGCGTGAGCGGCTCCGCTCCCGCGCCACCGCCTGGAGCTTCACTTCGGGCGGTGGCGCCGTCGCTTTCGTACGCCGCATCGGCGCCCGCGCGCTCGAACTCTTCCTCCCACGCGGATCTCACGTAGTCCCATAGCCCCTCCAACCCGCCTTCGCGGCCGAACCCGCTCTCCCGGTAGCCGCCGAAGCCGGATGCGGCGTCGAAGAGGTTCGTGCAGTTGACCCAGACCGTGCCGGCCTTGAGCTGCGGCGCGACATCGAGGGCGAGGTTGATGTTCTCGGTCCAGACGCTGGCGGCCAGGCCGTAGCGCGTGTTGTTCGCGAGCTCGACGGACTCGTCGGGAGTGCGAAACGTCATGAGCACGACCACGGGCCCGAAGATCTCGACCTGCGCGATGGTCGCGGCCGGTGAGACGTTGGTGCAGAGCGTGGGCGGGTAGAAATAGCCTTCCGTGGGGCAGCTCCACGATGGCTGCCAGACCTCGGCGCCCTCGCTCTGCCCCTGGCGCACCAGGCGCTGGATCTTGTCGAGTTGGACCGGCGCGATGATGGCCCCGATGTCCACGGCCTTGTCCAACGGGTCCCCGATCCGGAGCGTCTCCATCCTCGCCTTGAGCTTCTGGACGAGGCGGTCGGCGATGCCTTCCTGGGCGAGGATTCGCGAGCCCGCGCAGCAGACCTGCCCCTGGTTGAACCAGATGGCGTCCACGACCCCTTCCACCACGCTGTCCAGGTCTGCGTCGTCGTAGACGATGAACGGCGACTTGCCGCCCAGCTCCAGGGAGAGCCGCTTCCCGGAGCCCGCGGTGGCCTCGCGGATGATGCGGCCCACCTCCGTGGACCCCGTGAACGCGATCTTGTCCACGTCGGGGTGCCGGACGATGAGCTCGCCCGTCCGCCCGTCGCCGGTCACGATGTTGACGACGCCCGCGGGCAGCCCCACCTCCTGGCAGATCTCGCCGAAGAGAAGCCCCGTGAGTGGCGTGAATTCGGCGGGCTTGAGGACGAGCGTATTTCCGGCCGCGAGTGCGGGGGCGATCTTCCACGCCAGCATGAGCAGGGGGAAGTTCCAGGGGATGATCTGGCCAACCACGCCCACCGGCACGTAGCCCGCGAGCCTCGACTCCGCGAGCTGAGCCCATCCGGCGTGGTGGTAGAAGTGGCGGGCCACCAGCGGGATGTCGATGTCGCGCGACTCGCGGATCGGCTTGCCGTTGTCCAGGGACTCCAGGACCGCAAAGAGTCGGGCGTGCTTCTGGATGTGGCGGGCCAGCGCGTAGAGGTAACGGGCCCGGGCGTGGCCATCCAGGGTGCGCCAGGTCGGGAAGGCTGCGCGCGCGGCCTGCACGGCCGCGTCCACGTCCCCGGCACCCGCCTGGCTCACCCGCGCGATGGGTTTTCCAGTGGCCGGGTTGACCGAATCGAAGTACTCGCCCGAGGCCGGGCTCCGCCACTCCCCACCGATGAAGAGCCCGAAGACGCGCTCCCGCTCCTCGAGCCAGCGGATTGCGGGCGCGGCGGTCTCCGGCGCCGGCCCGTATTCCATCGTCTCGAAAATCTCTGCGATCTTCGACATCGCGGTCCCCTCAGGCGAGCGGGTGGCGGAACGACGCCGAGTAGCGCCCGGTGAGATGGTGCTCGAGCTGGCGCTCGATGTCACCCAGAAGCGTACTCGCGCCCAGGCGGAAGAGCTCGGGGCGAAGCCAGACGGCGCCCAGCTCTTCCTTCATGAGCAGCAGCCAGTCCAGCGCCTGGCGGGCCATCCGGATGCCGCCCGCCGGCTTGAGTCCGACGCGGTGGCCCGTGCGCTGAGCGTAGTCCCGGATGGCGCGCACCATCACCAGGCCTACCGGTAGCGTGGCGTTCACCGCTTCCTTCCCCGTGGACGTCTTGATGAAGTCCGCGCCGGCCATCATGCACACCACGCTGGCCCGCGCCACATTGCTCAGCGTAGCCAGCTCGCCAGTGGCGAGGATCGTCTTCATGCATGCGCTGCCGCATGCCTCCCGGAAAGAGCGGACCTCATCGTGCAGGGCCTGCCACCGCCCCGTGAGCACGTGGGCACGGGTGACGACCACATCGATCTCGTCGGCGCCCGCCGCGAGTGACGCCCGGATCTCGGCGATGCGCTGGGGCAGGGGATTGAGCCCGGCAGGAAAGCCCGTGGAGACCGCGGCCACGGGGATCCCCGACCCTCGGAGCGCCTCCACGGCGGTCTCCACAAGGGCGTGGTAGACGCACACCGCAGCCACGCGGATGTCCAGATGTGCGGCCCCCAGGCCGCCCAGGATGTCCTCGCGCACCGGTTGGCGCGCCTTGGCAGAGAGGCGGCGAACCCTCCCGGGCGTGTCGTCGCCCGAGAGGGTCGTGAGGTCGATGCAGGTCACGGCGCGCAGGAGCCAGGCCGCCTGCCAGTCCTTCTTTACGGTGCGCCGGCGCGGTAGCGTGGCGGTCCGACGCTCCACGGCGCTCCGGTTCACGCGCAACCCGCGGATCCACTCCAGATCGAGTGGAACGCCCGGGTTTCGCACGCCGGGAGTCACGGGCTCCCGTGGCAGCCGCTCCGCCACGGATACTTGGCGATGCCCGATCGCAGCCACCGAACTCTCCCGGAGCCCTCTGTCCGGCTTCTCCTCGCCGCCCGATAGGCAAGCCGCCGGCAGGCTCCCGACCGGGGCACGCACGACGCTGCGTGTGCCCAATGCTCCGAGGCCGAGTTGAAAGATATCCGGGCGGGAACGCGGCCGTCCAGCGCCGCAGCGCCGCTTCGCAGCCCTTGCGCACGAACCGAGCCTGGTACCGTGGGCGAACAGACCGGCTCAGGCCAGAAGGTCCTGAGCGACGAGATCGGTGAGGAACCTGCGGAGCACCCCCGGATCCATGGCGTCCGCCGTTTGCTGGCTCCCGTCCTCCGCGCGCCACCCGAGCCGTCCGCTGCGCGTAAAGGTGATGACGTGGTCCGACAGCGGGAGGATCACGCGTGCCACTGTCTCGCCCTTCGACCCCCACGCCCCGTCCTCGTCCACGAAGATGCACGAGACGCGGATCTCGCGCGGGATCCCGAACGAGCACTCCCGCCGCGTCTTCCCGATGTTCGCGACCAGCATCAGGCGGAAGCCATAGTCCGTGGGCCGGACGTCACCCGCCATCCCTTCCCTCTCCCGCAGCCGCGCCATCAAGTCGCGCACCTGCTGCCCCAGCGCGGTGAACACCTTCCTCCATTGGTCACGCAGTGCCGTGACCTCCTCGTCGCGGGCTCCCTGGCGTTCGCCCGGCTGACGCGTCTGTTCGAGTCGTCGCTCGAGTTCCTCGAAAGGATCGGTCATCCGCTCCTCCGCACACATCTAGGTCTGTGGCTCGCGGCGGGCTGGCCGCCGTTCCTGCGGTCGTCCGCATGGAGAATCCATCGGGAAATACCACATCTCGAGGGAGTTCTGGGTAAGATATCCGATGTGGCCGCCACATTCGCAAGTCGCCCGGTGGAGCCTGCGGGGCCTTGGGCGGCGCGCTCGTTCGATTCGAAGGCGCATGGGGAGTTGATTCCGGCAGGGGCACATCGATACTCTCTTCCGTGGAGGCTGCTCGAGCCGACCCACGGGCACTGGGACCGGAGGTGGGAGCCACCCGCCGATTCCGGAGACTCGACCGGTGCGGCACTCCGACGCTCAAGATTGAAAAATGGGGGCGGATCGGGACTGGTGTTCCGACTGGTCTTCAAACCCCAAACCCCGCTTATACTTAGAGGGACTAGCGTCGGAAACCGTGTAATCATGCGGCTTCTCGCCGCGGTCCCTTTTGCATGTTCTGCACCCTGCGGCGGTGGTCACGGCAAAGTCACGGCAAAGTCGGCACCGCGCGGATGCGCATCCACGGAGCCGCCGCCTATCGGTTTGGGAAACCAGTCGGGTTCCGTAACTCGTTGTGGCGCAAGGCGGCTTCTGGTGACCTTGCCGCGACTTTGCTGTACATGATGCCTGCAAGAACCCCGCACGATCCCGCACCCGGCCGCAAGCGCCGTTACCGCAAGAGCGGGCTCTACGCCCTGCAACGGGCCCTGGAGCGCACCGGGCCGGGCGACGCATGGCTCGACGAGCTGGGCGAGACGGGCGCGAAGCTCAGGGAGTTCCGGGACGCGCTGGTGGCCGACCTTGGCGGGAACGTGACGGCGCAGCAGCAGGCGCTCGTCAACCTCACCATCCGCACGGCGCTGCTCCTGGAACACGTGGACGGGTACTTGCTGCGCTCGGGCGCCATCGTGAACCGGAGGAGCCGGAAGCTGCATCGCGTGGTGTTGGACCGCCAGCGGCTCGCCGACAGCCTGGCCAAGTACCTCCAGATGCTCGGGCTGGAGCGGCGGGGGCCGGAGGTAGGCGACCTGCGGGAATACGTGGCGAATGTGTACGGCGAGGGCGGGAGCGGTGGCCCCGGGGCATAGCAGTCGCGGAGATGGGCGAACGGGGCCGGGGCGCACCTCCACCCCTTCCGCCCGCGAGATCGCGGCGCCCGCGGGCGCTGGCGCGTCCGTGACCATTCTCGACGCGCTGTCCGACCCGAATCTGTTTGGGCGCCAGTTCGCGGGGGAGTCCTGGACGGCATGGCGCGCGTTGCTGGCCGCGCTCTTCGGGCTCGCGCCCGATGGCGACGCGCTGGCGCTCTACCGCGGGTGCACGGGCCGGGAGACGCCGCCCGTGGGACTGGTGCGCGAGGCGTGGGTTGTGGCCGGCCGACGGGCGGGCAAGAGCCGCATCGCCGCGCTCGTGGCGGTGATCCTGGCGTGCTTCCGCGATTACGGCGAGGTGCTCGCGGCCGGCGAGGTGGGGACGGTCATGGTCCTGGCCGCGGACCGGAAGCAAGCCCGGACTGTCATGCGCTACGTGCGGGGGTTGCTCGCCGGCTCGCTGCTTCTCGCCCGCAAGGTGGCGCACGAGACGCGGGAGAGCATCGAGCTGCGCAACCGCGTCGTCATCGAGGTGCACACCAGCAGCTACCGGGCCGTGCGCGGCTACACCATCGTCGCGGCGGTGCTCGACGAGATCGCGTTCTGGCCGGACCCCGAGTCAGCCAACCCCGACGTGGAGACGGTGAATGCACTCAGGCCGGCGATGGCGACCGTCCCGGGCGCGCTCTTGCTCGCCACCTCCACGCCGTATGCCCGCCGGGGAGCACTGTGGACGGCGTTTGAGCGCCACCACGGCCAGGACGACGACCCCGTGCTCGTTTGGCGGGCGCCGACCCGCACCATGAACCCGAGCGTGGACGAAAAGCTGATTGATTCGGCCTACGCGGAGGACCCCGCTGCGGCGGCTGCGGAATGGGGCGCGGAGTTCAGGGCCGACATCGAGTCGTTCTTGACGGCGGAAGCGGTGGACGCGGTGACGGTCGCGGATCGGCGCGAGCTTGCGCTGGCTGCGGGCATCGGGTACGTGGGCTTCTGCGATCCGAGCGGCGGGAGCGGGCAGGACTCGATGACGCTCGGCGTCGCGCACCTGAGCGACCGCGTCGCGGTGCTCGATGCGTTGCGCGAGGTGCGGCCGCCGTTCAGCCTGGATGAGGTCGTGCGGGACTTCGCTCTGCTCCTGCGCTCCTATCGGGTCACGCGCGCTGTGGGCGACCGCTACGCAGGCGAGTGGCCGCGGGAGCGGTTCCGCGAACATGGCATCGAGTACCAGCCGGCAGAGAAGACGAAAAGCGAGCTGTACGGCGAGCTATTGCCGTTCGTGAACGGTCGGCGCGTCGAGCTGCTCGAGGACCCCCGACTCCGGGTTCAGCTCTTGGGCCTGGAGCGGCGCACGGGCCGCGGACGCGACAACATCGACCACGCGCCCGGCAGACACGACGACCTGGCAAACGCGGCGGCTGGGGCTGTCGTGCTGGCGGCGCCGGCGTCCCGCGCCGACGCACTCGATCTCGGCGGGTTCCTTGACGCGAACTCAACGACCCTCGCCTTGAAGGCGAGGGGTTGGCGCTGTGAGCGACTCGGCCGACTGGAAGTCGGCTGTGTCCATTGCAAACATTCCTGTGCGATCAGAACTGCATCTGCTCGCTCATGATCGCTGCGCGATCATTTCGCGAACCTGTCCTTCGCCTGAAGGCGAGGGGTTTCCACCATCCCCGATGGGGACACTAAACAGCGCCTGCAATTGCGGCTAACGTACCAGTGTTCACGAACCGCGGCGCTCCTCAGTTGTAAAGAGTTTAATATGTGCGCCGCGGTTCCCGAGGGGCGAGGCCAAGGGCACGAGCTTGCGTCCGTTTGCAAGCGCAGTGCCCGCAGACCGAGCCCCGAAGGGGAAGGGCGAGCGCAGCGAGCCCGCACCGTGAACCCGGTGTTAGACGCCTGTGCCGGTACATACCGGGCACATCGTTTACAGAACGTTATGGGCTGATGGTTTACAGTTCTCCCTGTTACCCTGTGGGCTTCCTCAAACCTGGAGGCCCCGATGCCGTGGAGAACTGCTACCGTGGAAACCGAACGTGCCCGCTTCGTGCTCGAGGCCCAGCTCTCCGACCTGTACTTCGCCGAACTCTGCCGCCGTCACGGCATCAGCCGGCCAACCGGCTACAAATGGCTGCAACGCTTAGAGGACCAGGGCCTGTCTGGTCTTCAGGACCGCTCGCGGCGGCCCCACACCTGTCCTCACACCACCCCTCCCAGGGTCGTCGAGCGGATCCTTGAGCTCCGCAAGCACCGCAAGGGCTGGGGAGCTCGCAAGATCCGGCGCGTCCTTCAGAAGGATCCGTCGATCGAGGTCGCTCCCACCGTCGATACGATCCATCGGATCCTGGAACGCAACGGCCACGTCGAACACCGAAAGCCTCGACGTCGTCGCACTCATCCAGGTCCG
>JACQVF010000024.1 GCA_016209885.1 Gemmatimonadota bacterium | reverse complement strand
GGCCGGCACCGCGGCGCTCCGCTGGTGACGCTCGGCGGGGAGCGTCAGGCTCATGTCGGGGGCTTTGACCTGCACGCCAACGTCGCCGTGCCCGCGGGCGACCGCTGCCGCCTCGAGCACCTCGCGCGCTACGTGCTGCGCCCGCCGGTGGCGCAGGATGCGCTCGAGATCACTCCCAACGGAAAGATCCTTCTTACCCTGCGCCGCGTGTGGGACGACGGCACGCGGGCGGTCCTGTTCGAGCCGCACGAGTTGATCGAGAAGCTCGCCGCCCTCGTGCCCCGGCCCCGCGTGAACCCCCTCCTCTACCATGGCGTGTTCGGGCCGAGCGCTCGACTGCGGAGCCGTGCCGTCGGGGCTGCCCGGTCGCTCTGCGCTTCGGAGGCTGGCGGTGGGTCGCGCGCAGGGCGAAATGCGGGGAGCACGCAAACCGAGATGCCCACTGCGGGGCACGGAATGCCCCGCGGCTCTATCCGCCCGATCTCCCCCCGGCGTCCCGGACATGTTCGATTCGCAGCTCGATTGAGCCGCACACGCCGCTCGGCCAACGTGCCGACGCCAAGCCACTGCATCGGGTGGACCAGCGGGGTCGCCTATCACGACTTGCGCTGGGCCGCGATCGCGGCCGACTTGGAACCCGCCACGGAATGGATGTCGCCGGGCTGGCGTAACATCTTGTCGACCTCGCCCAGGTGCTGCTCCTCCTCGAAGATCATCTTGCGCGCGTACTCCTCGAGCATCACCGACTCGCCCTGCACGCGGGAGAGCAGCTCGCGGTAGACCGCGAGGCTCTTCGACTCGTGCTCCATCGCCTCGCGCAGGATGTCGCCGATCTCGTGCTTGCGGGTCTCCAGCAGGGGCCCGATCGCCAGCGAGGGATGGGCGCCGAGGTGCGTGACCAGCTCCCCCGCGGCCTGGGCGTGCTCGAGCGACGTCTGGGCCTCGCCGCGCAGCCAGGAGACGATCGGGAGGCGCCCGAACCCGTACACCATGAGCGAATAGTGCGTGTAGCGCACGACACCGGCGAGCTCCATCTCCATGATCTTGTTCAAGAGGTCGACGACGGCGGTGTTCTTCATATGAATCACCCTTTCTCTCTGCGGCCCTGGAAGGCCGTGCTGGTTGGACGTCGTGTCGGCCGCGGCGCGACTAGAGCGCCCCCGCCACCACCTCTCCGTCGACGATCGTCGCCGCGACCGCCATCTCGCGGATGTCGTCCTGCGGGCAATCGACGAGGTCACCGTCGAGGACGACGAGATCAGCAAGCTTCCCCGGCTCGATCGAGCCGAGCTCGTCTTCCATGAAGAGGGCATAGGCGGGGTTTCGCGTGAAGATTCGCAGCGCCTCCTCCCGGCTGATCTTCTCCCGCGCACCGACCGTGGCTCCCGTCAGCCCCGCCTTGCGGGCGAGCGACTGCCAGATCGTGAACATCGCTTCGCGGGGGCCCCAGTCCGTGCTCTGGCAAACCGGCACCCCCGCGTCGAGCCAGCTCCTCAGCGGGATCGCCTGCTCCGCATACTCCCGGCCGAGCCGCTGCAGGAAAACCTCCTCGCCCTTACCCCAGATGAAGTTCGTGGCCGTGGTCGGCACGACCCCGAGGCGCTTGCACTCGAGGATCTGCTTCTTCGTCGGGAACTCGCAGTGCTCGAGCACCCATCGGCAATCCCCGATCCGAGCCACTTCCTGGTCGACGGCCGCCATCGCCCCCAGAGCGATGGCGATCGCGCCGCGCCCGGCTGCCTCGGCGTGCACCCGCAGGCCGTGACGGGCCGCTCGCTTGAGGATCTCCGCGTAAAGGCTGCGGTCGACGAGGGGACCCGGATTCACGGGCTTCCCGTAGGGACCCTCGTAGGGCTCGGCCGCAACCGCCGTTCCGTGCCAGTGGGGGCCGTCCAGACCGAGGCTCACCCCGGTGGCGCGGAGACGCGAGGTTCCGAAGCCTCTCCCGCCCGCGAAAGAGACCGTGCGGAGGAACTCCTCGATCTCGTCGAGTGGACGGCGGGGGTCGATGTCGAAGGTGAAGAACACCCGCACCGGAAGCTGCCCCTCTTCCAGAAGCTCGGCGTAGACCCGTAGCTCCTCGGGAGACGTCAGGTGATTCTCGAGCAGCGCCGTCGTCCCGCCGGCAGCGAACCGCGGAGCGAGATTGCCAATGCCGGCGCGCCGCTGCTCGTAGGTCAGCGGCGGAAGAAGCGCCGAGAGGCGGGCGAAGAAGGGAGAGGGGTTGTAGATGGGCTGCATGCCGCGGAGCTCGCCCGTGGGCTCGCCCGTCTTGTCGTCCTTCACGACCTCGACGCCCTCGAGGTCCGCCGCTGTGCTTCGCTCGATCCCGGCGAGCGCGAGCGCGCGGGAGTTCAGGATGGCGGTGTTCGGCACGCGGTTGGTCGGGGCGGTGATGTAGACGGGGTTATCCGGGGAAATCGGATCGAGGTCCCAGCGGTTGGGGAAGCGCCTCTCGGCGAGAACGTTCGGGACCTCGAAGAAATACGGCTCGTCTCCCACGGGGGTCGTGACCACCCAATCCCCCTTGGGGGTCGCCTTCACCCGCTCGACGATCCGTTGCCGGATCTCCGCGATCGAGCGGGCACCGGTGAGCGACACCCACAGGGTCATGAGCCCGAAGAGGCCGATGTGGCCGTGCGTGTCGATGAAGCCCGGCGTCACCGTCCTGCCGCCGAGATCGACCACCCGGGCACCGGGGCCTGCGGTCGCACGCACATCCGAGGTCTCGCCGACGGCGAGCACGCGGCCTTGCCGTGCCGCGACCGCTTCCGCGATCGAAAAGCGGTCGTCGACGGTCACCACCCTCCCGTTCACGAGAGCGAGCGTCTTCGGCTGGTAGCGGACGGTAGCAGACGGTAGCAGACACGGAGAGACCCCCTCCGACGATTCCGGAATCCTCCCTCGGGTGGAGGGGGGCCGTCAATCGCGATCGATCCGAAGTCGCGATCGATCCGAAGTGATCGATCCGAAGCCATGCCCAATTGCACCTCTCGCGGAGCGGCTGGCACAATGGCGACCGCCGTGGGGAGAGTCCCGGCGCTGGTGACGGTCTGACGAACGAGCATGTTCCCGTATCGGGACGAGAACGAGACGGTCCGGACGCCCGTGATGACCCTCGCGCTGATCGGCGCGAGCGTGGTCATGTGGATCTTCGTCCAGGGAGCAGGTCAGACGCTTCCACTCGCCAGGTCGGTCTGCAACCTCGGGCTCATTCCCGGCGAGCTCACCGGCGCTCTTCCGCCTGGGCAGGGATTCCCGATGGGCGAGGGGCTCGTCTGCGTCACCGATCCCGGGCCGCAGGTTCTACACGTGCTGACGTCGATGTTTCTCCATGGCTCGTGGATGCATCTGCTCGGCAACATGTGGTTCCTGTGGATCTTCGGCAACAACGTCGAGGACTCGATGGGCCGGGGCCGATTCGTCGCCTTCTATCTGCTGTGCGGTCTCGCCGCCGCCCTGCTGCAGGTGCTGATCACGCCGGATTCCGGCGTGCCTATGGTCGGCGCCTCCGGTGCGATCAGCGGCGTCATGGGCGGCTACGTCGTCCTCTACCCATTCGTGCGGGTCTACGTGCTCATTCCTCTCGGCTTCTTCCTGACCTCGGCCGCGCTTCCCGCGTGGACGATGATCGGTTACTGGGCGTTCCTCCAGATCCTGAGCGGGCTCATCGCGCTCGGCGGCACTCAGCTGGGTGGGGTGGCCTTCTGGGCCCACGTCGGCGGCTTCTTCGCAGGTGTCGCCCTGATCGGGCTCTTCGCGAGGGAAGACTACGTGTCCGCGCACCGCGCCACCCACTGGCAGCCGCGCCACCTCCGGTGGCGGTGAGCGGCGGCTGGCGCATTCATGATCAACGGATCGCCGCTACCCTGTCGCTGGATGCCGCGAGCTCTCCAGGGCGGCTTCGAGTCTCTCGGCGAGTTGCGGGCCGTACGCGTCCACCGCCTCCCTCGCCGCGAGCCCGTGGCGGCCTACGACCACGCGTAGGATCTCTGCCCCGCCCTCGACCCAGGGCTGCCGGCCCATCCATCCGGCTTCCGAGCGCTCATCGGAAATATGGGTCTGCGCCCAGGCGATCGTGCCGTGCATCTCGGCGTTCATCCCGGCAGGAACCTGCCTGCCGGGCGCCGTCTGAGATCGAGCCTTAGGTAAACCCCCGGCGCTCATGCCGCTTATGCCGGCTATCCTCCTATCCTCTTCGCTTGGCTCCTCTGACGGGATCCCGAAAGCGGGCTTTAGACGGAATAGCGGCCGGGGAGGTGCGGGATCTGCCGGACGAGGTTCTTGATGTAGCGCTTGTGCGGCTTGTCCAGCGACAGGTACTAGACCGCACTCGGGAGGACGAAGGCGAACAGCAGGAGGCAAAGACTGCCGATGACCGTGATTCCGTCGAACATGGTCGTCTCCTCTACCTCCCTCAGCATGCCGCCTGGCCGGAGGCGAGTGCCAGCGAAGCGGCTCCGGTCGCCCTCAGGAAGTCGCGGCGCGAGATGCCGCCGCTCGTCTCTTCGAGATGCTCGCTCGGGCTCGCGTCGTGCACAGCCGACCTCCGCGGTTCAGGCGACCTTCACGATCTCCACGCGCGTGTCACGGTCGCTGAGCGACGGCTGGGTCTGAATGAGACTCGGCCGGAGATGGAACTGCCCGCCGCCGAGATCCACCGGGTTCAGGGGCGTCGGCATGAGGTTCTGGAAGCCCTTGCCGTCCCGGAACTGGTGGTTCTCCCACGCGTGGTAGAGCATGAGCTGGCCGGGCCGCATGCCGGGCGCGACCTTCGCCTGCACGCGGAACACGTCGATGTCGTTGCGGACCTCGAGCTTGTCCGGCGTCGGGGCAAGCGGCGGTAGTGAGGACCGATGCCGGGCACGCGGCGCTATCCTCGCTCGGGGGGTAGGCGATCTCCGTGTCGCCAAGTGCTCGCACCGCGGGGATCACGAGAGGTTGCGGCGAGGGGGATGCCCGCACGACCAACCCATCGAGCACGGGCAGGACGGCGAGGTCGCCAAGCGGTCGATACCCCGGGCGGGCGAACGACTCGTCGAGCGCCTTCTGCGGCTTCCCTTCGATGCGATCATACCTGCGACCGTTCGCGCCAGAGAGCACGACCGCGCCCCGGCTCGCCGGTGCCGGTGCCTTCTTGACGAGCTCGGCGGGCTCGGCGTCGATCGCCTCTTCGTCCTCATCGTCCGGTGCCGGTTCGACCATCATCGTGATCGCGACTCCGTTACCCGCCCTTGCCTGAAGCTTTACGTCAACCCAGCCGCTTATACCGACTATCCTCTTCCACGGTTCCCTCACGAGAGTCCGATTTGACGCATCGGCTCGGCAGGATCGAAATAGAGATGGGTATCGCCCACCAGGTCGCCTTCGATCCGGAAGATCTCCACGTAGGGAATGACGAGCCTCCGCCCCGTGGGCTCGACGACCCTTCCATACGGCGCCTGAAGCGGTCCGTCGTGAGTCGCGATCAGGCTCGATTCCTGGACGACCGCGTTGCCCTCGACGATCGCCTGGTGGACGAGGACCCTGGCGTCGGAGAACGGAAGGATCGTTTCCCTGGAGTAGCTCGCCCATTCCCGGCCACCGCGCAGGACCTTGCCGCCCGGCACCCTGCACTCCGCGTCCTCGGCCCACAGCCTCGCCAGAGCGTCCCAGTCGTGGCGGTTGTAGATCGCGACCACCTTCCGCAGCATGTCGTGTCCGTTCATCTTCGTGATTCCTGGTCTTCGCGCCTCCACGTCACCCCGCGATCCAGAGCTCGTGAGGAAGAGACGACGTCAGCATCTCGGTCCCGTCATCGGTCACGAGAAGCAGGTCCTCGGGCATCGAGCCGAGAACCTCGAAGTCGGGGTCGAAGGCGCCGATCTCGATGGCCATGACCATGCCGGCCTGCACGACCGCGTCCTCGCTCGCCATCACCCAGGGCGGCTCGTGGTGTGAGAGTCCCTCCTGATGTCCGATGAAGGAGATGACGTGCGGATGGTAGTAGCCGCGCTTCCTCAGCGCTTCGAGCGAGCCGGCGAACAGGTCGCGCATCCGCACTCCCGGCTTCACCATCGAGATCGTCTCCAGGTGAGCTTCGGTGGCGATCCGGTGGTAGCGAAGCATCTTTTCCGGCGGCTCGCCGACGTGGAAGGTGCGCTGGAAGTCGAACTGATAGCCCTTGTAGCTCGGGCCTCCGTCGGATACGCCCTGGTCCCCGTGCCGGATCGCCCGATCCAGCGGCCCGGTGATCCAGCGGTGCAGCCCCGTCGGCTCGTCGCGGTTGCTCGTGAAGCAGGTCCACGTGCCCCGATACGGGGCCTCGATCATCCCGAGCTCCGCGGCCTTCCCCCAGTACGCCCGGTGCACGTCGAGCTCGTTGGCTCCGGGCCGGATGGCCTCGAAGGCGGCCCTGGTGCACTCGCATGCCAGCCGCGCTCCCTCGCGGATCACGCCTTGCTCCCACGGCGTCTTGATCGATCGCTGCGCCCAGATCGCGGCGTCGGCGCTGACGATCCTGGCGCTCGACAGGCGCTCGCGAATCATCGCGAGCTCGTCGAACGGGAGGTACGTGTCGATCTCGCTGCCCGTCTCGAAGCCGAGCCTGCCGCGGGACAGACCGAGCTCCTCGAGCGTGCGGAAGAAGAGCGGGTAGAAGGAGTTTGGTCGACCGTGCGAGATCGGGCTGTCCTGGTCGGCCCAAACCCGAACGTCCTCTAGATGGGACATCGTCACGATGCACGCCTCGAAGCCCGCATGCACGAGCGCGACGGGATCCCGTTCCCGGCAGACGATCAGGCACGAACGCCAGACGCCGTTATGCATCTGTGCAGCGTCCGTGAAGCCGCCGTAGTAGCGCCAGTTCGTCGGCGAGAAAAGAACCATCGCATCGAGCTGGTGCCGCTCCAGCAACGCCCTGGCTCTCTCGGTCCGGGCGCGATGCTCCTCCTCCGGGAACATGCTCCACTCTGGTCTCCGTCTCATGACTGTTCACCTCCGTGTCGTCCGAAGTCCCCGATTGGAGACTTACGGAGAAAGAAAAACCCGCTTCTCATACGTTCCGACGGCTGAGGGGCGGCCGATCGCGCTTCCGCGCGCCCGAGGCTCCTCTCTTGCCGTGTCGTTCTCCGCGAGTCGGGCCGCCGAGGAGCTCGACGGCGTTCGCCGTAGAATCGATCGTCCGTTCCAGATCCTTCCAGTCCCTCTCGCTGCGAAGGTCGATGCCGGCGTAGAAATCGTACGTCCGCGACCGCAAGACGAGGTAGGTCGCGCCGGCTCCCAGCAGCGCGCCGACGGCCGCCCATGTCCGCGGGCTGATCCTCCGGTTCTTCTCGCCCAGCCGCCGTAGCAGTTCGCCCGCACGCTTCTCGCGCACGGCCGCCAGCTCGTCGGTGAGCGCGTTGCGCTCGATCAGCTCCCAGACCAGGATCTCCTGCGTCAGCGGGCGCGCGCGGATGGCGAGCAGGTGGCGCTTCACCGCCAGCGCCATCCAGCCGGCCGCGGTCTCCTCCTTCGGACGGGGCAGGTCGTCTCCGATCAATTCGTCCACGGTCCACCAGAAGTCCTCGCCGGTAGCGTAGGCCCGCATCAGCCCCGTCAGCCCGCCGAAGTAGCGATAGATCAAACGCTTGTCGACACCGGCCTCTCTGGCGACCGCGCGCAGGCCCACGGCCCGGAACCCGTCCCGGGCGAGCACGCGGCCCAGTGCATGAACGATCTGCCGTGAAGTCGCCTCGCGGTCGCGCATCGTGAAGGCACGAGAAGGTCCCCAACCGGGGACTTACTCATGGGTTTCTTAGTCCCCGGGTGGGGACTTGTCAAGTGCGTGACGGCTGCCTGGACCGCGGCGACGTCGGCGACGTCGAACTCGACGCCGATCGCCTCGGTGCCGAGCTCGCGAACCGCGTCGGCGGTCGGCGCGTCTTCGTCAGACCCCGAGGTCCGCTTCGACAATCGGTAGTAGCGCTCGCCCTGATACTTGGCGAGGTGAACGTCCGCGACGGCGATCTTGGCGCCCGTGCGCGCGAGCTCGAGCGCGATCGCGCGGCCGATGCCGCGGCCGGCGCCGGTGACCAGGGCGACTTTGCCTCTGAGCGATAGATCCATCGCTCCTCACTACCAGTGGGGCGTGACGGCGAGGAAAACCTTCCGCCCGGCTGCGGGCGTCCGCGGCGCCGGCGCGTTCGGATAGGAGTCGTAGCTTGATTGTGTACGCAGCAATGGCTAGCGTACATGTATGGGCAAAACGTCGACCCGTGCCCTGCGCGAACGTCTCGCCGAAACGCTGGCGCGAGCGGCGAGTGGGGAAGAAATTTTGGTGACCCGCCGCGGTAAAGCATACGTCCGTCTCGTGCCCGCCGGCCCGATCAAGACCAGCGGGGCGCGCCGCAAGTATCCGCTGCGCGGAACGTTGCGCTTCTTGGCGGACGACTTCGACCGACCGATGTCCGAGGACTGGGAAGCGTTGCGGAAGTGATCGTCCTGGACACCAATGCCTGGATCCGCTGGGTAGCGGACCCGGATCTCCTGACCGCAGCCGCACGCAAGGCGATCGAGGACGAAGAGTCGCGCCGCGGGCTCGTCGTCTCCGTCATCTCCGCATGGGAGGTCGCCGTGAAGGCGCGCAAGCGAAAGCTGGACGTCGGCCCGCACGTCGAGACGTGGGTCGAGCGCGCGGCGGGCTACCCCGGCGTGGTGGTATACCCCCTCGAGCTCGAAGACGCGGTGGCAAGCACGAACTTGCCCGGCCGACTTCACGACGATCCGGCGGATCGCATGATCATCGCCCTTGCTCGCCGGCTCGGAGTTCCGGTCGTCACGGCGGATCGCGCCATCCGGCGATACCGACACGTCGAAACGATCTGGTAGCCGCGGGCAGAAGTCACGCGTGAAGAGTCCTAGACCCTATGGAACGACCGGCCTCGATCGTAGAATCGGGGTCGTTGAGGACACCCGAAAGGTGGCGGAGCCACCGTCATTTCGCGGGTTAACGCCTTGCGGCGCCAGAGCCGCATACGAAGGAGGCCGGTCATGGCGATAGGTAGCACGACGGACGTGGGGATGGACACCTCCAAGAAGTCGATCCAGGTGGCGATGCTACTGCCGGGACGACGCGATCCGCAGGAGTGGGAGCTCGCCAACGAGCCGCAGGCGGTCAAGCGGCTGGCGAAGCGGCTCTTGCGTGAGGCGGTCGGGGCGTTGCGGGTCTGCTATGAGGCGGGCCCGTACGGCTACACCCTGCAACGCCTGCTTCGCGCGGCGGGCGTGGAGTCGATCGTGGTGGCGCCGTCGCTCATTCCGGCCAAGCCGGGTGAACGGATCAAGACGAACCGGCGCGACGCGAGGAACCTGGCGCAAATGCTACGCGCGGATGCGCTGACCGAGGTCCATAGGTTGGATGTGCGTGAGGCAGGAAGCCATCAAGGACGCCAATCTCGCGGAGATTGTCCGGCGACTCATTGACGCGTACCAGCCATTCCGCATCTACTGTTCGGCTCCCACGTGCGCCCTGCCCGATCGGCCGGCGCCGACGCCGGCGACTCTCGGAACGACTTTCGGGCCATCCCGTCGCGGAGGCCGACTCGTCCGAATCGCTCGCATGGCGGAGCCGCGGGTCAATCCGGAACGGTTCCGGGTTTTCCGGGTCGGGACGGGATTACGAGGGCCATCGTGGGGTCCGCCGCCACGAGCTTGGGGCCAACGGTTTGATTTCGCTTCGTTCACGATATCTTCCGGCGGCCTGGGCGTCTTTACCGCCCCAGCTTCCCAGGCGACGCGTCTCTCGAGATCAAACGTTGCCCCACCGGAGCGTGACTTCTCCGCGATCGCCTCGCGCACCCCGTGCGCGAAGGTCCGCGACACGCGCTACCCGCGGATCACGATCGAGGAGGTTGTGAGCGCCGCGAGCCCGAACTCGTCCTTCTCCCCGACGAGCCCTGCGCCTTCACCGAGCGTGACGCGCAGGATCTCCGCGCCGCCCTGCCGCGCGCCCGCGTCGTGCTCTGCTCCGGCAAGGACCTCTGCTGGTACGGGGGCGCGTATGGCGGAAGGAATCCCCCGCGTAGCCGCCCTGTTCGCCGCGCGCTGACGGCCGCGCACGGTCTTCACCAGATCCATGCCAGCGAACCTGTCCCCGGAGTTCAAGGCCGCCGAAGCGAACTTTCGCAAGGCGCGAGATCCCAAGGAGCGCCTGGGGTGGTTGCGCGAGATGCTGCGCGTGATCCCCAAGCACAAGGGCACGGACCACCTGCAGGGAGACATCAAGCGCCGGATCCGGGAGCTTTCCGAGGAGCTCGAGGGACACAAGAAGGGAGGCGCGCGCGGCGGCCCCGCCATCGTGACGCGCCCAGAGGGCGCCGCGCAGATTGCGCTGCTCGGTCCGCCCAACTCGGGCAAGTCCTCGTTGCACGCGCGCCTGACTGCCTCGAACGCGCACGTGGCATCCTACCCCTTCACGACGCTGTACCCCGAGCCGGGGATGATGCCGTACGCAGACATCCACTTTCAGCTCGTCGATCTGCCGGCGATCGCGCCCGAGCATCCGCTGCCCTGGATCGCGGATGCACTGCAGAGCGCCGATGGTGCTCTGCTCGTGGTGGATCTGAGCGATCCCGCTTGCGTCGAACAGGTTCAGGCGCTGCACGAAGTCTTGCGGGAGCGACACGTGGCGTTGAGCGAACGCTGGGAACCGGCCGGTGGTTGGCGGGAGTCGAGCGATGACGTCTTCGGGGTGAAGCTGCCCACGCTGCTGCTCGACAACAAGTCGGACCGGCTCGGCGATCCGGAAGAGGATCTCGAAGTCTTCCGCGAGCTGACCGGCCTCCACTATCCGGCGCTGGCGGTGTCGGCCGCGACCGGCCACGGGCTCGGGGAGCTCGGGCCCTTTCTGTTTCGCAATTTGCGGATCGCGCGCGTGTACACCAAGACACCCGGTCGCCCTCCGGACCGTGAGCGCCCCTTCACCCTGCGCCGCGGGCAGACGGTCGAGGACGTTGCGCGGCTCGTCCACAAGGACGTCGCGCGCACCCTGCGCTACGCGCGCGTCTGGGGCAAGTCCGGCTTCGATGGACAGCAGGTCGGGCGTGAGCACGTGGTGGAAGACGGCGATGTCGTCGAGCTCCACACGTGATGAAGTCGGCCGTCAGCTCCGGCGAAGCGTGCAGGCCCTCACGGAGCGCTGCCACCAGACCGATGAGCCGTTGCTGCTTCCTTCATCGCCCCGCGCGCATCCCGCCGTCGACCGACGCCCGGCCGCCGGCGATCGCCGGCTCGCCCTTCTCGTTTCGCACGACGAATTCCACGCGCTCGCCGGCACGCCCCGCCTCGAAGACGATCGTCCAGCCCGGGATGACCTGCGCGCGGAACTGGCCGGCGAGGCGGCGGAGGCGGAGCGGGTCGCCGCCGGCGAAGCGGTCGACGATCTCACGCGCGGCGAGCGCCCACGTCGCCGTCCCGTGGAGGAGGATGTCCGGGAGGCCTGCCTCCAATGCCACGCACCGCTCGGTGTGGATCGGGTTCCAGATCCGCGCGCACTCCGTGTAGACGTGCGCGGCCTCGCGTCGGACCGGGATCTCGACCTTCTCGGTGAACCGCACGGGCGCGCCCTCCGGGAACGCCGGCGGCGCGTCGCTGCGCACGTCAGGGCCGTCGACGGCGATGCCGCGGTAGATGCTGCCATAGTACGACGTCACCACGGGCTCGCCGCTTTTCTCTGCCACGGTATCGAGCCGCGCGAGGGCCCACGCGCCCGCACGCGTGGCTCGCACCTCGACGATCTTCGCGGTGGTGACGAGCACGTCGCCCGGACGAACCGGGCATCGGAACGTCGAGTCCTGCAGCGCGTGCACGCCGCGCAGGCGAATCGCGCGGTCGGCGCCGAGCGGCTCCATGCTGGTGAGAGCGAGGAACACCGGCCACTCGAACGAGACGCAGAAAGCGGGCGGCGCGATCACACGCTCTGCGGCGTCGTCGAGATAGCGCCGGTTACAATCGCCGAGCCCGGCGGCGTACGCCTGAGTGAGCCGCGTCGTGACCTCGAGACGCGCCGGCTCGGAGGTCGTCCCGACCGCGGCACTGCGAATCGCCATGGCTCATCTCTCCCGTGCCGTTCGCCGGAGCGCCTACTTTGTTCGCCACCGCGGTGGCCGCTTTTCCGCGAACGCCCGTGCCCCTTCGCGGGCATCCTCGGTTCCCTGCAACCATTCGTAGAGCTCGCGCTCGAGCTTCAGCCCTCGGCGAGCGGACGATCGAGACCACGAAGCGCCGCTTGCTTGATGCGCTGGACCGCGAGCGGCGCGCTCTTGCAGATCTCCGCGGCGATCTCTTCGCACTTGCTCATCAGCCTGATCGGTCGCCGGCTCTTCCATGCGCCCGTTTCGGACTTTCACTGCGGAATGCGCGGGCTGTCGCAGGAAGCCCTTCGAAAGCTGGAGCTGCGAACGGGTGGCATGGAGATCGCGACGGAGATGGTCGTGAAAGCGGCGGCGCGGAAGCTGCGCATCGTCGAGGTGCCCATCACGCTCCATCTTGATGGCCGGGGGCGACCGCCCCATCTCCGGACCTGGCGCGACGGTTGGCGTCACCTCCGCTTCATGGTGGTTCTCTCGCCGCGCTTCGTTCTGCTGCTGCCGGGTCTCGCGCTCATGCTGATCGGCGCGGTGGCCCTGGCCTCGCTGGCGGGCGGCGAGCGCGAGTGGCTCGGGGTTGCGTTCGGCGTCCACACCATGGCCAACGGTGCAGGAAGGGCATCGCGCCGCGCTCGATTCGGCCCTTGAAGCGCGAGCCCATCACGAGATCGGCGCCGGCGCGCAGCGCCTCGATCATCGGCATCGCCTCCGCGAAGTCGTAGCTCTCGTCGGTGTCGCCCATGATCAGCCATCTTCCGCGCGCGGCCTCGAAGCCGCCGAGCAGGGCGTTCCCGTAGCCCCGGTCACGTACCGACACCACCCGGGCGCCGGCCCGCGCGGCGATCGCCTGGGAGCCGTCGCGGCTCCCGTTGTCCGCGACGATGATCTCGGCAGCGAGCCCGTGTCGTTCGATGCAGCGCTGCGCGGCGCGAATGCAGCGCTCCACGGTGGCCGCCTCGTCGAGGCAAGGCATGACGAAGGACACTTCGACGGGCACCCGCTTAGCCTACCGCCTCCCTGCGCCCGAAGGGGTGCATCCAGGAACTCCACCCTTGGCGGCGCCCTTCACCGTGGACAAGCAGACCGTGGCCGCGCTCGGCCCCTTCATGCTGCGCCTCTCGCTGGCGCAGCCCGCCATGCAGCTCCACTTCACGCTGGCGGGCGCCTTCCGCGGCGCAGGCGACACCGTCATGCCCTCTACGCCGCCTTCGTCGGCAACTGGCTGTTCCGCGTCCCGCTCGCCTTCCTGGCGGCCAACGTGTGGCACCTGCCGCTGATCTGGATCTGGCTCACGCTGATCCTCGACGACATAGCGCGCGCGGCTTGGCTGCTGGGGAGCTTCGTGCACGGAACCTGGCGGAAGGAGGCATCTACTTGATGTCGTGTTTCGTGCTAGACACCACGCCCGCGCGGCCACCGTTCCTCAAGCGGCGGTCGGGTGACCGCTGGCCTGATCTCGCTGTATGGCGCGGATTGGTCGTAGATCAAGTGTAAGTGCTCGCCGTCCCCCGTGTAGCATGCCGTGAGGGAATCGCCGAGAATCGGCGCCGATGGGAGGGGCCGGGAGGTGGACGGGGAGCCTAGGCCTGCGGGAGATGGCGCGGCAGAGTGACGGTGCCGGAATTCTCGATGGCGCGGCGTGCAGCCTCGGCGAGATAGCGGCTCGGCTCGATTGCGGCGAGCTTGGACGACTCGATGAGGCTGTAGAAAAAGCGCCGCGACCTCGGTCCCCCGCTGGGAGCGCGACCCGTAGTGGTTCTTGCGGCCGACCGCTACGCCGCGCAGCGCCCGCTCGGTCTGGTTGTTGTCGATCGGGATCGCCGGGTCGGTGAGAAACCTCTTGAGACCCGGCCAGAGCTCGAGCGTGTAGCCGATGGCTCTCCCGAACGAAGAACGCGGCAGCACCGTGCGGCTGAGGAGCCAGTCTCGGATCCCCTCGAGAGGATAGTCAGTATAAGCGGCTGAGTTGACGTAAAGCTTCAGGAACCACGTCCATTCGTCGAAATCGTCGGGCTCGACCGCGCGCCCGAGCATCTGCTCGACCGTCGCGGCCTGTCGCGCCGCGCCGCCGGCTACGACCTTGCCGAAGGCTGAGCTCAACGCGGCATCGTCGAGCGCCTCGGGAGTGCTCGCCTCGACCTCGTGGCCGAGCGATTCCAGCAATTCGGCCGCGCCGAAGCTTAACCCCGCCCACCCCCTTCACCGGCGGGCGGCTGTTTCTTGGTAGCGAGGTGGGCGAGCAGTGGGTAGTCGCTCGGCCCTCGTGTGCCTACGATGCGCGCCGTCGCAGGGCGATGCCCGCGACGAGGAGAACGATGGCGATCGAGAGGTAAATCCCGGGCGAGGCCCTTTGACCCGCCACCCGGCTGTCGGCCAGGGAGGGCATGTACTCGATCTCCACGGGGCCGCCCGCCTCGAGCTCGCGCCACGCCTCGGGTAGAACCTCGCTGTCGATGTGCTCCTTCACCGCACCCTCGGGCGTGGTGAACCGATAGCGTACCCAGTAGGCGCTGCTCGTTCGAGTGCCGCCGGTCCCGCTCGACCCGGGCGTGTGCCCCTTCTCGATCACGGTGGCGCCGATCCGGAGCGCACGCTCGTAACAACTCTCCTGACCGGCCAAGAGGAGGAACCAGAGGCTCAGGAACAGGGTTAGGGTCGCGAACCAGGACCGCGCGGTGGCGGAAGTCCGACCAGTGGATGGGGGCACGGGCGATTCGGCCATGGACGATATGTTTGGCACCATCGCCTCGATCGATACAACCGATACAACTGAGCATCGCTCGTGGAAAATGTCTCCGGAATTCTGCGAAGCGGATAGCCGGCACAAGGGCCGGAGAGCTACCTAGCGGGTAGGCGTGCGGCTGCGAGAATCCCCGTCGTCGGGCGGGGTCCTCTAGCATATGAAGCAGCTGTAGAGTATGTATCGAGCATGCGAACCACATTGGACATCCCCGACGACCTCATGGAACGGGCGCGGCGGGCAGCGTCCCTCCAGACCAAGCGTGACACCGTCCTCGCCGGGCTCGCTGAGCTCATCCGCAAGGCGGAACGGGAAGAGTTGCGCGCCATGGCCGGCAAGGTCGACGTGCGCGTCGACCTCAAACGCTCGCGCGCCGGCAAACGGTGAGCGACGTCCTCGTCGACACGTCGGTGTGGATCGACTTCTTCCGCGGCGACGCTCGGGCAATCGCGCGACTGGATCCGCTCCTACGGGACGATCGCGCTGCCGTTTCGGGTCCGATCGTGGCTGAAGTGACGTCGGGGGCACGCACCCCTGGAGCCTTCCGGCAACTGCGCGTGCGGCTCGGCGCCTTGACGACGCTCGAGCCCCCGCCCGATCTCTGGGATCAGGTGGCGACGGCGCGCTTCTCGCTCGCCCGCCAAGGCACGCAGGCGCACCTCGTCGATCTCCTGATCGCGCTGACCGCGAGTACCGCCGGCCACACGCTGCTGACCCGTGATCGGGACTTTACGGCTATCGCACGGGTCGTCCCGCTCGACGTCGAGCTGTTCTGATCTGCATGACCGACCGGCGTGCCCGACTCGGGGGGTGTCTTCCTTGCAGGTTTGGAACGGCGCTGAGTTGGGGCGCTCCCTCGGCGAACGTCCGAAACATCGGGGCAGAGACGGAAGGAGAAGTTGACACCGGGGGCGACGCGCAGCGATCTGTCGGCCGTGCAGTCCGCGGCAGAGGAGGCGATCGCGCTCTGCCGACGCTCGCCGCGCTGGCCGCGAAGGAGATGGAAACCCCCGACGCGCTCAGGCGCGCGCCAAATAGGTCTCGGGAACGAACACGTTGCGGGCGCGGAACGGCGGCGGGGACTCGAGCATGAGGCGCAAGCGCAACGGGAAGCTTCGCGCCGGCAGGACGAAGAACGGCTCGGGGCTCGCCGTTTGGGCGACCCACGTCGGAGCCTCGACGCCGGTCTCGCGGCACAGCGCGCTCACTACCGCGGCCGCGAGACCCTCGAAGGGTCCCGTCGTGGTCGGGGCGGCGGCGACCATGGCAGCGCGCGCGACCCCCGTCGCCCGGCGAAACTCGTCGATGAATCCGTTGACGTGCAACTGGAAGTGCGCGCGATCGCGCCTGCACGCCGCGAGCAGCTCACGCACGTTCATCGAACATCTCCTCCAGCAGCAGGCGGACCCGGACCGGTAGTCGCTCCGCAGGAAAATAGGTCAGCACCACCGCGAGCACCTCGTCGGCCGACCGCAGCGCGAGCCGATCCGCCAGGAAGCGTATGTCGTTCGCGTCCTCGACCGTGCGGGCCGCGGCCGCCTTCATGGCAAGGAGCGTCCGCGTATCGACGGTCGAGATCGTCAGATGCGAAAGACTCGCCCAGGTCTCGTAGCCGGCGTTCGCCGGAACGAAGCCCTTGGCCGCGTCGTTCAACCAGTCCTCCGGGAGCCCGAGCTCCTGCGCGACCTCGCGTGCTGCGACCCGTACAGCGTCAGGATCGGTGAACCATCCGTCGACGTCCTTCGTTGCGGGACGTGCGTCGTGAACGAGACACATGACCGCACCGCCCACGAGGAACAGCTCGGCACGGCGCCCGCGTGCCGCGAGCCGTTCATTGAGCACGGTCAGGGCCGCGGTAATCGTGGCGCGGTCGAGGAGCGACATGTCCGCAGCTTAACAGCTGGAGCTCCACAACTGCCAGCTGGTGATCCTGGATACCACGGGCCTACCGGTCTGATCGTTGAATCGATCATGCGGCGCAAGCGGCGTCTTGAACCACGCGTGGCACGATGCGCTCGAAGCTCCGGAGCAGGCGCTGGCGATCGGAAGGGAACGACGCCTGCTACTAGCCTGAATTTCCACGGCCGGGAATTCTCTTAACGCGGGCGGCTCTATCACGCCAGCTACGCGGTCATCCGGAGCGAGAAGCCGTTCCACCACGGGACCCTGACGGAGGAGTTGAGGAGACCCGAGGCGAGGATGATTGGCAGGTGGGCGCGGCGATGGAAGCGCACGAGCACCTCGCGTCCGGAGACGGTCACATCGGCGGGAGTGTCGATGAGATCGCGAAAGATGTGACGCGCCTGAGCATCAGCATAGCCGCGCATCCTGCGGGCGAGAAGCCGGTAGAGGCCGCTGGCGACGACCAGGAGCGCCATGTCGAAGTCCACCTTCAGCCCGACTGCCGAGGAGAGCGCGTCCATGTGGAAGAATCGTACGGCGTCCGAGAGAGCGTTCTCGATGAGCATGCGCTGGGCGTAGCGAGTGAGAAGCTTCTGAGGGGTCGTGCGCTGGTCGTTGGTCAACAGGATCGTCGGCTCCTCGTGGCCGAGGTCGAGGACGAAGAGCTGACGGAAGGTGGACCCCTCGAGCCGAACGGACGCGCTGTAGACCCTCGGGGTCTTGTACTTGCGGGCCGGGACATCGAGGGTGACCTGTCGCCAGGCGGACGGCGGCAGAGCGGAGACCTCGGCAGAGGATAGTCAGTATAAGCGGCTGGGTTGACGTAAAGCTTCAATCTCCGACATGATCCCCGCCGCCGTACCCGGGGGGGGATACGGGCCCGGGGAGGACCATTTTTAGCATGACGTCGGGCCCTGGCCGAGACAGCTCGCCGGCTTCGTTCTGGAAGCGCCCTCGCCCGTCGCGCGGTGCCGGTCCGAGGCCAGGCTCTGCGCCCACCGGAGCCCCCAGCGCGATCCCGAGCAGCGCTCCCGCGGCGACCGTCGCGGTCCGTCTGCTCGCCCTTCCTCGCGCCATCCCGGGAAGATGCCTCGCCTGCCGCGATGCGCCCGCGGCCTACTTGCCCCGGGTGAGGAAGCGGATCACGGCCGCACGCTCGGCCGGGTCCGTGAGGCCGGCGAAGGGCATGGTCGTTCCCGGGGCATAGGCGCGTGGGTCCGCAAGGAACGCGTCGAGCTCCTGTTCCGTCCACTCGACTCCGCGCGAACGAAGGGCGTCGGAGTAGGCGAACGACGGGTCGCTCGCGGCCTTCCTTCCGACGACGCCGTGCAGGTTCGGCCCGACGCCGGAGCGGCCCGACTCGTCGTGCGGGTGGCATACGGCGCACGCGCCGAACGCGGTGTCGCCGGTGGCCGTCGCCGGTGCGTGTGCGGCGGCCCCGGCCGCAGCGAGGGGCGCCGCGTGCGCCTGGCCGGGAGTGCGGCCAGCGAGGTGGTCGCTCACGTCTCGCGCCACGCGGATTCCGCTCTCGATCGCGCCGTCGATGAAGCCGCGCCATCCGAGGGCGATGTCGCCGCCGGCGAAGTGAACGAGCCCCTCGGGCTTGCGCAGGGCGGCGAGGTACCGGGTCATCTGCCCCTTCCGGAAGATGCACCAGGTGCCGAGCGAGTAGGGATCGAGATGCCAGTCGTAGGCGAAGACGTCGGTCACCTCGGCGTCGGGGAGGAAGCGGCGCACGGCTGCCTGCACCGCCGCCTTCGAGTGGACGTCGATCCGCTTCGGGTTGGTGCCGAATGCGATCAGGACGCCGCCGTCCTTGCCTCCGTGCGCAGTCATGATCGTCGTGAAGGCCTCGGTCTCCGGCGCGAGGGCGAGGAGATTCGGAACGTTTCCGCGTACGCGGACGTAGGCCTTGACGCCGGCTCCGGCGTGGCGCTCCTTCGACGCGGCGAGCTTCTCGGGATCGAGCGCGGGAGAGAACTCGATGTTCGCGAGGACGTTCATCGGAAGTGCGGCGATCGCGGCGCGGGCGCGGAAGGTTTCGCCGCCCTCGGTCGTGACTTCGACGTGATCGGCCGCCTGGGAGACGCGGGCGACTGGGCTCTGGTGCCGCACGTCGGGTCTGCCGTCGGCGACGATTGCGTCGATGAGGCTCGTCGTTCCGTCGCGGAGTCGATAGCGCGCGACGCTGTCCGAGTAGCGCTGGAGGTCGTTTCCCGAGAGCGCCCACCAGCGCAGCATGTCGGCGAGTCCGGCTTCGGCGAAGTCTCCGTGCGCGCTGGCGCCGAGAGCGCCCTCGAGAAGGGCGCGGCGGTCGCTCGAGAGGTCCATCGCGTCGAGGCGATCGCGGATCGAGAAGCGGTCGAGATCCCTCCACGTGTCCGACCAGAAGGGGTCGAAGGGGCGGGGAAAGGCGGCGCCTGCCTCCGCATGGAACTCCGACATGAGCCCGTCGAGGAGCGTGAATCCCGCGAGCGCGGAGACAGGAAGCTCGGGGGTGACGTCGTCGGCGCTCGCGCAAAGGGCGGCGCGGGCGAGAGGAACCATGTCGAGAAGCCCCGCCTCGCGGACCTTCTCGCCGTTCCACCACAGGATCCGGTCGGGAAGCGCGTCGGGCGTCTCGACGAGCGGGAGGCCGTAGCGGTTGACCTCTGCCCACACGTGCGGCTGCGTCGAATGGACCCACGTGCCCCCGAGCTCGAAGATCCCGTCGCCGACCGGGACGGCGAACGTCCGGCCGCCGAGGCGATTGCGCGCTTCGAGGAGCAGCACGCGAAGTCCCTGGTGCCGGAGCTCGCGCGCGGCAGTGACTCCGGCGAACCCTCCCCCGATGACGATCACATCGGGGTTGCCGGCCTCGTCTCCGCGGGCGCTCCCGGCAGTCAGCGGGAGCGAAGCGCTGCCGAGGGCACAGCCGACGACCTTGAGAAACGTCCTGCGGCTCGCGCGGATCGGGTCGCTCATCTCGGTGCGCCTCCTCCGGAGGATAGTCAGTATAAGCGGCTGAGTTGACGTAAAGCTTCAATCTCTGACATGATCCCCGCCGCCGTACCCGGGGGGGATACGGGCCCGGGGAGGACCATTTTTACGGCCACCGAGTTTCCATGGGTCACGGAAACACTGCTTCGCCAGGAGATGGTGACGTTCTCGAGACCCGACGAGCTCCCTGCGGCTGCGATCCTCGAGAAAGAAGCTTTCTCGAGATCAGGCCTTCAGTCGGAAGTCACTGTCCCTCTCACGGCAGGCCCGGCGTTTTGGGGAGCCCTCTCTCTTTCTTGCTTTCGCGCCGAACGAACCTGGTCAGAAGAACTCCTCCGACAGCTGCGACTCGTTGCCCGCGTCTTTTCGAACGCTGTGAGCCGACAGAAAGCGGAAGAAAGCCCACTCGACGATGCAAGGATCTCCGACGCGATCATCGAGAGCATACCCGGCTTCTTCTTCATGATGGACGAACAAGCTCGGTACGTGAGGTGGAACAAGAAGGTCGAAGCTTTCATGGGGTATCCCGCGTCAGAGATGTTGAATCGCAGCGTGGGGCTCAGGGTGAGCTTGGAGGATCGACCGAAAGTCGACGAGGCCATACGGGAAGGGTTCCGGAAAGGGCACGCCTCTCTCGAATATGGCTTTCTGACCACGGACGGTCGCAAAGTGCCTTACTATGCAAGTGGCAGGCGGGTCACCATCGAGGGGACAGACTACCTCGTGGGCGTGGCAATCGATATTTCGAGTCGGAAGGAATCGGAAGCGGCACTCCTGAAGGCGTTCGCGGAGATCAGTCAGCTGAAGGAAAGACTGCGGGCCGAATGCACGTATCTTCAGGAGGAGATCAAGCTACAGCACGATTTCGAGAATATCGTCGGTGAGAGCGACGCTCTCAAGTACGTTCTCTTCAAGATAGAACAGGTCGCTCCGACCGATACGACCGTTCTCATCTTGGGCGAGACTGGAACGGGAAAGGAGCTGGTTGCACGGGCGATTCACAGTGCGAGCAAACGTAAGGATCGGCCGTTGGTAAAAGTGGATTGCGCTGCGCTCCCTTCCAACTTGATCGAAAGCGAGTTGTTCGGCCACGAACAGGGCTCATTCACGGGAGCTCACGACAGGCGACTGGGCCGGTTCGAGCTTGCGAACGGCGGGACGATTTTTCTCGACGAGATAGGGGAACTGCCTTTGGCCCTGCAGTCCAAGTTGCTCAGGGTCATTCAGGAGGGCGAATTCGAGAGGCTCGGGAGCTCACGGACGATCAAGGTCGATGTTCGGGTCATCGCGGCCACCAATCGCCACCTCGAACAAGAGGTCCAATCACGGAACTTCCGGCAGGATCTCTGGTACCGTCTGAACGTGTTTCCGATCAGTCTACCGCCCCTCCGTGTTCGGAAGGAGGACGTACCGAGCTTGGTGCGGCATTTCGTGGCGAGGTGCGCGAAGAAGGTGGGGAAGCCGATCGAACGCGTACCACAAGCGGTGATGGGTACTTTGGTGGAATACGACTGGCCCGGCAACATCAGGGAGCTGCAGAACGTGATTGAGCGTGCCGTCATTTGCAGCGAGGGAGATGTTCTGCGCTTGGCGGAAAGGTTGCCTGTCTCGGAGAGGGGGACTGCTCTACCGTCTGATCCCTCCATCCCTTGCGAGTCGGTGGGCTCTGCTGTCGACTTCAGAAAGAGATTGTTGGCCGCCGAACGCCAATACACAGTGAGTGTTCTGGAAGAGCACAAGTGGAAAATAGAAGGGGAGGATGGTGCGGCGGAAGCCTTGGGTCTGCACCCGAGCACGTTGCGCGGTCGTATGAGAAGGCTCGGCATCCGTCGGCATGATCCGCCGTCCGGCCCACGCGGGTGAGAAGCAGGGAGTTCTGAGAGGCGCTAGCCAACCGGGGTGGAGATGCGCGTCGCTTCGAGGAGCGGCCGGACGGACGGCAGCGTGTCGATCTGGAGGGCAAGGTCGATGAAGGCCTCCAGCCGCTCGGCCGGCAAGTCGATCTCGGGTCCGAGGCCGCGAATCAGGTCCGCCTCTTCGGTCGCCGTGTAATTGAAGGTGTCTGGTCCGGCGATCAGCTCGTCGGCAAGCGTTCGGCCATCGATCGTGTTGACCTCGATCCGACAACAGGCCTGGCCCAATCCTTCCTGGGGCAAGACCGCGATCCGGGGCCAGAGCCGCTCGTACTCCGGCGCTGCGAACCGGTACAGATGCGGCAGCCGGACCTCGCCGTGGGTTAGGGTCGCGCCCAAACAGAACTGGGCGCTCATCAGGGTCGCGCCGACGTCGTTGAATGGCCCGGCTCTGTCGATGCCGGGATAGGCAGCCTCGTAGGGGTTCAGGCAGAGCCGCAGGCTCGCGACCTGGTCGGCGCGCAGACCGTGCTGGTCGATCAGTCGGACGAGCGCCGTCACCGGAGTCTGGAGGATCGCGCAGACCGGATAGAGCTTGAAGGTGACGGTGAGCGTTTCCCAGTTCTGACCCAAGTGGGCGCCACAGCCGGCCGCGAGTGAACGGTCGCCGGCAAAGGCGTGGAAGAACCCCGCCGGTCCTTCGAAGGCGTGCCGGGCTCCGGTTCCACCGTCGGCTGCGAGCTCAGCGGCCAGGATTCCGCCGCGAGCGGCCTGGCCCACCTGAAACCGCCACTCCTTCGAGCCATCGACCCACGTCTGATTGAGTCCACCGCTCAAGCTGGTCGCGATCGCGATCGCTTCTATCGTCTGATCGAGCGAGAGGCCCATCAGCTTCGCCGCAGCGGCCGCGGCGCCGAGCGGCCCGTAGATCGGGGTTGCCCGGAACCCACGAGGGGTCGAGCGGTGAGAGCCGGCGCGGCCCGCAAACCCTCGACGAGCAGAGTGGCCGTCCCCTCACCCAACGTCGCCCGGCGACGGATCGAGTTCCAGAACGGCCTGGCTGATGGGTAGCCGGCCAGCGCCACGCCGACGTCGTGCAGGGTGATGACTCGCATCTTCTCGACGACCGCCCTGGGCAGGTCTTCGAAGCGCATATCGTGCACGAACCTGCCGAGCCGCTCGGCAACCGCCGGGTCACTGGTCGTCATGGCGCTCGTTTCCGATCCCCTCATTCTTGGAGCGTGGCCGTTGCGGCGGGCTCCTCTCGCAGCACCTTCTTTTCGACCTTACCGATCGAGGTCTTCGGCAGGGCCGCCCGGATCTCGACGAAGGACGGGACCTTGAACTTCGCGAGGCGCGTCGCGCAATAGGCTACTATCTCCTCGACCGTCAGGGATAGGGTCTCCCGGAGGACGACGAATGCTTTGACCGCCTCGTCCTTGATCGGGTCGGGCACGGCGATGACGGCGGCCTCGAGGATGCCGGGATGCTCGGCGAGAACCCGCTCGACCTCGCTCGCCGAGACGTTTTCGCCTCCGCGCTTGATGACGTCCTTCTTCCGGTCGAAGAAGTAGAACCAGCCCTGCTCGTCCATGTAGCCGTGGTCCCCGGTGTGGAGCCAGCCATCGCGCACCGCTGCGGCCGTCGCGACGGGATCCTTGTAGTAGCCCTTCATGATCGTGCGCCCGGGCACGCCTCTCACGACGATCTCGCCGACGGTGCCGGGAGAGACCTCGCGGTCCGTTTCGTCGACGATCCGCACCTCTCGGTCGACGACGGGTCGTCCGATCGAAGGCCACTTCTTCGGGCCATGAGTCGGCACGGCGGTCACGACCGTCATTGCTTCGGAGAGCCCGTAGCCGTTCAGCAACTCGACCCCGAACCGCTTCTCGAACGCCTCCTTCTCCTGGTCGGTGACGTTGATCGCGAAGAAGACCGCTCGGAGCCGGTGTTTGCGGTCCCCGGGCGCCGGCGGCTGGGCGGCGATGGTTCGCAGCAGCGCCGCGACCAGGCTGGTGCAGGTCGCTTCGTGGTCGCGGATCTGCTGCCAGAACCTGGTCGCGCTGAACGCCTCGAGCAGGATGCAGGTTGCACCGACGGTGAGCGAGCTCAAGATCGTGGTCGACTGAGCGTTGACGTGAAACGCTGGCAAGGCCGTGAGGACACGATCGCCCGGCCGCATCGAAAGATGCTCGACCATCCGCTCTCCGGAGCGGAGAGCATTGGCGTGAGTGAGCACGACGCCCTTCGGCCGGGCAGTCGTGCCCGACGTGAAGATCATCTCGAGCTCGGTTTCCGGGTTGATGGCAGCGAACGTCGGTGGCACCGCGGCCGCCCTGATGATCTCGTCGAACAGAACGACGCCTTCGTGCGGCTTGTCAGTTCGAGCCAGGGCGATCCGGCGCACGGCCGGACAGCGATCCAAGATCTGCCAGAACATCGGCAGGGAGGCCGGCTCGGTCACGATGGCGACCGAGTCGGAATTGTTGACGACGTGGAGCATTTCGTCGCCGGTGTTGGCTACGTTGGACGGCACCGTCACCGCGCCGAGCGTCGCCAGCCCGAACCAGGCGAGCAAGAACTCGGGGCAATTCGGCAAGTGAACAGTGACCTTCTCTCCCCGACGGACGCCGAGGGCGTCGAAGGCGGCGGCGACCCGCTCCACTCGGGCGGCGAAGTCGCGGTAGGTGAACTCCTGAAGCCGGCCGGCCTTGTCCTCGAAGACGAGGAAGGTCACAGCTCCGCGGCGTTCCGCCTGCTCCGCCAGCAGGTCGGGCAGCGCTCGATTCCCGATCAAATCCACTCGCGCCTCCTGGCCCCGATCGTCATTGCGCAATCCAGCCGCCATCGGGAACGACGAGGGCGCCGGTCATGTAGCTCGCGGCATCAGACGCCAGGAAGATCGCCGGACCGATGATCTCCGAAGCGTGCGCCACCCTCCCCATCGGGACCCTCTCGACGATCGCCCGCATCATCGTTCTTCCCTCTTCCGTCTCGAGGTATTGGCGCGCAATCGGCCCATAAGTCATGTGATATCCAGGGGCCAGGGTGTTTACTTGGACGTTGTCTTTGGCCCACTCCAGCGCCAGAACCTTGGTCAACTGGCCGATGCCGCCCTTGCTCGAGGCGTACGCCGACATGCGAGGCGCGCCACAGCTTCCGAATATCGACGCGATGTTGATGATCTTGCCTCGCTTCTGCCTCACCATCACCTCTCCGAGCGCCTTGCAGCACAAGAACATTCCCTTCAGATTGACATCGAGAACCTGGTCGTACTCCTCGGGGCTCAGATCGAGGGCGGGTTTCCGGATGTTGATTCCCGGCACATTGAATCCGACGTCGATCCGCCCGAATTCTTGAACGGCGCGATCGACCATCGCCCTGACGTCGTTCCACTGGGTCACGTCCACTTTCAGCGGCACACCCCGCCTGCCGATTGCTCGTACCTCGCCGATGGTTTCCTCGACGCCTTCCAGATTGACATCCGCGCCGACGACGTCGGCACCGACGCTCGCAAGGCCAAGCGCGATCTGCCGCCCTAGACCCGAGGCGGCGCCGGAAATGACCGCGACCCGATCTCTCAGGGAGAATAGTTCCTTCACCGGATCGGGGCCGGGAAAATCGTCGTCGGCGGGAATGCCAGATATCGCTTCTCGAACGGCAGCCATTCGGTCCCTCCTCTTTCTCACCGGTAATGATCTGGGCTCTTTCGCAGAGAATCCCAGAATTCGATGTCATGGTTCGGATAGACGGTCCCGTTCAGCAGCTTCGCGAGCGTCTTGAGTTTCGTTATCGAGTGGAGGGCCAGAGTGGGATTCCAGACGATTCCGGGGATAACCTCTTCCTCGATGTTCCGCTTCACGTAGCAGGAGTCACTGGCGAGAATGATGGTCCCTGCTTCCGGAAGCTCCACGATCAGCGCCTGGAGGCCGGGCGTATGCCCGTTTGCGAGAACCACGGTCAAGCCCGGCATGATCTCCTGGTCGCCGTCGATCAATCGCCACTTGAATGACGGAAAGTCTATCGCGCTGCGGAGATACGCGAGCTGGCTGAAGCTGTGCGGGTGTAACGCATAGCTATACTCGTCTTTCTGGACGATGAGCTCGGCATCGGGGAAGTATTGGATGCCTCCGGCATGGTCGGCGTGAAGGTGCGACAGGATGATCTTGCTGATGTCCCGGACGTCCAGACCTAGACTCTGGAGGACGCCGGGAAGCACCCGTGACTGATCAATCGCAGGCTTCAAGCCCATGCTTTCCAGTATGGGTATCGCCTGAGGATACCAGCCCGTATCGAACAAGACGAAGTCGTCTCGTGTCTTGATCAGGTAGATCGGGGTGGGGACACGTACCTTCTGTCCCGGGTCATGACCGAAGGTCATGCTGCTCTTGTCGAGCTCTATCGAGCCCCCGTCGAGGACATACAGCCTCTCGACGACGGTATCATTGGTCCTCTTGCTCATACCCTCACTCTCCCTCGGATGTCGATGACCTTCTACGTGCTTACGCCCGTACCCCTCCATCGATGATCAAGTTGATGCCGGTAACGAGTGACGCCTCTTCGCTGGCGAGGTAGAGCGCCGCGTAGGCGATATCCTCTGGCCGCGACGCTCTTCCCAGAGGAATGCCGTTGAGGAGTGTCTCCCGCACCCCTGAGACGTCGGGCAAGCCATGAAGTTGGGCGGCCTGCGTCAGGAGATCGTGACCCATCGATGTGTCACCAAAGACTGGACTGATGCAGTTACAGCGTATGCTGTAGGGCGCCAACTCGAGCGCCATCTGCCGCGTCAGCATGATGACGCCGCCCTTGGATGCCGAGTACGCTGCCATGTGCGATCGAGCCTTTATGCCTGACAGGGATGCGACGTTCAAAATGCAGCCCGTGCGCCTCTTCATCATGGGCGGGAGCGCATGTTTGGAAAGCAGCCAGACACCTTTCAGATTCACGTCGATGTGCCTATCCCATTCGCTTTCGGTGAGTTCGGTGATCGAACGCAGCTTGCACACGCCCGCGTTATTGACCACCACGTCGATCCTTCCAAGCTGCCCGATGGTGGTGTCGATCAAGGCTTTGACCTCGGCCTCACGTGAGACGTCGGTCTCAGCGAAGAGTCCGACCTGCCCGCCGGATCGGATCATGTCGACGGTGTCGAGTCCTGCTTGTTGGTCCACATCAGCGGCTACGACTGTTGCACCGTGCGCGGCAAAAAGAGTCGCAATCCCGCGTCCGAATCCGGCGCCGGCTCCCGTCACGATCGCCGTTTTGTTACGCAACCTCATTGCGAGCCATGCTCACCTTCATCATGTGGGCGGTTGCGAGAGCGGACCCTCTTGAAACGTCCCAGCCGCCGCGAGCGCGGCCTCGGGGTCGGAGAGAATCGCCGTGAGGACCTGGAGGAACCGCGCCGCCTGAGCACCGTCGACGGCACCGTGGTCGAAGGAGAGATCGAGGTTCAGGATGGGCGCCTCCACCCAGCCGTTTTCGCCGCAACGGGGCACCGCGGTGATCCGACCGACCCCGAGGATCGCAATCTCCGGGGGATTGATGATGGGGGTGAAGTGGGTCACCCCGAACGAGCCGAGATTCGAGATCGTGAAGGTCGCGTCGAGGAGGTCGGGGGGCTTGAGCTGTCCCGCCCGTGCCTTGGCGACGAGCGCGGCGAGCTCGACCGCGATGGTCGGGATGTCTTTCCGATCGGCATTGCGCACGACGGGCACCACGAGACCCTCGTCGAGCGCCACGGCGACGCCGACGTTGACCATCGGGTAGAGCCGCACGCCTTCCGCTTCGACCCGGCCGTTCACGCGGGGGTGTCGGCGGAGTGCCGCGGCGACGAGCTTCACGAGAAGCGCGGTCAACGTGAGGCGCCCGCCGTTCTCCCGCTGGACCTGTGCGGTCCAATGATCGCGGCTTGTACGGAGCGCGGTCGCGTCGACCTCGGTATGGAGCGTGACGTGCGGCTTCGTGATGGTGGAGTGGAGCATGCGCTGCGCGATCTTCCCGCGCAGTCCCGCAAAGGGAATCAAGGTGCCGGGCTCGCTCATCGCTCCGCCCATTCGTCGCGGCTGTAAATCCGCCCCACCGTCGTCCCCGGCATGGCGATCGTCCCGCACTCGACCAGGATCTCGCCGAGGACGCCGCTCGCCGGGCTTTCGACCTCTGCCTCCGCCTTGTCGGTCTCCGCCACGAAGAGAGGCTCGCCTTCCGCGACGGCTTGGCCGATCTCCTTGAGCCAGAGACTGATCGTACCTTGTTCCATCGCCAGGCCCCATTTCGGCATCACCACTTCGGTCATTTCGCGAACCTCGAACCGCCGGACCCGACCGTCGCTCGCGCGGCCGCGGCGATGCGCTCCGGCTGCGGGAAGTAGAGCCGTTCGAGATCCGGCGCGAATGGCACCGGGGTAAAAGGCGCCGTCACGCGCGCGACGGGCGCGCGGAGGTGCGAGAACCCCGCCCCCGCGGCCAATGCAGAGATCTCAGCGCCGATCCCGCACGGCGCAACCGCGTCGTGAACGACGACGAGGCGACCGGTGCGCTCGAGCGAATCGAGCACGGTCTTTTCGTCGATCGGTGAGAGCGTCCGGAGATCGACGACCTCGGCCTCGATTCCATCCTGGGAGAGCGCATGGGCCGCTGCGAGGCTGCGGCCGACGGCGCCGCCCCAGGCGACGATCGTGAGGTCGCGCCCGGGGCGGGCGATCGAAGCGCGGCCGATCGGCACCATGCCGTCTCCGTCCGGCACCTCTCCCGCCTGTCCCCAGAGGCTCAAGCTCTCGATCACCACCACCGGATCGGGGTCGCGGACCGCGGCCTTCAAGAGCCCGCGCGTATCGGCAGGATTCGATCCCCAGACCACCTTGAGACCGGGCACGTGGCTCAGCCAAGCCTCGAGGCTCTGACCGTGTTGCGGGCCGGTCTGACGGCCGGCCCCGCAGATCGTCCGCACCACCATCGGCACGCCGCGACGACCGCCGGACATCTGACGCATCTTCGCCGCGTGGTTCGCGATCTGGTCGAGGGCGAGACCGAGGAAATCCATGAACATGATCTCGACGACGGGGCGTAGCCCCGAGAGAGCGGCGCCGAGGGCGAGACCGACGATCCCTTCCTCGCAGACCGGCGTGTCGCGAACGCGGCGGGCTCCGAAGGTCTGCTGGAGTCCGCTGGTCGCGCCGAAAGGTCCGCCGGCGGCACCGACGTCCTCGCCGAGGATGCAGACGGCGGGATCGCGCTCGAGCTCTTCACGGAGCGCGAGCTGGATCGCCTGCCAGTACTTGAGCCTTGCCACCTCACGCCTCCGAATGGGTTTCCGCGTACACGTCCGAAAAGAGCTCTCTCTCTCCGGGCACCGGGCTCGCTTCGGCGAATCGAATCGCCTCTTCCAGCGCTGCGAGGATGCGGCTTCGCTCCGCGTCGAGATCGACCCGCGTGCTCCCGTCGGCAACCAGCGCCTCGCCGAGTTGAACGATCGGGTCACGCTCCATCCACCTCGCGACCTCCTCGGGGCTCCGATAGCGCTGCGGGTCGCCCTCGAAGTGGCCGCGCCAGCGGTAGGTCTTGCACTCGAGGAGTGTGGGGCCCCCGCCGCTTCGGGCGCGCGCCTCGGCCGCGGCGGCGGCCTCGAAGACGGCGACGGCGTCGTTGCCGTCAACGGCGACGCCGGGAACGCCGTAGCCTTCGGCGCGCCGAAACACGTCCGGGTCCTTCATGTGGAGCGAGACGTGTCCCATCTCGGCGTAGGAGTTGTTCTCGCAGACGAACACGACCGGAAGCGCCCAGAGTGCCGCGAGCGTCATCGACTCGTGGAAGGCGCCTTCGGCGACGGCGCCCTCGCCGAAGAATGCGGCCGTCACGCGGCCCGTACCGAGGATCTGCGCCGCGTATGCCGCGCCGACCGCCATCGGCAACCCGCCACCGACGATGCCATTGGCCGCAAGGATGCCGCACTCGGCGTCGGAGATGTGCATCGATCCCGCCCGTCCTTTCGCGTAGCCGTCCGAGCGGCCGAAGAGCTCCGCCATCATGCGCCTCAAGTCGGCGCCCTTGGCGATCAAGTGGCCGTGTCCGCGGTGCGTGGTCGAGATCGTATCTTCGCGATCGAGCGCGGCGCAGACGCCCGCCGCGCACGCCTCTTGCCCGACACAGGTGTGGAGGCCGCCCGGGAGGCGGTTCGCCGAAAGGAGCCGTACTGCGGCGAGTTCGAACTCGCGGATCGTGACCATCGTTCGATAAAGTGAGAGCCGAAGCGATGCCGGGACGATGTCGGCCTCTCCCGCCGTCGCCGACACCGTGCTCATGATCGCCTCTCCGCCGCGGGATCCGAGAGAGGCAGCGCGACGAGTGCCGTTCCCGGAGCGCACAACTCCCCGCGCTGATTTCTCTCCTGCACGACGCACTCCAAGTATCCCCACTGTCCCTGGTCGTATTTCTTCGTCACCCGGCCTGTGCAGGTGAGCACGTCACCCGGAACCGCCAGCGCCCGGTTCTGCCACCCGAAGCGCAGCAGTCTGCCTCGCGGTCCGATCCAGGACTGGAGCATCTGGATCAGGAAGGCACCGTGCAAATGCGCTTGAACGAGCACATCCGGGTAGCCTTCCTCTCGGGCGTACGCAGCGTCGTAGTGGATGCGGTGAGCGTTCCAGGTGACGGCGCTGAACCGGAAGAGCTGCAGATTCGTCGGCCGCTTGGTGAGAGGGGGAATCTCCATCCCTTCTTCCATTCGCTCGAAGCTCGGCGATGTCGCGGTCACGATTTCCCCCCTCTCGCTAACGGGCGATGATCGTCTCGCGGCAGATCACGAGGAGCTCGCCACGCTGGTTCGTATACCGTTTCTCGGTCTTGAGGAGCGTCAGCGGTCCGCTCTTGCCTTCGCGCCGCTCGACGTCGACGAGGCGGCGCTCGATCGTGACGTCGTCGCCGGGTACGACCGGGTTCCCGAGCTCGAGCTCCTGGCCGCCGCCCATCAATTTCGCGCCGGGAAGCGCGATGAACGCGACGTCGGCTTCGGTGGTCCCATCGCGCCGAAGCTCCTCCTCGGGCGGCCCGGCATCCCATCCGAGGACGGAGCTCACGAAGCTCGGCGGGGCGACGATTCCCGGATAGCCGAGCGCCCGGGCCTCTCGGTCGTCGAAGTAGATGGGATTCGGATCGCCGACGGCGACGGCGAAGCGCTGGAATTGCTCCTTCGTGACCACGCCGAGGCGACTTCGCTCGGCGTGGCCGATGCGCGCTCTCGCTTCTTCATAGTAGTCGTGTGACATGGTCTAATCCCTCGCCGCGTCGCCGAGGAGGCTCCGGGCGATCATCCAGCGATGGATCTCGGCGGTGCCGTGCCCGATCCGCCACAGGCGCACCTGGCGGTAGAAGCTCTGGATGGGAACCTCTTTGCTGTAGCCGAGACCGCCGAAGATCTGCAGACAGCGGTCGGTCACGCGCTGAGCCATCTCGGTTGCGTAGAGCTTGGCGACGAAGGCTTCGTTGCGAACACGCTCGCCGCTGTCCATCATCCAGGCCGCGCGGTACACGAGCATCCGTGCGGCCTGGAGCTCCACCTCGGAGTCCGCGATCATCCACTGGATCGCCTGGCGCTGTGCGATCTTCTTTCCGAAGGCCACGCGCTGCTTCGCCCACTCCACAGCCATGTCGAGGCACCGCTGCGCGATGCCGAGCTGGTGCGCGGCGATCTTCAAGCGCCCGTGCGTCAGCTGATGATCGGCGATCGCCCACGCCGCGTTGACCTCGCCGAGCCGGTTCGCGTCCGGCACGAGGCAGTCCTCGAAGGCGATCTCGTATGGCTCCCAGTCGTCGCCCATGGTCGGGATCATTCGCGAGATGCGAAATCCCGGCGTCTTCATGTCGACGAGGAAGCAGCTGATGCCGCGCGCTCCCTTCGACCGGTCGGTGGACACGAAGAGAATCACGAAGTCCGCCCGCTCGACGTGGGAGATGAAGATCTTCGCGCCGTTCACGATCCAGTCGTCGCCGCGGCGCACCGCCATCGTGCGGATCTGCGCGAGGTCCGAACCCGAATCCGCCTCGGTGAAGGCGTAGCAGGAGCGGCGCTCTCCGCGGATCACCGGGAGGAAGTAGCTCTCCTTCTGCTCGTCGTTGCAGAGATAGAGCGAAGGCTCGGGACTGCCGCCGAACTCGAACATCGCGGGGTGCTTGGAGAGCTCCTCGGAAATCAGGCACATGGCGAGATGGCCGAGGCCGACCCCGCCGTATTCTTCGGGGGCGTCGAGCGCCCAGAAGCCGAGCTCCCTTCCTCTGCGCTCGAGCGCGAGGCGAGTCTCCAGGGGAAGCTTTCCCGCGAGGAGGAAGTCCCGCTCGAGCGGCGCGAGCTCCCGCTCCCGGAACTTGCGGACGTTGTCGACCAAGAGACGGAGGTCTTCCGGAACCTGGAAATCCACGAATCGTCCTCCCTCATTCTCGAGTGCTGTCCTTGGGTGCGCTCGGCCGGGGCAGATCCGGCAGACGCAGATCCTGGTGCAGAGTCGCCACGCGAGGCTTTTGATTCAGGAGACCGGCCGTTCCAAGAAGGATGTGGAACCAATTGGACTGCAAGTAACGGTTGACAGCCGTCTCCGTCTCCCACTCCTGCAGGAGAATCAGGTCGCATTCGTCTTCCAGGCCCTGATAGAGCCTGCAGACCATGCATCCCTTCTGCTGCTTGGTTACCTCGATAATGGGCAGCAGTGTTTGCATCAGCTCTTTCCGCTTCTCCGGAAGCACGCTCATGGTCATTGAGACCCAGATCATCCTTTGTCCCCTCTGATCCTCCAGGAATCCCAGCGCGACGACGGGAGGGGCTGTGGCAGAAATGAAATCAAGTTGCGTGCCACCTCTGAAGCGACTTCGTCGATGGGGTAAGTGACCAGCTTTCCGAGGTGTAAGGACGATCGAAGGAGCGTCGCGAACCACGGCTCCCGTCTCCAATTGACGGCCCGTCGAAAGATGACGGGCAGGGATGAGCTGTCGACGGAGCTTCTCATCGATAGGGCGGCCTGCATCACATCGCCACCGAGATCCCCAGGACGGCTTCGAAGAAGCCGCGGAAGCGCTTTCTGATCGAGCGCTTCGAACCGGGGCGGCGAGGGCGTGTTGGCTTCCAGCGCGAGCAGCGCCGCTCGCTCCGATCGCGCTGGCGCCTGGTACTCGCGACCGGTTGAGCGCCCCGCTCTCGCGGCACGGAGGTTGCTCGGAAGCCACCACGGCAAGGAAGACGCGATGCAGAAGGACAGCCGGAACCTGTGGGTGATCGTGTCCGCGGCGTTGACCCTGGGGTGGGCAAGCTGCGTCGATGCCACGGTGCAGACGGAGCGCGTGACGTTCCGCGCGAGCCTCTCCACCCAGAACACGTTCCAGCACGACTCCACGGAGTCGTTCGACTGGGTGCAGTGGCGGAACGAGGTCCGGCTCGAGCTCAAGTATCGACTGCTTCCACCGTGACGGGAGCGCGGCATTCTCCGCAACGCCGATTTCCAGATGCTCTATCGCGGCCGGTTCGATCCCGTCTTCCAGATCCGCGATACCTATCGTGAGCGGCTCTACGATCGCGACGACTTCGTATTCCCCGAAGGGAAGTATCCACGCGGAGGATAGTCAGTATAAGCGGGCGTCTTGAACCACGCGTGGCACGATGCGCTCGAAGCTCCGGAGCAGGCGCTGGCGATCGGAAGGGAACGACGCCTGCTACTAGCCTGAATTTCCACGGCCGGGAATTCTCTTAACGC
>JACQVF010000023.1 GCA_016209885.1 Gemmatimonadota bacterium | reverse complement strand
TGGGGCCACCACATGTTCATGAGCGGGATGAACCCCATGCTGGGGACCACCTTCATGGTGACGACACTCGTGATCGCGGTGCCCTCGGCCATCAAGACGTTCAACTGGCTGGCTACCGTCTGGCGCGGCGATATCCACTTCCACGTGCCAATGCTCCACGCCCTCTCGTTCGTGTCCATGTTCGTGATCGGCGGGCTGTCCGGCGTGTTCATGGCGACGACGCCCGTGGACATCTATATCCACGATACCTACTTCATCGTCGCGCACATCCATTACGTGCTCTTCGGCGGAAGCCTCTTCGCCATCTTCGGCGGGATCACCTTCTGGTTCCCAAAGCTCTTCGGGAAGATGATGCACCCGGGGCTGGGGAAGATTCACTGGGTGCTGACCTTCATCTTCTACAACCTGACGTTCTTCCCCATGCACAACCT
The DNA here is from genome assembly GCA_016209885.1 of Gemmatimonadota bacterium. Taxonomy (GTDB): domain Bacteria; phylum Gemmatimonadota; class Gemmatimonadetes; order Longimicrobiales; family Gaopeijiaceae; genus JACQVF01. The sequence goes on along the minus strand of JACQVF010000023.1, from coordinate 149,729 downwards.
GGGGCTCGGCGGAATGATGCGCAGGATCTACGACCCGACGCAGTACGCGTTCTTGCAGCCGCTGCAGCCCGTGAACCAGTTCATCTCGGTCAGCGCGTTCCTGCTGGGCGCCGCGCAGCTCCTCTTCGCCATCAACTTCATCTGGAGCCTGTTCCGCGGGAGAAAGGCCGAGCCGAACCCGTGGAAGGCGAACTCGCTGGAGTGGACGGCGCCGTCGCCGCCGCCGCACGGCAACTTCGCGGAGACCCCCACCGTGTACCGCGGGCCGTACGAGTACAGCTCGCCGCAGTCGGAGAACGACTATCTGCCGCAGAGCGAGCCGCCGCGGGGAGAACCCCGGCCGCGAGGGGCACCCGCCCCGCTACGGCATTAACCGGCACGAGCAGCGGGGCTGGCTTCGAGGAACGAGACGAGAACGACGCGACACAGAGGAGCCTGAGCGATGGCACAAGCAGCCGTGATGACGCTCGAAGAGAAGTGGATGCCAGGGATGAGGGTCGACACCCTCAAGCTCGGCATGTGGGTGTTCCTCCTGTCGGAGGTCATGTTCTTCACCGCCCTCATCGGCACGTATATCATCCTGCGCTTCGCGGAGCCCCACCAGTGGGCCCAGCCCGGCCAGGTGCTGAACGTGCCGCTGACCGCCGTGAACACGTTCATCCTGATCTGCAGCTCGGTCACGATGGTGAAGGCGTTCGCCGCCATCGAGCTGGGCGACCAGAAGGGACTCAAGCTCTATCTACTCCTGACGATCCTGCTGGGGGCTATGTTCCTCGGCATCCAGGCGATCGAGTACTACAAGCTGGCCCACGAGGGCTTCGTGCCCGTGGCCGCTGAGTACGAGGCCCTGGGCCGCGACGGCGTGGGTCCCGTGCTGGGCGGCCCGCTCTACGGCGCGACCTTCTACACGATGACAGGGTTCCACGGGACCCACGTGTCCATCGGCGTCTTCTGCATGATTTTCACCGCGATCAAGGCGTTCCGCGGAGCCTACTCCGCCGAGAATCACGGTGGCGTCGAGATCATGGGGCTCTACTGGCACTTCGTGGACCTGGTGTGGATCATCCTGTTCACCATCGTCTACCTGATGTAGCGGTTAGAGGGTTAGAGAGGCTGAGGATGGAAAAGCTCGAGAAGGCACACCGGAACTACTTCCTCGTCTGGGGCATCCTCTTCGTGCTGACGCTGGCCGAGCTGGGCGTAGCGTTCATCAGCCTGCCGAAGAAGTACATCATCGTGATGCTGCTCTTCCTGGCGGTCTGGAAGGCGCTCCTCGTGGCACTGTACTACATGCACCTGAGATTCGAGCCACGGCGCATGTGGATCCTCGCCGCCTCGCCGATCCCGCTCATCATCATTCTCCTCATCGCCGTGCTGGCGGAGGGGTTTTGAAGCGGGTGAGCCTTGATCTCTAATCGCTAACGAACCATGGAGCACGAAGGCCTGAGACTGGGCATGTTCTGGGGCGGCCTGCTGGTCGCGGCCGTGCCCATCCTACTGGGAATTGGCGTAGGGGTGTTCGTACTTCGCCGCTACTGGATCTCCCGCACGTCCCGTCCCCCAGACGCGGCACAGGACTGAGAGCACTCCCGTAATGCGACGCGGTCAGATCATCACGCGTGGGCTCGGGGGCGGGGTCCTGGCCGCCACGGTCATGGCCCTCTGGTTCCTCCTGATCGACGCATCTCGGGGCGAGCCGTTCCGAACGCCGGCGTTCCTCGCCAGCGCGCTGCTGGACCTGCCGGACGTACAGAGGACCGTGGGGATCATCGCCATGTATACGGCCCTTCACTACGGGGCGTTCCTGGCCGTCGGGCTCGTCATGGCGTGGCTGGTCCCCAAGCTCGAGGTGGTGCCGAACGTTCTCCTCGGGCTCGTCCTCGGCTTCGCTCTCTTCGATCTGGTCTTCTACTTCAGCGTGACGGTGACCGGCGTGGACGTGGTCCGCGCGCTGGGTTGGCCCGAGGTGCTGACCGGCAACCTCATCGCCGGCATCACGCTCATGGGCTTCCTCCACCTGACCGGAGTCGCGCAGCCTGTCACCTGGTGGTCCGCCCTCGCGGAACACCGGGTGGTGCGGGAAGGGATCCTGGCGGGCGTCGTGGGCGCTGTCGCCGTGGCCGCGTGGTTCCTCATCTTCGACGTGGCACGCGGGCGCCCGTTTTTCACGCCCGCCGCCCTGGGATCCGCCCTCTTCTTCGGTGCCGCCACGCTCACGGACGTCCAGGTGAACGCCGTCACCGTGGTGGGCTACACCGTGGTGCACGTAGCGGCGTTCGTGGTCACCGGCCTCGTCGCCACTGCGCTCGTCTGGGAGGCGGAGCGGACACCGCCGCTCATCCTGGGCGCTGTTCTCCTCTTCGCCGCCTTCGAGAGCTTCTTCCTCGGGCTCCTCGCCCTCGTCGCCGAATGGCTGCTGGGCGCCCTCGCCTGGTGGACCATCGCCATCGGCAACCTGCTGGCCACGGTCGCGATGGGCTACTACCTCTGGCTCATGCACCCGGCGCTCAGGGCCGCGCTCCGGGAGAACCCGTTGGACAAGACGGAGTGAGGAACCGCCCGGTGCGCTCACGCTCCGCTCGGTCCGCTCTTCGAACCTTGACCCCGTCTATCAGCATGCATAGCTTGTCGCTCGATGTCTCCCCCCTGTACCCGCCAGCTCGACAACACCGGACTTCACCCGTCGGCAGACGAGCCGTGGATGTGAGGGCTTTCCTTCTCAAGAAAGGGGGGTAACCACGATGGGCGTGTGCCTGAAGTGCAAACACGATCCGTGTCAGTGCAACCCGACGCCCGGAGACCCGGATGATTGGCCGCCACCTCCGTCGCAACCGCCCTCGGGGCCAACAACGCCGACCCCGAGTCCAAGCCCGGGCTCGCCACCGCCGCCGAGTCCGAAGCCTGGCTCTCCGTCATGATCCGAGTTTCACAGGAGCGAAGGAGCATGAACGCTCAGAAGGCGCGCCTCACAGAAAAGGCCATACGCCATCCGGGTCCCGCCAAGCGCGCGACTTCCTCGGGCTGCGTCACCAGGCGCGTCAGCGGCTGACCGCCCGAACCTCAGGCCTCTTCAACACCAATGGGGGGAAGACCCGATGCCAGACAAATGCCAGATCTGCAACAACAACGAAGCACGGCAGACGTGCAGCCAGTGCGGCAAGAAGTTCTGTCCAGCGTGCCGGAGCCAGTTTTCGGGCGGGCGACCCATCTGCAAGATCTGCGGTGGCGACTGATTGAAGCGTAGATCTGCCTGCCGGAGAACAACGATGAGAGCTGCTTCAAGCCTCGGGATGTCCTCGGTTGCTGATGCCCTCCGCATATCCTCGGATGCGAGCGGCGCGCCTGGGCGGCTGCCGGCGGATTCGTGCGCCGCCGTGAAGATGCAACAGTTGTGCGGCTCGAAGTGCCCGCACTGCGGCAGGCCGTGTCGCGGTTATGTGGACCATGACCCACCGCACCAATGCAACCAGCATCACACGTGGTGAGCCGCAGCCGTCGAGGGCGTTCGCAAGCCGCCGGTGCTCTCCATGCGGTCCGGCGCCTCCGCACCGGCGGCCGCGAATGAGTAAGGCGGCGTGACCCGGGCTCGGCCGCCCCGGCGCGCCGCGGTTCAGCTCGTGCGATCGCCGCCCGCCGCCTTCTCGTCGCGCTCGTAGCCCAGCACCCTTCGTAGGTTCCGCAGATAGATCGCGAGGGCCGCAGCCGCTCCCAGGAACAGCAGCGCGAAGAGTAGCAGCCAGGCGCTGCCCGTCTGGCGGAAGGCGAAGATCTCCCAGGCCGCGAATCCGACGCAGAAGACGATCGCGGTCGAGATGAGGAGCCGGTGGAACCAGATGAGGGACATGGTCAGGGGAGGGCCGCCTCCCGGCGCCACTCCCGGATCTCGCTGCCGACCCACCGGAAGAACACGGCGCTGATCGCGATCCAGAAGATGAGCATGCCCGGGATCCACATGATGAGCCCGCCCAGCCGCTGGTCGTCCAGGGCGGAAAGCTCGAACACCCGCGGCGCCTCCGCGTACCAGGGATAGATGACCCGCTCCGACAGCGTGATGAACGCCGAGACGATGGATGCGGGGATCGCGAACGCGAAAAGGTAGAGCATCTGGAGCGGGCCTCGGGGCAGCCGCTCCAGCTCAGGCACCGGGTTCACCACCGGCCACCACATGAGCGTCGCTGCCGCCATGAACATCAGGTGCTGAACCACGTGCACGTCGTGGTTCTCGAGCGCCCAGTTGTAGAAGCGCGGAAGGTGCCACGCGATGAACACCACGTTGTAGAGCACGAACGCCACGGCCGGGTGCGTCAGCCACCGCGCCGTGCGCTCGATCGCCGGCGAACCAAGCAGCGGCCGAACGAGCCAGGCGGGGAGTCCCAGGAGCAGGAGCGCCGGCATCACCAGCATGAGCAGCATGTGCTGCAGCATGTGGGCGCTGAAGAGGAAGTTGTCGCTCAGATCGTGGATCGGCCCGTTCAGCGCCAGAAAGATCACCGCGACGCCCGAGAGGAACGCTGCCGCTCGCGCCGGGTGCACGCGCTCTGCCCAGCCGTGGCGCCGCCGGAGCGGGCCCGCCCCTGCAAGATAGAGAGCGGCCAGCAGCACGCAGCCAATGAGGACGCTGGGATGCAGCTCGAACCGCGTCCACGAGAACCCTCCGGTCCCGTGGAACATCACCGGCACCCCGGACACCGCGTGCGCAGCCGACATTATCCGCTCAGCAGATCGTGATCCGTACTTCCCGATTCTGATCTGCGGGCAATCGCGAAGCGCCGATTGCGAATCGCTAATCACCCGCTGCAAACCCGCTCACCCGCTAACCCGTTCGCCCGTCTAGCCCGCTAGCCCCCGGCATGCTCCGGCAACACGCGGAAGAACACGATCAGCCCGATGATGACAAACAAGACCGCCAGCAGCAGCGGCGCCACGAACACGCCGGTGAAGATCCGACTGTCGAACTTCAGGTGCATGTAGAACATCACGACCAGGGCGAACTTGCCGCCCGAGAGCACGAGGAGGATCGGCACGAGTGCCGGCCGCAAGATCTCAATATAAAAGACCGCGACCTCCGCGGCGGTGATGATCGCGAGCACGGCGGCGACCAGGAAGTAGGTCTGCCACCGCGGGTGCGCGCGCTCGCCGTGCGCCACCGCCGCCTCACTCCCGCCGTACACGTTCGCCGTCATGGGATCCTCTCTCGCCTCACCGGAGCAGGTAAACCAGGGTGAAGATGGCGATCCAGACGATGTCCACGAAGTGCCAATAGAGCCCGGCGATCTCGACCTTGAGCGCGTCCGCGCTCCTGACTCTGCCCCGCACCGTGAGCAGGCACAGGGTGAGCAGCCAGAGGACGCCCACCGTGACGTGGGCCCCGTGGAACCCGGTCAGCACGAAGAAGGTGGAGCCGAAGACGTTCTGCCGGATCGTGAGCCCTTCGTGCACGAAGTGGGTGAACTCGTACGCCTGGAAGCCCAGGAACACGCTTCCCAGCAGCGCGGTGCCCAGCAGCCAGGCGGCACCCCAACGCCGGTCGTCCCGCTGGATCGACGCCAGGGCGAGCACCATGAGGAAGCTGCTCATGAGGAGCACGAAGGTACTCACCGAGGTGAGAGGGATGTTCAGAATCTCGTGGGGGTACGGCGCCGTGACGCTCTTTCCCTTGTAGACCATGTAGGTGGAGATGAGCGACGCGAAGAAGAGGGACTCGGAGCCGATGAAGGTCCAGAATCCGAGCTTCCACGAGTCGAGTCCCGTGGCCGTCGGGAGGTGATGTGCGTGTGCGTGTGCTTCCGCCATCGAATGTCCTCTCGTGCTTGGCGATTCGCGATTCGCGATTAGCGATTCGCCGTTCGCAACTCCGCCGTCGCTCGCCGAGAATGCATCATAGCCATCGCTGATTGCCAAGCGCGAATCGCCAGCTTGCTCACCGAAACTCCGGCTCGAACGCCCAGTTGAAGATACTGAACGCTACCACGGCCAGGCCGATGAGCGGCGCCCACCACGTCTCGGTGAACACCAGCGTCACCGTGAGCGTGATGGCGGCCGCGGTGAAGATCGGCCAGTACGAGGGCGACGGCATGACGGGCTCCGCGCCCGGCGCCGCGACGCCCCTCTCCGCTCGCGCTGCCGCCTCCTCTTCCGCCGCCTGAGGGCCGTGCTCCCACAGCGGCTCCCGGCTGTGCACCTCGGGGACCCGCCCGAAGTTGTAGTACGGCGGCGGCGAAGGAATCGACCACTCCAGCGTCGGCGCGCCCCACGGGTTCGCGCCCGCCGGCGCCCCGCGCCCCGCGCTCCGGATCATGTTCCAGAACATGACAAGCGTGCTCACCGCCATGACGAACGCGCCGATCGTGGACATCAGGTTCCAGGTACCGACGTTCAGCTCCGCCGGGTACGTGAAGATGCGGCGCGGCATCCCGTACAACCCGCTGAAGTGCATGGGGAAGAACGTCAGGTTGAACCCGATCATGGTGAGCCAGAAGTGCCACTTCCCCAGCCCCTCGTCCAGCAGCCGCCCCGTGATCTTCGGGTACCAGTAGTAGAGCCCGGCGAACAAGCCCATGATGGCGCCACCCACGATGGTGTAGTGGAAGTGCGCCACCACGAAGTACGTGTCGTGCTGCTGCAGATCGATCGGAGCAGAGGCGTGCATGATCCCCGAGAGCCCACCGATCGTGAAGACCACGACCAGGCCGATGGCAAAGAGCATCGCCGTCGTGAAGCGGATCTGCCCGCCCCACATAGTGCCCAGCCAGTTGAAAATCTTCACGCCCGTCGGGATCGCGATGATCATCGTGCTCGCGACGAAGAACGAGTCGGCGATGGGCCCCATCCCCACCGTGAACATGTGGTGGCTCCATACGCCCCAGCCGATGAAGCCGATGAGGATCCCGGCGTAGACCACGATGGGGTACCCGAACAGCGGCTTGCGCGAGAAGGTCGGCACCACGTCGGACATGACGCCGAACGACGGCAGCACCAGGATATAGACCTCCGGGTGCCCGAACAACCAGAAGAGGTGCTGCCACAGGATCGGGTCCGCGCCCGCCGTCGGCTCGTAGAAGTTCGCGCCGAAGAAGCGGTCGAACGCCAGCATGATGAGCGCCACCGCCACGACCGGAAGCGCCGTGATGAGGAGGAAGCTCGTCACCAGCGTCATCCAGCTGAAAAGCGGCATGCGCATGAGCCTCATCCCCGGAGCCCGCAGGTTGATGATCGTCGTGATGAAGTTCACGCCACCCGCGATGGAGCTGACCCCCAGGGTCGTGACTCCCAGCACCCAGAAGTCCACGTTGAGCCCGGGGGAAAAGCGCGTGGAGGTGAGGTTCGCGTAACCCACCCACGCGGTGTTCGGCGCCTGGCCGAACAGGAAGCTCGCGTTCAGGAACAGCCCGCCGAAGAGGAAGACCCAGTACGAGAGGGCGTTGAGGCGCGGGAACGCCACGTCGCGGGCGCCAATCTGGAGCGGCACCACGAAGTTGAAGAACGCCACGGACAGCGGCATGGCGACCAGAAAGACCATGGTCGTGCCATGCATCGTGAAGAGCTGGTTGAACGTTTCCGCGCTCAGGAACGTGTTTTCGGGGCGCGCCAGTTGAATGCGTATGAGCAGCGCTTCGATACCGCCGACCACGAAGAAGAAGAGGGCGGCCACGCCGTACATGATCCCGATTCGCTTGTGGTCGACGGTCGTGATCCAGCTCCACAGGCCCCTGTGGGAGCCCGCATGCGCGGCCGCCGCGGCCGCCGCCGTCATGGTGCGCACCGACACGCCTCTATCTCCCTCGGAGCTCCGCTTGGTTCACGCCCGGTCTCACTGCGTGCCACCGCGCCCCGCACCGCACGGCCCCATGCATCAGCGCAGGCTCCGCAGGTAGGCGGCGACCGCCCCCGCATCCTCGGGGGAGAGGCCGGTGGGCGGGAAGCCGCCGCCACCCACGGCCGTCCCCGGCATGAGCGCGCCCGGCTTCACGGACGCCGGATCCGTGATCCAGCGCACCAGGTTCTCGGTCGTGTTCTCTAGGACGCCCGCCGCGATGGCGCTCCGCGCGCCCACCCGCGTCAGGCTGGGCCCCACCGCGCCCTGGGCCGTTGTGCCCGCGATGGCGTGGCACGCCACGCACGGGCTGCGCGCGAAGATCTCGCGGCCCCGGTCCTCCGGCGTGCCCGCGGTCGGCGTCACCCGCGTCTTCATGGCCTCGGCCCAGGACGCGAACGCCTCCGCGCTCTCCACGACGACCTGCATGCGCATGAGGGCGTGGGAGGCGCCGCAGAACTCCGCGCACTGGCCATGGTAGACGCCCGGCTCCGACACCGTGAACGTCAGCCGGTTCACTTTCGGCGTCCGTCCCTCCGGCACGCGAGGCGATGGATTCACGTCGCGCTTCCCGCCCAGCCGCGGCACCCAGAACGAATGGATGACGTCCGCGGACCGCAGCGACAGGTCCACCGGACGACCCACGGGCAGGTGCAGCTCGTTCGCCGTCACGACACCGAGCTCGGGGTAGCGAAACTCCCACCACCATTGGTGCCCGATCACCTCGATCGCCAGCGCATCGGAAGCCGGCGGCTGCTGCGTGCGAAAGACGGCGCGAATCGTCGGAATCGTGATGAGCACGACGATCACCGCGGGCGCGACCGTCCACGCGATCTCCAGGCCGAGGTGCCCGCGCGTCTGCCGTGGCGTCTCCGCCCCTGGCCGCTCACGGTACCGGACCAGCACATAGGTGAGCACGCCCGAGACCACCGCCAGGATGAACATCGTCCACCAGAAGACCTGGACGTAGAGGTCGTGGATGTGCCCCGCAAGATCGGTGGCCGGCCCGATGGTGCTCTGCGGATAATCACCGCCGCACGCCGCGAGCCCCAGAGCGAGCACGGACCCAGCAAGACCACGGCAGATCACGTCGCGGCACGTACGAACGAGTCTGTGGATCGTTTCCTGCACGCTCCCAAGCCTCTCCAGAAATCCCGGTTCCGGCGTTGTGCGCGCCGCTATTCTCAGGGGTAGCGTCCTCCCTGGCAACCGCGTTGTCGCGAGTCGGATAAGTCGGTGCAGCCCGCCTGGTAGACGCCTGCCGCGGGACTGCGGTTTCGCGGCACGAGCGCGCAGCGCGGCCCCGGATCAGCCGCAGCTCAGGCGCGGACGAAGGGGGTGTCTGTCAAGGGAGCGTATCGAGAGGGATTGCCTCGTCGATGAGCATGATCGGGATTTCATCCCGCACGGCGTACAGGTACCGGCCGTCCTCCCGGACGAGCCCCTCGTCGATTCGCTCCGAGACCGGCTCGCCTGCGCGATTCCTCAGGGTGCCGGCTTCGGCCGCCGCGTTGACCCGCGTCAGGAGCGCGTCATCGGCGAGGCGAAGAGGCTGCTTGGTTTCCGGGCAGACAAGGATCGCCAGCAGTTCCGGGTCCACCATTGGGAGCGCGCCTCCTGCGGGTATCTTGCGTTCGCCACGAGACGGCACCCGACGCGCCTGCCGCTCCGTGCGGCCGCGGCGCCCCGGGCACTCACAGGGCCAGAAAAATATCACCGTTTTCCGCGGCGGGGAAGCGCCGTCCTGGAGCTTGATCGGAGCTTGCCGCTCCTCCTTCCCCCCCTTGCGTTACGCAATTCTGGCATCCGTCCCGAGCAGGAACACGGGAGGAGTCGATTTCGGCTGGTCGATCCCTTCCTCGCCGGCTGGCTTCCGCTCGTGCAGGCCGTTTGAGCGGAAGCACGGGCACGGTCTTATCAGTAGTTCCGCAGTTCCGCTCAGTTTCGCGGGAGAGGACCGGGTACGGCCGGGCCGCTGCCGCAGGCTTCCCCTGCGCAGGGTGCCGGAGCGCGGACAATCCTGTAATATCCCCGGTCGCCAGGCCGGCGCGGGATACCCCGGGCTGCAGGGACGCCGTAGCAGCCCGCTCTAGGAATCCCGGCCTGAACGCGTTGAGCTTAGAGAACCGCATGACCCGGACGCGAAATCGCAGCGCCGCCGGGCATGAAGTGGAGCGGGTCACATAGCCCCGCAGCGGCCCGGGGAGGCCCACGGGTTCTGGAGCGGCCTGCTGTAGGCGCGGTGGGCTTGCTGTGTCCCGCAGCCTGACGCTCTGAATCATGAACTGGAGGAGCCATGACTCGCCGCTTTCTCGGTCTTTTCGCTTGCGCGTCGCTTGCGCTGGCCGCGTCGTGCGCATCGGCCGGTACGCGCCAACCCGCGGCGCCCGCGGGCGCGCGCGCCCCGGGGGTGGCCGGGGTGGCAGCCGCGGAGGCGCGGACCGCGGCCGCGGAGCCGGCATCCCGGGACCAGGTGCTGTTCCAGGCCGGAACCTTGTGGACATTCGACTTCCCGCCCGTCGATCACCTGCGGCGCCGCTATGGCCTCGAGCTCGATCGCAACTGGTTCGACGAGGCGCGCCTAGCCGCCACGCGCTATGCCGATTACTGCTCCGCGTCGTTTGTCTCGCCGCGCGGCCTCGTCATGACGAACCACCATTGCGCGCGCGAGTGCATCGAGGCGAACTCGACGTCGCAGACCGACCTCATCGCGAACGGGTTCTACGCACGCGCCCCGGAGGAGGAGCTTCCCTGCCAGGGAATCTTCCTGGACCAGCTCGTGTCGGTCTCCGACGTGACGGAACGCATCGACCAGGCCGTCGGCGACGCCACAGACCCGCAGGAGGTGCGGCGCCGGCGCTCGGCGGCGGTCGAGCAGGCTGAGCGGGAATGCGGGGAGCGCAGCCGCCACACGTGCTCGGTGGTGGACCTGTACAACGGCGGCGTGTACTCCCTCTACGAGTACCGGCGCTACGGTGAGGTGCGGCTGGTCTTCGCGCCCGAGGGCGACGTGGCGTTCTTCGGCGGCGATCCGGACAACTTCACCTACCCGCGGTATGACCTGGACGTCGCCTTCGTGCGGGCGTACGAGAACGGCGTGCCCGCCTCGACGTCGCACCACTTTCGCTGGAGCGCGGAAGGCGCCCGCGACGGCGATGTGGTCTTCGTCATCGGCAACCCCGGCACCACGAACCGGCTGAAGACGCTGGAGCAGCTTCGCTATCTTCGCGACGTGGGCTATCCCAGCGCGCTGGGCCAGTTGCGCCGGCGGCTCGCGGCCCTCGAGCACGCCGCGGCCCGCGGCGGCGAGCAGGCGATGGCGGTTCGCGACGAGATCTTCAACGTCGAGAACAGCATCAAGGCGTACGAGGGCTACCTGTCCGGGCTGCGCGACACGACGCTCCTGAGGCGCAAGGCGCTGGCGGAGGCGGCGATCCGCCAGGCCGTGGGCGCGAAGCCGGAGCTCGAGGCCCGCTACGGTGGCGCCTGGGACGCCATCGCCCGGGCCGTAGGGCGCCGGCGGGTCATCGCTCCCGAGCGCCGGCACGTGACCACGGAGGCCTCGCAGCTACTCAGCATCGCCGGCTATCTGGTCCGCTACGGCGCGGAGATGGGGAAGCCGGAAGAGGAGCGCGCGGACGATTTCCGCGGCCCGCGCGCGCAGCAGGTCCGCGAGGTTCTGGAGGGTCAGCTCCAGGTGGACGTGCAGGCGGAGGAGTCGCGGCTCGCCCGCCACTTCGGCGCCGCGCGGGACGAGCTGGGCGCGGACCACGCCTTCCTCCGCGCCGCGCTCGCCGGCGCGACGCCCGAGGACGCGGCCCGCCGCCTGGTCGGCGACTCCCGCCTCGGCGACGCGGGCTACCGCCGCTCGCTGCTCGAGGGGGGTAGCGCGGCGATCGCGGCCGCGAGCGACCCGCTCCTCGTCCTCGCGCGCGCCATCGTCCCGCGGGCGGAGGCCATCGCGGCGGAGGCCGAGGGGATCGAGGCCACGGAAGAGCTGGGCGAGCAGCGGATCGGGCGCGCGATCTTCGAGCTGTACGGCACCGACCTGCCGCCGGACGCCACGTTCACTCTGCGGATCTCGGACGGCGTCGTGAAGGGCTACCCCTACAACGGCACGAAGGCCCCATACAAGACCACGTTCTACGGGCTCTACGGCGGCGCCGCCGCGTGGGACAACCGCGCGCCGTGGCAACTGCCGCAACGCTGGCTCGAGCGGAGGGACTCGCTCGACCTCACGTCTCCCATGAACTTCGTATCCACGAACGACATCATCGGGGGGAACTCGGGGAGCCCGGTCATCAACGCACGGCATGAAATCGTCGGGCTCATCTTCGATGGGAACATCGAGCAGCTGCCGAACCACTTCGTCTATACGGATGAGACTGCGCGCTCGGTGTCGGTCCATTCCCGCGGCATCCTTCTCGCGCTGCGTCGCGTCTACGATGCGGGAGCGCTCGCCGATGAGCTGGAAGGTAGACGTGAAACACGATAGACACGAAGGGCCGTGGCGGCGCCTCCCGGCGCTGCGCGGCGCCAGCGCCGGGGCGCTCGCGGCGCTCGCCCTGCTCTTCTGGGATTGCGGGCGCGCGAACGGCCCGGACGCACGCGCGCCGGAAGCGGAGCCGATGCGCGCCCGGACGTCGGCACCGTCGGCGCCTGGCACCGCCGGCCCGACGCGCGGGAAGGCGTGGATCATCATGGACGGCGACACGGTGGTCGCGGAGGTCGCCTCGACGCCGGAGGAACGGCAGCGCGGCCTCATGTACCGCACCGAGGTCCCTCCGGGGACCGGCATGCTCTTCGTGTTCGAGCAGGAGCAGGAGCTGTCCTTCTGGATGCAGGACACGTACGTGCCCCTGGACATCGCGTTCATCGCCGCCACGGGCCGCATCGTGGACATTCAGCAGATGGCGCCGCGTACGACGGACCTTCACACGTCGAAGGCGCCGGCGCTCTTCGCGCTGGAGGTGCTCCAGGGGTGGTTCGGCGCTCACGACGTGGAGGCGGGTCACACGGTGCGGATCATCTTCGGGCCGCGCTGACGCCTGCAGCGCGGATGGCCCCGACGAGCCGCAACGCGGGCAGGCCGGCGACAAGGGGAGTCCCGTGGTGCACCCCGCGCGAATCCTGACGAAAGCCGGTCTGCCGTTCGTCCCGGCCGCGCTCCTGCTCCTGCCCGTACTCGCGCCGGCCCCGGGCGAGACCCAGGAGCCCGGCGAGTTCGAGCGGCAGCGGCGCACGATGGTCCGCGATCAGATCGTCGCCACGGGGATCGAGGACACGGCGACGATCCGCGCCATGTCCGTGGTCCCGCGGCACGAGTTCGTCCCCGCGCGATACCGGGGCGAGGCGTACGCCGATCATCCGGTGCCGATCGGCTATGGCCAGACGATCTCGCAGCCGTACATCGTCGCATTCATGACCGAGGTCCTGAGGCCGCGAGCGGGGATGAAGGTCCTGGAGGTCGGCACGGGATCGGGCTACCAGGCGGCCGTGCTCGCGGAGATCGGGCTCGAGGTCTACACTATCGAGATCTTCCGCGCCCTCGCCGACGCGGCGCGCGACCGCCTGCGGCGCCTGCGCTACGGGTCGGCCGAGGTCCGCCACGGCGATGGCTTCTTCGGCTGGCCCGAGGAGGCCCCGTTCGACGCCATCATCGTGACGGCCGCCGCCGGCTTCATCCCGCCGCCGCTCCTCGAGCAGCTCAAGCCCGGCGGCCGCCTGGTCATCCCCGTGGGCAGCGTGTACGGGGTGCAGAACCTGGTGCTCGTGGACAAGGGCGAGGACGGGAAGCCGCGCACGCGCACGCTCCTCCCCGTGCGCTTCGTGCCGCTGCTGAGGGGGCTCAGGTGACCGCGCGTGCCGGCGCTGCCTGACCACTAGCCATCCCGAGTCGCGAATTCCGAATCGCGAACCGCGAATCACTGATCGCGAACCGCCCCCATGCACCGCCGCGACCTCGCCCTCTTCCTCCTCTCCGCCGCGCTCCTCGCCTTCGAGGTCCTGCTGCTGCGGGCCTTCGCGATCGCGGAGTTCTATCACTTCGCCTACATGGCCATAAGCGTAGCCATGCTGGGATTCGGGGCGAGCGGCACTCTCCTCGTGCTAGCCCGCCGCTTCACCGCGGGCCGCGAGGCGCGTCTCTTCGACGCGCTCGCCGCGCTCTTCGCCGTGGCCCTCACGCTGGCACCGGCGCTGGCCTGGGCGATCAACTTCGACTCCACGCAGATCCTCTGGGACCCCCGTCAGTGGATCGCGCTCGCGCTCCTCTACCTGGCGCTGGCGATCCCGTTCCTGGTGGGAGCCGCGGCCATCGCGGTGGCGTTCATGGCGGATCCGCCGCGGGTCGGCCGACTGTACGCCGCGAACCTGGTGGGCTCCGCCGCCGGTGCGGCGCTCGCCATCGGGCTGCTGGCGCTGCTGCCGCCCGTGCGGGCGGTTGCCGCCACCGCGTTGGTCGCCGCCCTGGCCGCCGCGGTCGCGCTCCTGCGGGCCGTGTCGAGGATCCGCGTGGTCACGGCACTCGCGGTCTTCCTGCTCGCCGGCCTGCTCGCTGCCCAGCCGCCCTGGACGCTCAAGATCAACCCGTTCAAGGGGCTGCCACAGATCGAGGCGTACCCGGAGGCGCGGCGCGTCGGCGAGCGCTGGAGCCCCGCCAGCTGGGTCGTCGCGGTGGAGGCGCCGCCCTTCCGCCACGCCCCGGGGCTCTCTCTGGCCGCGCCGGCGGAGATCCCGTCCCAGATCGCGCTGCTCGTGGACGGTGCGACCGCGGGCGCGGCCACCCGCTGGGCGGGCGACAGCGAGCGCCTGCGGTTCCTGGACTGGCTGCCGTCCGCCGCGCCGTACGCGGTCCGCCCCGCCGAGTCCGTGCTCGTAGTCGGTGCGGGCCCGGGCCTCGATGTGCTGAGTGCGCTCGCCCGCGGCGCTCGCCGCGTCACGGCCGTGGAGCTGAGCGGGGCGCTCACCGAGCTCAGTGAATCCGTGGTCGACTCCGCCTCCCGGGTCTACGCCGACCCGCGCGTCCGGCTCGTCCTCGGGGACGCCCGGGCGTTCACTGCGCGCACGGCCGAGCAGTTCGACCTTGTCGTGCTTGCACCGCTCGGCGCCTTCGGCGCAGGCGGCACCGGCGTTCACGGACTGGCCGAGGATTTCCTGAGCACGGTGGAAGCATACCGCCGCTACCTCGAGCTCCTCGCCCCGGGAGGCGTCCTCGCGGTGACCCACTGGGTGCGGGCGCCGCCGCGCGACAACGTGCGGGCACTTCTTACCGCCGCCGCGGCGCTGCGCGACCTCGGCGTCGACTCGGTGGGCTCATCCCTCGCCTTCGTGCGGAGCTGGGCGGCCGCCACGCTCCTGGTCAGGCCTGCCGGCTTCTCGCGGCTCGAGCTGGCGCGGCTCGCTGCCTTCGCGGACGGGCGGCTGTTTGATGTGGACTGGCCGCCACGCGCGGACCGTCCGCCGGAGGCGGCCTACAACCAGCTTCCACAGCCGGTATTCTACGATGTTGCCGCGGCCGCCGCCGCCGGGTCCGCCCCGACGCGGGCGTTCGTCGAGGCGTACCCGTTCGACGTCCGGCCGCCCACGGACGACCGGCCCTACTTCGGCCAGTTCCTGCGGCTCGCGTCGCTCCCGGTGCTGCTCCGGAGTCCGCGGGGCTCCTGGCTTCCGTTCGCCGAGTGGGGCCGCCTCGCCCTGCTCGCCACCCTCGCGCAGAGCGCGCTCGTGGCCGTGCTCCTCATGCTTCTACCCGTCGCGGTGGCCGGGTGGGCGGGCGGCGAGGGTGGCGAGGGCGCCGGGCGCGGCGCGGCGGCCACCGGCGCCGCTGGCGACAGGGGCGCTGAGGGTGCCCCTGACCGCGGACACGCCGGCACGGGGTACCGGCGCATTGCCGCCTACTTCGGCGCAATCGGGTTTGCCTATCTCTTCGTCGAGATCGCGGCGATCCAGAAGCTTACACTTCTTCTCGGCCACCCCGTCTATGCCGCGGCCGCTGCGCTCGCCGCCTTCCTGGCGTGCTCGGGGGTGGGAAGCGCCTGGTCCCAGCGCCTACCGCAGGCGCGACTCCCCGCCGCGTGCGCCGTGGCCGCAGTCCTGGCGGCAGCGGTGGCGGTCGCCACCGTGGGCACTGCCGCGCTCCAGTCGCTGCCGCTCGCGGCTAGGCTGGCCCTCGCCTTCCTCGCCATCGCGCCGCTCGCCACCGCCATGGGCCTTCCCTTCCCCTTGGGCATCCGCCGCCTCGCGCCCAGAGGCATCGCGCTCGCGTGGGCGTGGGCCACGAACGGCTTCGCGTCCGTGCTCGCAGCGTCGGCCGGCGCGCTCATCGCAACTCAGGTCGGCGGCCGGGCGCTCCTCGGAGCCGGCGGGCTCATGTACCTCGCGGCCGCTATGGTCTCGCGCGGCGCGACGCGAGACGCTGGGGACACGTAGGGCTCAGAACGGTGCCTTCATGGCGTGGGGCACGTCACGGTAGTCGAGAGGCGTGACCATCACGACAACGGCTCCACCGGGTCAGCATCCCACCGGTCCCGGTGGGCTACTCCTTTCGGAACCTGTTCTTATCGGCATCAAAATGAACACCCCTCATCCGCTTCACTCCGTCGGGTGTCTGCTTGTACACAGTCCGACTCGTCTGATCGTTGCCGTCCTTGTCGGACCAGAAGAACTTTGTCGGCTTGCCGTGCTTATCGCGGATTCTGTGTCTGGCCACTGGGCTGCTCCTTCCGAGGTGAAAGATGATTCCGATCGGGTGAGAGGGATTCGATTCGGGTGATCGGGGACCTTTTTTTGTTACCCGCATCAGTTAAGGAGGATCCATTCGGGGGAGCGAGCCCTACGTGGCGGACCGGTGCGGGACCCCTCAACTGACCCAAGGCAGGACGAATTCAACTCGAGCCGTTCGCGTAACCCAAAGGCGACGAGCAGCCATCACGAGCAACCGGCCGTCATATGCGGTCGCCTCTCGCGCCACCCATGTTAGACAACCGTGCCGCAACGGTGGCCCTCATGAGACAACTCGCAGCCGGCTTCCTTGTCCTCGCGCTCTACGCGGCTTGCGGCGATTCGCCCACGGAGGGCCAGGCGGACGGGGAGGATTGGGGCCCGGACGTACGCCTGACGTTCGACCCCGCGTCGTCGCAGCTCAGCTTCAACTTCGCGTGGAGCATCGCGGCGGACGGTGACGGGCCCGTGCACGCGGTGTGGTACGACCGGCGCCACGGCGCGTCGCAGGTTTTCTACCGCCGCTCGCAGACCCGACGCTGACCCAATCAGGTTGATCTGTCAACTACGGCCGGCACCGCCGCCGTCCCCGCGGCGTGTCCGAGCCCGCCATTCCTGCGCCCCTTCTCATCGTCCACTCTCGTACACGGGCCATCATCATGCCGCTCATGCCAAAGTGCGCGCGGGCTAGGCAGACGGTGCTCCCTGATCGGCAGGCTAATCGCGCCATGGTGGATTGCTCGGGCCCCGACTCCGCCATATACTATCAACCGGAAGGCCTTCCTGGAAAACCAACTGTCGCTACTTAACTCTGTGCCCGATGCGGGGATGACGCCGATCGATGCTCGCCGTCGGCTAACGAACGGGGAGGCCAACAGGCTGTCGCCAGAAGACAGTGCCGGGCACGACTGGTACCGCTTCGTCCTGTCTTTCCCTCCGCACCTCGTTCGCGAATACCTTGCCCGGTTTGGCATCACTGCCAGCCACCGGGTGTTAGACCCGTTCTGCGGCACCGGCACGACCCTGGTCGAATGCAAGAAGCTCGGAATCCCGAGCGTTGGCCTTGAAGCCAACCCGATGGCTCACTTCGCCAGCCAGGTCAAGTTGGATTGGAGCCCGGATCCAGATGGGCTGCTTCAGTACGCGCGTCGGGTGGCGGAGCAGGCCTCAGCGGAGCTTGCGTCCGAGGGCATCGAGGACGACCCCTTGTTCCAACCGCTACAGGAGACGAATCGGCCGCTTCGGGAGCTCCCCCCGGAAGCTGCCAAGCTACTCCTCAAGGATTCCATCAGTCCCCTCCCGCTGCACAAGACGCTGGTTCTCCTCGATCATGTAGACGCTCTCCCCGATCGGAGGTACCACCGTCATGCGAGGCTCGCTCTGGCCAAGGCGCTGGTCTATCGCATCAGCAACCTCAAGTTCGGCCCGGAGGTGGGCGTCGGCCGCCCGAAGCCTGACGCGCCGGTGATCGGTTCCTGGCTCGCCGAGATCCGTGCGCTGGCCACAGATCTGAACACGCTCCGGCACGTCGGCAACGTCACTGCCGAAGTTCACCACGCGGATGCCCGGCAGATCTCCTGCGTGCTGGAGCCGAAGTCCGTCGATGCGGTGATCACGTCGCCGCCGTACCCGAATGAGAAGGACTACACCCGTACCACGCGCCTCGAGTCGGTCTTACTTGGGTTTATCCGAGACCGCGACAACTTGCGGGCGCTAAAGCGTAACTTGGTTCGGTCGAATACTCGAAGTGTCTACCGGGGGGACGCTGACGATCAATGGGTCGCCGGCCACCCCGAAATTGAGCGCATCGCCCACGCCATCGAGGCGCGCCGAATTGAGCTTGGGAAAACCTCTGGATTCGAGCGCCTATACGCCAGAGTGACGAAACTCTACTTCGGCGGAATGGCCTGCCATCTGGCTGAACTGCGCGGGATTCTCCGCCCAGCCGCCCGGCTAGCCTACGTCGTGGGCGATCAGGCGTCCTACCTACAGGTGATGATCCGCACGGGGCAGCTGCTCGCGGAAATCGCTGCCGCACTCGGCTACGAGGTGGCAGGAATCGACCTGTTCCGCACGCGGTTGGCGACCGCGACGCGCAAGAAACTGCGGGAGGAGGTTGTTATCTTGCGTTGGCCGGGCACGTCGACCTCCGCCACGTGAGTCTCATCGCGAGCCGCTATGACTCCTCGGAGACGCAAGACCACGCAGGGGGAACAGCAACCCGGCTCAGGTCAGAGCGGAGGGGAAGAGCAGGAGATTCAAGAGCGCCTGTACAAGCCGCTCATCGAGCAGGTTTTCTTCTCACACCATACAGACGATGCGCGCGACGTCGTCTTCGAGAGGAAGGACATTACGAGTGCTGCTGCGGAGCTCGGGATTCGCCTACCCAAGAATTTGGGCGATGTCATTTACAACATGCGATATCGGTCCGATCTCCCTGGATCAGTGCAGGCCACGGCACGGGAGGGTAAGACGTGGGTTATCTTACCGGCTGGAAGATCCCGTTACCGCTTCCTTCTTGCCAGAACGCTTACTTCACGCCGAATCCGACCTGGGCCGAGACAAAGGTTCCTGATGCTACGCCAGGAATCATCGCCAAGTACGCCTTCACGGATGAGCAGGCACTCTTGGCGAAGCTCCGCTACAACCGGCTAATCGACATCTTTACCGGCGTCACCTGCTACTCGCTGCAGAATCACCTGCGAACGACCGTCCGTGGTATTGGACAGGTGGAAACGGATGAGGTGTACGTCGGCGTCGATAAGCGCGGTGTGCATTACGTTTTTCCGGTTCAAGGGAAAAGGCGGGGAGACCGCCTTAGCGTAGTGCAGATCTGGCAAGACATTGAGCTCTGCCGCGAGAAATTCGCCGATGTCATCTGCCGATCCGTCGGCGCGCAGTTCATGGCCGATGACCTGATAGCGATGTTCGAGTTCGAGCGACGCAACGGGGCCGAAGACGAACTCGATATTAGCATCGTATCCGAAAAGCACTACCACCTCGTGCCGCCTGAGGCCGTCACTCCAGAAGAGCTCTTCGCTTACCGCACGCGAACGGATTAAGCCATGACGTGGGAAGCTGCGTCCTCCCCCGGACAAGCAGCTTGCCCCTCACATGTCCTCGCCCCCCCCGCGCCAGCCTCCGCAACTGGTCCACTTGACGCGGCGGAGCAAACAGGCTTGCGGGCGACCGCAGCTGTTCGGCAGCTACCCTACCACTCCCCTCAGCACCTCCCTCAGCGCAGCGACGTCCTCGGCGTCGTTGTAGGCGTGGGGCGACACACGCAGCGCGCTCCCACGGAGCGAGGCGAACACGTTCGCGGCGGCGAGCTCCTTCTGGACAGCGTCCAGGTCGAGACCGGGCGGGAGGCGGATCCCCACGATGTGGGAGCCACGCCACGCCTCGTCCTCGACGGCGCAGCCCAGCTCCCGGGCCTCCGCGAGGAAGTCGCCCATGAGGCAGCGGCAGTACTCCTGGATCTCCGCCACCCCCCACTCCAGCACGTGGCCGAGGCCCGTCTTGAGCATCGGCACGAGTATGAAGTTGCTGCGCTCGCCGACGTCGTAGCGGACGGCACCGCGCTGGTAGTCGTCCTGGTAGTTGACGAGGGCGCGGAAGTCGTCGCTGCCGCGCCGGGCGATCCAGGTCTCCTCCAGGGGGACGCCGTCGTCATAGCGCGGGCCGTAGTACGCGAGCCCGATGGAGTAGGGGCCGAGGAGCCACTTGTAGGCGGCGCAGACCAGGGCGTCGGGGCGGAGCCGCTGGACGTCGAAGGGGAGCGCGCCCACGGACTGGGTGCCGTCCACGATGAACGCGGCGCCGAACTCCCGGGCGCGCTCGCCGATCTTCTCCAGGTCGAACCGCGTGCCGTCCGTCCAGTGCACGTGGCCGAGCGCGACGGCCGCCGTCGCGGGGTCGATCGCCTCGAGGATACGGGCGTTCCATTCCTTCCCGCGCCCGGACGAGTCCGGCGGCGGCTCAATCGTTCGGAGCTCAAGCTGTTCACGCTGCGCCAGGCTGCGCCAGACGTAGACGTTGCCGGGGAACTGCT
Source organism: Gemmatimonadota bacterium (assembly GCA_016209885.1). Classification (GTDB taxonomy): domain Bacteria; phylum Gemmatimonadota; class Gemmatimonadetes; order Longimicrobiales; family Gaopeijiaceae; genus JACQVF01. The sequence goes on along the minus strand of JACQVF010000023.1, from coordinate 129,144 downwards.
CGTGGGTGACCACGATGTTTTGCCCGCGCCGCACCCGGATGTTCTTCGCCGCCGTGGCGATCCCGTAGGAGGCCGCGGGAATGATGGCGATGCGCGAGGGATCCTCGGCGTTCACGAGCCGCGCGAAAAGCCGCCGCACCTCGTCGCTCTCCTCGAAGAAGTGGCGCGCCTGGATCGTGTGTGGGACAGCCTTCCTCCGGATCCCAACGATGCCGGCCTCCTGCACCGCCTTCGAGAGCGGCGCCATGTAGGCGCAGTTGAGGTAGTGAAGCTCCGGCGGGAGCGAGAACAGATCCCTCTGACAGGTCAGCACCTCACTCCCCGGATGACTTCGGCGAATCGAGCCACCGTTGCGCCGCCGGGTGCAGCGGGATGGGCGCGTACCTGAGTGCCTCCAGGTCGATCTGCCGCGCGATCTCGGCCACCTGCACGAGCCTGTCGCGCTGGTCCCGCAGGACATCGAGAACGAGCGTCGCGATGGCATCGTCGAGCGACTCGTTCGCCACGACCCAGTTCATGACCGCGAACGTGATGACGTCCGCGTCGACGCCGGGGTACGCGCCCTTCGGGATCGTCGCCGGCGTATAGTAGGGGTAGCGCCCCATGAGCGTGCGCGCGCCGTCGCCGTCCACGGCGAGGAGCCGCGCGCCGCCGGTGGTGGTCGCCTCCAGTACCGCGGACGCGGGGTAGCCGACGGAGATGATCGCGGCGTCGATAGCGCCGTCGCTCAGCGCGGCGGCCGACTCCGTGAACGACAGGTACTGGGGCTCTACGTCCTCGGGCGCGAGCCCGTAGGCCTCCAGGACGTGGCGCGCAAGCTGCTCGGTCCCGCTCCCGGGCGAGCCCACGGAGACGCGGAGCCCGCGCAGTTCGGCCACAGAGCGCAGGGTCGAGCCGCGACGCACGACCACGTGGGTGAGGTTCGGGTAAAGGGGCGCCACGATTCGAAGCTGGGTGTGCGGGGTGGGGAAGTCCGCGCCGCCCGTGTACGCCTCGTACAAGGTGGTGCTGATGGCGAGCGCGATATCCATCTCGCCGCTGCGCAGGCGGTTCACGTTCTCCACGGCGCCGCCCGTGACCTCGGCCGTGTACTGGCGGCTCGGGTCCGCGACGGAAAGCATGCTCGCCAGCGCGCCGCCCAGCGGGTAATAGACGCCGCCCGTGCCTCCGGTCCCGATGCTCAGGTAGCGGGGGTCGCCCGCGCCGCCCGTGTCGCCGCACCCGCCCACCGCCGTCGCGAGGAGCAGCAGGGCGCTACCGGAAACCCATCGTCTCACTGTTGCCTCCCTCCCGCACCCGCTCGTCTCACCCCTTCGCCGCCTCCTCGAGCGCCGCACGCCCTCCCCGGCGCAGCGCCGTCAGGCCGACGATGCCCAGCCCAACCCCATCCGTCAGCGGTCCGGGGAAAATGAGCATCAGCGCCGCCGCCACCAGCAGCGCGCGCTCCCACCCGGCGAGCGGGCGCCGGGCGTAGCCGATGACCGCGGCCGCGAGCGCGGTCACGCCGATCGTCGCCGTCACGATCGCCATCGCGACACTCAGCGGCTCGCCGACCAGCAGCAGCGGAGGACCATAAATGAACATGAAGGGGACGATGAATCCAGTCGCGGCCAGCGCCATGGCCGTCAGCCCCGTGCGCACGGGCGATGCGTCCGCGATCCCGGCCGCCGCGTAGGCGGCCAGCGCGACGGGCGGCGTCACGTTCGAGATGCAGCCGAAGTAGAAGATGAAGAGGTGCGCGGCGAGGACCGGCACGCCCAGGTCCGTGAGCGCCGGCGCGCCGAGGGCGGCGAGCACCACGTAGGCCGCGGTGGTCGGGAGCCCCATCCCCAGGACGATGGAGCCCATCGCCGTGAGGAGCAGCGCCACCGGCAGGCTGCCATGCGACAGCGTGATGATGAACTCGGACATGCGGAGCCCGATCCCCGTGAGCGACGCGACACCCACGACGATCCCGGCCGTCGCGCACGCCGCCGCGACCTGCACGGTGCCGGCGCCCGCGGCGACCAGCGTGTCCAGCGCCTTCCCTCGCCCGAGCCTTGTCTCCGGGCGGACGAGCGTCGCGGCCGCCGCGGTGACCACGCCCCAGAACGCCGCGCGCTGCGGCGAGCGCCCGAGCGCAAGGAGGAGCACGATGGCCCCGAGCGACAGGAGCAGGTGGAGCCGCGGCTGAATCGCCTGCCCTGCGCCCCGCCCGGTGGGCGGGATGTTCATTTTCTCCGCGCGGAAGTGGATCGCCATGAACAGGGCGACATAGTAGAGGATCGCGGGCACGAGCGAAGCCAGCGCCACGCGCAGGTACGGGATGTTCGTCCAGGTGGCCAGGATGAACGCGCCCGCGCCCATAACGGGCGGCATGATCTGGCCGCCCGTGCTGGCCGCGGCTTCGACCGCGCCGGCGAAGTGCGGCTGGAAGCCTGTCCGCTTCATCAGCGGGATCGTCACGCTGCCCGTTGTGACCACGTTCGCGACCGCGCTCCCGGACAGTGAGCCCATGAGCCCGCTCGCCACCACGGCGGTCTTCGCCGGGCCACCCCGGGTCGCGCCGGCCACGCGCGACGCAAGCGCGATGAGCAGCTCGCCCCCGCCCGCGGCGTCGAGCAGCGCGCCGAATAGCACGAAGAGATAGACGAAGTCCGCGGATACGCCGAGCGGGATCCCCCAGATCCCCTCCGTCGAGAGGTAGAGGTGCTCGATCACGCGGGTGAGCGAATAGCCGCGGTGTGCCAGCATCCCGGGCAGGTACGGGCCTGCGAACGCGTAGCCCAGAGCCAGGAGCGCGACGGCCACGAGCGCCCAGCCGGTCGTGCGGCGCGCGAGCTCGAGCACGATGACGATCGCCACGCCGCCGGCCACCAGGTCCAGCGGCGTCGCCATCCCCGATCGGCGCACCAGCGCCTCGTGCTGGAGGACGAGGTACGTGCAGGTGAACAGGGTGGCTGCGATGAGCGCCGCGCCCACCGCAGCGCGGGCCTGGCGCGCGCGCGCCGCTGGGGGCTCCGCCTCCCCGCCACCCCTTTCGCGGCCCACGCCCAACCCCAGGAATGCAAGCGCAGCCATGAGCGCAAGGTGCACGGGACGCTGCACCAGCGCCGTGAACGGCGCTACGCCCGCCGCGTAGAGATGGAAGGCAGCCGCCGTAACGGCCAGAACGCGGATCAGCACGCCGGGATGATGCCGGTCGTTGCTCGGGTCAGCAATCTCCGCCCCAGTTCGCCCCCGGCCGCTGCCCGCTCAGGCGGGCCCCGGCAGCAGGCCCAGGAGCAGCGCCCAGATTACCCTGAGGCTCACGACGAGCGCGGCGCAGGGCGGCCAGCGGCGCCGCTCGTCGAGCGCCACAATGCCGGTTGCCGTCACCAGCGCGGCCCACAGGCCGAACAGGTCCAGGCGCGTGAGCACCCGCAGCACGTATCCCTCCTCGAGGAACCAGGCGAGCGCGCCCAGGTTCAGCGTGAGCTCCGGGTCGCGGGTCACCAGCTTCAGCGGAAGCATGAGCACCGCGCCGATCGCCGGAATCACGCTGGCGAGCGCCGTGACGGCGAGGTACTGGCGATAGGAGCCTTCGCCGCCCAGCAGGAAGTTGAAGACGAGGAGCAGGATGCCAGCGAGCAGGAACGCCGCTCCGTACGTGAAGAGGACCGCGCCGATGGCGCCCGTCACCTTCATGACGGAGGCCATGTCCTCGAGGCGCGCCGCGGCCGGCGCGCCGGCGGGCATGCGCGCCCGAATCGCCTCCACGTACACCTCGAAGGGCACTGCGGCGACGGCGACGACGACGAGAGCCGCGCCCACCGTGAGGGCTCCCAACCACGCCGGCTCGGCCCTGAGCTTCGCGAACAGGCTGCCCGGCGCCACGAAGACATGAAGCAGCCGCGCGGGAAGGGGCGGCAGCATGAGGTGTCCTCCTGCAAGAGTGTCGCCGTCAGGCGCACGGAGCGCCGTCGGCCCGCGCGCGGGTGGGCGCCAGATGGACCCGCTGGACCCCGGCTCCTGGCCCGCTTTGCCCCCTTACGTTATCGTGAGAGATGGGTCTCCTTCGCGCTATGAGGAGCGAGAGGATATGAGCTACCGGACACACCCCGACCGGATCCTGGACAACATAGACCGAGAACGCAGCCGGGACGTGGGCGAGCCAGGAATGCAAATCGTCCGGCAGGCGACCGGCCGCGAGCTCGGCACCGAGGTCCCCGATCCCACCGCCACCCAGCAGGAACGGCTCACCCGCATCTTCAAGCTCATCGAAGCCAGCTACGTCAAGGCCGCCCAGAGCGTCGAGCTGCGCCAGATCGCAGCCCGCTTCCGCGGGATCGGCGACATCCACCACCATCACGCCCGCGGCGACGTCACGATCTCGGTCCACTACCTCGACGGCGACCGCGATGACACCGTGGCGATGGCGCCGTTCGAGGTCCGCCCCGAGGCGGTCGAGGAGGCGAAGGAGGCCACGGGGACGAGCCGCCCCGACGTGAACGCGCTGCGTGTTCTGCGCGAGCACCTGCGCGAGTGCGTCATGGCCGCCTACACGAAACTCGAGCCGCGGCTCCGGGACTCGATTCGCGACCGGGCGGACCTCGGCCACGTGAGCGTTCAGATCACCATCGACGTACGGCCCGCACGGTAGGGCCGCGCCCGGCCCGCCGTACGCTGGGCTCTCAGGGTGGCTCGCGGCCGCTCCCCACAACCATGGCCGACTCTCGATCGCGTGTCCGACCCTTAGGCCTGATCCTCATCGCAGCGCTCCTCCTGCTGGCGCTGGGCCTCGCCGATTACCTCCGGGACGACTCACTGATCCGGCAGTGGCTGCGGCGCACGGCGCCGTCCGCGCCCGCCACGCCCATCGAGCGCGTGCTGCAGCGTCTGGGTGCGCCCCGCTAGCGACGAGCGCGGACCTCCCGTGGATTTCTCGGAGCGCGCCGGCGGCATCGAGTTCGCGGTTCACGCGCAGCCGCGTGCCGGCAGAAGCGAGATCGCGGGCGAGCACGATGGCCGGCTCAGGGTGCGGCTCGCGGCGCCGCCGGTGCGGGGCGCGGCGAACCAGGAGCTCATCCGCGTGCTGGCGAAGGCGCTGGGCGTGCCACGCTCGGCCGTGGAGATCGCGCGCGGCCGATCCGCGCGGACGAAGACCGTGCGGGTGCGCGGCGTGACCGCGGCGGAGGCACGGCGCGCGCTGCGGCTCTCGCCGTGAGTCGGCGCGGCTTCCGGGTCTGCTCTGCCGACGCCGGATAGATGACGACAGCGGTGTCGATGTGACCCGGCGCGCCCTCCTCATCTTCCTCGACGGCGTCGGCATAGGGCCGCCGGACCCGGACGTCAACCCGTTCCTGCGCGCGGGGCTGGGGGCGCTCAGATCGCTCCTTGGCGATGCGATCCCTACGCTCGCGGAACCCCGTGTCGCGGGCGCCGCCGCCTTCTCCGTCCCCCTCGACGCCGTGCTCGGCGTGCCCGGCGTGCCCCAGAGCGGGACCGGGCAGACCGCGCTCCTCACCGGGCAGAACGCACCTCGCATCTACGGCCGCCACTTCGGGCCCTGGACACCCGTGAAGCTGCGGCCGCTCCTCCAGACCGACAACCTCATGAGCCGCGCGCTCACGGCCGGGCATCGCACGATCTTCGCGAACGCCTACCCCGAGGATTTCCTGGAGCGGCGAGGCCACCGGCGCTCGCCGGCCCCGCCTCTCGCCGCGGTCGCCGCCGGCCTGCTCGTCCGCCACGCCGACGCGCTTCGTCGCGGAGAAGCGGTGGCCAGCGAGATCGTGAACACGGGCTGGCGCCTGTACCTCGGCTACACGGACCTCCCGGAGATCTCGCCTGAGACGGCGGGCCGAAATCTGGCGCGCATCGCCGCGACCGCCAACCTCACCGTCTTCGCCCACTACGCCACCGACCTGGCCGGACACCGGGGCGGCATGCAGGGCGCGATCCGGGCCCTCGAGCTCGTGGACCGGTTCCTCGAGGGCGTCCTGGACACCCTGCCGCCCGACACGCTTCTGCTCCTCGCGAGCGACCACGGGAACATCGAGGACGTGCGGGCGGGTCACACCCAGAGCCCCGCCCTCGGAATCGTCGCCGCGCCCGGCGCGCCGGGCGCGGCGGGCGTGGCGGGCGTGGCGCGGCGGCTCGGCGCGATCACGGACGTGCCGGGCGCGCTGTTCGGCTGGCTGGGCGACCAGAGACGCCCGGAATGCCGGTAGCCGCAGCGCTTCTCCTCCCTTCCCACCCCACCATGGTCCGGCCCGCGCCAGGCCCCGATCCTCGACCCTCGTGGCTGCCCGGTCGAAGATTCTCGGCCAGCTCCTGGTGGAAGGCGGCGAGCTCACAGACGATGCGCTGGCCGCGGCCATCGAGGAGCAACGCGCGACGGGGCGCCGCCTGGGCGAGGTGCTGGTGCGGCGGGGGCTCGCGGACGAGGCCGCCATCGCACGAGCTCTGTCCGTGCAGCTCAACCTTCCCATAGCTGAGCCGCCTCTCCAGCCGGAGTCCGCCGCACTCGCCCTCGTGCGCCCGGAGCTCGCCCGTGAACGGAGGGTGCTGCCCCTCACGGCCACCGCCCGCCACCTCCGCCTCGCCATGGTGGACCCGCTGGACCTGGCCACCATCGACGACATCCAGTTCCAGACCGGGCGCCGCGTCGAGCCGCTCGTCGCTCCGGCGACGGCGGTCGCCGAGGCCGTCGCACTGGCCTACGGAGGCGAGCTCAGCGCCATCGTTCGCAGGCTGCCCGGGGATCGCAGCGGGGACGGAACCGCGACCGAAATCGAGCGCGCCGCCAGCGCGGCGCCCATCGTGCGCCTGGTGGACCTCATTCTGCGGCGCGCCGTGGAGGAGCGTGCGAGCGACATCCACATCGAGCGCCATGACGGGGAACTCCACGTTCGCTACCGCGTCGACGGCGTGCTCCACCGCGCCATGGACCTGCCGCCCGCGAGCCATCCCGCGGTCATCTCTCGCATCAAGGTCATGGCGGGAATGGACATCGCGGTGAAGCGCCGTCCACAGGACGGGCGCTCCCAGCTCTCGCACGGCGCCACGAAGCTCACGCTGCGGGTGTCGACCCTGCCGACCGCGGGCGGCGAGAAGGCCGTGATCCGCCTCCTGGACCCCGCCGACTCGCCCCGCAATCTGGACGTCCTGGGGCTCGCGCTCGATGACCTCGTGCGCATCCGCTCCCTCCTCGCCACCGAGCAGGGCGTGATCCTGGCTGCCGGACCGACCGGGAGCGGAAAGACGAGCACGCTCTTCGGGGCGCTCGGCGAGCTCGACCGCACGCGCCTCAACATCGTGACGCTCGAGGATCCCATCGAGTACCGCCTCCCCGGCATCAGCCAAGTACAGGTCCACCCCCGTGCCGGCCTCACCTTTGCGACCGCGCTGCGTGCGATCCTGCGGCAGGACCCGGACGTGGTGATGGTGGGCGAGATCCGGGACACGGAGACCGCCGAGATCGCGATGTCGGCAGCCACGACCGGCCACCTCGTTCTCTCCACGATCCACACGAACGACGCGCCCGGCGCCATCGCGCGGCTGCTGCACATGGGCGTGCCCGCCTACCTGGTCGCCGCCGGCCTCTCGGGCGTCATCGCCCAACGCCTTGTTCGCAAAATCTGCGTGGCATGCCGTGGGGTTCGAGCCGCCTGCGACCGCTGCCACGACGGCCATCACGGTCGCACCGGCGTCTTCGAGGTGCTCGCCGTCAACGACGCGGTGCGCGCCGAGATTGCGCGCGGCGCACCGCTCGCTACGCTTCGCTCGCTCGCCGCCGAGAGCGGGATGCGCTCCATGGCACGGGATGCAAGGCGGAAAGCCCACGAGGGGATCACCTCGCCCGACGAGATCGCCCGCGTCACGCGCCTCGCCGCCGACGCCGTCCTCCCCTGCCCCGACTGCGGCGACGAGATCCCGCCCGGCGCTCTCGGCTGCCCCGGCTGCGGGAAACTCCGGCGGCAACACTGCGCGTGCGGGCGCGAGCTCGAGGATGGCTGGCGCTACTGCCCCAACTGCCTGAGGCCCGTCCGCCGGTGAGGCGGCGAGCCGAAGCTTCAGCCGGGTAGCGGGTCGGTTTGAGCCACTACCAAGCTGGCTAAGCTGGTTGACGAATCGTCCCAATTCGGAGATTTTGGGGTGATTTTCGGTCGCGGATTCCTGCACCGGAACTCCAGAAGCTCGCCGGTCGTGATTCTCTGCCAGGGCACACACGGATGTGAGCACGAAGGTCTTGCGCTGCAGCATCATCCTGATGGCCTGCCACGTGGCGGCAGCCGCCGCGCTGCGGGCCCAGACGAGCTCCGAGCTCTCGGAGGCGCGGAGTCCGACGGCATCGGCTGACTTCCCCATCGACGTGGAGGCGGCGCCCCGGCCCGTGGTTCACGCCGCTCGCGCAAGCGGCGCGATCCGGGTGGATGGCCGCGTGGACGAAGAGGCATGGAAGGCGGCGGAGTCTCTCACCACGTTCATTCAGTCGAAGCCGGACGCGGGGTATCCGGCGAGCCAGCGGACGGTCGCCCGCATCCTCTTCGACTCGGAGTACCTCTACATCTCCGCCGTGTGCTACGACTCGGACCCGGACGGCATCATCATCACGAGCCTCGAGCGGGACTACGAGAGCCTGCACAGCGACGCCTTCGGGGTCGCCATCGACACGTTCCTGGACCGCCGCAACTCGTTCATGTTCTTCATCAACCCCGCGGGCGCGGTGCGGGATGCCCAGTCCTTCGACGACACTCGGGTCCGCGACCTGGCGTGGGACGGGATCATCCGCGTGAAGACTTGGGTCCAGGAGTGGGGGTGGTCCGTCGAGATGGCCATCCCCTGGACGACGCTCCGCTTCGATCCCAATCGCGACGAGCAGCGCTGGGGGCTCAACCTGTACCGGCGCATCCGGCGGAGGAACGAGGACGCGTTCTGGGCGCCCATCGACCGCCGGGACAAGGTCTACACAATGTCCAGGGCGGGCACACTGGTGGGCCTCGGAACGCTGCCCGCCGGCCGGAACTTGCGGTTCAAGCCCTACGTACGCGCGGCCCGCAAGGACCTGGGCAGCGCCGCGGACGCTGGGGCCGGAAGCGACTTCGACGCTGGCCTCGACCTGAAATACGGCGTGACGCCCGGGCTCACCCTCGACCTCACGTACCGCACCGACTTCTCCCAGGTCGAGGTGGACGAGGAGCAGGTGAACCTCACGCGTTTCTCCCTCTTCTTCCCGGAGAAGCGCGAGTTCTTCGTGGAGAACTCCGGCAGCTTCGCCTTCGGCGACGCCGTGGGCGGACGCTACCGGACCGGGACGTCGCTCCGCGACTTCACCCTCTTCCATTCGCGGAGGATCGGTCTCGAGGGAGGGCGCGCCGTCCCGGTGCTCGGCGGCGGCAGGCTCACCGGCCGCATGGGAGCGTTCGAGGGCGGAATCCTCACCATGCAGACAAAGGAGACAGGTGCCACGCCGGCGGAGAACTTCACAGTCGCGCGGCTGCGGCGCCCGCTCTTCAGCGGGGCTCAGGTCGGCGCGATCTTCACCAACCGGCAGGGGATGGGCGGCAGGGACATGGCGGGCGGCGGCGCCTACAACCGCAGCTTCGGGATCGACGCCGACGCGGAGCTCCTCGGCAAGCTCTACCTCCAGGGCTACCTCGCCGCCACCGACTACCCCGGCGCCGAGGGCAACACCCGCGCAGGCCGCTTCCTTGTCGCGTGGCGGGATTGGCTCGTCAATGCGTCCGTGATGATGAAGGAGATCGGCGACGGGTTCGAGCCGGGAATCGGATTCGTGCGCCGCGGTGGTATCCGGAACGGATACGCCACCTTTGGCCTTCACCCGCGGCCCGCAGTCGCGCTGGTCGAGGAAGTGAACCCGTACGTGGAGGTCGACTACATCACGAACCTGGCCGACGTGCTGGAAACCCGCACGTCCGCGCTCGGATTCGCGGTGAACTTCGCGGACGGAAGTGTGCTGAGCCTCGAGTACAGCGACCGATTCGAGCGCCTGTTCCAGGATTTCCGTGTGCGCGCCGACGCCGCCGTCCCCCGCGGGACCTACCACTTCGACGAGGGCAGCGTCAGCTACCGCTCCAGCGCCGGGCGACCGCTCTCCGGGAGCGTGCGGCTGAGCCAGGGCGGCTTCTTCAACGGGGAGCGAACGTCGGTGGGGCTCAGCGGCGTTTGGCGTCCGAGCCACCACCTGACGCTGGACCTCTCGGCGGACCACAACGAGGTCGCTTTGCCCGAGAGTCGCTTCACGGCCGACGTGTACGGGTTCCGCATGCACTTCGCCACATCGGCCCGTCTCATCACCAGCGCCTTCGTCCAGTACAACCGGGACACCGACGAGGTGGTCTCGAATCTCCGTTTGAACTTCATCCACGCGCCGCTCAGCGACTTCTTCCTCGTCTACACGGAGCGGCGCGACGTGGCGGGCGGCGGCGGCGTGCTGGAACGACAGCTCACCGCGAAGGTGACGAAGCTCTTCGGCCTGTAGGATCCGGCGGCAGCGGGCAGCGCTGTGCGGGAGGGACCCCGCACCTCACGGAGGTCGGCGCCCGTGCGGCCACCCCGCACGGCTTGGGGGCTCGCCCGCTGCGCGGGTCCGTCCGTGGGCCGCAATCGACCGCCCGCCCGGCAGGCGCGGCCGGTGGCGGCCACGGCTCCGCTACCCTCACGCAGGCCGATGGCAAGAGCGTGCACGTGAGCCGGCCTTGGGCGCCGCCGTGCCGTTGTGCCTGGCCCTCGGCCTGGCACTCTCGGCGGGCCCCATGTTCCTGCGTCCCGCGGGTACCTGGGCGCTCAACGACATCCTGCTCCTCGGCATTCTACGGGCGTCCGGCGCCCGCACCCGCGAGCTGGTGCTGTCCGTGCTCGTTCTGGCGGCGGCTCAGGTGATCGCGGAGCTGACGTGTGCGTCCTCCGTCTCAGTTCCAGCGGAAGATGCGGAGTGCGACCGCGAAGCTGGCGACGCCCCAGGCCGCCACCAGCGCCATCCAGCCCGCCACATCCCCGATCCCTGCGCCCTCGTTCATGACCGCCCGCAGCGTGTCCACCAGAGGGGTGAGCGGCAGCACGCGGATCAGGGGCTGCATCATGTCGGGGAAGCGGGAGGACGAGAAGAAGACGCCCGAAAGGATCCACATGGGGACCATGGCCAGGTTCATGAGCCCGGCCACGCCCTCCACGGTCTTCGCGCGGCTCGCGACCAGCAGCCCGAGCGCCGCGAACGTGAAGCCGCCCACCACGGCGATGGCCGCGAAGAGGATGAGCGAGCCCTGCACCGTCACGTCGAACACGAGCCGCGCGAACGCGAGCAGAGCCGCGAGCTCCACAACCAGGAACGACAGACGCCCGAGCCCGAAGCTGAGCAGGAAATCGCTCCGCCGCATCGGCGTCGCCACGAACCGCTTGAGCAGCATCCGCGTGCGAAGCTGGACCACCGCGTAGCCCACACCCCAGAACCCCGTCCCCATGAGGTTCAGCGCCAGGAGCCCCGGGATCACGAAGTCGATGTAGCGCGCGCCGCGCTCCGTGACGTGATCCTCCCGCGCCGGGGACTGCTCCCCGTAGCCGGCGGCACGGGCGAGGGCCAGCTCCACCTGCAGGCGCGCGGTCCGGCTCTCGGGGCGCGCGGGATCGTACCGGTAGGTCATACCCTCCGGCCCCGGGATCACCACGAGCCCCACCTGTCCCTTGCGCAGAGCGTCCTCCGCCGCCGCCGGGTCCAGCACGGAGACCTCGAGGTCGTCGAAGCGCTCGAGCGCCTCGCGCACGTGGTCGGCCTGCACGCCCGCCTCCAGCGCCACCGGCGTGGGCTGAACGCCCCGGCCACGGAACGCGATCCCCAGCACGAACGCGAGGAGGATGGGGAAGGCGAACGTCCAGAAGAGCGCCTCGGGCTCGCGCACGAACTCGCGCACACGGAAAAGCGTGAGCTCCACCAGCGGATGCGGTCCGCGGGCCTGCCCGCGCCTGCGGCGCTCGACCGCTTCCGGCTCATTCATCCCGCAGATGCCTCCCCGTGAGCGCCACGAACACGTCCTCCAGCGTCGCATGGTGAACTACGAGCCCGGATAGCTCCGCGCCCGCGCGCGCGAGCTCGTCCAGCAGCGCGGGCACCGCGCGGTGCACCTCTCGCACCGTCAGCGCGATGCGCCCGTCCTGCTCGCGTACGGCCCGCACGCCGGGGATCTTCCACCACTGCTGCGGCTCGAGGGCCACGCCGCCGTCCACCGAGAACTCGACCACGTGGTCAGCGCCGAGGGACGCCACCAGCTCGCCGGGCGCGCCCAGAGCGATCACTCGCCCGTGGTCCAGGATGGCGACCCGATTGCAGAGCTGCGCCGCCTCCTCCATGTAGTGCGTGGTGAGCAGCACGGTGCCGCCCTTCGCCTTGTACGCATGGATCACGTCCCAGAGCTGCAGCCGCGACTGAGGGTCCAGCCCCGTGGTCGGCTCATCCAGGAACAGGAGGTCCGGCTCGCTCACCAGCGCGCACGCCACGGCGAGGCGCTGGCGCTGGCCGCCGGAGAGATCGCGCACCCACGCCTTCCGCTTCTCCACGAGCCCCACCAGCTCGAGTACCTCCTCCACGGCGCGCCCCTGCCGGTAGAAGCTGCGGAAAAGGCGAACTGTCTCCTCCACGGAGAGCTTCGGCGGCAGCCGCGTCTCCTGGAGCTGGATCCCGATCCGCTGGCGCAGCTCCACCGCCACGCCGCGCCAGGAAAGACCCAGCACCTCTACCATGCCGGCGTCCGGCGCGATGAGCCCCTCGAGAATCTCGACGGTCGTCGTCTTCCCCGCGCCGTTCGGCCCCAGCAGACCAAAGCACTCGCCGCTGCGGACCTCGAGGTCGAGGTGATCCACCGCCACCACGGAGCCGTACCGCTTGGTCAGCCCCGTGCAGCGCGCCGCAGAGGAAGCACTCGGCATGGACATGCGTTCACCCGTTGGACTACGTGGCAGGCGAGCGCCCTTCACCCCGGCATGATCCGGACGGGGCATGAGGCACGGCCCTCCATCCGGATGTCCGCCGCCCGCGCGCTATCCCTACCCCGGAGCGAGGTCCGGTATCCGCGCCGTACCCGGCACACGATGGCGCAGGCGTCGACGGAGGACGGAGGATCGAGGCAAGAAGGCTCGTCCAGGACGTTCGACCGGGAGACACGTTCCACGACTTCTGCGGGTCACACCGCCACTCCTGACTGGCCGGATCAATCGCCATGCGGCATATGCGGCATGCGCGGCCGCGGCGGTCGTTTTGCGCCGCACCTGCACGGCCACGATCTTCACGCCATGCGCACTGATGCGTCGCTTCTCGCGGCCCTGCTCCTCGGCGCTGCCGCGTGCGGTCGCGACGGCGGGCAACCGTCCCCGCGGTCGCTCGAGCGCTTCACCCGCCACGTCGGCGCCGTCACGCAGGTTGCGGAGCAGCCGGACCCGGACGGCACGCTGGTTACGATCGGCACGAGCACCGGCCTCCGCTTCCGCGCCCTTGTCCGCGTGCCGCCCGGGCCGGGACCGTTCCCGGGCTCCGTGCTCGCCGACGGCCGCGAGCTCGGGCGCCACGCGCTCAGCTACCTGCCGCCGGGCATCGACGTTGTCGTCGCCTCACCCGACTACCCCGACGAGTTCCCGATGGAGCTCGATGTCTCCACCTACCTCCGCGAGCTGCGCGCCATCGTGCGGGCCGCCGATCGTGTGCCCGCCTCGTTCATCGCCCTGGCCGACTACCTGGCGTCCCGCCCGGACGTCGATTCCTCGCGCATGGTCCTGGTGGCCTCGTCGTTCGCAGTGCCGTTCGCGAGCATCGCGGCAGCTTCGGAACCGCGCTTCAAGAACGTGGCACTGATCTACGGTGGCGCCGACCTCCCCGCGCTCCTCGCCGCGAACCTCGAGCTCGGCCCGCGGCCCCTCCGCCGCATCATCGCCGCCGCGCTCACCTGGCCGATCCGCCAGCTCGAGCCCGCCCGCTACGTGGGCGGAATCGCGCCGCGCCCGCTCCTCATGGTGGCCGGCCTCGACGATCCGCAGATCCCCCGCGCGTCCATCGACGCGCTCTACGACGCCGCGCGCGAGCCCAAGGACATCGTGTGGATGCGCACCGGGCACCTCATGCCGTGGCACGCTGACCTGATCCGCCAGCTCGTGGATACCGCGTTCCAGCGGCTGCCGATCCTGCGCGAGCAGGACGTCGGGAGGGAGAGGGGTCGCCCGGCCCTCAGGGCCCTCAGGGCGCCGATGCCGGACTCGGGCTCGAATCGCGAACGGGCTGCCGGGGCGCCGTCGCGCTGAGCACCTGACCAAGGGCGAGCACGAGGAGGAAACCACCCAGCAGCACGCGCTGCAGCGCCGAAAGCCGCGGGCCGCCCAGGACGGGCACGGGACTCTGGAGCGGCGCCGTCCGCCGCAACCCCGCCGACTCCTGCAGGTATGTGCGCATGTCCGCACCACAGCGGGCGCAGAGCAGGAACATCCCGGGGTTCACCATCCAGCAATGCGGACAGATCGCGGCGCCCCCGCCTTCCAGTGGCGCGGAGCTGGGCAGAAGGGAGAGCCGCACCCGCATGCCAAAAGGTCGCCTGCTAGCCGAGATCGAGCCGCTGCGAACCTCTCCCCGGCAGCCCACCACGGCGCAGCCCCGTCCCCGGCCAGAAATGCCTGTACGAGAGCCGGTTCAACGCCGTGCGAAGTGCTGGGAAGCGTACCGCGGCATCGAGGTACAGCCTATCGAGGCCGAACGCCTCGGCGAAAACCGTGTCAGCGGCCAGGCGGTAGCCGGTCGCGCCCATCTCCTCGTAATACTCGAGCGGCGGCGCGCCCCGGTGCTCGACCCGCGCCTCGATGTACTGAGGAAAGAGCCCCGAGAGCCAGAGGGAGTAGTTCCCCAGGTGCGCACGCAAGAGGAACGCGCGTCGGCCCTTCTCGCCGGCCAGGTCCGTCGCGACGTCCACCAGGTACTCGTACTCGACCTCGTCGCTATCCGCGACCCGGTTCGCGCGCCGCCCCCGCCCGAAGGCGAGGAGCAACGCGGCGATGTAATCCGCCAGCCGGAGATCGTCGATCCCTCCCTCCAGCAGTGCATGGCGCACGAGCACGTAGAATACAAGGTCCGGGCGCACGCTGACCTCACGGTCCGTGAGGATCGCGTTGAGCAGCCGCGGATCGTCGAGGAGGGCATCCAGCCCTTCCTCGCGCAGCCGATCCTCGGCGGATTGGGCGAGGTCGGGATCGCCCCCGGCCAGCAGGGCGACGGCCTGCCACGCCTCCCGGCGCCCGAACATCGCGCGGACGTTGGGTACGATCACCGCGTGTCTCTCCTCCCGCGTTCACCGGCCGAGGATCCGGAAAATCCGGAGCCCTGCTTGCCCACCTCGTTCGCCCGGGTCTACCTTTCGAGCCGTGGCGCGACCGGCCACGATTCGCCGGCGGTCCGGTGAATCAGTTGCGCGAAACCGCAGCGCCCGCAACGACCCGCGGGAACCCGCGCGCCCGGATCGCCGGCTTGCGGCGCCGGAGATCGGCTCGGCCGCGACGCGGATGTCCTGCACGAGTGGGGCCAAAGGAGCGTCCAACGATCGCCTACAGTTGGGAGCGCGCAAACCGCCGGCTCGGGTTCCGGCACGCACCCCCATGTAAAAAGTTTTGGCAGCCGCGCGTGCGAAGTCAAGTGGCCATTTCGCCACACCAGCCCCGGCCACGCCGCACACCACACCCGTAGATTCCGCGATGCTGAAGGTCCGGAGCTTCCAGACCGGGGTCTTCCTGGCCATCCTCGCCGTCGCCGTCGCCGTGGCCGGCGTCGCGCTCCTCGGCGCTACGCTGCTCCTCCGCGAGATCGTGGCCGGGTCGGGGACGGCCGGTCCCTGGGAGGCCGTGGCGGAGTCCGGGCGCGCGCTGATCGACAGCGTCCAGCGGGTCGCGCCCGCCGACCGCCGCGTCGGCTCCGCGATCCGTGCGCACCAGGAAGCGCTCTCCGAGTCGCTGCGGCTCTCTAGGCTCTACGCCCTGGTGGGCGAACGCTTCCTCCGCGTACTCCCTCTAGTGGCCCTGGCCGCCGGCGTGCTGATGACCGCCCTCGCCCTCGTCATCGCCCGCGCCCTCGCCTACTCGCTCTCTCGACCGATCAGCGAGCTCATCGGCTGGACGGAACGCATCGCGCGCTCGGAGCCGCTGCCGGAAGCGGCCGAGCGCTCGGGCGCCTCGGTCCGCGAGTTCGAGGCACTCCGGGGCGCGCTGCGCCGCATGGCCGCGGAGCTCGACGCGGCACGCCGCCGCCAGGTCGAGGCCGAGAGGCTGCGGGCCTGGACGGACATGGCTCGCCGTGTCGCCCACGAGCTCAAGAACCCGCTGACCCCCATGCGCCTGGCCCTCGCCAGAATCCAGGGGCGCGCCGACCGGGCCTTGCACGAGCCCGTCGCCGTGCTGGGAGCCGAGATCGAGCGACTGGACGAGATGGCGCGAGCGTTCTCGCAGTTCGGGCGATTGCCGGAGGGACCCACGTCGCAGATCGATCTCGTCGAGCTCATGGAAGCACTCGCCCGCAGCCACGCGTCCCAGCAGACGCGCATCGTCGTGCATGCGCCGCACGGCCTGCCGCCGGTGAACGGCCACTACGAGACCCTGTTGCGTGCCTTCCGGAACCTCCTCCTGAATGCGCTCGACGCATCCGCCGGGGAGTCCACGGGCGTCGAGATCTGGCTCCGGGCCATCGAGGCGAATGGCGACGGCGAAGGTGCCGCCCCCTTCGTGGAAGTGCGCGTCGCGGACCGCGGGCCAGGGCTCGACCCCGAGATCATCGACCGTATCTGGGAGCCCGGGTTCACCACCAAGAGTCGCGGCACCGGCCTCGGGCTCGCCCTCGTGCGCCAGACGATCCGCGCCCAGGGCGGCGATGTCTCCGCCCGCAACCGTGAGGGCGGCGGTGCCGAGTTCATCGTCCACCTCTCCACGGCGAGCGCACCATGATCGCGAGGAAAGCCGCCGCACTTCTGGCGGCGACCGCACCCCTTCTGCTGGCCGCCTGCGCGATTCGCCTGGGCGGCCCGAAACCGCTCACGGTGCGCGTCCTGGCATACGCCGCGCCGCCCGGGGCGAGCGCCGCGGATGTGGCGAGTCAGATCCAGGCAGCCCAGCCGCACCACGTCATCCTCGCCGCGGACGCCGATAGCGCCTGGTTCGGCGACGTCGCCCGCGCCACCAGTCGCGAGTCCACCCGTCCGGGACGCGCCGAATCCGTCACGTTCGCGTTCCTCGCCGGCAAGGCGCTCGGAGACACCACCGTCATGCTCACGGGCGGCGCACACCGCTTCACCGTGCACGACGCGCTCTACGACCTGACGAAGCGCGTGCGCATCGACGTCATGGCCTTCCGCCTGGGAGCGCCGACGGACGACGCGCGCGAAATCGTGCGCGCACTCATGGCCTACGTCGCCACGGACGTGCCGCCCCAGGCGCTCGTCCTGCTGGGCGTGCTTCGCGCCGAAGGTGCCGGCGGCGACGCCCTCACTCAGACGCTGTCCCCGTTCTTCCGCGACGCGGGCACGTGCGAGCACGGCCCGCCGGACGGCTCCGCGCGGGCGCCCATCCAGCTCTTCTACGCGCCCGCGGCCCGCACGCGGTGCCGGCGAGCCAGCCTCTCCGCGGACGGGAGAGGTCTGATCCTCGAGCTCGAGACCCGCGGATAGCGGGGAGCCGAACCGCGCCATCGCAGCGATCGACTGGACGCGCCAGGGATGAGCGAGATCCTGATCGTCGACGACGAGGCGAACACCCGCCGCATGCTCCGCTCGCTTCTGGAGTCGGAGGGATACCGCGTCCGCGAGGCGGCCACAGGCGAGGCGGCGCTTGCTGCCGTCCAGGAATCGGAGCCGGACGTCGTCCTCCTGGATCTCGCGCTCCCGGGGATCGACGGCCTCGAGACGCTCCGCCGCCTGGCCGGCCAGGCGCCCGGACTGCCCGTGGTCATGATGAGCGGGCGCGCCACCCTCGGCGACGCCGTGCGGGCCACGCGGCTGGGCGCATTCCACTTCATCGAGAAGCCCCTCACCCCCGAGGCCGTACTGCTCACCGTGCGCGGCGCCCTCGAGATCCAGCGCGCCCGCGACCTCAGCCGCGCACTCCGCGACGAGCTCGGGCCCGGCTACGAGCTCGTGGGCGCGAGCACCGCCCTCGAGCAGGTCCGCGCGCTCATCCGCCGCGTCGCGCCCACGGACGCCCGCGTCCTCATCACGGGAGAGAGCGGGACGGGTAAGGAGCTCGCCGCCGTCGCGCTCCACCACCTCTCGGCCCGCAGGGACGGGCCGTTCGCACGCGTGAACAGCGCGGCCATCCCCCGGGATCTCGTAGAAAGCGAGATGTTCGGCCACGAGAAAGGAGCCTTTACGGGGGCCACCAGCCGCCACCGCGGCCGCATCGAGCTCGCCCACCGGGGGAGCCTCTTCCTCGACGAGGTCGCAGACCTCGGAGCCGAGGCCCAGGCGAAACTGCTGCGCGCCATCGAGACGGGAGTCATCGAGCGCGTCGGCGGCACCGATGCCATCCACGTGGACGTCCGCGTCATCGCCGCCACGAACCGCGACCTGCGCGCCGAGGTCACTCACGGACGGTTCCGCGACGACCTCCTTTTCCGCCTCGAGGTCATGCCCATCCATATCCCTCCGCTCCGGGAACGCAGCGACGACGTCCCCCTCCTGGTCCACCACGCCCTCGCGCGCCTACGCTCGCGCTACGGGCTCCAGACCCCCGAGTTCGCGCCCGATGCCATCGAGCGGCTCCAGACGTGCCCGTGGCCCGGCAACGTCCGCGAACTGTTCAACATCGTGGAGCGCCTGGTCATCCTCCACAGCGGTGCCACCGTCTGCGCCGACGACGTGGCTCGCGTTCTGCCCGACGCGGGACGGCTCCCCGCGCCCGAACCGCCCGACCACCGACCCCTCGCCCGGCGCCTGGCCGACTATGAACGGGCCCTCATTGCGGACGCCCTCCGCGCCACTCGCGGCAACGTGGCCGAAGCGGCACGCCGCCTTGACACCGACCGCGCGAACCTGTACCGGAGGATGAGGCGCCTGGGGATCCGAGGCGAGCCGACGGCCGCCGGGCCCTCTACCGACGCCGACTGATCGTGTCCCGAGACGAAGTGTGTCGATTCGCAACACCCGCGCCGCTGCACGGTGGTGGCGCCGCGGAGGTCATCGGGGTGGATACAAGTGAACTGCATTGTCTGACTGCGAGTTACGAGGTTCCGGTCTGGGCGCGGGCAACGCGGGGTAGCTGGTACGCATCGTGCAATGCCACGGCCCTTGCGAGACGGCGGCCCTCAGGCTGGAGGTCGAGATGCGAGGTCTGATCGCAGTTTGGGCGCTTTCCTTCCCCGTGCTGCCGGTTGGCGCGGCGCTGGCTCAGGAGCGAGCGGTAACGGAGGCGGCTCTGCCGAGGGCGGTGGCGGAGGAGATCGTGGAATTCTTCAACCGTCCCACGACGATCCATTTCCGGGGCGCCTCGCGGATTCCTCCGGAGCGCGTGATCGTCGGGGACGTGGCGGTGCTGGGCGGCCCGTTCACGGTGTTGGGCCGGATCGAGGGCGAGGTCGTCGTCGTGAACGGGGACCTGGAGTTCGAGTCCGGCGGCTCGGTGCAGGGCGACGTGACTGTGGTGGGTGGAGCCGTGCAGGGGGCCGGCGCCGCGGAGGTGAGCGGGACGCTGACGGTTTACGAGGAGGCGCTGCGGTACGTGCACCGGGGTGACCGCATCCGCTACGTTGGCACGCGGCGGCGCGATCGCGGCCGTCTCTCGCACGAACTCGGCTTCGGGCGCTCGCGGTTCACGATCCGCTCGTTCTCGAGCTACAACCGCGTCGAGGGCTTGCCCGTGATGTTCGGTCCGATTATCGAGACGAGCGGCAGCCATCCCATGCGGGTGGAGGCGTTTGGCATCTGGCGCACCGAGTCGGGCTTCTCCTTCGATACGGAGCTCATGGGCTACTCGGCGCGCATCGAGCAGTTCGCGGGCGGGCACCGTGCCGTGCGGGTCGGCGTGGGCGCGCGTTCGGTGGTGGAGCCCATCGAGACCTGGGGGCTGACGGCCCTGGAGTCATCGCTCGCCACGTTCGTCTACCACAAGGACTACCGGGACTATTTCGAGCGCCAGGGCTGGCAGGCGTATGTGCGCGTGACGCCTCAAGGACTGCCGCTGGACGCGACGGTCGAGTATCGGACGGAGGAGCACCGGGTACGGGCGCCGGGGGGTCCCTGGGCGCTGGTGGACAATGACGAGCCGTGGCGTCCGCAGCCGCTGGTGGGTGAGGGAACGCTCCGCTCGGTGGTCGCGAACCTGGAACTCGATGTGCGCAGCGACCGGGACGATCCCGCCGACGGCTGGTACCTGAACGCCAGGGTGGAGCGGGGTCTGGGCGGCTCGCTGGCGATTCCCGCGGCGACCGTCCCGGGCGGCGGTACGGGTCCTGCCGCCCCCGTCGAGCTGGACGAACGCTTCACCCACGCGCTGCTCGACCTGCGGCGCTACAATCGCGTGGCGCCGGGCGCGCGTCTCGACCTGCGCGCCGTCGTGGGCGGCGCGCTGGAAGACCGGGCGCTGCCGCCGCAGTTCCAGCATGCCCTGGGCGGCGAGGGTTCGCTGCCAGGGTATCGGCTGTTCGAGGGCGACTGCGGCGCCCGTAATACCGTAGTGGCGTACGGGCCGCCGGGGGGCGTGCAGGAGCCGTTCTTCCCCGCCTATGGCTGCGATCGTTTCGCGGTGCTGCAGGTCGAGTACCGGGGTCGCCTGAGCTTCGACATCGGGTTCGGCGGGGACGACGACGACTGGGACGAGATCTGGGATTCCTGGTCCGTGGACGTGAGCCCGAGCTGGGTGGTGTTCTTCAACGCCGGGAAGGGGTGGGCGCTGGACGGCCCCGGCGGGCCGGGCGGCACGGACACGTCCGCGCTCTACGATGCGGGAGTCGGGCTGCTTCTGGGCAACCTGGGCGTGTACTGGGCCGTCCCGCTGAACGGTGACGAGCGGAGCCCCAACTTCTTCGTGCGCCTCGGGCAGCGCTTCTAGCAGGTCGCAGTGACGCTGGCTCGCTGGCGGCGGTGGAGGCGGCAGGGGGCGGCGATGACGCCGCCCCCTGCGCTTTGGCTGGCGCTGCTGGAGGCCTCTCTGGCACTCCCATCGGGCACAGCAGCGCAGCCCCCGCCCCCGCTGACCCTCGACGTCGCACCCGCGACCGGCTCCCTCTCATTCCGGATCGGCGACCTCCTGGCCGACCCTGGGCTCACAGAGGCTGTCCTCTCCGGGCTCCCGCTCCGCATCACCGTGCGCACCGAGCTGTGGCGCGATCGCTTCATCGACGGACTCGTGGACCAGACGACCTGGTACGCCCTGCTCCTGTACGAGCCACTGGAGGCCCGTTTGCGCCTGCGCATCAGCTCCTCCTCCGCGGCCGAGCGTACGCTGGGTTCGCTGGAGGCGGCCGCTCAGGCCCTGCGGGACACGGTGAGCGTGGATCTCCGGCCTGACCGGCCCGGGCGCTACTACTACGTCGCGACGCTCCAGGTCGAGACCCTCGCGCTCTCGGACCTCGAGGAGCTGCGCCGCTGGCTGCGAGGCGAACTCGGGCCGGCGGTATCCGGCGAGCGCGAGCCCGAGAGCGCGGTGGCCACCGGGCTGCAGCGTCTGCTCGTTCGCATGCTCGGGCTCCCGAACCGGCGCTTCGAGGCGCGGACGACCGCATTCGAGATCCACCCCACACAGCCGCCACGCCCCGGCGCGTGAGGGAGCGAGGGGGTAAGCGGGTGAGTCCCTCGCGGCATCCGAGAGCACGCGGGTCTGCCGGACAAGCCCCTCGCAACGCGCCTCACCCGGGGCCTCACCGGGCGAGCGCTCGACTGCCAGAAGCGCGCCCGGGCGACGGAGGGCTCACGCGCTCACCCACTCACCCACTAACCCGCTCACAGGGCCACGAGCAGCCGGCTGAGAAAGGCGATCCGTCGCGGCACGTCCGACATCAAGATGTGCTCGTCCGGCGAGTGCGCGCCGCCGCCGTCGATCCCCAGACCGTCCAGCGTCGGGCAGCCGACCGCGGAGGTGAGGTTGCCGTCGCTCCCACCTCCGGTCGCGCCTTCACCTAGCTCGAACCCCAGGCGAAGCGCGATCTCTCGCGCGCGCTCGTAGAGCGCTGCATTCTCAGCCGTGCGTTCGAGCGCGCCGCGGTTCACGCCGCCCGAGATCTCGAGGCGGCACCGCGGATCGAAGGGCTGGAGGGAGCGCAGGGCCCGGTCCACCCGCTCCGCCTCGTCCCGCGTCCAGAACCGCACGTCGATGGCGGCTACCGCAGATTCCGCCACGACGTTGACTTTCGTCCCGCCGGCGATCTCCCCGACGTTCACCGTGGTGCCGCGGTCCGGGTCCGCGAGCTCGACGATCTGCGCGACCTGGCGCGCCAGCTCGTGGACCGCGCTGGCCCCGCGCTTCGGCTCGATCCCCGCGTGCGCGGCGCGGCCGTGAACCGCGAGCGTGTAGGTGGAACCACCCTTGCGAGCGGTCTTCGCCACCCCGCCCGGCAGCGGCGGCTCGATCACGAGCGCCGCCTCTGCCTCGCGCGCCAGCCGCTCGATGAGCTCGCGCGACGTGCTCGAGCCGACCTCCTCGTCGCAGGTGACCAGGATGCGAAGATCACGCGCCGGCAGCTCGCCGCGCTCCGCCAGCACATCGAGCGCCAGAAGCACGCCGGCCACGCCGCCTTTCATGTCGTAGGCCCCCGGCCCCGACACGCGGCCCTCCGCGACCCCGAACGGCATGCGTGCGAGCGAGCCCGCCGGGTGAACCGTATCCAGGTGACCGATGACGAGAAGCGGACGCGACCCCGCCGCGCGCCCGGAGAGATGCGCCAGCATGTGTTCCCCGAATCCCGAGCCCGGGTGGAGCTCCACCCGCGCGCCGCGCGCTTCGAGCTCGCGCGCCAGAAACATGGCCAGCTCGCGACTGCGCGCCACGTCGCCGCTGGGCGATTCCCGCTCCACCAGCGCACGCAGAAGCTCGAGGAAGCGCGGCACGTACCGCTCCGCCAGCCGAAGAACGTCGTCCATCATGGTGCCGGCACGATTCAAGCGCTCACCGTCTCCTCGCACCAAGCTTCCGGCCTCATGCGCCGGCCTCCCCGCCCGCGGCGTAGTAGCCTGCCCGCGCATAACTCTGGTCCAGAAGCTCCACGGGATGCCGGACCTGCACCGGAAGCCCCGCCAGAAGCAGCCCGGCCCCGATCTGGAGGATGCACCCGGGGTTCCCGGTGGCCACCACCGCCGCGCCCGTGGCCCGCACGGCCTCCACCTTGTCGTCGAGGATGCGCCGGCCCAGCTCCGCATGCGTGAGCCCGTAGACCCCGGCGCCGCCGCAGCACTCGTCCGCGTTCGCGAGCGCCACCAGCTCCAGTTCCGGGATCGCCCGCAGCACCGCGAGCGGCGCCGTCTGGATCCGCTGCGCGTGGAAGAGATGGCACGGCGCGTCACAGGTGGCGCGGACGGGAAGTGCACCGCCGCGCACCGGATCGAGCTCGGCCAGCAGCTCCGTCGCGTCCTTCACCCTCGCCGAGAAGCGCGCCGCGCGTTCCCCCCAGCTCGCGTCGTCCGCCAACAGGTGGCTGTACTCCTTCATGGCCGCGCCACAGCCGGCCGCGTTCACGGCCACGAGCTCCGCCCCCGACGTCTCGAACGCCTCGATGTTCGCCCGCGCCAGCGCGCGCGCGGCCTCCAGGTCGCCCGCATGCGCGTGCAGCGCGCCGCAGCAGACCTGTCCCGGCGCGCCCGTGACCTCGCAGCCGTTCACCGCGAGCACGCGCGCGGTCGCCTCGTTCACCCGTGCGAACAGCCCCGCCTGCACGCACCCATCCAGCAGCGCGACCCTAGGCCCGCCGCCGCGCCGGCTCCGCGCGCCGCCCGTGGCCGAGCCCGCGCCTTCCCACCGTCGTCGAGGGGCCGCGCTCGCCGCGAGCATGGCCAGCGCGAACTGGAGCTGCGTGCCGCCGACGAGCGGGCGGCCCGGCCAGGCAAGCAGGCGCGGCAGCCCCGTCGCCCGCAGCAGCCGCGAGAGCGCCATGGCCAACCGCAGGAGGCGCGGCCGGCGGAAGACGGCGAGCATCAGGCGAGCCACCGGGCCGGGCCGCCGCGCGGCCATCGCCTCCCGCCGCGCCCGCTCGAGCAGGAACCCGTACTCAACGCCCGACGGGCAGACCGTCTCGCAGGCGCGGCATCCCAGGCACCGGTCGATGTGGATCTGGAACGCGTCTTGCGCGGGATCGAGCCGCCCCTCCGCCACCGCGCGCATGAGGTAGAGGCGCCCCCGCGGCGAATCCGCCTCGTCGCCCAGCCGCGTGAAGGTCGGGCACGCCGGGAGGCAGAAGCCGCAGTGGACGCAGGCCAGCAGCCGCTCCTCCTGCGCTCGGAGCTCGGAGACCAGGCTCATCCCGCGCGTCCGGCCAGCCGCCGCAGCGCCTCGCGGGCGCCGCGCACGAAGCCCGCGCCACGTCCCGCGAGCAGCGCGGAGAGAAGCCGTGTCGCCTTCGGGCTGTACGGGAACCACCAGGGCTCGCGACGCAGCCCGATCCGGTCCACGAGGATGGCGCGCGGGCGCAACATCTCCTCGAGCCCCGCGATGCCGTGGACGCGTCCGAAGCCGCTCTCCCCCAAGCCGCCCGTGGGGAGCGCGGGCACGGAGTGGATCGCCAGACAGTCGTTCACGTACACGCCGCCCGCGTGCAGCCGCCTCGCCAGTCGCTCCCCGCGCGCGCGGTTGCGCGTCCAGACGCTCGCGTGCAGGCCGAACGGGCTGTCGTTCGCCATCGCGATGGCCTGGGCCTCGGCCAGCAACCGCCCGTCGAGCGGGGACCGCACTCGCAGGGCTTCCGCGGCCGCCGGGCCGCTCGAGCTGCTCACGACCACGTGGTCAACCAGCGCGGACTCCACCAGGGGTGGGGCGAACGTTGGGGCGAATTCGCCAACACTCACGGGGAAGTTGGCCGCGATCGCGGGGTCGGGCAAGGACGGTCACCGTGCCGTTCCACCCGTTCCACGCCAAGACGCTCAACGGCGGCCTCCTCTACGCTAGAAGGCTGCTGTAGAACCTGTCCGTGGTTCCCGGGGCGGAGCGCGGCGGGGTGTCCTCGGAGCGCATCGTGGAGCCGCGCGTACCGCCACCCCCCTGCCCTGCGCACAACCTCCCGCAGCCTTTCGCGCACCAGGCTCTGCCGGAACGCCGCGCAACGTTAAGCGAAGAGGACACCCCGCCGCGCTCCACCCCGCGGAGTCCGTCCTGGGGGGGGTTCTTCAACAGCCTTCTAGACTCAATGCCGAGGCACCTGTCGGACGCGCAAGGGCGGTAGACGGGTCTGTCGGGCTGCTCTACTGCCAGAACACCCGGTAGACGGCCTTGAACTTCGCCCCGTGCCCGAGGAACCCGCCGGTCTCGACCTCGACGTGGACGCGGATGCGATCCGGCAGCACCGTCACCCGGTCCTGGGTCTTCACGCTCCGCCAGACGGTGAACTCGTCGTCGACGATCTCCTCGAACCCCGCGGTACTCTGAGGCGTAGGCGGCTCCCCTGGGGGCTCGATGTCCCGGGTGATCGACGAGGTGCCGCACATGGCGAGGAGTTCCACGGTCTCCGTCGTTGCCGACGTGGGCCCGTCGATCCGGGCGAGGAAGTCCACGGGGTGGATCTCGTTGTAGCCGCGGCCCCAGCGGCCCTGGTTGGTCGAGCCGCCATGCCAGCACGCCTTGGCATCCTCTCCGAGGTCGCCTTCCGGGCCGTTCCAGCAAGTGCGGCAGTCGTGCGGCTCGTCCTCCCAAAGGGTGCCCACGATTCTCACGTAGTCACCGAGCTGGAGGGGGCCGCCTCGCCCACCGGGCGGGCTCTTGGGGTCGAACGGCCAGAAGACGCCCGGCGTCTCCGGGTGTCCGACCCAACCGGGCGGTGGGGCAAGCCCAGCGCGCCTCACCGGTCCCCAACCGTCGATCTCCACGTGGAGCACCGCAGCTCGCGACACGGGGCCACCCCAGACCTCCCCCTCATCGTCGAGCATCGCGGAGTGCATCGGCGAGACGTCGCCCGCCCCAAACTGGATCAGGTTGTGGGGCGTGATCGCGGCGTTGAGCGCGGCCGCCGAGTTGATGGGATGGACGTGGTCAGCAGCCGGCGAAGCGGGCGTCCAGCTGAGGTCGAGCGCGAGGTTGAACACGAACTCCTCCCTTTCGTCCGCCCACTCCCCCTCCCCGAGGACCCAGCCTCGCACCTCCACGTACTCGCGGGCCGGCCGGGCACCGTTCGGGTCCGTGGCCTTCGACGTGCAGTTGCCCGGACCGAACCGGGGCTTCACCTCGTTCCCGCAGAAGACGTCCGACGGCCTGACGTCGGCCGTCCCGTACGAACCGTAGAGGTGTGCACGGTCAAAGAGCTCCAGCAGCGCGGGCGTGCAGGCCGCCGTGCCGGAGGCGATCGCGAGTTGCAGCCACAGTAGAGCCTGCCTCACCCTCCAGAAGGTGCGACGGCAGCTCAGGTCAGGCGGTCTGTGGCCCCTCAAGCACCTCCGTGTCGGCGCCAGAACGCTCCGCTGAGGCGAAAACGCCTGTTGCGGCAAGCAATCCCCCCTCATGGCCGACGCCTCTCCTTTCCCTTCGGGCAGGCTTCTGTGCAAACGCGCCGCCGGACCTAGCGATACGTCACTCTCGCCTGCGCCGTCCACGCAGCACCCATGTCCGTGTTTCGGAAGGACAGCGTGAGCGCCGAATCCGGCCGAGTCCGCCTGAGCGCGAAGGTCTGGTTTATCTCCCCGTCTGGGAACCCGTCCCACCCGACCAGGGCCACCACCTGATTGTCGATGAGATCCTCGGGATCGAACCCGCACTGAACCCAGTCCCAAAACGATCGATCGTTCACGCGCTCCAGAACCCGCTGCCGCGCCGCATCCACCCGTCCCCTCACCACTGGGATATCCGCGACGCGCCGTAGGGTCGATCCTGCGATCAGATTCTCCAGCTCAGACCGCAACAGGCCGGGGACCCGGTCCGCAAGATCCTTGACGATCGACAGTGGGCAGCCGTCGCCGTCGATCGCGACGACGGCCGCTCCCACGACGTCTACCTGCGCCGATCCCACGACCGTGTCACGCACCGAAGCCTCGGTTATCTCCGGCTCAATGGACCAGGTGACGGCCCCCATGCGTGGCGGTACCTCAACCGATGCGCCCACGCCAACGTCGCTCCCGAGTTCCCTCAGGAATCCAGACCACGTGACTTGCGACGAGTTCGGGCGCCCGAACCTCGACTTGAAGCCAAACACGAGGAAGTACGGCTCATCGCCACCCCCGTCCTCCGGGTCGTCCACCGTCACCCGCTCCAGGCGAAACGTGGCAAGCCGGCGGCCGGGGCCGCGGGTGAGCGAGATCCCATGGCTGGCCGTCCAGCCCAACGTCTGCTCCGCCCCACTGGCAGGGATGGCGGAAACCGTGCCGCCTGTGGTCTCGAGCACGAGCTGATCAACACCAGCCGCTGCGATCGCCGTCCCCACGGCAGACGGGTGCCCGACGAGTTCCCGCTCCCAGTTCCACGACTGGCCGTCGGTGGAGCTGTAGACCTGGATCCGAACGCTCACCAGCTCCCTCGTGGGGCCTGGGGTACGGGGAACGAGGTGGAACCGTCCGTCGGCGAACGAGAGCGCGGGCGGCACGCCACCGCCGAAGACCTGCCCGACCTCGACCCAGGTCGCGCCATCCGTGGAGGTGAGGGTCTTCACGGCGGGATTCAGTGGGCCGAGACTGACGACGTACGAGAGCACAAAGCGCCCGTCGCCGAAGGCGAGCCCCGGCCCCATCCCGGACCGCTCCGGCAGTGTCACGGCCGTGGACGGCGCGGTAATGTCCACGACCCAGAGGGCGCCTGTCCCGGTCCGGAAGGCGATCAGGACCTTCCCGCCTCCGGCGGCAACTGCTGGCGACGCTGACTCGTTCACAGGGAACCGGCCGAGAGCGTCGCTGCTCACCAGCCAGTCCTCCCCGTTCACCGACGTCGCGTAGCGGAGTGCCCAACTCGCATCGAACCAGGCCGCGTGGTACAGCGTTCCGTCGGTGGCGATCCCGGCGGCGGTGCTGGCCGTACCCGGGTTCCCCTGCTGGTCGCGCAGCGTGACGGGCTGCGTCCACACTATGCCGTCCGGGCTCATCCGCGTCTCAACCGTGTTCGACCCCATGGGGACCGAAACCACAACGAAGCGCGGCGCGGCCGGGGGAACCCCCGGAGGACGGTCTTCTTCGCATGCGCCAACGCACATGAGCATGATCAGAGCAGCCACCACGCGCGCTCCCCGCAACAACAGGATTCCGCTCATTTCCCCGCTTCCGGCTCTGAGGGCTTGAAAAGAGTCTGACGCTTTCGCCCTGACGCTAGACCATCTGGATGGAAGGCAACCTGGGACTCGGTGCGCTCGCGGATTGCGCGAGAGCCGGGAACAACCGCCTGACGGTTTGTGCTGCCCTGGGGAAGAGTCGTTGGGAGCCGCGAGCGTGTGTGAGATGCCGCTTGCGCCCGACCTGCCCGGAGGGACGAGCGGTGCGCGTCACGCCCGCTGGGCAAAGCGGCCCGGCACAGACTCAACAACAAACGCCGCATGAGCGTCCCCCGGCCGCGGGACCCCACGGAGAGCTAGCAACCTTGTATTGTTAGCGCGCTGGAAAGATGCGAGCAAGACTTATTCTCGGGAAACTTCCCACGAAGGGCCGCAGGGCGTGACGGGCGGCGCCGCCCGGGCGAAGCTGCGCGTCCACTCGCCGCTCCACGAGGCAGTCAGCCGTGCGGCCCGCATCGCGTGCCGCTACGCGCGAACAGCGAGTGCCTCCAGCCGCTGCTGCAGGTGGAAGACCGGGATCCCCAGCAGCACGATGAAGAGCCCGGCGAATGTGTAGACCGGCTTCTCGATCAGGAGGATCACGGCGATCAGGGCGGCGGCCGCCATATAAACGGCGGGCACTGCGGGATAGCCCAAGGCGCAGGTATGGGCGGTGCATCTGGGGGCGGCGCACGCGGAGCACGAACAGCGCCGCGATGGTCAGCACGTAGAAGACGAGCGCGGCGAAGATGATGTAGTCCAGCAGTTGGCTGTACGTACCGGTCAGGGTGAGGAACGCGCCCGCGAGGCTCAGGCCGACCCCGCGCCGTCGACGGCCCCCCTTCGCTGGGGGCTGGCGCCGAGCCACAGCTCGGCAAACGCCCTCACCGTGAGTACGAGGGCCTGCACCCGCATCGGCTTCACAACGTAGAATCGCGCGCCAAGCTGGTAAGCCCGCACCTCGTCGTTGGGATCGGTTGACGAGGTGAGGACAACGACAGGAAGCCGATCGAACTCCCGCCGGTCTCGTATCCATTCCAGCAGCTCGAGACCAGACCGCTTCGGAAGCCGCAGGTCCGTGATCATCAGTGCGGGGTGCGGGTACCGCGCCCGGTCGTCGTACGGCGGCAGTCCGCTCAGATAAGCGATCGCCGCCTCGCCGTCCCCGAGCACCCGCACCGGGTTGGTCACTCCGGCCTGGCTGAAAGCGAGCTGCACCAGCAGCGCGTAGTCGGGGTTGTCCTCCACCAGGAGAACGGGACGGATCGTCCGGGCAAGATCGCTCACGTCAGGAGACCCCGCAGTCGAGACATCTCTTTCCCGTCCCTCCGCCGTCGCGGGGCGGGACTGCCTCCGTGCTGGATGACGCCGCAACCGACTCGAAGAGCGAGGTGGAGCCTACCGGATGCATCGCTCTCGTGAATCTCTGGGGGAGTGGAAACCGAGCCCAGCCTCCGACGCTCACCGAATCTGATGCCGGCCCCGTTGAAAGACAACGCCCGCACTGCAGCCTTCTGTAGTCTCCCCGCAACGTGGACGGCCGGCGGAGGGGCCGGCTGACCCGCGTAAGTGGCCATGAAGCCGCACGCCCGCACGTCGCTAACGCTCCCCTCGCCCCGCCTTCGGAACCCTACCTGGTCACCCGAAAATCGCGGAGGTCAACGAGCTCCATCGTGTTGTGCTCGGGATCCCACACGCCGAAGCTCGGCTGCCCGGTGGCGAATCCAGCCAGCTCCCCGGGATTCGCAAGGAGTGCCCCATTCTTCAGGACCTCAACTCTCTTCCGGTGGTCATCACCGTAGAACGCCGCAGCGTACTCGCCGGTGAGCGCGGCGTGCCGGGCGAGGAGCGGGAAGTGACTCAAGAACACCTTCTTCCCTTCGACTTCGATCTCTCTGAAAGGCTCCTCTGAGATATCGAACCTCGGGTTGTTCCGCTGCTCGAGCAGGATCTTGGTCTTGGCTCCGTCCACGTTCCCCCACACACAGATCCACGTGAAGCTCTCCCGAGCCAGCATTGCGCGTACAAAACCGGGTGCGCAGAAATCTCCCAGGTGAAAGCAACGGGTAATGCCACGCGCGGTGATGATCTCGAGCGTCCGCTCGAGATTGTAGAAGTTGTCGTGGCTGTCTGAAATGACCGCGTATCTCATACGCCCCCCATCATACCAGGCCATCAAGGAATAGCGTAGGGAGAAGCACGAGCGGCCTCTTCGGGGCCAAAAACACCCCTGACACCGCGCTTCCCTTGGCCGCCACCTCCAGCCATCCCGAGAGCACGCCAGGTGACTCAGAGCGATCACCGCAGCCACGAAGCCGCCCGGCTTGACGCCATCCCGGGACGGCCGCGGCGGACAACCGCCCGGCGTACCGGGCTGGTGGCCCAACCCTGAGTCAGCTAGCCGGGCAGATCCAGACGGAGCAAGATATCCCGTTCTCGCGCGCGAACGAAGTCCCTGAATTCCTCGAGCGCGGGCCTTCTTTCCACCCACTCGCACTAGCCGCTCGGCCGCCCCCGCACGCGGCCGGCACCTTCCCGCCAGGTGAGAGATGCCCAGCCGCCGTGCGACTGGGGAACCGGGGGTGGCATGAATGGCGGTGGCGTCGTAGCATGACTCGCTCCCCCTTGCGCCCGCAGCGACGCGTCAGAAGGCGGCACTGCGATGACACTGCCGGCCCCCGATCGAAAGTATCACACTATCGAGAACGAACCTTTGGTGCGAGGAGGCTCGCTCCGTGCCCAGGGTGGAGAGGCTACCGAGTTACCTCCGCATCGCGCTCATCTACGTCCTTGTGAGCGCGGCCTGGATCTATCTCTCCGACCAGTTTCTCGACCGCTTCCAGACCGTCAAGGGTTGGCTCTTCGTCCTGGGTTCCGCGCTCCTCATCTACGTGCTCGTCCGTCGTGAGGTCCTCGGCCGCCAGCACAGCGAGGAGCGCTTTCGCACCCTCGTCGAGCAATCCCTCGTAGGCGTCTACCTCATCCAGCAAGGCCGCTTCACTTATGCGAGTCCGCGCCTCGCCGAAATCTTCGGCTTCAGCGTGGCGGAACTCCTCGCCCTGGATTCGGTCCTGGCGCTCGTTCTGCCCGAGGACCGGCCGCTCGTCGAAGAGAACCTTCGCCGGCGGGTTGAGGGTGAGGTCGAAGCGCTCCGCTATGGCTTCCGTGGCCTGCGCAAGGACGGCTCGCTCCTCCACGTCGAGGTCTATGGCCGCCGGCTGGCCTTCGCGGGAGAGCCGGTAGTGCTCGGCGTGCTCCTGGACGTGACGGAACGCAAGCTCACCCAGGAGCGCTACCTTCAGGCCCAGAAGCTCGAAGCCGTGGCGCGCCTGGCGGGCGGAGTCGCCCACGACTTCAACAACGTGCTCTCGGTCATCACGGGCGCGACCGACTTACTCCTGCGTGACGCCCCTGGGGCGGGCCCGATCCGGGCCGACCTGGAAGAGATCAAAGGGGCCGCCGAGCGCGGCGCAGCGCTCGTCCGCCAGCTCCTCGCCTTCAGCCGGAGACAACCAGGCGAGCCGACCGTGCTGGACCTCAACGCCGTCATCACCGAGCTCGAACCGATCCTTCGGCGCCTCCTGGGCAATCGGATGGAGGTCGTCCTGGACCTGGAGCGCTCCCTGCACCCGGCGACAGCGGACCGCTCCCAGGTCGAGCAGGTCATCATGAACCTGGCGGTGAACGCCCGGGACGCCATGCCCGACGGCGGGAGGCTCACGATCCAAACGGCTAGCGTCTCGGACCCGCCGGATTCTAAAGCGTCAGAAGCCGCTTGGGTCATGATCGCGGTGTCCGATACGGGCCACGGCATCCCGGAGGCGATCCGGGAGCGGATCTTCGAGCCGTTCTTCACCACCAAGGACCCGGACAAGGGTACCGGGCTCGGCCTCTCGACGGTCAGCGACATCGTCAAGCGGGCCGGCGGCGCGATCCGGCTCGAGAGCACGCTCGGCGCCGGCACGACGTTCAGGATCTACCTTCCAGTCCTCGGAGAAGAGCGCCGCCAGGCGAAAGCGTGACCGGTAAGCCCCGTGCTGGAGTCGCGCCGCGGGTAGCGATTCGCGCGGGAGTTGCCGAGGCATACCACGCCTGGAACATGCGGCAACTAGACAACCACAAATCGCCGCGGATTCAGAACTCCAGCCGGATCGAACTGCCGTTTGAGCTCCCGCATGAGCCGCAGCGCTGGGCCCGGGTCACCCCACGCCCCGACCTCACGCACCAGGGGGGGCGGCCCGCAGGCGACGGTGAGCGTGCCGCCGTCGCGAGCCACCTCTGCCCGCGCGGCCGCGAGCGCGGGGATCCAGCACCGCCATACTTCCTCGTGCCCCGGATCGCCGCGCACGAGCAGACGCACGTGGCCCGCGGGCAGGTCCGCAACGACCCCCTCCGCGCCCGCGCCACCCGGCCCGCCGCCCACCTCACCGAGCAAACGCCGCGCGAGTGCCACGCCTTCCCTGGCCCGGGACGGCAGCACGGCGACGCGGACGACGAGCGGCGTTCCGACCTCCAGCCCGGCGACGCCGTCCCAGAAGGCCCGCCCGCTCTCTCCTTCGAGTGCGCCGCCGGCGCGCCGCTCAGCCGCGCCCTCTACTCTCCGACGCCCGTCCTCCACCGCCTCGGCGTTGCCGTGTAGCCGCACCGCCAGGAGCCAGCCGTCGGCGCCCACACCGCCGGCCGTCGCCGGAAGCATCCGGGCAACCGCCGGGGAGAACAGGGTGCACGCCGCCGGATCCATGGGCTTCTCCAGCACAGCCCTCGCCGCGGCCACGAGCGCGGAGGCGTCCGCGTCGAAGAAGCTCAGGGTCACATCCCGCTCCGGGACCGGCGTCAGCCGGAGCGTTGCGGATGTGATGACGCCGAGCGTGCCCCAGCTCCCCACCGCCAGCTTCACCAGATCGTAGCCCGCCACGTTCTTCACGACCCGGCCGCCGAGCTCGAGGATGCGCCCGTCGCCGGTCACGAGGGTGAGCCCCAGAACGTGGTCTCGCGCTGCGCCGTAGAACGGAGCCAGGGGCCCCGCGCTGGCGGTGGCCAGGGTGGCTCCCAGCGTGCCGCGGCCTTCGCCCGGCGGATCGAGGGACAGCCACTGGCGGTGCTCGCGGCACTCCGCGTCCAGCGCGCGCAACGGGATCCCCGCCCCCACGGTGATGACGAGATCGGCGGGTTCGTACCGCTCGACCGCCTCGAGTCGCGCGAGGCTCAGCACGATGTCCATGGCGGTCGGCGGGTTCCCCGCTCCGAGCCAGGTTCCCGCGCCCGCCGGCGCTACAGACCACCCCTCCGCCGAAGCGCGGACGAGCAGCTCCGCCACCTGCTCGGTACGCTCCGGCGTGACCACGGCCCGCGGGACGGCCCCGCCCACCGCCCAGCGCTCCACCTCCGCGCCCGCACGAATGCACGCGGGCGAGAACATCCGTACGAGCTCGTCGCGCAGGGCGGCGCCCACAGCCAGCCGCTCAGATCTCGAAGGAGAGTTGCGGGCCCGTGCTGGCCTCGGAAGCCACCACCCCGGCCGCGCCCCGCGAGACAGAGGCGGTGGAGGCGCGGGAGGCGGCCAGGTCGGCCGCGGTCGCACCGCTCGACTCCGAGGGCAGGACTTTTCCCGGATTGCAGAGCCCGCGAGCGTCGAACACGGAGCGCACCGCGCGCATCGCCTCGATCACCTCGCGCTTGTAGATGAGCCCCATGTAGTCACGCTTGTCGAGGCCGACGCCGTGCTCGCCCGTGATCGTGCCGCCGGCCTCCACGCAGGCGGCCATGATCTCCCGCGAGGCGCGGTGGACGCGCGCCACCAGCTCTGCGTCGCGGCGGTCGAAAAGGATGTTGGGGTGCAGATTCCCGTCCCCAGCATGGAAAACGTTCGCGACGGTGAGCCCGTACGTCTCGGCGATCCGGCGGATGCGCCCGAGAACCTCGGGGAGCTTCGTGCGCGGCACCGTCGCGTCCTGCACGAGCAGGTCCGGCGAGATCCGGCCCATGGCGCCGAACGCCTTCTTGCGTCCGCGCCACAGCGCCTCGCGCTCCCGGTCGTCCGCCGCGCGCCGCACCTCGCGCGCGCCCTCGCGGCGGCAGATCTCTGAGGCCAGGTCCGCGTCTCGCCCGAGCCCGGCGGCCAGGCCGTCGAACTCGACCACCAGCGCGGCCGCCGCATCCGTGGGATAACCCGCCGCGAAGACGCTCGCCTCCACGGCGCGGATCGTCTCCTGGTCGATGATCTCGAGCGCCGCGGGCAGCAGTCCGGCCGCCATGATCTCCGTGACGGCGCGGCCCGCGTCCTCGAGGTCGCCGAAGATCGCGAGCAGCGTCTCCACAGCCTCCGGCAGCGGCAGCAGGCGAACCTCGATCTCGGCCGCGATCCCGAACGTGCCCTCGCTGCCTACGAAGAGCCCCACCAGGTCGTAGCCCTGCGCCTCGCCGGCCATCCCGCCCAGCCGCATCAGCTCGCCATCCGGCAGCACGACCGTGAGCCCGGTGACGTACCGGGACGTCACGCCGTATTTGAGGCAATGAGGGCCGCCCGAGTTCTCCGCCACGTTCCCGCCAATACTGCACGCGGGCTGGGACGACGGATCCGGAGCGTAGTAGAGCCCATGGGGAAGCGCCGCCTGCGAGAGTCGCGCGTTCGCGACCCCGGGCTGCACGACCGCACGACGGTTCGCCGGATCGAGCTCGAGGATCCGGTTCATCCGCGTGGTCGCCACGATCACCGCGTCGGCACCCGCCAGCGCGCCGCCGGAGAGCCCCGTGCCCGCACCTCGAGGCACGAACGGAATCTCCCGGGCGGCCAGGCCCGCCACGACGGCCGCCACCTCCCGGGTGTCGCGTGGCAGCACCACGGCGCGCGGCAGGAAGCGGTACTGGGTGAGGGCGTCGCACTCGTAGACGAGGAGCCGGGCCGGATCGGTGATCACGCCGTCCGCCCCGACAATCCTCGTGAGGTCGCGGACCAGACCCTCCGCCAGTGGCGCCGTCTGAGCGTTCACGTTCACGCGGATGGCGAAAAAGATCCCCGGCCCGCGGTACCCTTTCCGGCGGCCGCGCCCGGGTCCCCGAAGTCGAAGAAGCGCATGGACTGCACGAACCGTTGGAGCATACCATGGCGCCGCGTAGATTGGCAAGACGCCGCGGCCTCGCGGCCTCGCGACCTCGCGACCTCGCGATCTCCGGCAGCCGCCGCCGGGCCGCGGCAGTCGCCGCCCCGGACCCCTTTGCGCTTCGGTCGGCCATGTACGCAATGCGGCACGGTGCGCCGCGCCCGTCGCTGGTCCTGATCCTGATCCTGGCGACGCTTCCGCGCGACACAGCGGGTCAGGGCGCGCGGGCGGCACGCATCCAGCAGACGCGCGACCACTCCCCTCCCCGCATCGCGGTCCTACCCATCGTCGGCATCAACTGGATGGGCACGCGCTTCGAGCTGGACACCGGGACCGACACGGCGCTCGCTGGCTTCCACGCCGAGCTCGGCCCCGGGAGCGGCGCGCACGTCGGCGTCGGCCTCGAGCTGGCGGCGACGCCCCACCTCGCCATCGCGACCACCGCGGCGTACTCCCGGCTCTCGTACAAGCTTCGCACCGGGACACAGGACGAGCCCAACCTGAGCAAGGGGGTCGCGGGGAGCCAGGACCTCCTCCGGCTCACAGCGGGCGTGCAGTTCCGGCTGCGGGCGAACGCGCCCGGCTACTTCTCCGCAGGAGCCGCCGCGAACCTGATCCACCCGCGGAACCCAACCTGGACCCCCGACGAGGAGGATCGCATCGAGCCGGGCGCATACCTGGGCACAGGGATCGACTTCACCTCGAAGAGACAGCGGATCCGCCTCGACGCACGGCTGGTCGCGGCAAAACCATCCACCGATCCGCTTCCGAGCGGACTCGGCAGCAGCGCCACGTACCGCGCCCGCTCGGTGGCCTACGACCTCGTCCTCTCGCTGGGTTTGCTCTTCGACCTCTGGAAGCCCTAGCGGGACGGGGCGCGCCCTGCACCGCCTGAGCCATCGCCACGTTCGCTCGCGTGGCTCCCTTCGTCCGTGCCCGCCGCCCGCGGTTCATCCGCCCCGTGTACCCTCAGATACTCCAGGATCGCAAGCATGCTCCGCTCCGCCGCGGTCCGGAGCGGCTCCGGCAGCTCGCCTGGATAGATCGCGCGCGCCAGCTCCGCGGGCGACGCGCCGGGCATGCCGCCGAGCGCCTCGCGCACCTGCTGCACCCTGGCCATCCGGTGGGCGGCGAACCGGGCCAGCGCCGCGGAGACATCCTCCACGGGCGGGCCGTGCCCCGGGTAGATACGGCGCACACGCAGCGCTTCGACGACGGCGAGCGACCGGAGGTACGCGGCCACGTCGCCTTCCGGCGCACCCACGTACGTGGTGTCCCCGATGCCCAGGACGAGATCGCCCGCGAACACGGCCGCCCCGGCCGGCCAGTGGAAGGCGAGGTGGTCCGGCGAGTGGCCCGGCGTCTCCACGGCAACGAGCGCGCCCCCATCGGTCTCGATCCGCTCGCCGGCGCGGAGCGCGCGGTCCGCCACGGCCGCACGCCCGAGTACGGGTGCGTTCGTCTTCGCTGCCAGCGCCGGAGCGGCCGCCGCGTGGTCACGGTGCCCGTGCGTGAGGAGGATCGTGACGGCGTCGGCGTCGCCGAGGGCATGGAGAACGGCCCGAACGTGGCCTTCCACGTCCGGGCCGGGATCCACGACCGCGACCCGCTTCCTGCCGACGAGGTAGGTGCGTGTACCGTCTAGGGTGAAGGGCCCCGGGTTCGGCGCTACGAGGATGTGCGGCTCCGGCAGCGGCCCCGGCAGCGGCGCCGGGGCACGCGCACCGCCCTCAGCGTCGCTTCTCCCAGGCAAGCTGCTCGGCAAGCTTGTCGGCGATCAGCTGGATGCCCTGCTCGTCCGCGTCCGTGAACGCCGCCGGTTTGTGGCTGTCGATGTCGATCTGGCCGAAAATCGTGTCGCCCGCCCGGATGAGGACCACGAGCTCCGACCGGACGTCCGGGCTGCACGCCAGGTAGTTCGCCTCCGCCCTCACGTCCGGCACGTTCCTGTTCGTGTGTTCCGCAACCGCCGTCCCGCACACGCCCTGCCCCACCGCGATCCGCGCGTGCTCCGTGGGCTCGCCCACATAGTTGTGAAGCCACAGCTCCTGTTTCTGCTCGTCGTGCACGTAGACGCCCACCCAGTCGAACCGCTCGTCCGAGCTCGCCAGCTTCTTCACCGTCTCGCGCAGCAGGGCGTCCGAAAGGTAGCCCTCGTCGCGCAGGCCCTGGAGATGTTTTACGAAGTCCGTCGTGTTCACCATGCCGCTGATTCCCGATCCCCGGCACGCCTGTGGAAAATCGCTATGAAGAGCGACAGAGTTTAGACGCGCCCGCGCCCCACGTCAAGGAACCGGCTGGAGGCGGCTCGGTGCATGGGATGCGCTGGGCGCGCTGGGCGCGCTGCCGGCCCGCCGGTCGCGTGCGCCCGCCGCAGCGTCCGGCACGGGCCGGTCACCGGATCGTAAAGTCGGTCTCCGGCGTGAGGCGCCGGGCGAACGCGTCGATGAGGCGGATGGCCCGGTCCAGGTCGGACACGCTGACCATCTCGTTCGGCGTGTGCATGTAGCGATTCGGGATCGAGATGAGGCCCGTGGGCACGCCGCTCCGCGTCCAGCGGATGACGTCCGCGTCCGTGCGGGTGGAGCGCGCCGCCGCTTGGATCGTGTGCTCGATCCCTGCCTCCGCCGCCACCTCCGCCAGCAGCTCGAAGACCAAAGGATGAGCGGCGGACCCCCGGGTCAGGACCGGGCCGCCGCCGATCCTGTGGTCGCCCAGCTCCTTCTTGTCCACGTCGGGCACGTCAGTGGAGAAGGTTACGTCTACGACTAGCGCCACGTCCGGCTCGAGGGCGAACGCGCTGGTCTGGGCGCCGCCGCCATGGTAGCTGATCTCCTCCTGCACGGTGGCCACGGCCATCACCGCGGCGCTAGGCCGGTCCGCGGCCAGGCGCCGCAGCGCCTCGAGCACCACGTACGCACCCACACGGTCGTCCACGGACCGGCACACGATGCGGTCGCCGGCCAGACGGAGGAGTGGTGCGTCCAGCACCACGGGGTCGCCCACCCGGATCCCGAACGCGCGGACCTCATCGGCGCCCAACGTTCCCACGTCGATCCAGAGATCGCGGACCCTCGAGGCCTTGTCCCGCTCCTCCTTCTTGATCAGGTGGATCGGCTTCTTCCCCACCACACCCGGAACCTCACGATCGCGGGCAAGCACCCGGACGCGCTGGCCCACGAGCACCTCGGCGTCCCAGCCGCCGATCTCATCGAAGTGTAGATAGCCCCTCTCGTCCACGTGCGTGATCATGAGGCCGATCTCGTCGATATGGCCGGCCAGCATGAGGCGCGGGCGCCCGCCGGGGTTCACGACGGCCGCCGTGTTCCCGTGGGAGTCCGCGTGCACCTCCTCGGCGATCGCTTGAGCCTCCTCCCGCCATACCCGCGCCGCCCGGACCTCGAAGCCGGAAGGTCCGGGTGCATTGAGCAGTCGCTCGAGGAAGCCCAGGTCGGTCATGCCGCTCGCCCGTTCGTCGTGGGGACGCGCCCCGGAAAAAGCCGCAGTTCCGGGCGCCGTTGTGCTTCGGGCCGCCATCATACCGCGGAGTCCCTCGCCCGGCCAGGGACGAACCAGGGACCTAGGGACCCAGGGTCCAGCGCGTCGCTGCAACCCTAGAAGATCTTCCCGATCTCGTCCCCGGCGAACGGCGGGAACGGCTCCACCTGCCCGTCCGTGCGCCGGAGGCGAAGGCCGTGTCCCGCGTCCTCGAGCCGGCCGACGCGGGCCACCTGCACCCCTGCGGCCCTCACTGCAGCCTCGACCGCCCGGGCCTGTGGCGCCGGCACGGCCACGAGAAGAGCGCCACTGGCAATGGCGGCGCGCGGGTCGATGCCGAACGGCGCGCAGACGGCCCGGGTCTCCGGGAGCACCGCGATCGCCGCCTCATCCACGAGAGCGCCGGTGCCGCTCGCGGCGCAGAGCTCCCGGATCCCGTGGAAAACCCCGCCCTCTGTGGGATCGTGGAGCGCCCTCGCTCCCGCCGCAAGCGCCGCCCGCGCCGCCACCACCACGCTGATCCCCGGCTCGTGAAGGAAGGCCCGCGCTCGAGCCACCAGCTCGGGCGCAACCGCGCGCAAGAGGTCCGGGCCCCGCTCGCGGGCGATGATCGCCGTCGCCTCGATAGCCGCGGCGCCCGCCAGGAAGAGCTCGTCCCCCGGCCGCGCGTCCGCTGCGGAGACCGCCCCCTCCGCCGGACCCAGCATCGTCCCGCACACGACCGGCCGCTCGAGCCCGTCCACCACCTCCGTGTGGCCGCCCACCAGCGCGCCGCCCAGACCGGCCAGCGCGGCGACCATCTGCCGCTGGACCGCCTCCGCCAGCGCGCTGTCCGCGCCGCCGGGAAGGAGCAGAACGGCCGTGAACCACCGCGGCTCGCCGCCCATGCACGCCACGTCGTTTGCGTTCACATGCACGGCGTACCAGCCGATCTCGTCCGTGGCGAAAGTGATGGGATCGCTCGCCACCACCAGGAGACCGGCGGCCACCTCCAGCACCGCGGCGTCGAGCCCGATCCCCGGACCCACCCGCACGCCCGGCCCCGACGGCACGCCCCGGAGCAGCCGCTCCAGCACCTCGGCGGGAACCTTGCCCGCCGGCAACCCGCGCACGCTCAACGCCCTGCGGCCTCCCGGCGGGTTGCCCCGGCCCGCCGCACACGGTTAGCTTCGTTCATCCCGGCACGCCGAGCCCGATCCGGGGAGATCGGCGCCGGCACAGGGCAGCCAACGCGATCCACACGAGCCGCACGGATGGAGCAAACCTACTTTCGCAAGGGCTTCGGGCTCAAAGTCGCCGTGCAGCCGCTCATCGACGCGGAGTACCATTCCGCCGTCGTCGAGGCCATCCGCGCCAGAGGCTACCGCGCCAACTTCGGCGACGTGACCGTCCGCCTCGCCGAGGAGTTCGGCTTCTGCTACGGCGTCGACCGCGCCGTGGATTACGCCTACGAGACGCGCCACAACTTCCCGGGCAGGGGTCTCTTCCTCGTGGGCGAGATCATTCACAACCCGCATGTCAACCGGCGGCTGCAGGAGATGGGCATCGCGTTCCTGTATCCGGACGAGCACGGGAGCTTCGACTTCTCCGGCATCACCCCTGGGGACGTGGTGATCCTTCCCGCCTTCGGCGTCCGGGTCCAGGACTTCCAGCGGCTGCAGGCGATCGGCTGCGTCATTGTGGACACCACGTGCGGCTCGGTCCTCAACGTATGGCGGAGGGTCGAAAGCTACGCGCGAGACGCCTTCACCGCCGTCATCCACGGGAAGTACATGCACGAGGAGTCGCGGGCCACCGCATCCCAGGTCACGAAGTATCCCGGGGGCCGCTACCTCGTCGTCCGCGACATGGCGGAGGCGAAGCTCGTCTGCGACTACATCGGC
Organism: Gemmatimonadota bacterium; assembly: GCA_016209885.1. Classification (GTDB taxonomy): domain Bacteria; phylum Gemmatimonadota; class Gemmatimonadetes; order Longimicrobiales; family Gaopeijiaceae; genus JACQVF01. The sequence continues at coordinate 88,321 of JACQVF010000023.1, read as the reverse complement.
GATCGCCCGGGCCACCTCTCTGACAAGGAGTTCATCGCCCACTTCCGCGACAAGGCGTCCCCCGGCTTCGACCCCCCCAGTAACCTCCAGAAGATCGGCGTCGCGAACCAGACCACCATGCTCGCGGGCGAGTCGCTCGCCATCGCCGCCGAGCTGCGCCGCGCCATGGTGGAGCGCCACGGGGAGGACTACGCGCGTGAGCACTTCCGCAACTTCGACACGATCTGCTCCGCCACCCAGGAGCGGCAGGACGCGATCCTCAAAATGATGCAGGACCCGCCGGACATCATGCTCGTGATCGGCGGCTACAATTCGTCGAACACGAACCACCTGGCCCACCTCTGTCGCCAGCACACGACCACCTACCACATCGAGGACTCGGTCTGTATCAACCCCGCCGATGGCTCCATCCGCCACAAGCCGGATCTGGCCAAGGACACGCCCGAGCGCATAGACGGCAACTGGCTCCCCCGCGTCCCGTTCGAGATGGGGATCACCGCCGGGGCATCGACGCCCAACAACAAGATCGGTGAGACGATCCTCCGCGTCCTGGAGATCCGCGGGATCGACATCCGCTCCGCGTTCGCAGACTCCGCACTGGCACGCGAGCCCTAAACCGCAACTAGCACAGCCCCCCTCCGGACCCCGCAGCGACGCGCGGCCCGGGCAGGTTCACGCCGACCGCGCGCTGGGCGGCCTCAACCCAGACGCGCACGCGCCGCACGTTTATCCGCTGACCGACCCGTTCCACCAGGCACACAGCCAGGGCTTCCGGGTCCGTCGCGGCCAGCTCCTCGATGGAGCGTACCCCCAGGCGCCACAGGTGCCGTGTGGCGGTGGTGCCGATGCCGCGAAGCGTACTGAGCCTCGCCGCGCGCACCCACTCTTCCGCGGCCCGGGGCTCCGCGCCCGGCACCCGCCGGACCAGCTCCCCGGGCTCGAGCTCCGCCAGCGCGAACGGACTCGTGATCCCCCACGCGGTCAGGTCCTCGACCTGGGACGGCAGGAGCCCGGGCAAATCCCGGAGGTGCGGCGTCGTCGAGCTCACAGTGTAGCGCTCCATGGCGAGCAGCAGGGCGACCACGAAAGCCAGCGCGCAGGCGAGGGCGAACGCACGGCCCAAATCACCCGGCCGGCTCGTGAGCCCGGCTCCCGACGGCGACGGCGCGACCGGACCAGCGACCGGATCGGCGACCGGCCCGGCAACCCTACCAGCCGGCCCGACCGGCTCCGTGCCCGCGCCGCGGGTCGCGCGGGTCGCGCGGACCGCGGGCCACGGGAGATCGCGGGCGAACCCGTGGAGCACGAGCCATTGAACGAGAGCGAAGCACTCCAGCGCGAATACCGGGAACCCGACGAACCCGAGGAGTGGCATCTCGAACACCTTGAGCTCCTCGAGGCCCGGCACCGTGTAGATCCACTTCCCCCGTGCGCTCACGTTATAGAGTTCCCAGAGGAGGCCGATGGCCGCCCCGCCCGCGAGGAGTGCCAGGAGGCGACCCGGTCGGCCTGCCTCCAGATCCGCGAGGAGCGAGCGGCTCCGATCTCGCCGGTAGTTGGACGGCTCCAGGATCAGCGTGAGCGTGCCCCACACCAGCGGGAAGAACGTGGCCGGCCACGCCAGCGGTAGGGCCAGCATGGCTACGCCGGTTGCCTGCAGCGCCCGCAGGCGCCGCGGCGTGATCCGGAGCGGCCGCCACCGCGGGCGGTGGACCGGCAGGTACTCGGCCGTGGCCGTGGCCGCCAGGAACACGGCCGGAAGAACGGTTGCGAACGACAGGCAGATCCCCGCCCATGCGGAGGCCCGCTGGTCCGGCACGAAGACGTAGTACCAGTTCTGGAGCCGCAGGTTGAGGAGCTCGAACAACATCCACGCGGGCACCGACCACGCCAGGAGCGAGAGCGCGGACCGCGGGCGGCCGAGCAGCAGGAACCCGCGGCGCCGGATCGCGACGAGTGCGTCGAAGGCAGCCAGCGTCGGGTACCAGGCGAAGACGTAGTACCAGGTGGTGAAGGGCTCGAGCCGCCGCTCATTCAGGAGCCCGGCAGCGGCCAGGGCGAGGAGCGCGGCGGCCAGGACGGCGAAGACGAAGGGGCGCGGGACCGGCCGCGCTCCCGCCTCGCGCCCGAGCGCCCGCATGCCGCGCTCCGCATGCATCCTCTTCGCCCGGGATCAGATGGATGAGCGGCGAGGCACCCGCCTGCTCAGATGTGGATCGGCCGGCCCAGCGACGCCAGTGCGGCCTCGGCGATCGCCTCCGACAGGGTGGGGTGCGGGTGGATCGCCCGCTCCATCTCCTCGGACGTCGTCTCCAGGTGTCGGCCCACCACGAACTCGGCGATGAGCTCGGTAGCGCTCGGCCCCACGATGTGAGCACCCAGGACCTCAGAGTAGCGCCTGTCGCGGATGACCTTCACGAACCCCTCGGCCTCACCCCCCGCCAGAGCGCGTCCGTTGCCGACCCAGGGGAACTTACCTACGTCGATGTCGTAGCCCTGTTGCCGGGCCTCGTCCTCCGTGAGGCCTACGGACGCGACCTCCGGGTGGCAGTACGTGCAGTTCGGGATGTTGCCGTAGTCGATGGTGCCGTGGCCCTGCCCGGCCATGTGCTCCACGGCCACGATCCCCTCATGGGACGCCTTGTGGGCGAGCAGCGGCGGCCGGGCGACGTCGCCCACCGCGTATACGCCCTGCGCGTTCGTGCGCATGCGCTCGTCGATCTGCAGGAAGTTCCCCTTCTCCGTGTGTTTCGCGCCGACCGTCTCGAGCCCCACGTCCTCCGTGTTCGGCACGCGCCCCACGGCCGACAGCACGTACTCCGCCTCGATCCGCGTCTCTTTCCCGTCCTTCGTCCGCACCGTGAGTCGCACGCCGGAGCTCCCGATCTCCGTCTTCTCCAACGTCGCGCTCGTGTGGATCTCCATCCCGCGGCTTTTGTACCTCTTCGCCACGACGGCCGAGCAGTCCTTGTCCTCCACCGGGAGCACGCGGTCGAGCATCTCGATGATGACGACCTCGCTGTCGAACGCGTTGAAGATATCGGCGAACTCCATCCCCACGGCGCCGGCGCCGACGATGGCGATGCGGCCGGGCGCCTTCGTCTGGAGGAGGGCATGGTCGGACGACCAGATCCGCTCGCCGTCGATCTTCAGCACTGGGATGTCCCGCGCTCGTGACCCGGTGGCCACCAGGATATGCGGCGCGGTGAGCGGTTCCTTCTTCCCCTTGCCGACCTCCACCGCGACCTTGCCGTTCCCGGCCAGCCGGCAGTATCCGGCCACGTGTGTGACGCCGTTCTTCTTGAACAGGTGGGCCACCCCCTTGTTGAGCTGATCGGCCACGCGGCGGCTCCGCTCCTGCGCCGGCTTGAAATCGACCTTCACGCCGTCCACGTGAACCCCGTGTGCGGCCGCACCCTCGAGCTGGTGGATGAGGTGCGCGCTGGAGAGGAGCGCCTTCGTCGGAATGCATCCGATGTTCAGGCAGACGCCGCCCAGCTTGTCCGCCTCCACGCACGCGACGTTCATCCCGAGCTGCGCCGCGCGGATCGCGGCCACGTAGCCGCCCGGCCCGCCGCCGATCACGATGAGGTCGTAGCTGTTCGCGCCTTTCGACTTGCCGGCCACGCTGCACCTCCTTCCCTAACTGCCGATCCCGAATCGCTCCTCGCGAATCGAGCGCGGGCAACTTAGACCCGGCCCTTCACCCCCGCAAACCCGCAGCGGCCTCGCTCGCCCGCGGCCCCAGGCGGCCCTTGAGCCGCGGCCCCAGGCTCCGCGCCACGGGCACCAGGAGCACCGCCGTCGCCGCCCCGGCCGCCACATCCGTCGCATAGTGGAAGCCGCTATAGACCGCGCCCGCGCCCAGGGCGAGGGTGAGGAGCGCCATGACGGGGGCGAGGCGCGGCAGGGCCCGGAAGGCCACGATCGTCTGCATCAGCGCCACGGCTACGTGCGAGCTGGGAAACGCCGCCCCTTGCGAGGAGCCCGCTTCCAGGAGGAATAGCGCGAGGGCGCGGAGCGGGCCGTCCGGGACCCCCGGTGGCGCGGGCCACAGGTAGCGCGGACCCTGGACCGGAAAGAAGACGAAGACCAGGTAACACGCGTAGAAGGTGAGCATCTCAGAGAACAGCATCTCGCCGAACTCGGCGTCGCGCCCGCGCAGATAGAGGACCAGCGGCGGCGCGTAGATCAGCAGGTAGTACGAAAGGTAGCCCGCATGCAGCAGCTCGCTGAGGAGCGGAAACGGGAGCGCGCCCGCCAGCGTCCGCGCTGGCTGCATCCTGAAGAGCGCCTGCTCGAGCGCGAGGATCGCATCATCGCGGTACCCGACCACCAGGCTCTGATTGAGGAACCGGAGCTCCGCGTACAGGAACGGCATGAGGATGAGGGGATACCAGCGCCGCAGCACGCGGAGCGCATGCCGTGCGAGCGCGGGCCCACGGGTGACGCCGTCCGCGCGCGCCACCAAGGTGATCGCGAGGATCCCCGCGAGGTGAGCGCTCACGAGCAGCGGCCAGGCGGCGGGTCGCCCGGCGCCCACCAGGGCGAGTGGCGCGAGCGCCAGGTAACCCGCCGTCAGGCGATCGACGGAACGCATCGGCTGGCCCGGCGCGGGGACCTACAGCGGCCGCTCGTACATCCGGTAGGTCTTGTACACGCGCCCGCCCATCTTCTCCAGCGCCCGGCGCATCTCCCAGTTGTCCTCCAGGATCCAGGAGGCCTCGCCCTCCCGGTACCCCTTCGCCACGCCGTCCTGCCAGGTCCTGAGATAGAACGCCGCATCGATGCCCAGGCGGCGGTAGCCCGGCTTGAGCCCCAACGTGACAATCCGCAGCGTCCGGATTCGCCGCGATTCCCAGAGCAGCCGGAACAGCCCCAGGGGGAAGAGCCGCCCGTTCACGTGCTTGAGCGCACGGTTGAAGTCGGGAAGCGAGAGCGAGAAGCCCGCCACCTCACCGCCCGCTTCGGCCAGGAAGCAGACGTCGGGATCGACCACCGGCTTGAGTTTTCTCGCCATGAACTCGAACTCGGCGTCCGTCATGGGGACGAATCCCCAGTTCCCGGACCACGCCGAGTTGTAAACCTCCTTGACGGCCGCGACTTCGTCCCGGAACCGCTTCATGTCGAGGCTCCGGATGGTGACGCCCGCACGCTCACGGATCCGCTCGACCCCCTGCACGAGCCGCTGCGGCACCCCCGTATCGTAGAGCCAGTAGGCCAGGAGATCCTTCGCCTTGCAGAAAGCTTCGGCCTCCACGAGCTCCGGGTAGTAGCGCGGGTTGTGGGTCATCATGATGGCGGGCGGCGTGTCGAAGCCGTCCACCAGGAGGCCGCACTCCTCGTTCGTCGAGAAGTTCGCGGGTCCCAGCACCCGCTCCATTCCCCGACGCGCCAGCCACTCGCACGCCGCGTCCAACAGGCCGGCCGCGACCTCCCGGTCGTTCTCGGCCTCGAAAAAGCCGAAGAACCCGGTGCGCTCGCCGTGGAACTCGTTGTGCCGATGGTTGACGATGGCGGCGACACGGCCTACGGCATCCGCGCCGCGCTCCGCCAGGAAGTAGGCCACCTCGGCGTGCTGGTGGAACGGGTGCCTGCCCCGGTCGAGCAGCTCCCTCAGGTCACGACGGAGCGGCGGGACCCACTGAGGATCGGCGATGTTGACGCGCCACGCCACATCGATGAAGCGCGAAAGCGGCTCGCCGCGGGCCAGCTCGCGCACGCGCAGGGGCGCTGCCACTCAGATGAAGCCCTGCTTCCGACCAACCCGTGCGAACGCGTCCAGAACCTGATCGAGTTGGTCGCGCGCATGGGTCGCCATGACCGAGGTGCGCAGCCGGAGCGCGTTCTCGGGGACCGCGGGCGGCATCACCGGGTTCGTGAACACGCCGGCGTCGAAGAGCCCGCGCCAGAACATGAAGGTACGCGTCATGTCGCCCGTCGCCACCGGGATGATGGGCGTCTCCGACATGCCCGTGTCGTAGCCCAGCGCCTTGAGGCCGTTCCTCAGGTACTGGGCGTTGTCCCACAGCCGCGCCCGCCGCTCCGGCTCGCGCTCGATGACGTCCAGGCAGGCCAGCACTGTGGCCACCGCCGATGGCGGCATGCTCGCGCTGAAGATCAGCGAGCGGGCATGGTGCTTCAGGTAGTGGATGACTACTTCGGGACCCGCGACTGCGCCGCCGATGGACGCGAAGGACTTGGAGAACGTCACCATGACCAGATCGATGCGTTCCGTCAGCCCGAAGTGCTGCGCCGTGCCGCCACCCCCCTCGCCCAGCACGCCCACCGCATGCGCATCGTCCACGAGCACGCGGGCGCCGTACTCCTCGCCCAGACTCACGATGGCCGGCAGGTCGACGATGTCGCCTTCCATCGAGAACACGCCGTCCGTGACGATCAGGATGCCGCCCGCGTCGCGATGGGTCTCCAGCGCGTTGCGCAGCCCGTCCATGTCCAGGTGGTGGTAGCGCGTCAGCTTGCCGTACGAGAGACGGGCACCGTCCACGATCGAGGCATGGCACAGGCGGTCCATGACTACTACGTCGTCGCGGCCCGCCAGCGTCGAGATGACTCCCAGATTCGTCTGGTAGCCCGTGCTGAAGACCAGGGCGGCCTCCTGCCCCAGGAACGCCGCCAGGCGCGTCTCCAGCTCCTCGTGCATGTCCAGGGTTCCGTTCAGGAAGCGGCTCCCTGTACAGCCGCTGCCGTAGCGCTCGAACGCCGCCCGCGCGCGCTCCATCACGTACGGGTGGTGGGTAAGGCCCAGGTAGTTGTTCGACCCCACCATGATCTTGCGCTCACCGCCGACGATCACGTCGGTGTCCGAGGACCGCTCGATGGCCTGGAAGAACGGATAGATCCCGGCTTCCATGACCTCGCGCGCCGCCGTGAAGCGCCGGCACTTCTCGAAAAGGTCCGCGGCCCGCTGTACCGTCTCCTGTGTCCCGGCCATCAGAGCCATCCTCGCTGTCGATACCAGTGAGCCGTCTCAGCGATGCCCCGGCTGAGCGGCGTCTCCGTGCCCGGGGGCAACAGCTCGTCCGTGCCCGACAGATCATGAAGCCAGGCGCGCGCCAGCATCTCCCGCGCCTTCTCCCGGTTGAACGCCACGGTCCTGCCAAACAGGCTCGCCACCGCTTCCGCCAGCGCTGCCGCGCCACGCACGAGCGCGGCGGGCACGGGGACTGGGAGCGGTCGCCGACCCAGCGCCCGAGCGATCGCCGCAATGACCTCGCGCCACGTGTGCGCGACCGGCTCGGCGACCGCATACGTCCCGGCCCTCACCACGACCGAGCGCGCCAGCGACCGGGCGAGATCCGGCGCGTAGACCAGATGCAACCGCCGTTCCGGCCCCGCGGGGTACGGCGCAACCCTACGCCAGACCAGCCGGAAATACGTCAGGAGGTCACGGTCACGGGGGCCGTACACCGCCGGCGCCCGCACCACCACCACCTCCACGCCCTTATCCCCGAGCGCACGTGCGATCTGTTCCCCTTCCAGCTTGCTTTTCCCGTACGCCGTGAGCGGCGCGGGCGGATCCGCCAGTGTGCGCGGCCGGCCATCCAGCGCCGGCCCGCAGGCCGCGTACGAGCTCAGGTAGATGAAGCGCCGGGGCGGCGACCGCAGCCGGGCGCACGCCTCCACCAGCCGCCTCGTCCCGTCCGCGTTCACCCGTCGGTATGTGCTCTGGTCCCGCGCCGCCGTAACGGCCGCCAGGTGGAATACCACCTCGACGTCGTCCACGGCACGGACCAGCGCGTCCCCATCCTCCAGGTCGCCCACCAGCAGCTCCGCGCCCAGACCGTCGAGTCGCGTGACATCGCTCGACCGCCGGATCAGCGCCCGGAGGCGCCAACCCTCAGTCGCCAGGCGCTCCGCCAGGTGACTTCCCACGAACCCTGTCGCGCCCGTCACCAGCGCCGGACGGTCCATTGGACCTACAGAAAGTGCATGGAGTTAGGAAAATCCGCAACGACCTGGCCGCCTCGCCCCCACAAACTGCTTTACAGGCTCCGCTCCGTGGCGTATAGTCGAGGCTGGCTCTCCCCCCTTGCGGTCGCCGAGTATCTTTCCTTCCCCTTCCGCAAAGGACAAGGCCATGTGGGCACTTCTCGTTCTGGCTGCGCTGGTCGGTGGAACGATCCTCATCTACAACGGGCTGGTGCGCCTTCGCGAACAGGGCGATGGCGCCTGGGCCGATATCGATGTTCAGCTCAAGCGCCGCTACGACCTGATCCCCAACCTGGTGGAGACGGTCAAGGGGTATGCGGGCCACGAGCGCGAGACGCTCGAGGCTGTGGTCCAGGCGCGGTCGCGCGCTATGGGCGCGCAGGGGCCTGCGGAGAAGGCGGCCGCCGAGGGGATGCTCGGGCAGGCGCTCAAGTCTCTTTTCGCCCTGGCCGAGGCCTACCCCCAGCTCCGGGCCGCGGAGAACTTCCAGCAGCTCCAGGTGACCCTGGGCGACATCGAGGACTCCATCCAGAACGCACGCCGCTACTACAACGCGGTCGTCCGCGACTACAACACGAAGATCAACCAGGTGCCGTCGAACGTAGTGGCGCGCTCGTTCGGCTTCCGTGGGCGCGAGTTCTTCGAGATCGCGGAAGAGGAGCGTGAGGTGCCCCGCGTGCGCTTCCGGGAGACGGAGGGCTGAGCTGAACGGGACCGTGCCGCGCCGAATCGCCAACGTCGTTCTTGTTCTCGGCTGCGCCGGCGCCTCCCTGACAGCCGCGCGCGGGCGGGCGGGGGAGTTCGTTTCCGATCGGTCCAGTTCCCCGGACGTTCGGCCTTCCTCGGCCGCAGCAGTGCCCTCGGACTTCGCGGCGCCCAATGCGACGAAGGGCTCGCCCCCCCGACCGCTCGCCCGCTCCCTGGTCATCGAGAGCTTCCACGCCGATATCGTCGTGAACCGCGACGGCTCGCTGGCCGTCACGGAGACCATCCGCCCGCGCTTCACGGGCGCGTGGAACGGCATCTACCGCCAGATCCCGGTCCAGTACCGTACGCCGGAGGGGTTCGGCTACCGCCTCGTGGTCGAGCTCCTGAGCGTCACGGACGGTGAGGGGCTCTCACTCCGCTACGAAACCGAGCGCGAGCGCCACTACCTGCGCTTCCGCATCTGGGTACCGGACGCCGTGGACGCCACGCGCACCGTGGTGCTCAGCTACCGGGTGCGCAACGGGCTGCGCTTCTTCGACGACTACGACGAGCTCTACTGGAACGTCACCGGCGACGAGGCCGACGTGCCCATCGAGTCGGCGAGCGCCACGGTCATGTTGCCGCCTTCCGTGACGGGACTCAGGGCCAACGCGTTCACCGGGGCGTACGGCTCCCGGGAGCGCGCGGCGACCATCGAGACGGGCGAGTTCGATGTGCGGGTGCGCACGACCCGCGGCCTGGGCTTCCGCGAAGGGCTCACCGTCGCGGCGGCCTGGGAGCCGGGCGTGGTACGGCGGCCCACGGCGCTCGACCGGGCCCGCGAGTTCCTCTCCGCCAACTGGCTGTTCGCCGTACCGATGCTCGCCTTCGTCGTCATGGCCCGCCTGTGGTACACCCGCGGCCGCGATCCCCGGCGCCGGCCCATCGTCGCGCAGTACACGCCACCGGACGGCCTCACGCCCGCAGAGACCGGCACGCTCGTGGACAACTCGCCGGACCTGCGGGACATCACAGCGACCATCGTGGACCTGGCGGTGCGGGGGTACCTGCGGATCGAAGAGGAGAAGGACGGCGGACTCCTGGGCCTCTTCTCGGGCACCCACTACCGGTTCCGGGCCGTCAAGGACGAGGCCGAGTGGCAGGGGCTCGCGTCCCACGAGTCCGCGCTGCTTGAAGCCCTCTTCGAGGGCGGCAGCCGCAAGAGCGTCACCACCTCGGACCTCGAGGACGACTTCTACCGCGACCTGCCGGGCATTCGCAACCGCCTCCTCGATGCGCTGGTGAAGCGCGGCTACTACAGACGCCGGCCCGACCGCATCGCGAAGACGTTCGTGGGCGTCGGCATCCTCGCCGGCGTGCTGGTCTTCGCGGGCGGCAGCGCGCTGGGCCGGGAGCTCGGCTTCGGGCCCACCACCGTCATCGTGAGTGCGGTCCTCACCGCAGCGGCGATCGTCGGGTTCGGCTTCTTCATGCCCGCCCGCACGGCGGAGGGGGCCCGAGCCCTCGAGGCCGTGCTCGGCCTCGAGGAGTTCCTCGCGCGCGTCGAGTCGGACCGCTTCCGCCGCCTCGTGAAGACGCCGGAGATGTTCGAGAAGCTCCTCCCGTTCGCTATGGCGCTCGGCGTCGAGAAGCGGTGGGCGCGGGCCTTCCACGACATCTACCAGACGCCGCCCACCTGGTACGTGGGCGCCGACCCTACCTCGTTCCGCGCCACCACCTTCGCCAACAGCCTGAGCCGCATGTCCACCGCCGCCGGAGCGGCCATGGTCTCGCGGCCGCGCTCCTCCGGCGGCTCCGCCTTCGGCGGCGGTGGGGGGGGCGGGTTCAGCGGCGGCGGGTTCGGCGGCGGATCCGTGGGTGGGTTCTGAACGACACGCGCAGCCGCGAAGATCTCCTCGCCCTCCTCCGCATCAGCGCCAAGCACTCGGCTTGCCAACATGACCATTGGTGACTACTATATGACCATGAAGAGCGTGAAGATCGCGGACCTCAAGGCTCACCTGAGCGAGCATCTGCGGTACGTTCGGCGCGGTCATGTCCTCACGATCCTCGACCGTGACACCCCCGTGGCGCGTGTGATCCCCTACGAAGCGCCCGAGACGCTCACGGTCAGGGGGCCGGCCCGTCGCTACGCCAAGCTGGGAGGGGTGCGGCTCCCGCCCCCGCTCCCGACCGAACTGGACGTGCTCGAGCTGCTCGCGGAGGAGCGGCAGTCCGAGCGGTGATCGCCTACCTCGATTCCTCGGTCCTGCTGCGTGTCGTGCTGGGCCAACGGGGCAAGTTGGCCGAATGGGAGAGGGTCGAGACCGGTGTCGCCAGCGCACTGGTCGAGGTGGAGTGCCTGCGCACGCTGGACCGCCTGCGACTGCGCGCCGACCTCCCGGACTCGGAGTTGGCGTTACGGCGTGAAACCGTGTATCGGCTGACCGAGGAAATGGAGATCGTGGAGCCGGGGATGGCGGTGCTGCGGCGCGCGGCGCAGCCGTTCCCCACGCCGCTGGGCACTGTCGACGCCGTTCACCTGGCCACCGCGCTCATGTGGCGCGAGGCGCGCGGGGAGGATCTGATCATGGCTACCCATGACCGGGCACTCGGCACGGCGGCCCGCGCGAGTGGACTCCGGGTCATCGGGCAGTAGCGATTCCGCGCGGCGGCGCTCCGTCGACGGCACGTTGGGTCCGAATCATGCGGAGTCCTCACTCCAAGTACGGGAGCTGAAGGCTTTCGCTGTGCTCGGCGACGTATGGGGCATTGTCCGTGATCCAGCTGTTAGGCGCCGCCAGGTGCACCGCACCGCAGTAAAGGCCTACACGCCCAATAACCACTAGCGGACGCTCGAGCAGGTAGCAGGAGTGAAAACCCGCACCGCCCATTGCCTCCATACACTGGATACTGACACCCCCGGTCCATCTCGCGGGCGGGCAGAAACTCGCCGCCTTTCACCTTGATCACTTCGCCCAGCGGAGCCGTTGGCCAGCCCTTCGCCTTCGTAACGGGATCCCCGGAACATCTCCAGGAACGCCGAACGCAAGAACTTGTCCAGGAGCCGGATGCTCTCCCGCCGCTTCCGCCCAGTCGCATCCGCCTTGGCCAGCACCGCCGCGATCCGACCGCGGCGTACGGCGATCAGCCTACCCCATTAGCCGGTGCCGACCCTCCCACAAGTCCCGGCCGACTATGGTACCGCTCCCCGCGGGCCCACAGCTTCACCTCGGACGCGTCGCCTTGACAAATTTCGCAATTTTGCGAACAATGCGAGCGGGCTGAAGAAGTGCCACAGACGAGGGTCGTCTTCTACCGCGAGGAGGACGGAAGCGTGCCCGTGCTCGAGTGGCTCGATCAGCTCCCGGCCAAGGCGGTGGCCAAATGTCGGGTCGGCATCGAGCGGCTCCGGGCGCTGGGTTACAAGCTCCGGCGTCCAGACGCCGACTTCCTGCGGGATGGGATCTACGAGCTTCGGGTAGCTCTTCATGGCGTGAACTACCGGATACTTTACTTCTTCTACGAGAACGTGGCCGTGGTGCTCAGTCATGGCCTGACCAAGGAGGGGCAGGTCCCGCCCAAGGAAATCGACAAGGCCATCGAACGGAAGCGGAAGTTCGAGTCCGACCCGAAGACTCACACCCACGAGGAATGACGATGGCCCGGAAACGAAACACCACCAGCGATGCCGTCGAGATCATGCAACGGCGCTACTTCGAAGGCAGGCCTGAACGGCAGGCCGAGCTCGAAGAGGAACGCGCCAACGCCGAGGTGGCACGGAAGATCTATGACCTTCGTCAGGAGGCAGGCCTCACGCAGCAGGAGCTGGCCCGCCTGATCGGCACGACGGCGTCGGTGATCTCCCGACTGGAGGACGCCGACTACGAGGGTCACTCGCTCTCGATGCTCAGGCGTATTGCCGGCGCCCTCCAGAAGCGAGTCGAGATTCGATTCGTTTCCGTGGGGAAGCGCCAGGCTAGCCAAAGGAGAGCGCTTCCCGACGGTAAGGTCGGACGTCGCAAGCCTGCGGGGTCGTAGCGTCCGGAAAGGCGATGGGGCGGTTCCGCCCGGAACCACTGCCCCGTCAGTTGGCCCCCAGCGCCGCGACAGTCCTCGCGAGCTCGCCAAACGGCGTGATCGCCCCGTGAATCGGCACGATGCGATCGATCCGCAGATTGCGCCTCCTGATGTTCTCCAACAGGTTGGCCGCGTACGGCGCCACGGCGCCGCCCGGGTTGAACACATCCGCCTCGACGAGGATGCGCTCGCGTGGGAAGTAGGCCATCAGCAGCGTGGAGGCGTGTGGGTTGCCGGTGATCGGGTACAGCGCGACCGTCATGGTCCCATCGCTCAGAATCATCTCATCGTTGACCGTTTCGGTAGTCAAAGGCTTGGGATTCTTTGCGAGGGCGTCCGGCACGATCGTGTGCGGGCGGCCCACCGCCTTCTGGTAGAACGCGGCGTTCGCACTGTGCGTGATGACGGTCAACCCCTCCGACACGGCGGCCCGAATGCCGCCCGAGTGATCGAAATGATGGTGCGTGTTGACCACCTGGGTCAGCGGCTTGTCGGGCCGCAGCTCGCGCGCCTTGGCGATCACCGCCAGGGTCCGGGTGTCGTTTTGTGGCGCCTCGATGAGCGTCAAGTGATCGGCGAACTCCACGAGCACGCTGTGATGCGACTGACCGGCGAGGAACCACACGCCCCTCGCCACCTCTTCGACCGAGACGTTGGCGGGCGGGGGTCCCGTGATGGGCGCCGCCGATGCCGCGGCTGGTGGCGCCGCGAGAGCGCGGACGTCGGCATCCACGGTCTGGTTCGTCACGCGCAGCTCGGCCGTCTGGTATTGGTCGGTCTTGGTCGTGAGCGTCGTGGGGAGCTGCAGCCCGCCGACGTCCTGGTATCCTCCGAAGCTCGTCTCGATCGCTAGGTCACCGAGGTTCGCGTTATCCGTCATCGAGGTCACGCGCGCCGGCAGGGCCGTCGTGCCGTCGATCGCGAGCGTGAGCGTGACACCGTCGGCGGTCATCACGTCGACGCTGGCCTCGCTGTCGAGCATGCGCGCATTGGTGAGCATGGCGGCCGGGTCGAGCGCGGCGCGTACGATGGTAATCGGATGATGGTACAGCTCCACGCGTCGGGCTTCAGCCACCGCGTTGGCCGCGCGCGTCGCATTTCCGTTCGCCGCGACGTTGTAGGCCACGTCGCCGTCGAGGCCCAAGACCTGCGTCTGCGGCTGCTGACCTTGGAAGTACGGGAAGTTCGGGGTGCGCGTCTGCTCGATGCGCACGCGCCGGCCGGCGACGTCGATTGCGCGTCTGTAGCCGCTGACCGTGAACGTCTGACCGGTGGCCTCGGGCGTCATATCCTGGCCGAGATTGCCGTTGGTACCCTCGCCCTCGATCACCAGCGTCTGCACGGCGAGGATCCGGTCGCGCCCGCCCAGGGCGGCTGCGGCGTCGTTGATGATCCGCTGTTCGGGAGTTGCCCGCGCGCATGCGCTCAGCAGGCCGATCGCCGCGAGCGCAATCCAGGGTCGGTGCGTCATAATGCCTCCTCTTGCCGGGCCGGCGGCACGCATCTCTCAGTGCTCGCGGGGCGCGGCTGTGGCAGCCCAAATCGGCCTCTCCAACCCCACGAGCTCCCACGCCCAAGCTCTCACGCTTGAAACGTTCCCGCAACGTCGTACCTCGCGCCTCTTCTAGCCCGTGGCCTCCTGGTCTCGACCGTCAGTCAGCCTCACAGAAAGGTGATCCCCGCGTCGTCGGGATAGCTGTTCTTCTTCCGCTTCGCTCCGCCCGCCTTTGTGGGCGCAACCTTTAGCCTGCGGACAGCTTCTTCCGCCCTAAGGGCTGCGGTCATGTGCTTCTTGAGGTAAGCTGTTTGATCCTCCACATACTTACGAACCTCCAGGCCGGTTACCTGGCCCTTCCCATGAAAGTGTCGGCGAAGCTCGGCAACCAACATCGGCGTGGTGTCTTGCTCGAACAAGACGAGCTGGTCCGGATTCGTCGCATCCGAGAATCGAAACGCTCCCTCGGGGTCTACCCGCCACATCGCCTCCTTCATCTTAAGGTGCTCGAGGTCGCTGTTCGTGGCGAAGAACAGATGGTACTGGGTCCGGTCCTGCCAGTCGCGCATCTCGAAGTAGCGGACGAACTTTGCAACCCGCTGAAGCTGCGACTGGTAGAGCGCTCTCAGATTGGCGACCCTGTCGCCGCCCGCTTGTGCGATCTGGACGGCGTCCTCGGTACCGAATGCGCCCACGATATGGCCGACGACCTTTTCCTTCGGGTGCTCGAGGAACCGGTTGATCGCATCGACCATGAACGTGATAAAGGCCTCGCACTTCCGATGCTTCAGGAGCCGCTCGATGAGCGTGAAGGGGATGCCCGAGAAACCGAAAGGGTCGATGAAGGCGAACGTCGGTGCCAGGCGGCTGCCCTCGGCGTCAAGAGAATCCAAGAGTTCCCGGAGTTTGCGGTCGAACCGCCCGCAGTCAGCCGTGACCCTGAAGTGGCCGGGAATCTTCAGGCCACGCAGCTCCTGCTTAAGATGCGCGACGCGGTCCCGACGCTCGTCGATGAACCAGAACACGACCTCGCCTGCCATCTCCCTGCGATGATTGATGGCGACATCGAGCGCGATCATCGGCGAGCCTGGTCCACCTCCCTTGTAGCGCCCAGGGCCGGAGAACCCGTCGATGTAGACGATCCGCTGGTTGTACTTATTCAGGATCGGGAACCACGCCTTGAGATAGCGCCGCAGGATCTCGTGCTTTGCTTTGGTGTGGGGGTCCATCTCCCACAACGTCTCTTTCGGCGTCGGCATCACTGATCTCCAGCACCGCCTCGAAGACGGCCTGACCACGGATCAGTCTCGCCGCCATCTCCGGCTCGCGGTCTTGCTGGTCGTCGCGCTTCGGTTCCGGCTCAGACGGTAGCGTCGACCAGGGGCACGGGGTACTCGTTCCACACCCGACCGTCCAGCAGCCGGCCTCCCGCGCTGTGGGTTCTGCCTCCCCACTGCTTCCAGAAGAACGCGACGCCCTGGCGAACACAGAGATCCCTCAGTCCACGGGCCCAGCTTGGATCGCAGGGTCGATGGGCAGCGCCGCTTTCCCCTCCTCCGATCACCCAGTCGATCCCCGTGAGGTCGAGGTCCTCCAGGGGCCCCAGAAGAGGCTCGGCGCTGATGAACCGCACGGCGGCCCGGATCTGCCTGAGGTAGTCCGCCCGAAAGGCGACATCCATGTCCTCGATGGAGGTCCCCATCCAGATGTTCTCAGTCCACGTGAGGTGCTCTGAAAGCCGCAGTGCCCGCTCGGGTCGCTTGGTCAGAACCTGAAACTGATGCCAGCTCGCGCGGTTCATTACATCGAACACACGCTGAATGATCTCCAACGAGAAGTGCGCGTGGAACACGTCGGACATGCTGTTTACGAAGATGCGCCGCGGCTCGCGCCAGCGAAGCGGCTGCTCCAGGCGCTCATCCCAGAACCTCGGCGCGAACGGATCCTCCCGGTTCGCGACCGTGTCTTTGACCGGGGACCGACGCAGATACGAGGCCCGCACCTTGGTCTGGGCCAGGAGTAGCGCGTAGCAGTTGTCGCATCCCCTGGAGATCTTGGTGCACCCGGTCATCGGGTTCCAGGTGGCGTGCGTCCACTCGATTCTGGAGCGATCGCCCAATCAGCACCCCCACGGGTACCGAAGAAATACCGAAATCCGCTTCAGTATCCCGAAGCAAGGAGACTTCGTCAAGAGGCGAGGCAACTGGAGAGGAGACGGTCAGCCGAACCCCTCCCCGCCAAATGTCCGCTGCACCAGAGAGTCGTATAGGTGGTCGGTCCCGTCGCTGAAGAACTTTTCCCTCAAATCTGTCGCCCGAGCCGCGATCAACGTGTAGCGCTTCTGCTGTTCGATCGGCGGAAGCGGAAAGCACAACGACGCGAGAACCTTCTGGTTGATCTTGTGAATACCGCTAGTCGTTCGCGCGCCACGCTCCAGTGCGCGCCGCAGGCCCGGCATTCCCCAGGCCGTCTCGAGGTACGTCTGCTCGACGCGGGACCGATCGATGCGCGCGGCGATCATCGTGTCCGGAAATACCGTCGGTGCCGCGAGTCCGTGGGGGAACTTGGCGCGGCCGATGAGCTTCAGATTCCCGTTCCCACGACAGATCAGGAAGTCGTCAGGCCCTACAAACTGGTCCCTGCGCGCCGCATGCGAGAAGGATGCAGTCTTCACAGCTGTGGACTCGAAGTGGGCGCCAGTAATCGCGGTCAGGGTCAAGACCTGGGCAACGACGGCACCCCCCTTTGCTGGAGAAAGCCCGTTACGAAGTGGCTCAGTAAGCAGCTCCGCCAGGCTCACCACTCCCCGCCCTTTCTCATTCGTCACAGGGTCGCCGAACATCTCCAAGAACGCCGAGCGCAAGAGCTCGTCCAGCAGCCGGATGCTCTCCCGCCGCTTCCGCCGAATCGCGTCTGCCTTGTCCAGCACCGCCGCGATCCGCCGCTGCTCGGGGAGGGGAGGAACGGGGAGCTTCGACTCGCGCACCACGCGATCCGTGACAGCCGGATAACTCGCGCCAGTCGCCCGACGCGTCATCTGGCCAACAAACTCGGGACTTCTGACCCAGTGGTAGAGGTATCGAGGATCAACCTTGGCCGGGTCTGGTCGTAGCACGGCGAAACCAGTGGACGCTGTTGCCCCGTCCAAGTAGTCCGGCACGATTGCCACGGCGTTCAAGTTAGGCCGGACGGTGGAGACGAGCACGTCACCACTGGGCACAAGTTGCCTGGGCGCGTCACGGGGAGCGACAGTGCCGACGTGGCCTATGCGCTTTTCTGCCGGATCGATGCTTGAGATGTCGATGTACCGAAACGGATCCGTGGAAGGAGACTGACGCGGATTCCAGGTACTCGGCTCGCCCACTACGTCACCGATTACGACTCATCGCATCTGGGCTACCGAAGTAACTGCTCGAGATGGTCTAGATCCTCGAGAATTTTCCGCTCGGCGGCGCGTAGAGATGCGAGGATCTTCTGAGGCGGCTGCTCGGGGTAGATGTCGTCGATGATCCCGACCGCCTCGACCAGGAGCGACGCCTTGGGGATGATGAACACGGCGTCCTGCATGTAGCGCGTGAAGACCTGGCCGCCGTCCTGGAGCGTTTTGATGAACGGGAAGACGTGGTCGCGCACGTGCTCGAGCATCTCCTCGGGCGGCAGATGGCGGAACTTGCTCCAGCGGAGCTCCTCAGCCGGGCGCTCGGCGCCAGCCCGCGTGGTGTACGTCCCGTCGAATAACGAATGGAACTGCTGCCGCAGGAACTCGGCGTCTCCGCGCTTCTTCTCGTCCAGCGCGTCGAGCCGCCGCATGAAGAGCAGGTAGCTGATCTGCTCGATGGCGGTGAGCGGGTTGGCGATCCCGCCGGACCAGAACCTGTCCCACAGGCTGTCCACCTTCGAACGGACGGCCGGACTTAGCATCGGCGCCTCCTCCTCAGCCTGCGACGCGGACCCATTTCGCCCCCCGCCCGCGACCGCGCACCTCGATCTCTCCTCTGCCCCGCATCTGGCGGAGGACGTGACGCACCATGTCTCGGCTGACGCCGGGGCACTCGGCCTCGATGTCCGAGATGGCGAACGGCTTCATCCGACGGCGCACGGCCTGCTCAATCAGCGCGGTCTTCGCCCCGGGGGCATCCCTCATGCTTCCGACGCGCTCCTCGAACTCCTTGTACGCAGCGAGCAATACGCCCCAGAAGTAGCTCATCCAGGGGTGAGGATCGTGGTTGCCGTCGTGCCAGTCATGCGAGCTGGCTTCGAGTGCTTCGTAGTACGTCTCCTTCGATTCCTCGATCACGCGCTCGAGGCTGACGTAGCGGCCGACCACGAAGTCGAAATGGTACAGCAGAAGCAACGTCAGAAGCCGCGCCATCCGTCCGTTGCCGTCCGTGAACGGATGGATGCAAAGGAAATCGAGAATCGCGAGCGGGACCACTAGCCGCAGGACCAACGCCTCGACTCGGTCCCGCGGCGCGGTCACACCCTCCAGACGATTCGAGGACTCGGCGATACAGGTCCTGACGACCCCGGTACTCTCCCAGGCGTTTGAGGGTCGACGCCTCTTTTCCCGAGAAAGATATTCCTTCCAAGTAATTATATAATAGCGACTTAGAGAGCATAGCCGAAATGAGGTAGTCTGGCCGTAATAGAGGTAATAGAAGCTACATTATTACCCCGTTTGCAGTCAACTGCCCTATTTCACTGAGTCAGCCGAGTCAGCACGGGTGCCGCAGTGTTACGCCACCAGCCCACCCGCGAACCGCAGGATCTCCTCGATCTCGTGGGACGGAAACACGCCGCGTACGCCGTCCGGATGCAACTGGGTAAACGGCAAGTCGATGAGATCCCGCCGCTCGATGTGGCCGCGCTGGAGGATGAAGGTGCGGAGCGTCTGGAGGAAGCGGATCTGGAGGGCTGTGTAAGTGGTGTGGTCGGCGATGAAGCGTTCAAACTCGCGCGTCACGAGCGTGGACCAGCGCTCGAGGGGCTCGACGCCAAGCACGTGCTTGATGAGCTGCACGAAGCTCGCGGTGCGCACGTCATAGACCTTCCGGAGCCGCTCCTCGTCGATTGCCGGATCCTGACGCCGCAGGATGTCGGCCAGCTCGCGCAGGTCGTCATCGGAAACTTCTCCGCCGGCCTGGAGCCGCTGGAGCACCGGGTTCTCGGCCAGTAGCGCGCGCACGGCCTCCTCGACCCGCTGGCGGTAGGCCGTGATCGGCATGTCGCGTCCCTCCGGGCCCACATGCACGCGCTCGTCAACAGCAGTGAGGTCGGCGAGGTTGAGGGAGAGCATTGCGTCTCTCCGCTGCTGCCGGAACCGCATCAGCGGTGCGAGCCGCGCCACGAGGTCGCGCAGTTTGGCGTCATCGGCCGCATCCCACCATGCAGCCCCGAGGACGGCCTCGATCACGTCCCGCTCCCGCGCCACGAGGTTGACGCCCAGCGGTAGCTCCGACACCTGCTGGATGATCGCCTCCCGCAGCGCAGTGGCGGCCTCGCGGTTGTCGGCCAGGAGGGCGGTGCCCAGCTCGACGACATCGGTCTCGAACCGCAAGGCTTTGAAGTCCGCGTCGGACCTGGCGCGCATGATCGGCGCTATGGTCTGCCGAAGGAAGGCGCGCTGGTCGCGGCCGAGGCGGGCCCAGTAAGCGGCCTCGCCTGGTAGGTGTTGTAGATGCTGCGGTGGCTCTCGTCCGCCACGATGAGATCGAAGAAGAACGGCGAGATCCAGGTGGCCGGCGTGGTGCCGGCCTGGATGAGGTTCAGCATCGTCGGATAGGTCGTCACGCAAACGCGCCGGTTCCGGTCAAAGGCGGTTTCACCCGGGTCCGGCCAGCGGGGCACCGCCGGGAGGTGCTCCTTGGACTGGCGGCCGCGATGTGGATGTCGAGCTCCTGGATAATCTGTGACGGATCATCGACGTCCCAACCGGCGAGGCGGAGGCGTCGGTCGATGAGTTGCTGGCGGGTGTCGGTTTCGGAGTAACGTTGAGGCATCGCCGGTCGGGCAATCGGTGACGCCCCCACGATGAGGCGTCGGCGCCGCGGGCGCCGGGGGTCAGCCCGAACTCAAACGCGACAGACGCTGCCGCAGAGGTCGCGAGAGGACCTAGGGTTGCACGACTTGGGACGCTGGAGTTTGAACCCGCGACCCGTTAAGTCCGTTCGCGTGCGCTACCGGGCTGCGCGCTATCTTCCTGGATCAAACCACCATCGCCGCCGGCTCTTCCAGCATCGCCTTGAGCGTCTGCAGGAAGCGGGCGCCGGTGGCGCCGTCGATGACCCGATGGTCGCAGCTCATGGTGACGCGCATCCGCGGCTCGACAGCGACCTGCCCGTCCTTCACTACAGGCCGCTCCTCCACGGCGCCCACGGCCAGGATCCCAGCCTCCGGCGGGTTGATCACGGCGGTGAACTCCTCGATCCCGAACATGCCGAGGTTCGAGATGGAGAAGGTCGAGCCGGTGTACTCCTCGGGCTTGAGCTTCTTCTCCCGCGCCCGACCCGCAAGCTCACGGGCCTCCAGGGCGATCTCGGCGAGCCCTTTGCGGTCGGCATCGCGGATGACCGGTGTGATGAGCCCGTCCTCGATGGCCACGGCCACGCCGATGTGCACGCGGTTGTAGCGCCGGATCGCCTCTCCCGTCCATGACGCGTTGCACTCCGGGTGCCGGCGCAGCGCGGCGGCGGTCGCCCGGACGATCATGTCGTTGATAGAGACTTTCCGGTCGCTGGACTCGAGGTACGCGTTGATCCGCTCTCTCGCCTCCAGCATCCGCGTCATGTCCACGTCGATGGTGAGGAAGAAGTGCGGGACCGGGCCGATGGACTGGACCAGCCGCTTCGCGATGGTCTTGCGAACCTGGGTCAGCGGGATCTCCTCGTACTCAGGGAGCTCGACCCCCGGAATCGCAGGCGGCACCGCGGGCGCCGCCGCGAGCTCCGCCAGCGCAGCCTCGATGTCCCGCTTGATGATTCGCCCGCCCGGACCCGTGCCCACCACGCTGCGCAACTCGAGACCCGCCTCCGCCGCGAGGCGCCGCGCGAGTGGCGAGGCCTTGATCCGGCCGTCCTCGCGGTCGCGCCCCTCGGCCTCAGCGGCAACGGCCGCCGCCGCGGGCCGCACCTCCCGCGCAGGTACCGCCCGCTCCGCCGGCGCCGAGGGCTTCGCCACCGGGACTCCCGGGGCCATAGGGGCCGCAGGGGCCGCAGGGGCCGCAGGGGCCGCAGGGGCCGCAGGCTTGCCGGGCGCCGCCGCCATCTCGGCCGCCGGCTTCGTGGGCGCCGCACTGACGCCGGCCTCCGCCACGATGGCGCCGATGTCTTCCCGGGGCGCGGCGATCACGGCGATCACGGCGCCCACGGGCGCCATCCCGCCCTCACGCACGAAGATCTGACGGAGGACGCCTGAGCCGCGGGCGACGAGCTCCATGGTGGCCTTGTCCGTCTCGATCTCGGCCAGGACGTCGCCCGCCGACACGGACTCCCCCTCGCCCTTGAGCCACTTGACGAGCTGCCCCTCCTCCATGGTGGGGGACAGGGCTTCCATGTGGACCTTCGTCGCCATGCGCTGTCTCGTTGCTTAGTGGGTGCTAGCCCCCTACCTATACAGCGCCTTGTTGCACGCCGCGATCACCCGATCCACATTCGGTTTGGCGAGCTGCTCCAGGTTCTTCGCGTACGGCATCGGCACGTCCGCCTGGGTCACCCTGAGGACCGGCGCATCCAGGTGGTCGAACGCCTCCTCCTGAATGATGTCCACGATCTGGGCGCCGATCCCGGCCAGCGGCCAGCCCTCTTCCACGTACACGGCCCGGTTCGTCTTGCGCACCGTCGCCAGGATCGCATCCACGTCAAGCGGGCGGAGCGAGCGCAGGTCGAGCACCTCGGCGCTGACTTCCTCCTTCTCGAGGCGCGTCGCCGCCTGGAGCGCCACGTGGACCATCTTGCCGTGCGTGATGATGGAAACGTCCGTACCCTCGCGCTTGAGATCCGCGACCCCGAGCGGCACGATATGCTCACCCTGCGGCACCTGGCCTTTCATCGGGTAGAGCAGCTCGCCCTCCAGCACGACCACGGGATCGTCATCGCGGACCGCCGCCTTGAGGAGTCCCTTTGCGTCCGCGGGCGTCGCCGGGGTCACGACTTTCAGCCCGGGGAAGTGCGCGTACTGGGCCTCCAGCGCCTGGGAATGCTGGGCCGCGAGCTGGAGCGCCGCGCCCGAGGGGCCGCGGAACACGATCGGCACATGGATCTGGCCGCCGGACATGTACAGCATCTTCGCGGCCGAGTTGAGCACCTGGTCGAGGGCGAGGATCGCGAAGTTGAAGGTCATGAACTCGACGATGGGGCGCATCCCCACCATCGCCGCGCCGACCCCGATCCCTGCGAAGCCCAATTCGCTGATGGGCGTATCCACCACGCGCTTCGGGCCGAACCGCGCGAGCAGCCCTCTGGAAACCTTGTATGCCCCGTCGTACTGCCCGACCTCCTCTCCTATGAGGAACACGGACTCGTCACGCTCCATCTCCTCGGCCATCGCCTGGTTGAGCGCTTCTCGATAGGTCAGTTCCGGCATGGTTTTCGATTCCGGAATCGTGGGAGCAAGAGCGACCGCGCCCGGCTGCGAACCTCGCCCGTGAGCGGTGGCGGCCCCGAGCGAGGGAGCCCAGCGAGCGGCTGTCTGCCACCGCCACATCGCCGAGCTCAGGAAGGCGCGACGCGCTTCACGCGGTCGAAGAAGAGGCGACCGTGCTCGTTCAGGGTTCGATAGACGTCTTCGTAGAGATCCGCCGGATCACACGGCGGCGACTCGTCCGCGAACTTCACCGCGTCCTGCACAATGGCCCGGACCTCGGCGTCCATGGCCTCCAGCGTCTTCTGGTCGACGAGCCCGGCGTCCTCGAGCCGGTGGCGGAGCGACACGATGGGGTCGTGGTGCTCCTTCCGTACCTCCACCTCCTCCTTGGTGCGGTAGACGCCGTAGACCGCGTCTGACATAGAGTGGCCCTTGTAGCGGTAGGTGCGCGCCTCGATGAGCGACGGCCCCTCGCCGCTCCGGGCGCGCTGCACGTACTCGCGAACCGCGTGGTAGACGGCGATCACGTCCTGCCCGTCCACGGCTGCGCACGGGATCCCGTAGCTGCACGCGCGCTCCACAATGGGCAGCACGGAGACCCGCGCGTAGGCGGTGCCCATCCCGTACTCGTTGTTCTCGACCACGCAGACCAGGGGCAGCTTCCACACCGCTGCCATGTTCAGCGCTTCGTGGAACGCTCCCTGGTTCACGGCGGCATCGCCCAGAAAGCAGAGGCAAATCCGGTCTTCGCCCCGGTATTGGATCGCCCAGCCGACCCCCGCGGCGAGCGGCACGTGGCCGCCGACGATGCCGTGGCCGCCCAGGAATCGGACGCTCGCGTCGAAGAGGTGCATCGATCCGCCCTTTCCGTGCGAGCAGCCGGTGCGCCGGCCGAGGAGCTCGGCCATCACGGCGCGGGGCGACACCCCTTTGTGGATCGCTTGGGTGTGCTCCCGGTACGCCCCGATCACGTAATCGTCCGGGCGGAGCGCCCGGATTGCGCCCACGCCCACGGCCTCCTGGCCAATGTAGAGGTGGCAGAACCCCCCGATCTTGCCCAGGGCGTATGCCTCCTCGGCGGCCTCCTCGAACCGGCGCGCCAGGAGCATCTCCCTGAGGAAGTCCAGGAGCATCTCCGCGGAGAGGCCCGCGACTGCGGACTCCCGCTCCATCTTCGCCGCTGGCTGGGCGGTGGTCCGGGCGGCGGTCTTCGACTGGGCCATGGTTGGCCTCACCCTGCTATCCGTGCCGCGTCCGGCCGCCCCGCCTGGAGCGGCACGAGCCGGGACGGCCGTAGCTCCGCGGGTGCGGGGACGTCAGCTTCCAGCATCTCCTGGATGCCGCCGGGCGCGCCGGCTTCCACCTCGCGCGCCTGCTCCTTGGCGTGGTAGCTGGAGCGGACGAGGGGCCCGGACTCCACGTGTTTGAAGTCGAATTCCACCTCGCCAACCCGCTTCCACTCGGCGAACTCCGCGGGCGTGACCCAGCGGGCCACCGGGATGTGTCGCGGCGAGGGCCGGAGGTACTGGCCGAGCGTGAGGATATCTACGCCCGCCTCCCGCACGTCCGCCATCGCGCGCCGGATCTCCGGCGCCTCCTCTCCCATCCCCAGGATCATTCCCGTCTTGGTGAGCGCGCGAGGATCGAGCCGCTTCGCCACGCCCAGGAACGAGATCGAGCGCCAGTAGCGGCCGCCCGGCCGCACGTACGGGTGCAGCCGCTCCACCGTCTCCAGGTTGTGACCGAGGATGGCGGGCTTCGCCGCGACCACGGTGGCCAGCGCGTCCTCGTCCCCTTTGAAGTCCGGGATCAGCACCTCGACCGAGCAGGTGGGGAGGCGCGCCCGGATCTCGAGGATCGTGCCGGCGAAGATCTCGGCGCCGCCGTCCGGGAGATCATCCCGATTGACACTCGTGATGACCACGTGCTCGAGCCCGAGCTCCGCCACCGCCTCGGCCACGCGCCGCGGCTCGTCGCGGTCGTATTCCGTGGGCAGGCCGTGGGCGACCGCGCAGTATTTGCACGCCCGGGTGCACACGTCGCCCAGGATCATGAACGTGGCGGTCCCCGCCTCCCAGCACTCGCCGATGTTCGGGCAGCCTGCTTCCTCGCAGACCGTGTGGAGCGCGCCGCTCCGCATCAGCCGTCTGAGCCGCAGGTAGTTGACGCCGCCGGGCGAGCGGACCTTGAGCCAGGGGGGTTTCCGGGCCTCCAGCGGGACGAGCGCGAGCCCCTCGTGCACCGCGATGCGGGCGGAGCCCTTCGGCTTCACGATCCCCGTGTCTTTCTGCGCCGGTGCGTAGCCGCCCGGCGCGCTCCTCAGCACAGACGCCATGGCGCTCCTTTCCTCGCCGCCGCCGGCCGGGCCGCCCGGAAGGACGCCCACCCTTCGCGCGAACGGCGGCGCCGGAATGCACCAGCTGCCGCCGCACCCCCACATCCACCGGCCGGATCGAAGGTTATCCGATCATAGCATCGTGGCCGGCGGCGTGGCAACCACGCTCACCTTCTCCTCTTCTTCCCGCCCACGCCCGAGCTCGCGGCCCGCGCCGTGGGACGCGACCGCGTAGACCCGTGCCCCGCCGCCACCGGCCGCCCGGGAGTACGGCTCGCCGCAGCGCGCGCGGACTGCTCCGGCACCTCGTGCCCTCGCGTGATGTGCAGAGCCGCCTCCTCGGGCGAATCGGTGACGAAGAAAAGCTCCAGGTCCTGAGGCGCGATTTTCCCCTGGGTCAAGACAGGGTCATGGAGCCACCGGATGAGCCCGCCCCAGTAATCGCTACCGAACAGGACGACGGGGAAGTTGCTGACTTTCCCGGTCTGGATGAGCGTGAGCGATTCGAACAGCTCGTCCATCGTGCCGTAACCGCCCGGGAAGATGACGAACCCCTCCGCGTACTTCACGAACATCGTCTTGCGCACGAAGAAGTAGCGGAAGTAGATCGCCAGTTCCACGTACGGGTTCATGGACTGCTCGTAAGGCAGCTCGATGTTGCAACCCACCGAGGGCACGCCGGCGGCACTCGCGCCTTTGTTCGCCGCTTCCATGATCCCGGGGCCGCCGCCCGTGATCACCGCGTACCCCGCCTTCCCCAGCAGGCGGGCGGTCTGCTCGCATGCCCGGTACATGGGGTCATCGGGCTGGATTCGGGCGGAGCCGAAGATCGTGACGGCGGGCCCTAGACCTGCCAGGGCGTCGAAACCTTCTACGAACTCGCCCGTGATGCGGAATACGCGCCAGGGATCGGTATGCACGAACGCGGCGGCTCCGGCCTCGGGCCGAACCTCCTCGACGCGGCGGAGGAAGCGTTCGTCTTCGGTGATCCGGCCGACCGCGCTCACTCTCCCCCGCTGCTTGACGTCTGCCATTGGACGAAACTCCTTCGTCTGACCCCTCTACCCTTCCGGCTCGGGGCTCCCCGAGTTCCCGCGGCCCGCCGTGATCCACTCCCGCAGCCACGCGGCCGTGCGGACCAGCGCATCATCGTGCGTGCATGGCGGGTGCCATCCAAGCTCCAGGCGCGCACGCTCCGAGCGATACGGGTTCTCACCCAGTCCGAGCCGCGCAATGCGCCGGAGCGGGAGCTCGGCGGCACCGGGGACCGCGGCGCCCAGAGCATCGCCCGCCCGCGCGATGGCGCCCACAAGCCAGGCGGGTACAGTGATGAAGCGTGGCTGGCGCCCGAGGGCGCGCGCCAGTCCTTCCAGCAGCTCGCGCTGGCTCAGCGGGTAGTCGAACGCAAGGTTGAACGCGCGCCCCATCCCCCGACCTGACAGGGCGGCCAGCACGCCCGCAGCCACGTTCCCGGCGTACACGACCGGCAGCGTGTTGCGGCCGTTGCCCAAGAGCGGCACGACAGGGAAGCGCAGGACGCGCTCGAGCATGGGCGCAAACAGGCGGTCACGCTCGCCGTAGACGGCGGCCGGCCGGAGGATGGTCACGCCGATCACACCCGTCTTGTCGAGCTCGCGGGCGACCGCCTCGGCCTCCCGCTTCGAGCGGGCATACAGCTGCTTGGGCCGAAGTGGCGAATCGAGCGGCGCGTCCTCGTCCACCGGCCCACTCAGCGGGCCGTATACCGCGACGGACGAGATATACACCGCGTGACGAATCCCGGCTTCGGCCGCGCCGCGCAGCACGTTCTCCGTTCCCTCCACATTCACCGCTCGGAGGCGCGGCCAGGGATCGTGCGCGTAGACGAGCGCCGCCGCGTGGACGGCGGCCTGGCATCCGGCGGCCGCTTCGGCGATCGTGCCCGGCCGGTCCCGCACGTTGCCCGGCCGAACTTCGCAGCCCAGCGATTCCAGGAACGCCGTCTCTGCGCTCTCGCGCTGGAGAGCCACCACCTCGTCTCCACGGCTCCGGAGAAGCGCCGCGACGTGGGAACCGATGAGGCCGGTACCGCCCGTCAGGAAGACGCGCACCCTCAGGCTCTCCCGAAGGCCTAGCGGGCCGGGCGCACGAACCCGCGGGCCTCCTCGAGGAGCTCCGGGAGCTGGCGGGCATGCGCTTCGTACTCGGGCAGCTTCCGGGCGCGCTCGGCCTCGTAGGCCGCAAGGAACCGGGTGTAGTAATCCCGCACCTGCGGGTCGGTTCCCAGGTCCCGGGCCGCCTGCGCGGCGGCGGCCAGGGCCAGGAGGTGGTCGGGAGCGGACTCCAGCGCCTTGCGTGCCGTCGCCAGCGCGCTGTCCGCCCGGCCTGCCGTGCGCTCGAGCACGGAAAGGTGGTAGTAGCCGTCCGCGTCCAGCGGCTGCGCCTGGTGGTACGCCTGGATCGCCATGTCCACGAAGAAGCGAACCTGAGACGTGTCGCCCGCCGAGACCGCGGTCATGACCCGGTTGAACAGCCGGTCCGCCGCCTCCCGGGGCGTCATCGAGGATAGGTCCACGCCGCCCCCGCCGGTCGCAGGCCCGCCGGTGGGCGCTACGTCGCCGCCGCCTGCGCCGCCGGTCTCGCGCCCGGGCCGCACAATCGGCCACGCGATCACCACGATGAGCACCACCATGGCGACGCCCGCCAACCACCAGCCCAGCATTCCGGGCCCCGGCTGAACGCCGCGTCCGCGGGCCACCCGCGCCTCGGAATGCTCACCCTGCACCGCGATCCCGCAACGGCTGCAAAAGCGCGCGCCGGCGCTCAGGTGCGCGCCGCAGGCCGCACACGTCGCCTCCTTCAGCGACGCGCCGCACTTCGCGCAGAAATTCCCTGCCGCCGCGGTGCCGCAGGCCGGGCAGTTCATGGCTCCGTCAGCGGCCCCGCCGTGGCACGGTCATGGCGTTGAGGAAGAGCGGCCATGTGGCGATCGTCTGGCCCCGGTAGTTGGGAGTGAAACCGAAGAGCACCGCCGAGCCCTTGCCCACCGTTGCCTCCAGGATCGCGGGCTTACCGGCCACGCGTTCGGGGCCGAGCACCCAGCCGGAAAGCAGCGGGTTCCCGGACCCGTAGCGCCCAACCACACGGATCTGCGAGTCGCTCCCGCCGCTCAGAGCGAACGCGCGGCTCGACCCCCAGAACCAGCCGATCGTCTGCGCCGGCATGCCGGACGCGAGCGGGTGCGCGGGATCGAGCTCGACCCGCAGGATCGAGCCCGGGATATAGAAGTCCCGGGGCGGCAGGTTCGCCACGGCATTCGTCACCGGCAGCTTAAACGTCTCGATGGCGAAATCCGTGGCCTCCTCCACGGCAATCAGGCGGCCACCGCCCTCCACGAACTCCCGCACCGCCGCCACGCCCGCCTCGCCCAGGCCGCCCGCGTAGGGTTCTGGCATCGCTTGGGGCGAGAAGCCGGACACGATCTCCTGCGCCGACTGGTTCTCGAAGACGAGCACGTCGAAACGGCGGTCCAGGTTGCCGGCCCGAACGTCCGCGTCGTGCAACGTGTCATACTGGATCCCGTGCCGGTCGAGCACCCAGCGCGTCCAGCCCTCCGGCATCGGCTCGTCCCACGACTTGTAGAGAGCGATGCGCGGGGCCCGGCGCCCCGTGAGCGCCGGCGGCGCGGCATACTCGAGCGGCGGCACGGGAATGACCTCCGAGAGCGGCACGCTCAGCGACTCGGTCACCGGCACCGCCTCCATGTTCATGAGCAGCGGCAGCGTGTGCGCCGTCACGTCGTACGGCCGCTTCGGCGGGCCGCCCGGATACTCGCGCAGGTCCGGGTACTTCTGCAGCTCCAGGAGCGTCTGCGCGAACGACGCGTACGGCTGGTTCATGGGGATCACGTAGCTGCCCGCAGGGAAATCGCGGCCCGCCGCCCCGAACCCCTGCCGCGCTTGATACACCTCGACATCGCCCACCCGCAGGATGCGGAGCACCGCATTCAGACCCTTCGGGTTCGGCTGGTTCGCCGGCAGCACCCAGGCGTGCGGCCAGGACGGCCAGCGGTCGCTCGCCCGCTTGTTGATGTCGTAGAAGTTCGTGAGCCAGAAGCGCCGGTTCTTCGCCGCGTTCGTGAGGAGCGCCATCGCGCCGGAGAACTGGTATTCCACGATGTCCGCGAGGTGCCACTCGCCGCCCTCCCACGGCGCTGGATACTTCCACGACCGCGTCGGCTCGTACTCCAGCCCGCCACGGAGCTGATCCTTCCTCACGACCACCGGCGTGGCCATCCGCGCCGACGCCGTCTCCGTCAGGATGCGCACACCGCCGTGGTAGTGCTGGTACGCGCGCGCCGGTGTCCACGCGTCGTACATCGCGTTGATCACGACGCCCTTCTTCCCCTGCGACGTGAGCTCAGCCGCCATGTAAGCGCCGAGCTGGTTCAGCGCCGAGATGAGCGCCGGGTCCACATTCGGCTCGACGGGATCGATGTACGGCGGCGCGTAGATGCGGGCGCCCGTCCCGCCCATCTGGTGGATGTCGTGCACGATCTGCGGATGCCAGGCGTTGTGCGCCTTCGTCACCGTGAGCTGGGTCTCGGCCTGCGCGAAGGAGTACCAGTCCCGGTTGTTGTCGTGGCCCGTGTAAAAGTGGTAGAGCTTCGGGAGCGGCGCCGCCTCGTGGGGTGTCCCGACCCACTTGCGGTACCACTCCGCCACCATCTGCAGCCCGTCCGGATTCAGGGATGGAATGTCCAGCAGGATCACATTGTCCAGAATCTCTCGGACCTTCACGTCGTCCGACGACGCCAGGCGATGGACCAGGCGCGCGGCCATCTGCGCGCCGCCGACCTCCGTGGCGTGGATCGAGTGGGTGATCAGGACCACCGTCCGCCCCTGGTCCAGGAGACGCTCCAGCTCGGCGGCGCCCGAGACCTTCCGCGGGTCCGCCAGCTTGAGCTGGATCTCCCGCAGCTCGCCCAGGCGCGCGTGGTTCTCCGGACTCGTGATGGTCAGCATGATGAAGGGCGCGCCGAGGGTTGTCCTCCCCAGGGTGTCTACCTTGACGCGCGCGCTCGCCTTGGCCACACCCTCGTAGTACGACGTGAGCTGCTGCCAGTCCGCGAGCTTGCGGTCGGCGCCGACCTCGAAGCCGAAATGCGAAGCCGGCGTCGGCACCTGCGCCAGCGCGACCCGCGCCGCGACGGCGAGGGCGACCAACGGCACGACGATGCGACGGGACATCGGACCCCCCTCATGGATGCGGTTGATGCGGAGCGCTCCGGCGGCCACGGGACCCAGTGGGTGCCCCCCCAGCTCCGCTACGGCTGCAGGTGTATGGCACACATGCTATGCTTGCACGGGCGGCACAGGCAAGGCGGCGGGCGCGGGCACCCCGGGCCCGGGTGCGTCGGGTGCGCGACCTGCCGACGGACGAAACCCCGGCTGCCCCACCGTCGTAGTAGGTGCTTGCCGGTCACGCTCGTCCCGCGAGAGGGAGGTACCCGTTGATGCTTCCCGCCGCTATCCTCGCTGTCGTGCTCGCCGCTCAGGCCGCCGCGGCCCGCGACACTGCGCCGGACGACGCGTACCGCGATCCCGGCGTGCGCGGGCTCGTCGAGCGGGCGCGCGCCATGCGCGGGCGCGAGGCGGCCGGGATCGAGAGCTACGCCGCCACGCTGCGCGAGCGCCTTTATGTCGGGCTCTCCGCCTTCCGCTTCCGCCGCGAGCGTGCCCTCCTCCAGCAGGAGCGCGCCGCGCGCATCTGGTGGGGCGCCGACACGATTCCCGTGGTGAAATGGCTCGGCGCCCGCCGCAGGCTTCCCATCCTGGGACCCCACGGCAACATGGCCATCGAACGGGAGCGGACCCAGGACGAGCAGGGGGAGCGCGTACGCGGAGAGGTGCGCATCGGCGGAAAGGAGACGGAGGACTCGGCGCTTCAGCATTTGCGCCGCGAGCTCGAGCGGGAGGTGCCGCCCGTGCCGCTCGACCCGGGCGGTGATCAGCTCTTCTTCCTGGGCTCCGGCCGCACCTGGGCGCTCCACCCCCTCTCCGACACCGCGCACTACCACTACCGTTTCCGCTCGGGCGACACCCTCCGCATCCGCCTACCGACGCGGGAGGAGCCCATCACGCTGGTCGAGGCGATCGTCGAGCCCCGGCAGGCTCGCTTCGACCGAGTGGCCGGCTCCCTCTGGTTCGATGCGGAAAGCGGCCGGATCGTCCGCGCCACGCTGCGTCCCGCCCGCGCCTTCGACCTGGACGTGGACGAGCCCGATGACGCGAGGGACGTGCCGCGATTCATCAAGCCGGTCCAGGTGGGTATCGACTACATCACCATGGACTACAGCCTGCAGCAGATGCGCTGGTGGCTGCCTCGTCGCATGGCGCTGCGCGGCGAGGTCCGCGTCGGCCGGCTGCTGTCGGTCCCGGTCACGTTCGAGTGGGTGATCAGCGAGTACGCGGTCAACGAGGCGGCCACGAACCCGGACCCCGGTGCCACGCTGCCGTCCGGCTGGAGCCGGACCACCGCATCCCGGCGGCGCCGCCAGCATGCGCCGGAGCGGCGGTTCACGGTCCTCGTCCCGCCCGCCGAGTCGCTGGCCGTCGCGCCGGAGCTCCCGGACGCCCCGTTCGAGCGCGAGCCCCTGGGCTTCGACCCCCAGGAGATCGCGGAGCTGAGGGAACGCCTGGGCGAGATGGCCATGCCCGGTTTCCGCAGCCCGGCGCGCCTCACCTGGGGCTGGGCCCCCGGCGCCGGACTCGCCCGCTATAACCGCGTCGAAGGGCTGGCCGTCGGGGCAAAGCTCGCCGTGCCGATCACTTCGCGCGCGGAGGCCTCGCTCACCGGGATCGTCGGCACCGCGGACGCGGAGCCGAGCGGCGAGTTGCGCATCGCCCGCACCGATGGCGATCGGACCCTGTCCCTGGTCGCCTATCGCGACCTCGCGTGGGTCGGCGATTGGGACCGCCCGCTCAGCCTCGCGAGCTCGCTCTCGGCCCTCGTCCTGGGGAGCGACGACAACCACTACTACCGCGCCGCCGGCGTGCGCATCGAGGGGCGTGAGACCGGCGGCTTCCTGCGCAGCGAGTGGCGCATCTTCGCGGAGCGGCACAACAGTGCGGCAAAGCACACGGACTTCTCGCTGGCGAAGCTCGTGGGTTCGGACAGCGCTTTCGCCGCCAACCCGCCCATCGAGCCCGGGCGCAGCGCCGGCGTGTCCGCCGGCGTCCGCATCCAGTCCGGCGTGGACCCGTCCCGGCTCCTGGGCAGCGCCCGCATCTGGGGCGAAGCCGCCGCGGGTGATTTCGACTACCGGCGCCTCGCCGGCACCGTCGCCGTCGCGCGGCCGCTGTTCCGGAAGCTGGCCGCCGCCCTCGAGGCGGGTGCCGGAACGAGCTGGGGGCACCTCCCGGTGCAGCGCGACTACGCCCTCGGCGGCCCCCGCACGCTCCGCGGGTTCTCGAGCCTCGCGCTCCGCGGACCGGCCTTCTGGATCGCGCGCGCCGAGCTCGCGAACGGCTTCCCGGGCGCGCGACTGGCCGTCTTCTATGACGCCGGATGGGCGGGGCCGCGGGAAGAGTTCGCCGTGCGCGGTTACGCCGCGGGCGCCGGAGCCGGGCTCTCGCTCCTCGATGGGATCATGCGGCTCGACGTGGCACGCGCGCTCAAGGGTGGAGCGGGGTGGCGCGTGCACCTCTACGTGGACGGGCTATTCTAGCTGCTCCCGCGCCGCCGTAGGACTACTAACCGGCGACACCACAATCACGTCACCGCCTCACCTTAGAATGCAGTGGCTGCTGTTGTGGTCGCTTCTCTTTCTCCGTTAGGCGAGAGGAGGCATCGGAAGCCCGATCGACCAGGGTCGGAGCGGATGGAGAAAAGGCTATGAGAAGAGCGCAAACCATCCTTGCCCTTTCGGTCCCGCCGGTGCTGCTGCTTGGCGGGTGTGCCCGCGGTGAGCGCGACGGCGGCCCCAGCGCGGAAGCTGCCCTGGCAACCATCACCGCGGACGAGATCCGCGAGCAGCTCCGCTATCTATCGTCCGATTCGCTGGCCGGGCGCGAGCCCGCGAGCCCGGGCGGCGAGCTGGCCGCCGAATACATCGCGGCGCGGTTCCAGGAGATGGGCCTCGAACCGGTGGACGGCAGCTACTATCAGCCCATGCCCATCGTGGGCATCACGGCGGACTCCGCGTCCGTGACGCTCGCGTTCTCGCGGGGAGCATGGGCGCGGAGCGCAACGAGCTGGGCCAGTATGCCCGCCGCAGGGCCGCAGAGCTCGGGCTAACCCTCGCCCCCGACGCCTCGCCCGAGAAGGGCTACTTCTTCCGCAGCGATCACTTCCCGTTCGCACGCGCGGGCGTGCCTGCCCTCTACATCGAGCACGGCCTCACGTTCCGCGGTAAGCCCGCGGGTTGGGGACGCCGGATGATGGACGACTACACCGCCAACCGCTACCACGCCCCCGACGACGAGTTCTCCGAGCAGTTCGTCTACGACGGCGCGATCCAGCAGGCTAAGCTCCTCCTCCTCACCGTCTACGACATCGCTCAGGACGCCACCTGGCCCAACTGGCTCGAGGGGTCGGAGTTTCGCGCCGCCCGTGACCGGATGATGGCCCGATAGCGGGACACGTTGCCGGCCGGAGGGCCGATTACGCCTTCTTCACCGGTCACCTCCCGGTCGTTCCCCGGCGCGAATCCGTCAGGTGACCAGCTCGTACCGGTACGCGGTGGCTCGCATCCCGAACGAAACCACGAACATCGCACTCTCGCCCGAGGGTGGAGCCGGTACCGTGAGCGTCTCAGTGCCGAGCGCTTCGGCGTCACCGTAGAACGTGAAGCGGAGACGCACCGGGGCTCCGGGCTCTGCCTTGTTGCCGATCACACGCCCCTGTACGCTCGTTCGCGCTTCGGAAGGTCGCATCTGCAACTCCGCGAGGTGTACGGGAGCGGCTTCCATTCGCTTCACACCACGGACGGCAGCTTCTTCGTCGCCGATTTCCAGATATGCACGCGCCACAATCAGCGCGGCCTTCTCGTTGAGAGGATCCAGTTCGACCAGCCGATCGCCAACTGTTGCGAGCGACTTCCACGCCTCGGCGGCGAAGAGCGAATTCGCATAGTTGAACCACGCGTCGCGGGAGTTCGGCTGGAGGTCGGTCAGCCGCCGGAACGCCTCGCTCGCCTCCATGAAGTCGGACGAACGAAACAGCGAGATGCCGATCTTGAAGAGCTCGGTGGCCTGCAGGCTCGCCTCGGAGAGCAGGGCTGCATAGATCTTCCTCGCTTCCTCGGGCCGCCCCTGACCGGATAGAGCTGAGGCCAGGTCGCTCTGCACCTGGACGTTCGCGGGATCGCGCTCAAGTTGGCGCCTCAGTAAGGGCTCAGCCTCGGCGAACCGGTTCGTGAAGAGGAGGAGCTGAACCAGATTCTCCTCCATGCTGGCCCCCGCCTGATTACGCTCCTCCAGATCCCGCTCCAGAAGCACTCGAGTCGCGGGCCGTTTCTCCAGTCCCACCAGGCCCCGCTGGTAGACGTCTATGGCTTCCGCGTACCTCCCCTCTTGGGAAAGCAGGGTCGCGAGATTTCGGTGGGCCTCGGGCCGCAGATCGTAGATGAGCGTTGCTTGCTGCCAGGCGCGGATCGTCCCCTGCACGTCGCCCGCCGCGTACGCTTCCAGGCCCGCGTTGAACGCCTCGGCCCATGCGGCCTCGCGCTGCGGCTCGATGTCCAGCTCGTAGGCAGGGTAGAGCCCCTGTGCCTGGGAAAACATCGAGTCTGCCTCCGCGTACTGCTTGAGTCGGGCGTGCGCCGAACCCGCGAGAAAGGAGTGGACGGGATTCTCTGGGTCGGATTCGATGCCCTCCAGCGCCTGCGCAAGTGCTCGGTCGACCTGTCCCTGGCGGAGGTAGAGCACCGCGGTCTGCGAAAACCGGGTCTGGACGGGCGGCGTACCGGGCGGGTAGACGATCCCGGTCGGCGAGACGACGGGTGCGCGCGTACCCGCGCCCCCCGCGGCGCAACCGCCCAATACCAGGCCCGCCGCGAGCGCAAGGACCGTTCTGCCCGCGCGCCTCATACTATTCCCTCGCGCGATGGGCGGATGGACCAGGCCGCCCGCGGGTGCGACGAGAGGCGAGAGGATCGCTGGACCAGACTCCTAGAACCAGGGGAACGTGATCGAGAACAACGCGGTGGTCGGCACAGGAACGCCCTGATCGCGGGCGGGCCTGAAGTCCACGACCTCGTTGAACAGCGCCAGGACGATCTCGTCCAGGTCCGCCCGTCCACTCGACTCGGCAACCTCGGCCCACTCGACGGAGCCCTTCTCATCGACCCAAAGCGCCACGATGACTGTTCCGCTCGCCTCGGGGTCGAGGCCCCGCGAATAGACGCTCCTCATGAAGCTCACGACCTGGGGTGAGTTTCGGAGCACCACCCAGACGGAAGGCGGGATAAACGCAAGTTCGGGGCGAACGGACGACAGGCGTTCCCGGTCCAGCTCACCTGATCCCAGCGAGTTCGGGTGGTCCGTGGTCGAGGCGGCACCGCCCAAAGCGGCAGGATCTTCGTCCGTCGCAGGGGAAGGATCGTTCGCGCTCACGGGCTCGGGCTCCGTGATCATGGGCACGGGAGCGCCCTCGCCGAGAAGGCGGCGACGCAGGAGCCCCGACTGCGTAGCAATCTCGACCTCCACGCCTTCGAGGCGGTCCTCGAGAGCGGAGTTTTCGGCCGCCGGCACCGCCGCGGACGGCGGGTCTCCGCGACTCGAGCCGGCTTCGAGCCCGGAGGTCCGCCCTAGTTGCAGAAGCTCCAGCGGCGGCTCGGTCAGCACGCGCCATGTGTGCCAGCTCGGCGACAACGCGAAAACCGCGGCATGCGCGGCCACGGCAACCAGCGTCGACCAAGCCAGACACTCCTCCCACCGCGCCTTGAACTCATCGTTGGCGCTGTGGACCCGGCGTTCCCCCGGAACTCCCTCTCGCATCGGTGGCGTCATCAATTCCTTGGCCACGGGTCTAAGGCTTCATGCGGCCGTCCGGCCGTCGAACACCCCCGCGGGGCCGGCCAGCTCCCCGTTCTGCGAGAATGCCGAAACAATACTCAGCAGCACCGAAACGCACAACGCTCTTTTCGTTCCTCCGGGAGTGGAAGGAGCGATGGCCCCCAACTCTTGCCGCTATGGTTGTCCTGCAGGCTCACGCGCACCCAGGCTTGTGGACGTTGAGACCGACGGGATAGACTTGGGACGCCCGCAGCTCTCCTCGCTTGTAGCATGGTACCGCGTCATGAGAATCCGATTCGCGGGTTTCGCGGCGATTCTTTCGGTCATCGGCTTTCTGGCCTGGCTGCTGGTGGGGCAGCCCGGCCGCTCTCTCCCCGAGGACCCGCTTGCCGGTTCTGGCCATGTTCGCGGTCTCCAGGAGCGACCGGATGGTTCTACGGTTGCCTGCGCGGTCCCGCTCACCTGGCGGATCGCACGGGTCGACGAGGAGTTCGGCCTGAGCACCGCCCAGGCCACACACGCGCTGCAGCAAGCGGCCGCCCTCTGGGAGGAGGCCGTGGGCCGCCCTCTCTTTGCCCACGACTCCATTGCGGGTTCTCCCATCCGCTTCGTATATGACGAACGCCAGGCGCGGACAAGGGAGCGGCGGCGTGTCGAGGAAGAGTCCGACAAGGTCAGCGAAAGGCTGGAGGCGTGGCGGGCGGAGCTGGACGCGCTGAGCGAACGCCTTTCGCGAGTGCAAACCGACTACGCTCATCGGGTGCGCGACCTCCAGCAGCGGGTCACCAGCCATAACGCGATCGTACGTGGCTGGAACGAGGGGGGAGGCGCTCCTGCCGAGGCGCGTGCGGAGCTCCATGCGGCCGAACGAGCGCTCGAAGCGGAGCGCCTGGAATTGACCGAGCAGCAGCGGGAGCTCGAAGCCTTGCAGCGAGAGTTCCTGGACGAACGGGAGCGCTTCGGCCGGAAAATGGAAGAGCACCAGCGGCAGCGCGACGCGGCGGAGGAGGCGTTCCCAACCACCCGCGTGGAGTCGGGCGGCTACCGCGAAGCGGTCCGCACGCAGAACGGACGCATCGTTTCGGTCAGCCGCGAAATCCGGATCTATCGGTTCGACGGTCCGAACGAGCTGCTACGCATCCTCGCCCACGAATTGGGCCATGCGCTGGGCCTGGGCCATACTGCGGTGCCGGGCACCGTGATGAGCGAGGAGTTCCGTCACGCGCGCTCATCCGGTGTAGTACCCCGCATCCAGCCCGCCGATACCGAATTGCTTCGATCACGCTGCCCGAACTTGTAGGACAGCTCCGAGCCTGCTCCCCCACATGACGAAGCCGGGGTGCACCTGGCGGACGTCAGCACCGGACCACGCGGATGCGCGGCCCGGAGAAGGTGGCGATGCTCTGTGTAAGGGTCGTTCCCTCCCCCCGCAGCAAGCGATGCCGCCCACATAGTCGCGCTGACCCGCACCGCCGAGCCCGTGGCGTTCGGCCCGCTCCACGGACGGAAGACGGATATCCTGTTTCTTGTGCTGGCGCGAGACGAGCGCTCGCACCTCGTACTGCTGGCCAAGATCGAGCGGCTCGTCCGCTGCTCGGTCTACCGAGAGAGCAGATAGGTGAATTTCAGAATGAGCTGGCGATCCCGAAACCCGGCCAGACCGGGCACATCCCGACGCACCTCGTCATAGACGATGTAGAGATCGCTTCCGGGGCGATAGATGAAGTTGAACCGCGCGCTCGTGCTCCACTGGTGGCTCGACGAGTTGTACTGGGTGAGGGCGCGCAGCGTCATGTTGGGAGACACCGCGTAATCGAGCCGTATTGACCCAATGTCCACGGTGAACGCGCCGGCAGGCAGGTCGACGGCGTTCCGCGAATACCCCACTTCCGTCGCCAGTTGGCTGGTCGCGCGAACGCCCAGCCGCAGGTCGATGTCCGTGCGCGTGCCGTCGAAGAACGTCTGCGGCGAATACGACACGCTGTGATAGAGCCGGCGCGACGGGTCACTGCTAAACGAGAACCGCCATTCGCCGAACCGATAGGCGCCGGGGGCAATCACCACGTCGCCCTGCACCGCAAACGGCTCGTCGAGCTGCTCGAAGTAGTCGTTGTACCAGATGTTGATGTAGGCGCCGTTCTCCAACCGGGTGCCGAGCATCTGGTGAATCCGCCGCGTCAACAGCCGATTGTCCTGGTCGGTCGTGTAGGTGATGTTGACCATCGGCTCGAGCACCCGGATGCCGAATCGCCCCGGTCGCGGGTTGCGTTCGATGTGGAACTTGCTCGTGCGAATCCCGCGTCGCGGCACGAAACCTACTTCCGCGTTGAAGTTGTCCTGGAGGTCCGTGTACTCCCCGTAGATGTTCCAGGCGCGGTTCAGCCAGCCGGCCCTCAGGTGGCCGCCGAACTGCCCGTCCGAGACACCCGGTGTCGACGTCTTGGCGACGAAGCCGTTGACCGTCAGGCTCGGGTGGAGGGCCAGCGTCATGTCGGCGGCAGACGTCCGATTGAAATGGCCGCCGCCCGTCGCCTCCTTGTTGATGAAGATCCCGCCGACCTTCGACCGCGCAAAGACGTCACGGCTGTACCGCGCCACGAGGAAGTTCTCGCCGGGTCGACCGAACGCCTCATCGGTCTGGATGTCCATCACGGCGAGGTTGTGTCGGCCCACCTTCCCCGACAGCCGCGCCCCGCCGAGGATCGGAACGTGCGCGCCCGTCTCCGACAACCCGATCCGCCGGCTGAAGAATAGGTCAGCCAGGCGGTCGAACGAGGCCGTCGTGCCGACATTGAACTGCACGGCGTTCTCGAGGAAGAACTCGCGCTTTTCCGGGAAGAACAACGCAAACCGGGTCAGCTTGGCCCGCTCGTCGTCCACTTCGGCCTGCGCGAAATCGGTGTTGACGGTCACGTCGAGATTGAGTCCCGCGCTCACACCGTACTTCACATCCAGCCCCATGTCCCGCTGCACCGAGTTGTCCGCGTCGCCGCTGGAGAGCACACGGCGGCCGCCGCCAACGAGAAACGGCTTGATGCGTAGATCGCGTCCCCGGGAGAGCGACCGCAGGCCGATCAAGCTGCCGGCCAGGCTGACGCGCGTCAGGCTGTATGCCTTCGGAATCGGCGCCCAGAACACCTGCTCGTTCTTGCGCCGGATGTTCCGCATGAAGTTGATGCCCCAGTCCTGAGTCTCCGCGTCCGGAAAGCGGAGCGTGACCATCGGGATCGCGATCTCCGCCGTCCAGCCGTTCGGCGTCCGACGCGCCGACACGTGCCAGACACCGTCCCAGTCCCGGTTGATGTTGGATGAAATCCCCCGGCGCCCACCTTCGCCCTCCTCGAACACTTGTTGATCGAGCTTCGCGCCGAGGGGGCTTGTGACGAACATGTACGCCGAGCGCGAGTCATTGAAGGTATCGAGGATGATCTGGAAGTTGTCCTCCTCCAGGAGCCGGTCCGAGTCACGCCGCATTTCGGTGGCGATGACCCCATCCGGCAGCGAGTCGAACGCGCGCATCGCCACGTACAGGTTGCGTTCGTCGTGGAGCACCCACACCTCGGTGCGTTCGGTCGCAGGCGCTCCTTCCGCGGGCTCCTGCTGGATGAACTCGTCGATCACGGCGGCCGTTTGCCAGACGGCCTCGTCCAGCACGCCGTCGAGCACCGGGCCCTCATCCACCCGCACCGCCCTGATCTGGTAGAGCCCCCGGCTCTCCTGGGCCGCAGAGACCGGCCGCACACCGACCGTCGCCAGGACGACGGTCAACCCGCAGACCCACGGCGCCCGCGTGGACCAGCGCTGCGCGGTGCTAGAGCCTTCCACCTGTTTCCACACCTCTTGAAGATACCTCCCGGGCTCAGCACGTGGAGTGGAACAACCCTGCCACCGCCTCCCGCCCGCAGAGGTCGTTGTAGAGCCGCACAGCCTTCTCGGTCTGGAGCACGTGAGCCGCGATTCCTCGCTCCCGGAGCATCGCCAGGGTCTCGGCGCACACGTGCAGCCGCTCGAGCATCCCCTTCGAGAGAACGACCACGGTCACCCCCCGTTCGATCAGCTCCTCGACATCGGCCGGCTGGATCCCCGGAACGTGCTCGGTTTCCGGCTCTCTCCAGTCCCACTCCCGTCCGCCGCCCGGATAAAGCTTCGCGTCCTTGAAGGACGCTTGTCCGCCCTCGATCTCGATGCAGCCCCACGATAGCGCATGTGTCAAGCTGCACGTTGGCGGTGATCACACCCAGCGGGAAGCGTCTCAGCACGCAGGTGGTGGAGACGAACGCTCGGGCGCTGGTGGAGGTGATCCGCGCGGTTCCGAAGGACCGGCATCGGTGCGTGGAGGAGGGGACGCTGTCGGAATGGCTCTACGAGATACTCGCGCCACACGTCGAGGAGCTCGCGGGCGTGAGCGAGAGCCGAGGCCCGAAAAGCCGCAGTGCGCCGCGATGGCCTCGGCGGTACGGTCGCGCAGCTCGATCACGGCTTTCCACGCCTGGCTCTCCGGCGCGATGGCCGGGCCGACCCACACGTGGATCGGGGCCGGCCGCGGCAGCCACATTCCGTCGCGCAGCACGCGCCGCGTGCCCCGGAGCGCCAGCGGTATGACGGACGTCCTCGTTTCCGCGGCCGTGTCGAAGGCGCCCAGCGGTGGGAGCCACCTCGAGGCTCCCCGCCAGCGCGCCCGCCAGCTCGCCGTGTCTCCTCGTAGGTGCGGGGATAGGATAGGAAATCCAAAGGCCCTTGGGACCCGATCAGCAAGCTACGGCGCGGGTAAGGCCGGGGTCCCGGCGAAGAAGGAAGACGAGGCGAGGGGTTGGGGGGTGAGGGCGGAAACGCAGAGAAGGCGGCGAGGGCGGGGGCGGCACGCGCGGCCGGCCTGGCTCCGGGAGGGATTCACGCGCCGCGTCGGGGCCGGCAGCGAAGCGCTGAGCGAGTGAGCGAGTGAGCCGGTGAGTCGCTGAGTCGCTGCCTGATCTCCCGGCCAGGCGGGCACGGCCTCCGCTCAATCCCCAACCCGGGCGGGCACGAAGCCTGCCTCGTCGCGCTCAGGCACCGTCTCCCGCCGGCGCGCGAGCTCCAGCCTCAGCTCCCAGCCGCGCCACAGGGAGTAGACGGCCGGGATCACGACCAGGGTGAGGATCGCGGATGAGACCATGCCGCCCACCATCGGCGCGGCGATCCGCTTCATGACTGTGGCGCCGGTGCCGCCGCCCAGGAGGATCGGCAGGAGGCCGGCGATGATGGCGCTCACAAGTCATGAGCTTTGGCCGCACCCGGAGGACCGCGCCCTCCAGGATGGCCTCGTAGAGGTCACGCGCGCTCAGCTTCCCCTGCGCGCGCCGGGCCTCCCACGCATGATCCAGGTAGACGAGCATGACCACGCCGGTCTCCGCCGCCACGCCCGCCAGGGCGATGATCCCGACCCAGACGGCCACCGAGAGGTTGTAGCCCAGGGCCCAGAGGAGCCAGACGCTCCCGACCAGCGCGAAGGGCAGGGACGCCATCACGAGCACGCTCTCCGACACGCTGCCAAAGTTGAAGTAGAGGAGCAGGAAGATGATCGCGAGAGTGACCATGGCGGCATACTGCGCCTCCAGGTCCGCCAGGGTCGCCTCCTCCTCCACCACGGCCTGCTGCTGCTTGCGGCCGGCGAAGACGGGGACCGGCACCGAGACCACGGCGCTCACCAGGTCGCCGAAGCCCCCGGACCGCTGCCCGTATCCGAGCGAGATGTGGAAGTCCGGGAGCGTGGCCTTCCCGGCCAGCTCGATCTGCGTGCGCTGCGCCGCGATGCGCTGTACGTGGCGCCGGATCAT
The DNA here is from genome assembly GCA_016209885.1 of Gemmatimonadota bacterium. GTDB lineage: Bacteria > Gemmatimonadota > Gemmatimonadetes > Longimicrobiales > Gaopeijiaceae > JACQVF01. Next base: position 46,381 of record JACQVF010000023.1, on the reverse strand, counting down.
GGGGTTGTGCTCGAGGGCACGACGCTGGAGCGCCTCGACCGCCGGGATCTGCCACGCCCCCTCGCCGGCGCGGCCGCCGCCCACGAGCGCCGAGGCGGACGCGAAGGTCACCTGGCCAGGAGGCGCGGGGGCCGTGGCCACCTCGAGCAGCCGTTCCGGGATCGCGGGCGCGGGCAGCGGCGCGCCCGTGGGCCTTCCCAGCAGTGCGTTCAGGCGCGCCGCCACCGCCTCCCACCGCTGGCGCAACGATACGAGCTCCTCTTCGAGCCGCGTCCGCTCGACCTGCGCCTTGAGCACGTCCGCCTGCGCGCCCCCGCCCACGCCGTACTTCGCCGAGCTGAGGCGGGCGAAGTCGGCGAGCAGGAGCTCGTTCTGGCGCGTGATCTCGAGGGCACGATCGACCAGGTACAGCTCGTAGTAGGCGGACTTGACCTCGCTCACCACCCTCTGCCTTACCCGCTCGACTTCCCACTGCGCGGCGTCGGCCAGGAGCCTGGCGGTCTCCTCGCGGAGGGCCAGCTTCCCGGGGAACGGGAGCATCCCCGAGACTCCCACGCTCGTCATGGTCATGCCCTCGGTGCCGTAGCTCAGGGTCGACACGGGGAGATACATCAGCCCGACGCCGACCGTCGGGTCGGGGAGCGCGCCGGCCTGCGGCACCCGTGCGCGCGCGGCCTCCAGCGCCTTCTTCGCCGCGAACAGCTCCGGGTTGTTCGTCTCGGCCTCGGCCAGTAGCGCGGCCAGCTCGGCGTCCGCTGTCCCCGCCGCCGATGGCTGCTGGGCGAGGACGGGTGCCGTGGCGCTGAGAAGTGCGAGCGGCACCGCCAGGACCCGGGCAGCCGGACCGGGAATTGCCCTGATCTTCAGCGTGATCTGCAGGATGTTCATCATCGTCGAACCTCGTCTGACAGCCTCTGCGTCGGTCTGCCTTGCAGCGTGAATCGCGCCGGCGGATACGTGCCCGTATGCGCCGCTGCACGCCCCGACTCCATGGGCGTGGGCGGGCACGGGGCGTGCGACGCCGGGACTTCAGCGATTAGCGATTCGCGGTTCGTGAAGCGTGATCGCTAATCGCTACCTGGTCAGGCTCTGGGGGGATGGAACAGGTCCGTGGCGGAGACCCGGGGGCGAAACGCCTCCGGGGACGAGCAAGTGAACGGATGCTCCGGCGCAGGCGAGATCGACGGCCAGGGGACGCCGGTCGGAAGCGATGCGGCGGCAGCGCAGGATCCCGTGATCCCCAGGGGACTCAAGGGACAGTTGGGGACTGGGGACGGGTTCCCTTTCTCGGAATCCGATGACTGCTCCTGGCCACCGGCGCTCATGCAATCCTCGTGGGGACCACGGCCATCCTCGGCCGCTGCGAGGTTCGCGACCTCGAGCGTGCCCGGCAGACAAACGGAAGCCCACACCCCCTCGGCCACTGAGAGGGTCATGGCGACAAGCGTCGCGAGGCCGGCAACGAACCGGAAGCGGCGGTGCATCCCCTTACAACATTACCTGATCTTCAATTCCTGGACGATCAACCCTTCCTCGTGGGAATCCCCTCCGGAGCATCCCGGTTCCCGAAGGGGCAGGTGACCCAAACCGTCCCCGCCTCTGGTGCTTTCAGGCGAGCGCCTTAGCCTTGGGGCCGTTATGACCCCCAGCTCGGAGACGCCATGAGCCGACTGCTCGCGCGGAAGCCGGCGGACCTGGTCGTGGCGGAGGCAGAACTGCCCGGTGGGAGCCTGAAGCGGGCCCTCGGCAAGTGGAGGGATAGGCATCATAGGGGCATGGCGTCCGCGACCGGCGGTATGGCGATGCGACGGCTGAGCCCCGAAACAGGGTGGCGTTCTCCGCACGACGGGGACATGCTCGAGAGGGCCCACGAGCAAGTCCCCTCAGTCAGTGTGGAGAACGCCCATGGACGGGTATATCGGACTGGACGCGCACGGGTCAAGCTGCACGGTGGGGTGTGTCTTGACAACCTGCCCCATAGAAAGGAATCCAAAGGCCCTTGGGCCCGATCAGGACGGTAGGGCGTGGGGTCCGGGCGAACAGGGAAGACGAGGCGAAGGGTTTGGGGTGAGACGGGAAGGGCGGAGAGCGCGGGGGCGGGGCGGCATGGGCGGCCCGCATGCATGCTTGCGCCTCGTCTGCCGAACGGAATCGGGTCTCCAGGAGCTCGGGAGACTGCCCGCGTTTCCTCCCAACCAGAACGGAGACCATGGCTGAGAAGCCGGTCGAGAATCCCGCCCGTCACAGGCGCGACAGCAGGTATTCCCCGTTGACCTTGAGCAGCCAGTAGGCGCTATCGATCACTCGGTTCCCCGGTTGAGGGCCGTGCTGGGCCTCCAGCTGCCGATCGGCTGGTCGAAGCCCGCGCTCGAGCGCGCCCCACCTAACGCGGCACCGGCAGATTCTCCGGGAGCGTGACCCTCTCGACTTTCCGCGGCGAGTCGAGATCCTCGCCGTAGCCTTCGATCACGAACTCCCGCTCCCCCTCGCCCTCGCGCACGACCACCGTCCACGGCTGGCTCGGACGGCCCGTCGTGAACCGCGGGAAGGAGGGATCATCCGGCATCCCGGCGTAGAGGTATGACATGATGCCGCCACCCATCTCCAGCGTGCTTTCGAGCGATGCGGCGGCGAGTGGGTCGCTCCCGACCCGCTCGAGGGCGTTCTTCGCATAGGCAACGCCCCGATCCAGAGCTTCCTCCTGGGCGCTGTAGCAGCCGCTCAACGGGAAGCAGACAGCAACGAAAACCATGGCAGGGAACCGTCGCATGCACGGCATGACCGTCTCCAGAGCATAGGGGCCGCGCCACTCGATGGCCCCGCGGATCAGAACCCCGTCGGCTGGTCGATGAACTCCCAGGGAATCGCGAACCGCTCCTCGAGGTGCCGCGCGAGCGCACGCACCCCCCACGTCTCCGTGGCGTAGTGACCCGCGTAGAACACGTTCACGCCCGATTCCATGGCGTCGAAGTACGTTTGATGCGAGCCCTCGCCCGTGATGAGCGTGTCCAGTCCCACCCGTGCGGCGGCCTCGATGTACCCGCTCCCGCCGCCGGTTAATACTCCTACCCGGTCCACCGCCTCGGGACCCCCGGCGATCAGCCGCACCGCCTGCCCGAGCAACGCCGTGATCCGATGCCGCAGCTCGTCCCGCGTGCCCCGCGTACGGCCCCACCAGCCTACGGGATAACCACGATACTCGCCGAACCGGCCCTCCAGGGCGATGTCCAGCGACCGGCCGAGCACCGCGCAGTTGCCTACCTCGGAGTGGGCGTCCAGAGCCAGGTGGACGCTGTACAGGCTGACATCCGCCTTAATGAGCGGAGCAACCTTGCGGTAGTGCCGCCCTGTGAGCGGACGGACCCCGCCCCAGAACAACCCATGATGAACCAGAAGGAGATCGCACCCCCGGGCCACCGCCTCGCGAATCGCCGCCTCGCTCGCGTCCACCGCCGCACAGACCCGCCGCACCTCCGGGCACCCCTCCACCTGAAGCCCGTTCAGCGCCTCCGGGTAGTCCGGCACTTCCCCGACCGCCAGGTATGAGTCCAGATAGGCGACCAGCTCCCGTAGCTCCACCCCGAGCCCCTCCCTCGCTGCGGCGGGCCCCGTCTCAGAGCGATCGGGCCCGACGTCCCACGGTGACTGCCCCATGACCTCGGGGCGCAACGCCGCGCATCCCTTCCTGCGACCCCCGCGCGTGCGTGGAAAAGTGTTGTGGAAAACCCCCTCCGGCGATGTTAAAAACGGTCGCAATCTATGTTATCTGCAAGTCCGACTGCCATTTGGACGATTCGTAAACAAATGTGGACAAAGCCGGACCCGGTCGAGCCACGGACGAGGGCCTGGCGAGCCGTCCGAGCGCATGACGCGTTATCGTCACTGGTGTAGCGGCGGCCCTGGTGGCTCACCGCCGGCCGGTGGATCTGCGGCCAGGGCCTCCGTGGTGGTCACGAGCGCCGCATCGTCGCCCATATGAACCTGGGCGTTGACGATGGCGCCCTCGTCCAGACGCATGCGGCGCGCGCGAATCTCGCCTTCGAGCCGCGAGCTCTCCTGGAGCTCGAGGCGAGACTCGGCTACGAGCGTCCCGGTCACGGTTCCGCCGATGACCGCATCCTGGGTGTAGATCTCCCCGATCACGGTCCCTTCCCTGCCCACGACGACCGCTTTCTTCGCACGGATGGTCCCCTCCACGCACCCCTCGATGCGCACGGTGCCCGCCGTCTCGCACTCGCCCACGATGCGCATGCCCGGTCCGATGATGGAGATGACCCCCTCGTTCGCGTTGCGCTGCACCGCCGGTTCCCTCGGTTCCTTCGCCATGCTCGAATCCTGCCCCTTATCTTCGCTGCCAGGGCCGCTAGGGCTGACGCACGATCGTGAACGGGTCCACGGGCTCGCCGTCCTTGAGCGTCTCGAAGTGGAGGTGAGGCGCCGTCGAACGGCCGGTCGAGCCCGTGAGCGCGATCACCTCGCTCTGCTCCACGTGTGCGCCCCGCCTAACGAACGTGTGGGACGCGTGGCCATAGAGGGTGCGATAGCCGGCGGCATGCTCCAGCAGCACGTACTTCCCGTAGATCGCGTCGCTGGCGACGTCGATCACCGTGCCGGCGCCGGCCGCACGCACATATGAGTCCGCCGGCACCGCGATATCCACCCCCGGGTGTGCCCCGCTCGCACCATCCAGGAGCGACCGCGTCACGTACCCCCGAACCGTCAGCGGCCAACTCGTGGGCAGTCCCGCGGAGCCGGACTCCGGCCACTGCACCGCCCCGTCACCCGGACGCCCGGATGGAGGCAGCCACAGGAAACTACTCCGCGCGGTCGTGTCGCCCGCCAGCATCCCGCGCACGAGTTCGTAGCCGCTCTCCAGCTCCTCCAGGCGGCGCGCCAACTCCACCACCTGGCCGCGCTCGGACTCCAACTGCGCCACCTGACGCTTCAGTCCCGGAACCCGCGCGGCCTGCGCCGCCAGGTACCACCAGGTCGCGGCGACGATCGCCAGGAACACCACCAGCACGGCGAGCGCGGTGCCGCCCACCTTGAGCCAGCGGTACGAGACGCGGAAGGAGTGGGTCCCCACCTCCCCGTCCGGCACAAGCATGACGGTGATAATCCGTTTGTGCGCCACGACTATCGCCTCCCCACGATGCCGACCCGCGAAACCCGCACCCCCCCTGAGCCCCCGTTGCCGAAGGATCGCACGGCACCCGGCGCTTGCGCCCGATCACCCCAGGACCTGGGACGCCTCCGTCCCGGTGAGGAGCGCGAAGAGGCGCTCCAGATCCGCGTCCCCGTAGAACGGAATCTCAATGCGGCCGCGCCCCGCCGCATCGCGCGCAATGCTCACCCGGGTCCCGAGAGCCTCACGCAGCTCCTCCTCGAGCGCTCTCAGCACGGGGTTCGGGGCCGAGGAGTTACGGTTTTTCTTCGGCTTCGCTCCCAGCCTACGGACCCTGGCCTCCATCTCACGAACTGACCAGTCGCCGCGGACGGCGGCGCGAGCGAGCTCGCCGGCACGACGCGGATCATCCACGGCAAGGAGCGCCCGCGCATGGCCGGGTGTGAGCCGGCCCTCGGCCAGGAGCCGCCGGACGGAAGGCGGAAGCTTGAGAAGGCGGAGAGTGTTCGCGACGGTGGAACGGTCCCGGCCCACGAGTTGGGCGATGGCGGACTGGTTGAGCCCGAAGTCATCGGCAAGGGCGCGATAGCCGTCCGCCTCCTCGAGGGGCGAAAGCGCCTCGCGCTGCAGGTTCTCCACGAGGGCGAGCACCAGCATGGTGCGGTCGTCCACTTCCCGGACCACGGCTGGGATCTCCTGCCATCCCAGCCGTCGCACCGCCCGCCACCGGCGCTCGCCGGCGACGAGCTGCCACATCCCGGAGCCCGCTTCGCCCACCGGGCGAACGACGACGGGCTGGAGGAGCCCGTTCTCCCGGATGGATTGGGCGAGGGCCTCGAGCTCCGTCTCCGACATCTCTCTGCGGGGCTGGTAGGGGCTCGGGGCGATGCCGCCCACGGGGACATGGCGGACCTCGCCCCCCTCCGGTGACCGGGCCGCCGCGAGGTCGCCGAGGAGCGCCCCCAACCCCCGTCCCAGCCGGTCGCGGCGGCCCCGGGTCAAGCGCGGCCCCCACGAGCCGAGCCGCCCGAATGCGCGCTACGGGGTTTAGGGGGGTCGCCCCCGTTGCGGGCGATGACCTCCCGGGCGAGCGCCAGGTAGCTCTGAGCGCCCACGGAGAGCACGTCGTAGCTCCCGATGGGCTGCCCGAAGCTCGGAGCCTCCGCAAGGCGCACGTTCCGGGGGATCACCGTCCGGTAAACCTTCTCGCCGAAGTACTCCCGAGCCTCGTCCGCCACCTGCCTGGACAGGTTCAGCCTGCGATCGTGCATGGTGAGCAGGACTCCCTCGATCTGCAGGTTCGGGTTAAGCCCCCGCTGGACCAGGCGCACCGTGTTGAGGAGCTGGCTCAGCCCCTCCAGGGCGAAGAACTCGCACTGGATCGGGATCATGACCGAATCGGCAGCCGTCAGCGTATTGAGCGTGAGGAGCCCGAGCGAGGGCGGGCAGTCCACCAGCACAAACTCGTAGCCTTCGCGCACCTCCTCCAGCGTCCGCCGCAGCACCCGCTCGCGCTCTGGAACGTCCACGAGCTCGATCTCGGCGCCCACAAGGTCGCGGGTGGACGGGACCAGATCGAGACAGGGGAAGTGGACGCCCCGCAGGATCGTCGCCTCCATACCGCACTCGCCGACCAGCACATCGTAGATGGTCGGCCGCGCCTCCCGGGGGTCCACGCCCAGCCCGCTGGTGGCGTTTGCCTGAGGATCGATGTCGATGATGAGCGTCTTGCGCTCCGCTACCGCCAGCGACGCGCCCAGATTGATCGCGGTCGTCGTCTTGCCGACGCCGCCCTTCTGGTTCGCGATGGCGATCACGCACGACACGGCCGGCCTCCGCCGGGGCCTCGACGGGGCGCCGGCAGCCGGACGGGCACAGGCCGCCGGCAGAGCGCAGAGACCGCCGACGCACCGCGGGAACGGGAGCGACCGGCCCGTGCGGAACGCACGGCGTGGTGCACGGCGTGGTGCACGGCGTGGTGCACGGCGTGGTGCACGGCGTGGTGCATGGGTCTCCTTGGCAAACCGAAAACCAGATTACGCTCTCACACGAGGAGGTCCGACATAGACCCCGGCACCGCGCAAAGATATGAAAAGTGAAGCAGATCGCCAGGGCCGCGCAGCCCCGAGGGCCGCGCCTCGCTTGACGCGCGCCAGCCGCAGCGGGAAGATTCGGCGTGCCGCGCGCCGGGCCGCCGCCGGCTCAGACACGTAACAGGGAAGAGGAACCGATGGGACTTCGAGTCGCGACCGGGCGGTCCGCCCTCGCAATCCTGCTCGTCTCCGCACTCCTCGCCGCCGCGTGCGCCGGGGACCACGGTGTGGCCCCCGAGCTCGCGCCCCTGGTGGGCACATGGAACGCCAGGTCCGCCGTGTTCACCAACCGGCAGAACCCGCAGCAGAGCATCGACATCGTCCGCGAGCTCCGGGCCACCCTCACCATGGACATCCGCGCTGACGCCCGCGCCACCCTGACCCTCGTGGCCTTCGGGCAGGCCACCACCCAGACCGGACAGGTGCGCATCGAGGCCGGCCAGCTCGTGCTGCGGGCCGACGACCCTTCCCGACCCGACGAGCGCTGGAGCCTCCAGCTCCAGGCGAACACCATGACTCTCGACGGCGAGAGCCTGTGGGACTTCAACCAGGACGGTAGCGCAGAGCCCGCGTCGCTGCACCTGGTGATGGTGCGCTCGTGAGCCTCCGGCCCCGGAATCCGCGTTCCCTATCGCAGCCGCTCCGCAACAGCTCCGCAGCAGCTCCCGGAGGTGTTTCACGTGAAACACCCGGAACGCCCGCGGCGCGCACGGCGTTCGCGGAGCGCCCGGGGCGCGGCGCCCTCACCACCCGCAGCTCAGCGCACGCGGGCTCAGCGCACGATCACGAAGTCGTTCTCCGGCAGCGGCAGGGTGGAGTCGAAGCGCTCTACGGTGCCGACCACGGCCCCGGGAGGGCCCTGGCGGAGGTGCGCCTCGAAGTCGCTCATGGCCTCGGGGGCCCCGGCGGCATGGATTTCCACCGAGCCATCGATGCGGTTCCGCACCGCGCCCCGGATCCCCAGGGCGCGGGCCAGCCGGCACGTCCACCACCGGAACCCGACGCCCTGGACCTCACCCGTGACCCGATAGCCGTACTGTACGGTGCCAGCTCCTTGCGCCGCTCCCGTCCATTGTCTAGCAGGTCGGTCTGCCGTGAGAACGGCAAGCGTCATAAGATGTTGCGAATAAATCACTTATGACATAGAAGCCCTTGCCACAGGGCCACCGCCACCGGCTTGCACGCCTTCCCGGAGACGCCGACTGCACGCGCCAGGCGAGCAAGAACTGCGCGGAAGGCAGAGGTCGGGTGGCATGCCCGCCCTAGCCATAACGTTGCCAGCCGAATCGTGGGCCGAACGATGACGCAGCCGAGCGGGCGCCCGCAAGGCGCCGCGCTTCCGGTTCCGCTTACGGCCGGCGGACTCAGCGTCCGGCGGTCACGGGCCTGAGCGGTTGGATCTTCGCCCGCTCCTTGGCGATCCAGTACTGTTGGGGCAGGCTCGCCACGTTGGAGATGGCGTAGTAGAGGTTCAGTCCGGACGCCAGGTTCAGGAAGATGATGACCATGAAGCCGGGCATGAGCCACATCATCATCTTCATTTGCGGATTCGCCTGCGGCATGGTGCGCATGCTCACCCACTGGAGAGCGAACATCGAGATGCCCAGGATGATGGGCAGGAGGTAGATCGGGTCGGGCCGCGAGAGGTCGGGCAGCCAGAGGAAGCCCACGCCCCGGAACTCGATCGTGTTCTGGAACACGAAGAAGAGCGCGATGAGGATGGGCCACGGGAGCAGCATGGGCAGGCATCCGGCCATCGGGTTGAACCCGTGCTCGCGGTACAGCTTGAGCATCTCCTGCTGCAGCTTTTCCGGGTTGTTCTTGTACTTGTCCTGGATCTCCTTGAGGAGCGGCTGCACCGCCATGTTCTTGAGCTGGGCCCGCATCGCCTTCTGATTGAGCGGCCAGAGGACGATACGCATGAGGAGCCCGAAGAGGATAAGCACCCAGCCGTAGGAGAGGTGCAGCGTCCGGTGCATGTAGATGAGCACCGTGGTGATGATAGCCACGAACGGGCGGATGATGGGCCGGAACACCCGCCAGCCGTAGGGGTTGACCTCCTCGAAGTCCTGGCCGAGGGCGGCCATGCGCCCGTAGTCCTGCGGCCCGAGGAAGAGGCGGTACGCGAAGGTTCCATCGGCGCGCAGCGGCTGCGTGACGGTGATCTCGGCGCGGCCCTCGTCGGCCCGCTCGCGCGCGATGAGCCCGGCCAAGTGGGCGCCATGCTGAGGGGAAGCTCCAGCGAGCATCCCCATGACGAAGTACTTGGACTTGACCGCGATCCAGGAGAAAGGTCCTTCCTCGATGGTGGTGCCCGTCACCTGCCCCATGGGCTCGGATCGTATCCCACGCTGCTGGTGGTTCACGACGTAGGCGAGGGCGCGGACATCGTCCTGGCGGTTCGCCTCGTTGTACTCGACCCCGGGACCGAGCTCAGTCAGCAGCACACCGGGCTCGAGCCCCTGCACCCGGCCGCTCACGGCGACGACGTAGGAGTCCGGGTGGAAGGTGTAGTCGAGCTCGACGCCGAAAGGTGCCTCCGGGTGCCGGTACGTGAAGCGCAAGGTCGCAGGCCCTCCCTTCTCGAGGACCAGACCGCCGGGCTGCCGTGGCTCGTAGAGGACGCCCCTCAGGTCGATCGTATCGGAGCCCACCAGGATGCGCTGGGCGAGGACATCGCGGGCTCCCTCGGGCACGAGCTGCACGGCGCCCGGCCGCTGGAACGACCTGAACCCCAGGAGCTCGCCCGAGACCAGGGCGACGCCCCGGGTGTCGAACACGAAGCGGTACAGAGGGCCCTCGACCTCGACCCGCGCGCTCCGCGCTCCCGGCGCCTGCGGCGCTTCCGGCGCGGCCGTATCTCCGGTGCGGACGGGGCCCGATACCTCCGGCGCAGGCGGGGCCGGCGCAGGGACACCGCCCGCCGCTGGCTGGGTGGGGGTGCGACCCAGGGTGTCGGCCCGCGCGGCCGCCGCTGTATCCTTGGGCGCCGCCCTCGCGGTATCGCTCACCACGCCCGCAGGCCGGGGCGGCTCAGGCGGGAACACGATATTCGTGATTACGATGACGGCGACCATGAGGACGATCGCCAGCAGGAATCGCAGTTCCATCGGCACGCTTCGAGGGGTCTGGCCGAACGCCGGGCTCAGCAGGTCGCTTAGGGCACGGGGTCGTAGCCACTGCCGCCGAAGGGATGGCAGCGGAGCAACCGGCGGAGGCCCAGCCAGAGGCCTCGCGCCGCGCCATGGCGCCGCACCGCCTCCAGCGCGTACGCCGAGCACGAGGGCGCGTACCGGCACGCCGGAGGCGTCCAGGGCGAGATGGCGAGCTGGTAGAAGCGGATCAATCCGCTGACGAGCCCTCGGAGCATAGCTCTCCCGCCAGATCGGCGATCTCGGCGCGCAGCTCCCGAAACTCCGCGCCGTACGCTGCGCGCCTGGCCCTCAGCAACACGTCCGTGGAGCCCCCCGCCGCGCGGAGCCGCGGCAGTAGCTCCAGACGTGCGGCCTCCCGTAGCCTCCGCCGCAGGCGGTTCCGCTCCACCACCCTGCGCCCGTACCGGGGCACCACCAGCCCGACCCTGGGATGCGCGGCAGGGGAAGCTCGAAGGAAGACGTCCAGGTGCGGCGTCTCCCTCCGCTTCCCCCGCCTGAGCAGCTCGCGAATCTCCTTCGCCCGCCGCATCCGAGCCGACCGGGGCAGACGATGCCGGCCCGGCGCCCCGGCGTGCGGGCGCGCCGTGTCCACGGCCGCTACTTCGAGCCGATCCGTACCGAGAGACGGTGGCGGCCCTTGCGGCGCCGCCGCGCCAGAACCTTGCGCCCGCCCTTCGTCTCCATGCGGGCACGGAACCCGTGCTTGTTCAGCCGTTTGCGGTTGCGCGGGCGATACGTTGGCTTCATGGCTCAATCAGAGGCTCGTGTCTGCGACATTGCGGCCGCGCAGGAACCGCGATGACAAGCGGAACCACCTGCCGGGGCCAAGCTTATTAAGCTATCCCACCGCCGCGAGCATCGTCAACCCCGGAAACCGCGCACGCGACCGGGCGCAACCGCAGCGATCCGCAGCCACGCCGGCCGTCCCGACTGCCCCGGCCACGCCCATGCACATCCAGGCTCGACGGGGCGGCCTTGTTTCGGCGTCTCCGTCTCTCCGGCTTCTCTTCGCCCTTTGACTTTCCCGCGCCGCCGCTCTACCTTGGCACCCTTCCGCCACCCCGGTGCGGACCGTGCCGCAACTCATCGAGTTTCCCCACAATTCATGGAGCTGACGGTCGCTGAGGTCTGGTCCCGCGTGCTCGAGTCGGCGAGAGCGAACCTGCCGGAACAAAGTTTTCAGACGTGGCTCGCCGGCACCAGCGCGGTGGCGATCACGAGCGATACGTTGCTCGTGGAGGCGCCGAGCCAGTTCCACGTCGAGTGGATCGAGGACAAGTACGCGGTTCTGCTGGGCGAGCTTTCGGAGCGCCTCTTCGGCCGGCGCCTCACGATGGCGTTCCAGGCCCGCAGCGAGCCTCAGGCCTCCGCTGGTTCTCCCCCGCCCCTCATGGTCACGGCACCGGCCAGCCGGAGGCCGGTGGCCTCCGAGCGATCGTCGTCCTACTCCCGGTCCCCAGGGCTCAACGAGCGTTACAGCTTCGAGCGTTTCGTGGTGGGTACGAGCAACCAACTTGCGGCGGCGGCCTGCCACGCGGTTGCCGAGCAGCCGGCGCGCATCTATAACCCTCTATTCGTCTACGGCGGCGTGGGGCTCGGCAAGACGCACCTCATGCACGCCATCGGCAACGTCATCCTCCACTTGGACCCGAGCAAGCGCGTCATGTACGTGTCGACCGAGCAGTTCACGAACGAGCTGGTCACGGCGATCCAGGAGGGCACGACGCCCGACTTCCGGCGCCGCTACCGGCAGATGGACCTGCTGCTGGTCGACGACGTGCACTTCCTGGAGGGGAAGGAGCGGACGCAGGAGGAGTTCTTCCACACCTTCAACGCGCTCTACGACGCGCACAAGCAGATCGTGCTGACCAGTGATCGTCCGCCCAAGGAGATCGCGGAGCTTGAGGACCGCCTCGTCTCGCGCTTCGAATGGGGACTGGTCACGGACATCAAGCCGCCGGACTTCGAGACGAGAATCGCCATTCTGCGAAAGAAGGCGGAGGACGACGGCCTCGTTCTGGACGACGAGGTCATCGACTACATCGCTCGCTCCTGCACCTCCAGCGTGCGCGAACTCGAAGGTGCAGTGATCAAGCTGCTGGCCTACTCGTCGCTCACGAACCAGGAGATCACGCTGGCGCTCGCGCGCACCGCGCTGCGCGGAATGATCCCCGGCGCAGGCTACGCGGAGGAAGCCCTCACCGCGGATCGCATCCGCGAGGCGGTGGCGCGGCGCTGGAACGTGACTTCCGCGGCGCTCATCTCGCAGCGGCGGACGAAGGACTTGACGGTGCCCCGGCAGATCGCCATGTACCTGATCAAACAGCTCCTGAACCTGCCGCTCACCGACATCGGCCACCAGTTCGGCGGCCGCGACCACTCCACGGTGATCCACTCCATCCGCAAGGTGGAGGAGCTTACGAAAACGGACCTCGAGTACCGGACCAAGGTGGACGAGCTGCGTGAGGAGCTGCGGCGCTTATTGTGAACAGAAGTGTGCACAACGGGAAAGCCGGGCCCGGCTCTCCACACGCTCTCAAGCTTTTGTGGACACCGTGGAGCAACGCAGGCGTTTTCCACGGCGTTTCCACACGGCGCCCAGGCGGCGGACCAGGCCTTGAGGTGAGCGAGGGCGCGCGATCTGGCGCGCGCAGCGCAGCACGGACGGGCTGCTTGCCAGGCCGTGCCCACAATTCCACACGCTCTACTACTACTGTGGCATAGATATATTTTAACAGCAGTTCTGTTGAACGTCTGTGGAGCGGGACGCGCAGCGCCCCGTGGGACGGGAGGCTCGATGAGATTCACGATCACACGTCAAAACCTGCATAACGGTCTCGCCGCGGTTTCGGCGAGCATCCCCACGAAGACGACGCTCCCGGTGCTGTCCAATATTTTATTCGATGCCACGCCGGACGGCGTGCGGATGAGTGGCACGGATCTGGATGTGGCCGTGCGGGTGCAGGCGGCGGCGGAAGTGGAGGAAGCGGGGGCGCTCACGGCGCCCGGGAAGAAGCTGCAGGAGATCGCGCGCGAGCTCCCGGACGAGCCGGTGCACGTCAGTTCGCGGGGTGACCAGATCGAGCTCAAGTGCGGACGCAGCCAGTTCCGGCTGAACGGCCTTCCGGTGGACGAGTTTCCGACGCTGCCGCAGGTCTCCTTCGAAAGCGGATGGAGGGTTGGAGGGAGGGACCTCCAGGCGCTGATCCACCACACGTCATTCGCCGTCTCCACCGAGGAGAGCCGGCCCATCCTGAACGGGGTACTGTGGGAGCTGCGGGACGGCGACATGCGCATGGTGGCGACGAACGGCCATCGGCTGGCGAAAATGACGGTGAAGGTGGCGCCGTCGGGCGCGCCGAGCACGCAGCTCGTTGTTCCGCCGACCGCGCTTCACCACGTGCAGCGGCTTTTGGGTTCCGCGGAGGAGATCGAGGTGGCGTTAAGCGGCAACTATCTAGGGTTCCGGGGCGCCGGCACGGAGGTGTACACGCGACTCATCGAGGGGACCTATCCAAACTACGAGCAGGTGATACCCCAGGATAACGACAAGGCGGCGATCGTGGAGCGGGCGGCGTTTGAGTCCGCGCTGCGGCGCATGGCGGTGGTCGCGAGCGATCAGACGCACCGGGTGCGCCTCGGGTTCCGCGAGAATCGGGTGCACCTGAACGTGCTCACGCCGGATCTGGGGGAAGGGCACGACGAGCTGGAGCTGCACTACGAAGGCGAGCCGCTGGAGATCGGCTTCAACGCGAGCTACTTGCTGGAGATGCTGCGGTACATGCCCACGGACGAGTTACGCGTCGGGTTCAAGGGCGCCGAGCGGGCGGCGACGATGGAGCCCGTAGGGTTGGACGAGGCGGACGGGCGCGAGTACCTCTATCTCGTCATGCCGCTGCGCCTCCTGGACTGATCGGGGAGAGGCTCAGGCCTGAGTTCCGCTGGCGGGGGCGTCGTTCTGGGCGTCGGCCGACCCGCGCGACCGGGCGCTCTCGAGCAGTTCGGATGCCGTGAACACGGCGACCACGGGGTAGCCGGCATCCTCGAGACGGGCGCGTCCTCCCGACTGTCGGTCGACGAGCGCGAACACACCTGCCACGGTTCCGCCGGCGTCCTCCACGGCGCGTATCGCCTGAAGTGCGCTTTCGCCCGTCGTGATCACATCCTCCACGATGACGGCGCGGGCGCCGGGTGTAACCGTGCCCTCGATGAGGCGGCCCATGCCATGCTCCTTGCCGGCTTTTCTCACGGAGAAGGCGTCCACGGGCTGGCCGGCGATCCAGCTCGCGTGCGCGATGGCGTAGGCGATGGGGTCCGCTCCCATCGTCAGGCCACCCACGACAGTGGCGTTCAGCCCGTGCTCGCGGATGAGCTCGAAGCCGATCCGCCCGACGCAGTGCTGTCCCTCCGCGGACATGGTGGTGCGGCGGGCGTCGATGTAGTAGGACGAACGTTCGCCGCTGGCGAGGGTAAAATCGCCGAACTGGAGCGAGCGCTCGACGAGCAGTGCCCGGAGGCGGTCGCGGTCGTGCATGGGTAACGATGTCCGACCTCGGAACGCAGCGTCAAGGCCGGGCTGCGCAGGGGACGCTTTGGGCCATCCTGACTCCATGGTGAAGACGAGGTTGCAGCGGGCTCGGCGCGCTTTCGTGTCGGGAGGCGTGTCACTCGGCTTGTTCTTCGCGGGGTGTGGCGACGAGGGGATCTCGCCGGAGGCGTTGCGGTTCGGGCAGTCGGGCGAGGTTCAGGTGCAGGTCATCACGCCGCTGCTGCTGGGCACGGGCCAGCTCCGCCAGCTCATCCTCTGGCGCTCGTCAGGCGGGTGGCAGCTCTTCGAGTCGCTCTCGTACCGGGGGCTGACGGGCGACGAGACGCGGCGCACGAGCCCTGGCGACGCAGCGCTGTACGCCGAGCTCATCGCGCTCGTGAACGAGACGCCAGGGCTCAAGCTGTTCATCGACGAACTCGATGCCTCTCTGGTTCCGCCCTGCGACTCGGTGACGTCCACGGTCATCCTGCGCATCTACGATGAGCCTCGGGACGAGACGCGCGAGTGGCATCGCTGCGGGCGGGGCCCCCTGACCGTACTGACGCCGGAGGGCGCGGGGCCGGACCCGGCGGCGAGCCGGGTTCTCAACGCGGTGCAGCTCGTGCGGGACCGGACGATAGGGGTGAGCGCTCCTTTTCTCTCGGGCTATCACGGGAGCTTCCCGTTCGGCACGCTTGATCGGGGGAGCGATTCCCGCTCCGGCCTCCGGAGCTCGACGGTCTTCGTTGCGGAGGAGGGTGCGGGCCCGGCGAGCCACGAGCCGGCGCGGTGGAGCGAATTCTGGCGCGCGCACACGGGGAAGACGGATCCCCCGCCGCGCGTGGACTGGGCCCGAGAGATGGTGCTGTATGTCTCGTACGGCGAGCGTCACGAGGCGGGTGACAGCCTCGAGGTGCGGCGGGTGCTCCCGGTCGTAGACGGCACGCTCATCGAGGTATTCGAGACGGTGCCCGGCGACTTCTGCGCGCCCGCCGCGCGCACGCACGTGCCCTTCCACATCGTGGTCGCCCCGCTGGCGCGCATGCCGCTCCGGTTCAGCGACCTGCGGATCGAGCGGATCCGCTGCGGCGCCTAGCGGGTCGCCGGGGAGCTGGACTTCACCCGTGTCGATTCGCCGGCAGTTCGTCCTTGTCCTCGCGATCTTCGCCGTGACGCTGACGGGGGTCGGCGGTTGGGTTACCTGGCGGCTGACCAGCGGCGCGCTGGAGCACGAGCTGGACGAGAAGCTGCGGCTCGCGGGTGGCGCGGCGGCCGCCGTGGGCCTGGACGGCAGCTTCGTGCTGAACCTGGAGCCCGGCGACCCGTGGTTGAACGCGTACAGCCAGCGCCTCTGGGAACTCCGGCGCTACGTGGCGGACGCCTACATCTTCCGGCGCGACGGCACGCTCCTGGTCTCCACCGAGGACCCGAAGGTCATGGCGACGGGGGCCAAGCTGCGGGCCATCGAGCCGTACCCGGAGGAGCTCGAGCGGGCGTGGACGACGGGCGACGCGACGACGCCGCTCTTCCGCGGGCTCGACGGACGCTACTACAAGTACGGGTTCATCCGCCTGCAGCAGAGCGACGCCATGCTCGCGGTGGTCATGCGGGCGGAGTTCCTGGAGCCGCTGGCCAGCTTCCGCCGTACGATCCTCGTGGGCACGATGGCGGCTGGGCTGTTGGCCGCGCTGATCGCCGCGGGGCTTGCCACCACGATTGTGGAGCCGCTGGAGAGCCTGAGCGTGGTGGCGCTGCGCATCCAGCGCGGGCGGCTCGACGAGGCGGTGGAGACGGAGCGGGGCGACGAGATCGGGCGGCTGGCGCGAGCCATGGAGCGCATGCGCCAGGGAATCGTGGCGCGCGACGACCAGCTCCGCCTCATGCTGGCGCAGGTCGCCCACGAGATCCGCAACCCGCTCGGGGGCGTCGAGCTGTTCGCCACCGCGGCGGCGGAAGCAGAGGACCCGGAGGAGCGGCGCCGACTGCTGGACCGGGTGCGCGCGGAGATCGGCGGGCTCAACCGGATCGTCGATGATTTCCTTTCCTTCGCGCGCCCGATGGAGCCGGAGCCGGTGGTGCACGACGTGCGCGGGCCGCTCGAGGAGGCGGCCGAGCTGGCGCGGAGGGAGATCGAGGTGCGGGACGGTCGCCTCGATGTGGAGCTCCCGGGTGAGCCTCTGGGCGCGCGGGCGGACCCGGACCACGTGAAGCGCCTCACACTCAACCTGCTGCGGAACGCCGGGCAGGCGGGGATGCGCGTGCGCCTGCGGGCGGAGCGCCGGGACAGCGAGGTCCTGATCTCGGTGCGGGATGACGGGCCGGGTGTGCCGTCGGACCTGCGGGAGCGGATCTTCGAGCCGTTCGTGAGCGACAAGGAGCAGGGTGCGGGCCTCGGGCTCGCCATCGTGCGACGGCTCGCGGAGGCGAACGGCGGACGCGTGGAGCTGGTGGAGCTGGTGGAGCCGGTGGAGGCGGAGGGCGCTGGGACCGGCGCCGAGTTCAGGGTATATTTTGCTGCTGCGAGCATTCCGGCCGATGCGACCACGTAGATGCGTGCTTCGGGCTGCGCGCGCAGGACGTCGTGACGATAGGCTCGAGGCGGGATGCGGCGGGTTGAGCCCGGGTGCACCGCACGCTCACCACATACAGATTCCTGGATTCTCTACGTCCGTCGTATGGCCGAGATCCTAATTATCGACGATCACGATTCCATGCGGGAAGGCCTGGAGCTCTTGCTCCGCCGGCGCGGTCACCGGACGTCGTCGGCGGACGGCGGCAAGCGCGGGCTGGAACTCTTGCGGGAGCGAGCCGCGGACCTGGTGATTACGGATCTCAAGATGGCGCCCATGGACGGCATCGAGGTGCTGCGCCAGGTCCGCCAGATGGCGCCGGAGACGGACGTCCTCGTGATCACCGCGTACGGCTCCATCGAGCGGGCGGTCGAGGCGATGAAGCTGGGTGCTGCCGACTTCATCACGAAGCCGTTCTCGTCCGAGGAGTTCGCGGTCAAGGTGGACCGCCTGCTGGCGGACCGTACCGAGCGCGAGCGGCTGCGGAGCGAGAACGTGGCGCTCCGGGTGGAGAACACGTACCTGCGGGAGGAGGTGGAGGCCCGGTACGGCGAGATCGTCGGCGGCTCGCCGGCCATGGAGAAGGTGTTCCGCTGGATCGACCGCGTAGCGCGCAGTGATTCCACGGTGATGATCTACGGGGAGTCGGGCACGGGGAAGGAGCTGGTGGCCCGTGCGATCCACGCGCGTTCGGCCCGGGGGGCGGGTCCGTTCATTCGCGTGAACTGCGGCGCGCTTTCGGAGAGCCTGCTGGACTCCGAGCTGTTCGGGCACGAGAAGGGAGCGTTCACGGGGGCGGAGCGTCGTCGGCGCGGCCGGTTCGAGCTGGCGCACGGCGGCACGCTCTTCCTGGATGAGGTCTCCACGATCTCGCAGACCACGCAGGTGCGCCTACTTCGCGTGCTCCAGGAGAGGGAGATCGAAAGGGTAGGCGGCGAGGAGACGATCCCGGTGGACGTGCGGATCATCACCGCGACCAACACGTCGGCGCAGCAGCTTCTCGGCAACGAGAACTTCCGTGACGATCTGTTCTATCGCCTTCACGTGGTGCCGATCACGCTTCCGGCGCTGCGCGAGCGCAAGGAGGACATTTCGCTTCTGGTCCGCCATTTCGTTGCGAAGTTACGGGACCGTACGGGTTCCCGGGTCACGGGGATCAGCGATGAGGCGCTGGAGCGCCTCACGGTGTACGACTGGCCGGGGAACGTGCGCGAGCTGGAGAACGTGATCGAGCGGGCGCTCGTGCTCGCGGACGGAGGGCTCATCGAGGAGCACGACCTCCCGTTCCTGCCGCACACGGAAGGTGCGGCGGCGGCCGCTTCGGTGCCGGTGGGCGGGCTGGACCTGAATGCGGCGGTCGAGGGCCTGGAGGAACGGCTGCTCCGCCAAGCGCTGGCGCTGGCGAAGGGTGTGAAGGCGGAGGCGGCGCGGCTGCTGGGAATCAAGCCGAGCGCTCTGTACTACAAGCTGGAGAAGTACGGGATCGAGGCGTGAGAGATCGTGCGCGTGGGGCGGGCGCGGTCCGCGTGAGCCGCGCTGTAGCCGCCGTGGCGTTGCTCGCAGCGGTGGCGATGCCGGGGAGCGCCGGCGCGCAGGTGGAGGCGCTGGTCGCGCAGCGTGAGCTCGAGTACCGGGCCGCGAGGACGGCATACGAGGCGGCGATGGCGGCCGGCGAGGCGGCGCAGGCGCGGGCGGAGCGGGCCACGGTCGAGATCGACGAGGCGCGGGCGTCCGGCGATGATGGGCGGCTGCAGCGGGCGTACGCGGTGGCCCAGCAGCGCTGGACCGAGGTGTCGACGCTGGATCGGCGGGTGGCGGATACCGGGGAGCAGCTGCGGCGCGCGCGTAGGGGGCTGAAGGACGCGCTGGAGCAGTCGCTCGACCGGCTGGCGGGCCAGGTCCGTGCCGCGCCCGATGCGGAGGAGCGCGGCGCGTTGCTGGCGCTGATCCGCGACCGCAGCAACCGGCTGCGCGAGATCGAGGCCGAGCTCTCGCAGTCGCAGGGTGATGCGGCGCGGTTCGCGGCGGTGCCGGAGATCACGTTCGATCCTCGGGACGGCCCGGCCGAGCTGCGGGCGAAAGCGGAGCTGCTGTTGCGGCGGGCCGCGCAGGCCGACTCGGCGATCGCAGCCGTCGACCGCGAGATCGGGGAGTTGGAGAAGCGGCAGCAGCGCGAGCGCGCGCTGCGCAACTTCATGAGCAGCATCGATCGCTTCGACGAAGGCGCGGTGCCCATCGGGCGGGCGGGTCGCGACGCGGGGGAGCGGGATCGCGAAGCGGCGGCGCGCTCAGAGGGCGGCGCTCAAGCCGATAGCACGGCGGCCCGGTCCGAGCTCAGTCTGGGAGAGCGGATCGAGCAGCTGCGCACGCTGCGGGGCCGCGTGGAGCAGTACCGGGAGGGTGTGCGCGTGAAGGCGGAGATCTTCCGGCGGCGGGCAGCGGGGCTGAGGGGCGAATGAACCGGGCGATACGATCCCTCGCGGGACTGCTGGTTTGCACCCTCGCGTTGTGCGTGGGTGCGTCGCCGGCGCACGGGCAGGTGGCGCTCCGGGACTTCGTGCTCACGGGCGGCCTGTCGGTGGAGAGCTATCAGGGCCGGCTGCCGGCGCTCACCGTCCCCATCGTGGATAGCACGGACCGGGCCGGTGCTGCGGTCGGCCAGTTCAGCGGGAGCGGCACGCTCGTGCTGCACTCCACGAGCCGGGCCGGGCTCACCATGGCCATGGACGCCGGGCTCCGCCAGTTCGCCGCCCAGGGCTTCGAGGTCCGGGACTATTCGCCCCGCGAGCTGGTGGGGAGCATGGACGTGCGCTACCGTCGGCAGCTCGGCGGCCTCGGGACCCTGGACGCTGTTGCGCGGCTCAAGGGCCGGCGGGTCGACGATCGCCCGCCAATGCCGCTCTTCATCGAGCCGGGGTACGGGAGCGTGCGAGGGACGGCGCGTCTCGAGCTCCTGCCGCTGAACGGCGTGCGTTTCGATGCCGAGCTGTCCGGCGAGACGGTGAACTACACGCCGCCGCAGGTGGCGCCGCACCTTGACCTGCTGGACCGCCGCCTGTTGGCCGCGGAGGCTGGAGCGGAGTGGGGCGGCGAGGAGTACTCGATCCGCTTCCACGCGGGGTACTCCTCCGTGCGCTACCCGGAGCAGCGGAGCTTCGACCCGCGGGATCCGTTCCGGGGCGACGACGCGGTGCGGGTCGGTGCGCGTCTGACCGTGGACAGAGTCCTCTTTGCGCGCCTCGGCGTGGAAGGGACGCTGAACCGCTCCAACTCCAGGCGGCCGGAGTACAACGCCTTGAGCGCGACGGCGCTGCTCCAGGCCCCGCTTCCTGCGGAGTTCAACCTCCAGTTCTTCGCCATGCTCACCGGGAAGAGCTACCTCCACCGGAGCCCCTTTGCGCGGCTGGTGCCGGGGGAGGAGGCGGACAACGCATCGGTGGCGTTCGTGTCCCTGTCGCATCCGCTCACCCCGGCGCTCGACGGGGCGCTGCGAGTCGGCTGGACGCGGGCGGAGACGGAAATCGGCAACGCCTACTTCCAGCGCTACGGCGCCACGTTCTTCCTTCACTACCGCCCCGGCCGCCGCTAGCCTGCTGTCCCCGTCGGAAGTCCCGCTACACACTCGAAGGGAGTGACGCGTGGGGTGCGAGATGCCCTGGACGGAGATGGAGCACCCTGATGCGTTGCCGTAGGTAGTTCTTCAGCGACCTGCGGGTGAGTTCTGCGGGGACCCGCCGGCGGCGTGGAACGCCCAGGCGACGAAGCGGCCGTGATGGGAGAGGCTCAAGTCGACGGGTGCGGGGCGGTCGTCCACCTGCACGGTGGGGGGTGCCAGGGTTCCTCCGCGCGTGTCGCGCACGATGCGAATGCGGTCGGCGGCGATGCCGAGGTAAGCGGCGATGGCCTCGCGTGCCCGCACGCGGGCGATGGCGGCTTCGGGGTGGCGGATCGCGGCGAGCTCGGCGTCCGTGAAATGGCGGGCGAGGGTCTGGGGGAGGCGCCAGACGTCGCGCTCGGCGGGTGATACAGCGTTGACGCCGAGGATGATCGGGAGGTCGGCGATCCGGAGTCCGGGGCCGCGGGATGCGGCTGCGATGGTGTGGACGTAGGTGTGGGTGACGGTGGCTCGGACGGGCAGCGTGGTCCCGGCGTACGTGACTTCCAGGCTCGATTCCTGCCGGCAGTCGCACTCGGGAGGGCAAGCGGGGAGCCGCGGTGCGCCGCTCACCGCGAAACGGGCGTGCGCGAACATCGGGCGTTCGCCCCAGACCTTCCAGGCGACCTTGAACGCGGCCTCCTTGGCGGCCCAGTGGAGCCAGAGGGCGCGGTGCGGGTCGGGGCTCGCGCGCACCGCGTCGCGCTCCGCCATGCCGAGGACGCGGTCGAGGAATCGCTCCTCGCGCGCCGCGTTACGGCAGCGGGGGTGGTCGAGATCCACGATGTCGTTACCGACGTGGACGGGCACGGTCAGCGGGCGGCCGGTGCGATGCGCCACACCTGGATCTCGGCCTCGAAGCCCTTGAGCCGCGCAGGCTCGGGCTGCGCGTGGAGGCCGCCGGCCGCGAGGAATCCGGAGACTTCGGAGTCGTGGCGAGCCTCGCTGGAGAGGACGATGTCTTCGCCCGAGGAGAGGGTTTCGAGGCGCGCCGCCAGGTTCACAGCGGAGCCGAAGTAGTCGAGGTGCTCGTTCAGGTTCACGGCGATGCAGGGGCCGTAGTGGATCCCCGCCTTGAGGAAGAGGGGCCGCTCGCCGCGGGGCGGTGCCGCGAGGGCCCGCTGCGCCTTCACTATGGCGCGCAGGGCGCTCACCGGCTGGCGGAACGCGGCCATGACCGCGTCGCCGATCGTCTTCACGATGGCGCCGTCCTCCTCGGTGATGGCGGCGCGAAGCACCTGGAAGTGGTCCATGACGCGGCCGAAGGCGGGCGCATCCCCGATCTCGCGGTAGAGTCGCGTGGATTCCCGGAGGTCCGTGAAGAGGAGGGCGAGGCTGCCCACGGCGATGGACTCGCCTGCGCGCAGGAGCTCGCTGGAGAACAGGTCGCGGAAGCACTGGAGCGCCATGACCTCCGCCGCGGTGGCGGCGTCGTCGCTCCAGGCGGTGCGCTCGAGGATGAGCAGCTGTTCCCGGGGCGTCGAGTTCTCCAGATGGAGGAGGGGGTCCGCGGCGATGACGAACTCGTCAGCGGGCCACCCGGCGGGCTCTGCGCGGAACGTGATCTCGGGGGCACCGTCGGCGGCGACGCGGAGGGCGCGGGCGCCCGGCAGCTCCAGGGTGCGGAGGCGATGACGGCCCTGCTCCAGGGCCGGTCGCACGGTGCGGCGCTCACCGGGCGCCAGGAGCTGCTGGACGACGACGTGAGGCGTGACCTGCGGGCCGCCGATGCAGAAGTCCCCGACCTCGACGGTGCGGATCGCCGGGTTCGGCCGAAACGTGAGTTCGACGGCGCGGTCGAAGTTGGCGGTCAGGTCGATGTTGCAGCTCTCGCAGTGTACTTTCGTTTCCAGGGCCCCAAGCGTGGCAGCGGAGCTCTTCGCGCCGCGGCACAAGGGGCAAAGGAGTTCCCACTGGAGATCGAGCAGCCCCGCTCGGGTTGCGCGCAGGAAGAGCTCGAGCGTCTGGCGGCGGGGCGCGCCCCAATGGTGGGCGAACGCGTACGGCCGCATGCGCGCCACCGCGAGGTCATCGGCTCGTAGGACGGTCTCGGTGAGGCAGTCGACGAGGGCGGCATCAGCCGCTTCCGCGCTCAGGCGGCGGCGGCCTCCTTCGATGCGGTCCAGCGCCCCGCGGGGCAGGGCCCGGGGCGTGGTCGCGAGGTCGGCGCGGCCCGCGCGGTCGTGCGCGACTGCCGCAGGCGCCGCGCGTGCGGCCGCGATCTCGCCGTAGCGTCGTAACACGCGGTCGAAGCTGCGGGCGCTCAGGAACCCCACCTGGACCGGGATCGCGAGGAGCCCCAGGAGCGTGCGGGGCCGCGCGGAGACACGGTAGGTGAGGCGGGTGGCATTGCCGTCCGTCGGCTCGAGCTGCGCTTCCACGCGCATCTGCGCCACGGGGCCGCGGGCGTAACGCCGCAGGACGCTGAAGCGGTGAGGACGTACCCACTCGAACGGCTGCTCCTCCCACTCGAGTGGGATGCCGAAGCGGATGAGCCGCAGGCGCTGGCGCCGGTTCGCGAGCGTCGACGCCCTATCGCCCGCATCGTGGACGGAGGGGAGGCCAGTATCCCGGTTGAAGCGGTTCGTGTCGGAGACGAGGGGCCAGACCGCCTCCGGGGGCGCCGGGAGACGCCAGTGCCAGCGGTACTCGAACTCTCGGTGGAGCAGCATTCGCGCCGCGACTCCGCGCGACCGCGGGCCGTGCGCCGCTGTGCCCAGTGGCGCCGGCGGGACGGGGTACCGCCTCCTAGCGGCCGCCCCGGTGAATCACCCGCCAGATGCGGCCGCGCTGGTCATCGGTGATGTAGAGGGAGCCGTCGGGTCCCTGGGCCAACCCCGTGGGCCGATGCCTGGCGTCCGACGGGTTGATGAGCTCTTTCTGGCCGGTGAATCCATCGGCGAAGACTTCCCAGCCGCCGGCGGCGCGGCCGCCGGCGAACGGCACGAACACGACCTTGTAGCCACCCTGCGGGAACGGCGCCCGGTTCCACGAGCCGTGGAATGCGATGAACCCGCCGCCTCGATAGCGCTCGGGGAACTGCGCCCCCGTGTAGAAGAGCAGCGCATTGGGCCCCCAGTGGCCCGGGAAGGCGATGAGCGGCGCCTTCTTCCCGCTGCAGCGCTCCACCTTCTTGCCATCGCCGCCATACTCTGGGGCGAGCAGCTTCTTCGCGAGCTCGGGATCGTAGTAGCAGTACGGCCAGCCGAAGTCGTCGCCCTGCTCCATGAGCACGAACTCTTCCGCCGGCTTCTCCGCGCCGTCGTCGGCATCGAAGTACTGACCCCAGTTCTGGTGGAGCTGGTCGCGCCCGTGGACCGCACCGTAGAGCTTCCGGTCCTGCGTGTTCATGGCCAGCGCGACGGTGTTGCGGAGCCCCGTGGCGAACCGGACGCCGTCTGCCTGAGTCTGATGCATGCGGTTCGCGTCGAACCTCCAGACCCCGGCGCGCGTCTCGAGCGCGGGGCACGGGTCCTCCCCCGGAGCTCCCGCCACCCGGTCCCGGACCTGACACGAGTTCGATGGCGAGCCGATGTTCACGTAGAGGCCGCCGGCCTCGTCGAGCGCCAGAGTCTTGGCCGTGTGGCTCCGTGTGGCGGGGAGCCCTTTCACGATGGTGTCCGGCGCGCCGGGTGGTACGAGTTGGCCGGGCTCCAGGGTGAAGCGGAGCACGGCGTCGTCCGGCGCGAAGTAGAGATGGCGGCCCTGGAGCGCGATGCCGGTGCCGCCGTGGGGCGCGAAGCGGGCGATGACGTCCGCCTTCCCGTCCCCGGTCGTGTCCCGCAGCGCCAACGCGTGCCCCTGCTCGGCGCCGCCCCGGCGGTCGCGCACGGCCGCGTAGATATCGCCGTTCGGGGCGACGACCAGGTGGCGCACGGGGCCGAGGCCGTCGGCCACGGCCAGGGCGCAGAAGCCTTCCGGCAGGGTGATCCCGCCGTTGTCGGCGTCGCACGGGGGACGGCCCGGCGCCTGAGCGCCGCGGCCATGCAGTGCGCCCGGCTCGCTACCGGTCGCCAGGCGGAGGGCAAGGAAGAGGGCGGTGGCGGGCAGCGCTGCGCCGCGCAGGTGACCAGTCTGCAGCACGCTTCGGAGCGCTCGAAAGAGCGCGGCCCGGGCGGCGGCGGGCAACGGCACGGATCGGCCCCTCATTTCGGTCTCCTCGGTCTCCCTCTCCGCGGAACCGGGCTCGCGGTGCGATTACCAGGAACCGGATGTAGACGGATCTTCGGAACTCACGGGTGCGGCGTCAAGCGCCGGCGCCAGGGCGGGGACGCGGCTCGAACCCCAGCCCGCCACGGACGTGATCCGGGATCCTTGCGGGCCTGCCGTCGCGCCCGATCCACACGGCGACCACGCGCGCCTCGACCGCGGGCGCGTCGGGCCCGCCCTCCGTGAACGCCTGCTGCCGGATCGTCATGCTGGCGTTGCGGATCTCTTCGACCTCAGTTCGCACTTCCAGCTTCTCGCCGAGCCGCACCTCGCGCCGGTACTCCATCTCCACGCGAACGACGTAGACGACCCAGCCGTCGCGGCCGAACTCCGAAGGTGGGAGCCCAGCTTTCTCCAGTGCGTCGAACCGCGCGTGCTCGAAGTAATTCAGGAAGACGGCGTGGTTCAGGTGGCCGAGCGCGTCCAGCTCGTAGCTGCGGGCGCGGAACCGGCTCACGAAGGTGCGTGCCATGGGATCCGAGGGGTCGAGGTTGCGGGCTGGGCCGGGGCGCCAATAATACGGCGCGGGCCACGCGGCGAAAACCCGCATTCTGCGCTCTGGCAGGGCGCGCGAGAAACAACGATCCTTGGTGCGGCCCGGGGCCGGCGCCCCGGGCGAGCGAACCCTGAACAACTGCAGGCCGACGCCGCCGAGCCGTCCGGCGAGGGGCGCCAGGCGCGGCAAGGGGGTGGCATGAGGCTCATCAAGATCGCGCTGGGCTGTGTCGACGCGACAGTGGGGGCCGTGCACTCGAACACCGAAGGGTTAATCGAGACGGCTCGGGCCATGGCACGCCAGGAGGTGACCCTCGGGTGCTTTCCCGAGGAGGTGCTGGGCGGTTATCCGCCCGAGGATCTGGTCCAGTGGCGCGCGTTCGTCGCGGCGCAGCGGGAGGCGCTCGACCGGGTCGCACAGGCGACGGCGGCGCTTCCCACGGTCTTCGTGCTCGGACTCGTGGTCGGCGTGGACGGCAACCTGTTCAACGTGGCGGCCGTCGTGCACGCCGGAAGGATCCTGGGCTTCGTGCCGAAGGAGAAGCTTCCCACGTACAACGTCTTCTACGAAGCTCGAACGCTCTCGCGGGGCGCCCCGGACCTGGCCCTGGATGCGGACGGCGTGCCGCTCGGTGATCTGATCTTCGCCTTCGATTTCGGGATGATCGCGCCGGAGGTCTGCGAGGACATCTGGACCCCGGACGGCCCCATGCGGCGGCGCTGCTTCTCGGGCGCGGAGATCGTCGTCAACCTCTCCGCCTCGCCGTACCGGGTCGGCGTCGCCGGGACGCGGAGGGAGATGCTGGCCACGCGATCCTCGGATAACCAGGCGACGGTCGTCTACGTGAACCGGGTCGGCGGGCAGGACGGGCTCGTGTTCGACGGGGGCGGCTACGTGTTCCAGAACGGGCGGCCGATGCTCGAGGCGCCGCGCTTCGAGGAGGGATGCTGGACGTGCGTGGTGGACCTGGACCGCACCACGCGGCTGCGAAGGGAGAACAGCACCTGGCGGTCGGACTGGGAGCTCTACCGCCGAACACAGGCGCCCGTGCCGGTCGTGGCGGCAGGGGCGGCGACCGCCGACCGCGCGGGGCTGACGTACCCGGCGCCGCCGAGCCGCAGCTTCTTTCTCCCCTCCGCGGAGCCGTCCGTCTTGTCGCCGCGGGACGAGCTCCTGGACGAGCTGTTCGAGGCGCTGGCCCTGGGCGTGGAGGACTACTGCCGCAAGGGCGGCTTCGAGGAGATCGGCGTCGCGGTATCGGGCGGCCGGGATTCGCTGCTCGCCCTCCTGGTGGCGTGGTGCGCCCGGGAGCGCGCCCACGCGCGGGCCGGCGGCGGCGGTGGGCGCGGCGCGCGCGGCGGGCGCGCCCGGATTCCGGAGCTGCGGGCGTTCTACATGCCGTCGCGCTACTCGCGTGAGACGACCCGCGAGGCGGCCCGCGTGATCTGTCGCGAGCTCGACGTTCCCCTCGTGGAGGTCTCCATCGACGAGGCGCTCGACCGCGAGCTGGACGCGACGCGCGCCATGCTCGAGGGTGGGCAGCCCACGGAGATCACGCGTCAGAACATCCAGGCGCGCGTCCGCGGCACTCGCATGTGGAACTGGTCGAACAGCGCCCGGGCGCTCTTCCTCCAGACCAGCGACATGAGCGAGAAGGCCGTCGGCTACACGACCATCGGGGGCGACCTGGAAGGCGGCTTCTCCCCCATCGCGAACGTTCCGAAGACGGTGGTGGTCGCGTTGCTGGAGCGCCTGGCCGAGCGCTTCCGGTTCGAGGGGATCCGCCTCGCCCTGACCACGGAAGCGAGCCCGGAGCTCGCCGCGGATCAGACCGCGGAACACGAGCTCATGCCGTTCGCGATCCTGGACGCGTGCCTCTACCTCTATGCGGGCGAGAAGCTGGCGCCGGAGGAGGTGGCGGCGGCGCTCCCCAGCCTGTTCGCGGACGTGGACGCGGAGCGGCTGCGCGCCGACGCGCTGCGCTTCGCTCGGATGTTCACCGGCTCGATCTACAAGTGGGTCCAGTCGCCCCTCTCGCTTCACGTGGGAACGCTGGACCTGGAGCGTGAGCGGGCGCTCCAGCTTCCTGTGGTCCAGCAAACCGAGTGGGGCGCGGATGCTCCGGGGCGCTCCGCCGGTTGAGCGTCTTGCGAAGCTCCTCCAGGGCGAGCATGGCCAGGGCGAACGGGACGATGAACCCCCAGACCGACGCAGGGATCGGCGCCGTCCCGAAGACACGGTTCCCCCACGGCGTGTAGACGATGAGGAGCAGGAGGAACGCCTCGACCATCACGCCCGCGACGATGAGGCGGTTGCCGAGGATGCCGGACGAGAACGCGGAGCGGCGCTCGCTCCGGCACTCGTACACGTTGACTACCTGCATCACGATGATGGCGCTCAAGCACGCTGTGGTGGCCTGCAGGTAGAGGACCTGGTTGGGCCCCAGCACCTGCCCGTACGTCCAGCCGCCGCCCCGCAGCACGAAGAAGAACGCGGCCATGGCGGCCACGGCCTCCAGGATCCCCAGGAACAGGTAGGCGCGGGCCACCAGGGCGCCGGTCACGAGCCGGTCGCGAGCCGAGCGCGGCCGTCGGCGCATGACGTCGGCGGCGGGCGGCTCCGCGCCGAGCCCGAGCGCCGGCACCATGGCGTTGTTCACGCGCACGCCGAACGCCTCGACGAGGCGGCAGTCGGCGGGCACGTCATCGCCCTCCTCGAGGAGGATCACATCTCCGGGCACGAGCGCGGTGGTGGCGGTCTTCGCGACCGCGCCGTCGCGCAGGACCTGAACCTCGTGAGGCAGGAGCTCCTGGAGCGCGGCGAACGCCTTCTCGGCGCGGTACTCCTGCCAGAACGAAAAGAGCGCGTTCACGGCGATCACCGCGACGACCGCCGCGCCCAGTGTGGCCATCCCCTTCCCCGGATCATTCAGCTCGGCAATGAACGCGAGGGCGGCGGCGATCCAGAGGATCAACGCGAAGAAATGGGTGAACTCCCGGAGCAACCGGAGCAGCAGAGGCTCGCCCGCGATTCTCTCCACGCGGTTGGGGCCGAACTCCACGAGCCCGCGAGCCGCCTCCTCGCGGGACAGTCCCAGGCTTTCGCTCTGCAGGCTGCGGAGCGCCTCGTCGGCCGTGAGCTGTTGGATCTTCACGCGGTCTCGCTCGAGCAGGTTGCCGAGGAGCTACAGCGCTGCCCCCACGCCGCCGCGACCCACTGTAGTTCTTCAACGACCCGCGGGGCTCCCGGCGCGGAGCAGGACCAGGAGTGGCGTTGCGGCGGCCCCGCCTCACCCGCTCCGACCACACCGTGCCTCAGGGCGTCCCCCCTGCTGTTAGCCCTGTGCAAGATAAGCGCCCGCTCGTGCCGGCTCTGTCGGGAGAGTTCCGCACCACTTGGGCGGGGAAGTCCCGAGTCCTCGAGGCGGGGAGACATGCGCGCCGCCGGGAGGCTGCGGGCCGCATCCTGTCGTCGCGCGGCAGGGGCCGAAGGGGACAAGATGACCCGCGTGGGGGCGGAGCGGCTCTCAGGAATGACCGGGTCCGCTCCGGTGAAGGAACGGGGCGAGCGCCCAGCGACGGCCGGTTGGAGCGCTCGGAGACCCGCCCGCGGCTCCTGGGCAGCGGAAGTCGTGGTCGCGCGCGGCGGTCAGATGGCGTGCGGAGCGTCCACCCACGCGGGTATGGCCGTTGCAGGACAAGGTATGGGAGGGCAGGTCGGTCTGGACCACGCGCAGGCTGCGCGGCAGGCCGATGCGTGGACGGCGGGGCCCTCGCGGGCCTTGCTTCGCATGCACTCGAAAAGGAAGGGCCTATGCAAATCCCCCCGGAGATCTCCTACCGCAACCTAGAACCGACCGACGCGACCGAGAGGAGGATCCTGAAGGGAATCGAGAGGCTGGAGAAAGTCTGCGATCACATCATGACGTGCCGCGTGATGGTGGAGCTTCCCAATGCGCGGCGCCGTACGGGGAACCTTTATCGTTTGCGCATCGACCTCACGGTCGCGGGGGGCGAGCTGGTAGTGAAGCGGAACCCACCGGAGCACCGGTCGCACGAAGAGCTCGTGCAGGCGATCGGCGAGGCGTTCGACACGGCGCGGCGCAAGCTGGTGGAGGTATGCCGCCGCCAGCGTGCCGAGGTGAAGGTCCACGAGGCGGCGCCATCGGGACGGGTGTCCAGTCTGTTCCCGGACCACGGCTTCATCGAGGCCTCGGAGGGCCGCGAGATTTACTTCCACCGGCACAGCGTTCTGGACGGCGGCTTCGATCGGCTGGAGGTCGGCGCCCCGGTGAGGTTCGCGGAGGAGCTCGGTGAGAACGGGCCGCAGGCGAGCACCGTCGTGCCCCTGGTCCATGGGCACCGGCGGCTCCGGCCCTCCGAATCCATCGCGGAGTCCGTCGAGCCGGGGACGCTCGAGGAGGTTGGCGAAGGATGAACATCCTGTTCGGTACGGACGGTTCGCGTTACGCCCTCGCCGCAGCCCGATTCCTGGCGAGCTGGTGCCCGGACGGCGGCGTGAAGGTGGACCTGGTGGCCGTGACGCCGCGGGTGCGGCGGAGCTTGCACCGCGACTTCGGGAAGGCGCCCGACGTGGGCCGTCAGTGGCGGGCTGCGGCCAAGCTGTGGCTCGACGATACGGCCAGGCCCCTGCGCAGCCACGGCTTCAAAGTGACGGAGCGGAGGCGGATCGGCGTGCCGGCCCAAGTGATCAGCGAGGTGGCTGAGGACGGCGAGCACGACCTCGTGGTCGTGGGGGCCCGGGGCCGCAGTGATGCACCCTTCTTTGACGTGGGCAGCGTGGCCCTCGCTACCCTCGAGCACGCGCCCACGGCCGTGCTCATGGTGCGTGAGCGCGAGGCGAAGCATCGCGGGCGACGCGTACCGTCGGAGCTCGCCCCGTTTCAGGTGCTGATCCCCACCGACGGTGAGCCCCACAGCCTGACGGCGATCCGCCGCTTCCTGGCGCTCGTGCGGATCCCGCACCTGGAGGTGCACCTGGTCACGGCGTTCACCCTGCCGGACACGGGGCTCCGCCAGCCGCTCTCGCCCGGAGCGCGACAGCGACTCCGAGCGCGGGCGGAACGGGCCGCGCGCCAGCGGCTGCAAGAGGCCGCGCAGCTCGTGGAAGCGCGGCGGATGCGCACGCAGATGCGGGCCCTCGAAGGGGAGCCCACTGCGGCCATCCTCGAGGCCGCGCTCGAGGCACAGGCGGACCTGATCGTGCTGGGCTCCCGCGGCGTCCGGCGCCTAGCCGAGCTGCACCTGGGCAGTGTGGCCCTGCAGGTGGCGCGCTCGGCACCGTGCTCCGTCCTGGTGATTCGGAGGAGGTAACGCATGGGTAAGAGGGAAGCGCTATGGGCCCTGTGCGTACGGGACATCATGCAGCGCCATGTCGTCACCGTGCGCGACAGCGCGAGCATCCGCGAGCGGGCGCGGCTGCTGGAGCGCGAAGGGATCGGAGGCGCGCCGGTGATCGATGACGGCGGCGCGGTGACCGGCGTGGTCTCGGCGACCGACATCGTGCGGCTCGTCGCAGGAGGACCGGGCACGCCGCCCGGACCAGCGCACGAGGAGCGTCCCGACTACTTCGTGGCGCCGGAAATCGCGGCAAAGGGATACTTCCGCGTGCTGGAGCGGCGCTGGGCGTCCGTGTTCGCGGGGCACACCGTGCGTGACATCATGACGCCCGCCCGGTTCGCCGTGCGGCCGGACGCGATGATCGCCGAGACCGCCCGCTTCCTCGTTCGCGCCGGGATCCACCGCGCCCTGGTGCTGGAGCGCGGCAGGCTCCGCGGCATCGTGACCGCGATGGACGTGCTGCGCGCCGTCGCGGAGGCGGACTCGGAGGACACGACAGCCGGCGGCACGGACGCGCATGGGTCTGCGCCCGTGTCCAGGCGCCGTCGCGCGATGCGCACGAGGCGCTGAGCCCGCTGGTGCACTGACCTCCTCACGGCCGAGGGTTGGCGGCGAACCGTCCGCGAACGGAGCACGTGCCTCGTAGGAGCGCTCGCTGACGCGCTTGCGGGGCATGTTTCTTGCGCGCAGAGCGAGGAAACCAAGGTGGAAACCGAGGTGGAAGGAGGGTTCCATGAAGGCCGAGCGCGCACGGGTTCTGCTTGAAGGGCTGATCACCGGGTTCATCGGCTATGTAGTGGTCGCGCTCTTCTACGCGGTGTGGAACGTGTTGGCGGGGCGCTCCGTGTTCTATACGGCCGCGCTCCTCGGCGCGAAGCTGGTGCAGGGAGGGCCGGAAGCCACGCCGGTCGCTGTGACCCCCCCCGCGGTGATCGCCTACAACGGGATCCACCTCTTCGTCTTTCTTGCCCTCGGATTCGTGGCAGCGTGGCTGCTCTTCGAGGCCGAGCGCTATCCGAGGTTCTGGTACCCGGTGTTCTTCCTCTTCATCGCAGGCTTCATCTACAGCGTCGCGGCGGTCCTGGTCTTCGCCGCGCCGCTGGCGGAGTCGTCGTTCTGGTGGTCCGTCGCAGGTGCGAACGCCCTCGCCGCCCTCGCCATGGGAGCCTACCTCCGGCATGCGCACCCGCGCCTGTGGCGTGAGTTGCGCGAGCACGGCGATCCCGAGGCGGAGGCAGCAGCGCCGCATCCGCGGGGGGGCGCAGGAGGGCGGCGTTAGTACCTGGTGGTGGAACTCCGCGTGCATTCGAGCGGCGCTTCGGCGCTCTCGGTGCTAACGCGGGCTTCCACCACCAGGTACTAGGCCAACCGAGGCTGGCCAGACGATGCAACGAGGGACTCCTCCCTGAAGCTGGCAATCTCTTGCTCGAGGACTCGATTCAGGGATCACTCCTTCTCGGCTGTGGGCATGCCGGCGCCGGGCTCAGGCCGCTTCCAGCGCCTGCTCGAGATCGGCGATGAGGTCGGACGGATGCTCGACGCCGACGGAGAGCCGGATCATGGCGGGCGTAATGCCCATGCGCGACTGGTCCTGGGGCGGGATGTCCGAGTGGGTCATGGTGGCCGGGTGCTCGGCCAGCGACTCGGTGCCGCCGAGGCTTACAGCCAGCTTGATGAGCTTGAGTGCGTTGAGGAACCGGAATGCCTCCGCCTCGCCGCCGTGGATGTCGAAGGAGATCATGGCGCCGGGGGCGTGGCACTGGCGCCGATAGATCTCGTGCTGGGGATCGTCCTCGTCGAGATGCCCGAGGTAGTAGACGCGATTGACCCGCGGGTGATCCGCCAGGAAGTCGGCGAGGTAGCGCGCGTTCTTCATCTCGCAGGTCATCCGCAGCTTCAGCGTCTCGAGGCTGCGGAGGAGTAGCCAGCCGGTCCACGGGCCCGCCATCGTACCCAGGAAGGTGCGCAGCGCGCGCACCTCGCTGAGGAGTTCCCTCGAGCCCAGGCAGGCGCCGGCGATGACGTCGCTGTGCCCGCCGACGTACTTCGTGAGCGAGTAGAGGACGAGGTCTGCGCCGTGGGTGAGGGGGTGCTGCCACAGCGGCCCGAGGAAGGTGTTGTCGACGGCCACGAGGATCTTGCGGTCCGTACTCTCCCGCCGGGCCACCTCGGCGCAGTGGGTGATGTCCACGATGACGTTCGTGGGGTTGGCGGGTGTCTCCACATAGATCAGGGCGAGACGCCCCTTCTCCTTCGCTGCCGTCACGACGCGCTCCAGTGCTTCGGGGCCGGCACCCGCGGGAAAGGCGTTGGGGGTGATGCCGAAGCCGGTGAGCACGTGGTGGAGCAGGTACTCAGTGCCGCCATAGACGGGCTCGCTGTGCACGATGGCATCGCCCGGACGGAGGAAGGTCAGCAGCGTGGTGGCGATGGCGGCCATCCCGCTTTCGAAGACGGCGCACGCCTGTGCGGAGTCCCAGAGGGTGAGCCGGTCCTCGAGGATCTCGAGGTCCGGGTTGTTCAGCCGGCTGTAGATGAGCCCGCGGTTCTCGGCGGGCGCCGGCTCCCGGAGGCCATAGGCCAGCTCGAAGAAGGCCTTGCCTTCCTCCGCGGTGCGGAACACGAAGGTGGAGGTCTGAAAGATCGGGCACTTGAGGGCGCCTTCCGACCACTCGGGGTGGTAGCCCCAGCTCATCATGACGCTTTCCGGCCGGAGGTCGTGGCCGTTCAGCCGCGGCTTTCCTTCCATCATGGCTCGAACGCTCCTGCGCAGGGACTTGGTTGCGGCGTCCGCCTGCGGCACGCGCCGGGTGAGCCGCCCGGGGTTGGTCCCGCGAGAGTCGGGAAGCGACGACCTCAATGGCTTCGATCCCGGCGCCGCGCATCGCTTCAGGCGTGGCCACAGGCTTTCCTGCAAGTATCGCTCCACCGCGCCCGGCGCGCATCTGGCCGCCGGTCCCTTGCCGGCGGTTCGCGAATGCTTTCAGTTGCCGCGAATCACGGCCGCGAGCGCTGGGCGGGCGGCGGGGCGGTGGTCCGGTGCCCGCGCTGCGATGGTTCCGCCGCGGAGTGGGGGAGGGCCGAAGCGGGGGACGGTGGCGATGAACGTGCTGGTGCTGAACGTCGGTTCATCCACGCTGAAGTTCGAGCTCGTGCGCACGGACGCCGAGCGCATGGCAGAGGATCGCGACGAGCGGCTTGCCCGGGGCAGCGTGGAGCATATCGGCGGTGAGGCGGTGCTGGAGCTGGCGGCGGGGGGGCACGAGCCGCGGCTGGAGACGGCGTCCATCCGGGACGTGCGCGCGGCCGTAGAGTGGCTGCTTCGCTGGATCGCGGCGCCGGACTCGGGCGTGGACATCGGGAGCGTGGGCGAGATCGACGCCGTGGGCCACCGGGTGGTGCACGGCGGCGAGGAGTTCCGTCACTCGGTGCGGATCGACGAGGATGTGCTGCGCCGCATCGAGAACCTCATCAAGCTGGCGCCGCTCCACAACCCCTACAACCTCCGTGGCATCCAGGCGGCAGGCCAGGCCCTGGGGCCGGCGGTTCCGCAGGTCGCGGCCTTCGATACGGCGTTTCACCAGACGCTGCCGGAGCGTGCGTATCTGTACGCGATTCCGTACTCACTGTACCGGCGCTACGGGATCCGGCGCTACGGGTTCCACGGGACATCGCACCGCTACGTGGCGTGGCGGTATCGGCGGCTCACGGGGGCGCCGCGGGAGCAGGTGCGCCTGGTCACGCTGCACCTGGGGAACGGGTGTTCCGCGTGCGCCATCGCGGGCGGCGTCTCCGTGGACACGTCCATGGGGTTCACGCCGCTCGAGGGGCTGGTTATGGGAACGCGCTCGGGCGACGTGGATCCCGCGATCCTGGAGTTCATTGCCGAGAAGGAGGGGATGGCGCTCAGGGATGTGGAGGCATTGCTGAACAAGCAGGCTGGGCTGCTCGGGATCTCCGGGCTCACCCACGATATGCGGGAGCTGCTGGCGGAGGCGCGGGAGCACCACGACCGTCGGGCACGGCTGGCCATCGACGTGTTCTGCTATCGGGTGCGGAAGTACATCGGCGCGTATCTGGCGGCGCTCGGCGGTGCGGACGCCGTGGTCTTCACCGGCGGAATCGGCCAGAACGCGCCCGAGATCCGGGCTCGGGTGCTGGAAGGCCTCGGTGCGTTCGGACTCGAGCTCGATCCGGAGGCGAACGCGGCCATGGTAGGTGAGGAGAGGGGCCCGATCACGCGGGCGACCTCGCGCCTTGCCGCCTGGGTGATCCCTACGGACGAGGAGCTTCTTATCGCCCGCGACACTGTGCGGCTCGTCCTGGGCCTCGACGCGCGGGATTGAGGGTAGTGGGGGGATTCGTGAAGCCGGCGATGGAGACGCGGGGCCGGGTGCCGATCCCGATGTCGCTGCCCAGCGCCATCACGGTCCTGCGCATCGGGCTGATCCCGCTTTTCCTCCTGACTGCGGGGGCATGCCAGGCGGCGGCGCGGGCGGGCCGGCTGGAGGCTGGTCTCCGGCTCGCGGCCGTGGCGCTGCTCCTGGCGATCGGCGCTTCCGATCTCGTGGACGGGTACCTCGCACGGCGCTACGGCCTCGCATCGCGCGCGGGGGCCGTCCTCGACGCCGTGGCCGACAAGCTCACGCAGGTGAGTCTCCTGTTCTTCTTTGCGTTCACTCGCGGGCCTGCGTTCGCCGCCGTGCCGCTGTGGCTGCCGGTGCTCCTCGTCGCGCGAGACCTCCTCATGGCCACCGGGGCGCTCGTGCTCCGCCTCCGGCGCGGCGCCGTTCGGGTCGAGCACCGCAGGCACGGGAAGCTGGCGAGCACGCTCGTGTTCGTCCTCATCCTCGGGATCACGAGTGGGTTTGCAGCAAAGGCCATACTGGCCCCGTTGTGGCTGGCGGCGGGCGTGGTGGCGTGGAGCACGGCTGCGTACGTGCGGGACGGCGTGGCGGACTTGCGCCGGCCCGGTCCGACCTAAGCCGTGGTTCTTGAGCGACTTCCCACTCCGGACACCGGGCTGCACAAGGATCGTTTCCCGCGACATGCTCGAGTTGGACGGTTCATTCGGGGAGGGTGGCGGCCAGATCCTCCGGACCGCGCTCTCCCTCTCGCTCGCGACCGGAACGCCCTTCCGGCTGATCAACGTACGGGCGGGACGAAAAGAACCCGGGGCTCGGGCGCCAGCACCTCACGGCGGTGCAGGCGGCGGCCGCGGTGAGCGGTGCGCAGGTCGAAGGCGCCGCGCTCGGTAGCCGGGAGCTCAGCTTCGTGCCCGGGCCACTGCGCCCGGGGCGGTACGAGTTTTCCACCGCCGGTGCCGGGAGCGTCACTCTGGTGCTGCAAACCGTGCTTCCTCCGCTCCTCCGCTCCTCGGGTCCTTCCACGCTGATTCTGGAGGGCGGGACGCACAACCCCTTCGCGCCACCCTTCGATTTCCTGGCGAGGGCGTTCGTGCCGCTCGTGAACCGCATGGGTCCCGCGGTCCGACTCGCCCTGGACCGTCCGGGCTTCTATCCCGCAGGCGGCGGCCGGCTGCGGGCGTGGATCGAACCGGCCAAGGAGCTCCTCCCGTTCGATCTTCTGGACCGCGGGCGAATCCTCCGGATCGGCGCTCGCGCGCTCATAGCGGCGCTGCCGCGCCACATCGGCGAGCGCGAGCTGGACACAGTGCGCCGGATCCTCGGGCTGGATCCCGACGCGCTCGCGCTCGAGGAGGTGCGTGGCTCGCCCGGTCCGGGCAACGCGCTCCTCATCGATATCGCCTGCGAGCACGTGACCGAGGTGTTCACGGGGTTCGGCCAGCGCGGCGTACGGGCTGAGACAGTGGCGGAGCGCGTCGCCCGCGACGCGCTTTCCTACCTGGATGCGAAGATCCCGGTGGGGCCACACCTGGCCGACCAGCTCCTTCTGCCTCTCACCCTTGCCGGCGGGGGCGCCTTCCGGACCCTCGCGCCCACCCTCCACACGACCACGAACGTAGAGGTCGTGCGGCGATTCCTGGACATCCGCATGTCGATCAGACAGATCGAAGGGAAGGCGTGGCTGGTATCGATCGCGGGCTAGAGCGGGTCGTTCCCGTCCTCCCCGGCGCCCGGCTCGAGGACCTGCTGCTGTTTGCTGCCGTGGCGGAAGAGCGTGATTCCCTTGAGTTCGAGCTCCCACGCGCGGCGGTAGGCCGTCGCCACGTCCTCGGGCGTCGCATGGGTTGGCAGATTGATCGTCTTGGACACCGCGTTGTCCGCGTGCCGCTGGAACGCCGCCTGGATCTGGAGGGGGCGCTCGGGTGGGATCTCCGGCGCGGTGCGGAAGAGGAAGCGCAGCTTCTCCGGGATCCCGGCCAGGTCGCCGATGCGCCCGGTGCGGCGCACCTCGCGCATCACGGCGGGCACATCCACGTCGTAGCGCCCTGCCCACGCCTCCACCAGGGGGTTGACGCTGAGAAGTGTCTCGCCGGAGAGCACGTTCGTGCGGCGGTATGCCAGGGAGTAGAAGGGCTCGATGCTCGCGCTCGTGCCGGCGATGATGCTGATCGTGCCTGTGGGCGCGATGGCCGTGCACGTGGCGTTGCGCACGCGGAGCCGCTGCTGTTCGAGCCGGCTGCCGTTCCAGTGCGGGAAGACGCCGCGCACTCGGGCCAGTTCGCGCGAGGCCTCGAGCGCTTCGGCGGCGATGAACGCCATGAGCTCGTCCGCGAACGCGACGGCGGATTCGGAGTCGTAGGCGACCTGGAGCTGGACAAGCGCCTCGGCGAAGCCGATGACGCCGAGGCCGATCTTCCGGTTCCGGCGCGTGATCTCCTCGGTCTCCCGGAGCGGATAGCGGTTGACCTCGATGACGTCGTCGAGGAAGCGCACCGCCACGCGCACCGTCTGGCCCAGCTTCTCCCACTTCATCTGCGGCGTGGGCGCTGGATCGAGCATGCGCGCCAGGTTGATGGAGCCGAGGTTGCAGGATTCGTAGGGGAGGAGCGGGATCTCACCACAGGGGTTTGTCGCCTCGAGCGCGCCGAGGTGCGGGAGCGGGTGGGCGCGGTTCGCCGTATCCAGGAAGACGAGGCCGGGATCGCCCGTGCGCCAGGCCGCCTCGGCGATCCTCTCGAAGATGGCGGCGGCGCTCCGTTCGCCCGCCTTGCCGCCGCTCTGCGGATCGATGAGGGCGTACGGCTCGGCGTTCGCCGCCGCGCGCATGAAGGCGTCGGTGGCGCCCACGGAGATGTTGAAGTTGCGGAGCTCATCCTCCGCACGCTTGACCTCGATGAACTCCTCGATGTCCGGGTGGTCGACGCGAAGCACGCCCATGTTCACGCCCCGGCGCTTGCCGCCCTGCTCGACCTGCTCGGTGGCGCAGTCGAAGATGCGCATGAAGGAGACGGGCCCGGAGCTCTTTCCGCCCGTGCTGCGGACCACCGCGCCGCGGGGCCTGAGGCGCGAGAAGGAGAAACCGGTGCCGCCGCCCGACTGCTGGATGATGGCCATCTGCTTCAGGCTCTCGAAGATTCCCGGGATGGAGTCGGGGACCGGGAGCACGAAGCAGCCACTGAGCTGGCCCAGGCTCGCGCCCGCGTTCATGAGGGTGGGGCTGTTGGGGAGGAACTCGAGGGTCACGAGCTTCTCGAGGAAGAGTTCCTCCCATTCCGCGGCCTCGCGCCGGCCGTGAAGCGGGAGCTCGGCGTGCGCGACGCCGCGGGCGACGCGGCGGAAGAGCTCCTCCGGCGTCTCCATGATCTCGCCTTGCGGGTCGCGCCGCAGGTAGCGGGCGCGCAGCACCCGCAGCGCGTTCTCGGTGAGCTCGAGATGCGGCATCGCGCCTCCTGTCGCCGTCCGCGTGAGCGCTTCAACGGCAGCGGCCTTCCGGGAACGTATCGAAGGTATCGATGGAGCCAGCGGTCTCCCTGGCGTTCCCGGGAACGGGCATGGCGGGCGTGGCCGACCGGCGGGCCGGCTCCACAGGTTCCGAGTCCGGGGGCGGCCACGTGGCCACCCCCGGATGGCCGGGTGCCGCCGCGGTGACCCCGTCGAGGATCGCCGCGTCCAGCCCGTAAAGGT
Source organism: Gemmatimonadota bacterium (assembly GCA_016209885.1). Taxonomy (GTDB): domain Bacteria; phylum Gemmatimonadota; class Gemmatimonadetes; order Longimicrobiales; family Gaopeijiaceae; genus JACQVF01. Next base: position 7,139 of record JACQVF010000023.1, on the reverse strand, counting down.
CGGGGCTAAAACGTACGGTGCCGTCTTCGTCCGCCCATGTGGTAAGGTACACGAGGTGGATCGGCACCGGCGCGGCCAGGGGGACCACCGCCTCGGGGACGCCGCTCAGCGCCGCGAGCAGGCGGTCCGGCGGTAGCTCCGCCTGATCGCGAAGGAGCCGATCGGCCAGCTCCAGGGCCGCTTCCAGCCGCACGCACCCGGAGCTGAAGGCGCGCAGGCGCCGATCGAACAGCTTCCGGTCCGGGGTATCGTGGAGAAACACGTTGAAGCGGTTCGGAAACGAGAACTTCACGCGCCCCATCGGGTTCGTGGGACCAGGGTCCTGGCGGAAGCGATACGGGAAGTCCCTCTCAGAAACGGACCGCCAGGGGATGGCGGCCGGATCCAACTCCCGCTGTCCGCCGCCGCCGCCGGCGAAGACGTGGAACCCGTTGCGCACCAGGTAGCCCGGATCCCGGCGCACGCGCGGCAGAACATCCGCAGTGGCGATATGGGGCGGCACCTCCCAGTATGGGTTGAATACGACGGCGCGGATCCGCTCCGATAGCACCGGCGTCGGGCGATCGCGCCGCCCCACCACCGCCCGCATTCTCAACACTTCGCCCCCGCCGTCCATGACCCTCAGCTCGAAGGCGGGGATGTTCACCACGACCAGGGGTTCCTCACCCGTGACCGGCACCCGCCGCCAGCGGCCTAGGTTCAGCTCGATCTGGCGGATTCGACGCTCCAAGGGCTCGTTGAGCGCGGCCCGCGTCGCCGGCCCCACCACGCCGTCCATCTCCAGCGCGTGGCGCTCCTGGAAGCGACGGACCGCCGCATCGAGGGCGGCGTCGAAGAGGTCGGGCGAGGATGCGCGTCCCGGAGTTACGTCGCGGGTGACGGCGAGGCGGGCACGGAGCGCCGTGACGCGGGGGCCGCGGTCGCCTCGCCGGAGTGCGGGACCGGCGCGCAGCGCGGGCCACCCGTCCGCTTCGGCGAATGCGCGGTAGCGCGCCAGCGCCACTTCCAGGCGAGGGTAGCTGCCGCGGAGCGAACCGTACGGGCGGGCGGCTGCGGGCTCGAGCGCAGAGCCCCCCGCGGCGGGTTGAGCCGCCGCGGCTTCGGCGAATCCGGCGTTCGGTATCGGGAGCGCGCCGCCGCCGAACGGCGAGCCTGCGAACAGGGCCATCGCCAGGAGGCCGTGGGCGCGGATGGCTCTGGAGATCGCCGCCTTTGGCCAGCACAGCCTGTTTGCGCCACGCTCGTGGCCGCGACACGCGGATTCTGTGTGTCGCGAGCTCACCCCTCTGCCACCGTCCGAAACACGTCTGCCGCCTCGGCTTCTCTGCTCCCTCGCGCTGGCGCATCGCCGCGCTGCGGAGCCAGCTCGACCCTACCCCACATCCGACGGAGCGAAGAGCGTGCCAGCCAGCGACCCCGTGAGCATCTGGACACCGCCGCACCTCGTGCGGGTCACAGGCTCAGATGTCCCGAATTGGGGCATTTGGTGATCGAGGCCCAAGGCAGTGTGCGGGTACGGCGGATGCAGGACGCGGGAGCCGGTGCGGCGGGGAGCGGCAGGGATGCCCGCGGGACGCGGGATCCCGCGGGCGCGCCACGGCAGGGCCGCGGCGAGAACCCGGGGCGGTGGTCGGGGCATGGGCGTTGCAGCAGTGCGGGTCGCAGTAATCCGGCGGCGGAAGTGGGGCGCCCGGTTGTGGTCTCCATGAAGGGTGAGCGGGTCGCGCCGCCTCGCCGCGGCGCCGCGGCCCAGGGCGCGTGGCGCCGCGGGCGACCGGGCGGCAGTCGAGCGAGGCGAAAGAACATTCAAGAGATGAAGGACGACAAGCGATGATCGGCGATGCACGGACGGTACTGGAGAGGCGGCTTCAGGAGGAGCGCGGTCGCGCGCTCCGCTCGTTGAGGGGCGTGGAAGAAGAGGAGCGGATTTCGCAGCGCGAGGCGTCGGGCGAAGTGGCGCGGGTACCGTCGAGCCTGGCGGATCAGGGGTCGGACACCCAGGAGGAGGAGAAGGATTTCATCGTGGCGACCCGGGAGAGCGACCGACTGGCGCGGATCGACGCGGCGCTCAAGCTTCTTTACAGGGACCCGGAGCGCTACGGGCGGTGCGAGCGCTGCGGCGAGCCCATCGAGGTGGAGCGTCTTGAGCTGGTGCCCTGGACGCGCCTGTGCGCGCGGTGTGCGCGCGAGGCGGAAGCCAGTGAGTGAGGGTGAGGCCGAGGGGTGTCCGTGAAGCGATCGCGGCGGCCGAGCGAGCGTGGCGAGCATGCGTTGGCGTTGGAAGAGCTCCACCGGGTCTGTGATCCGGTGGGGCTCGGCTTCCGTTCGACGGCGGAGATCCGGCCGCTGGACGGGGCGCTGGGCCAGGACGATGCCATGGACGCCCTGGCGTTCGGGGTCTCCGTGCCGTCGGCGGGCTACAACCTGTTCGTTCTGGGCCGGCCGGGGTCGGGGCGCCGGACGTTCGTGCGCCAGGCGCTGACGGCGCGAGCGGCGGCGGAGCCCACGCCGCCGGACTGGTGCTACGTCTTCAACTTTCGGGATGCGCGGCGGCCGCGGGCCGTGAGACTGCCGTCCGGCCGGGCGCTCGCGTTCCAGCGGGATGTCCGGGACCTCATCGCGGACCTGCGGCGTGCGATCCCGCAGGCGCTGGAGGCGGAGGACGTGGCTTCGCGGCGGGCAGCGATCGTGGAGGAGCGGGAAGAGGTGGCGGCGAAAGCGCTGGACCAGCTTCAGCGGGAGCTCGAGCTCGATCCGTACGCGGCCCTCGTGCGGAGCGGTGACGCGCTCGTGGTCGTGCCCGCCCGGGGCGGCGAGCCTGTGGAGCGTGAGACGTACGTCCGTTTCCCGGAAGAGCTCCGGGAGGAGATCGACCGGCACGTGCGGGACGCCCGCAGCCGTGCTTTCGCGGTGCAGCGTAGGATCCACGAGCTTCAGCGGGAGGCGCGGGACCGCGTCGCGGAGCTGAACCGTGAGATCGCGCGTGGGGTGGGGGACCATCGGATCGCCGCGCTGAAGGAGAGATACGCCGGGTCGGAAGGTGTGGCGCGGTACCTGGACGAGCTGGGCGACGACGCGGTGGAGCACACGGACGAGTTCATCCGCGCGTCGGACGACACCGGCGATGTGGCGAAGCTCATCTTCGGCGGCACGCAGGAGGAGTTCTTGCGCCGCTACCAGGTGAATCCGCTCGTCACGCACGCGCCGGGATCCGGCGCCCCCGTGATCGAGGAGTCGAACCCGAACCTGGTGAACCTGCTCGGGCGGATGGAGGGGCAGATGCGGTTCGGCGTCATGGTCACGGACTTCACGCGCATCGCGCCCGGCGCGGTCCACCGGGCGAACGGCGGTTACCTGGTCCTGGACGCCGGCGAGGTACTGACTCGGCCGCTGGCGTGGCCGGCGCTGAAGCGCACGCTTCGTACGCGCGAGCTGCGGCCCGCGGACCCGGGCGCGGAGCTCGGGGTGCTGGCCATGGAGTCGCTGGAGCCGGAGCCGATCCCGGCGGCGCTCAAGGTGGTCCTCATCGGCGACCCGTTTCTCTACTACCTGCTGCAGGCGCTGGACACCGAGTTCCCGGAGCTGTTCAAGGCGAAGGTGGACTTCGCCCCCCATATGGACCGGACGCCGGAGGCGGAGCAGGGCTACGCGCGGTTCATCGCCGCGCAGTGCGCACGGGAGTCGCTCCTCCCGTTCGAGGCGGAGGCCGCGGCGAGGGTCATCGAGGAGGGCTCCCGGGTGGCGGGCGATCAGCGCAGGCTCACGACGCGCTTCCGCGAGATCGTGGACCTCGTGCGGGAGGCGGCGTACGTGGCGACGGCGGAGGAGCGCGCGACGGTCGGCGCCGCGGACGTGGAGCGCGCGCTCGAGGCGCGCCATCGGCGCAACACCCGTCCGCATCGTGAGCTGCTCGAGCTCATCGACCGCGGCATCCTGCGCTTCGAGCCGCGCGGCGAGGCGGCCGGCCAGCTCTACGGGATCGGGCTCATCGCCGTGAACGAGAACATGTTCGGGCGGCCGATCCGGGTGATGGCAAGCGCCTATCTCGGCACGCTGGGCGTGATCAACATCGAGCGGGAGGCGCGTCTCAGCGGCCCGATCCACAGCAAGGGCTTCCTCGTGATGTCCGGGTATCTGGGCCGGCGCTTTGCTCGCGGCCAGCCGCTGATCCTCTCGGCGAGCCTTTCCTTCGATCAGCTTTACGAGGAGGTGGAGGGCGACAGCGCCTCGGCCGCCGAGCTCTACGCGTTGCTGTCGGCGATTTCCGGGGTACCGTTACAGCAGGGGATGGCGGTGACGGGCGCCGTGAACCAGGAAGGTGTGATCCTGCCGGTGGGCGGTGTGACGCAGAAGGTCGAGGGGTTCTTCGCGGCGTGCGAGCGGGTAGGTCTGACGGGCGAACAGGGCGTCGTTCTCCCTCGGGCGAACGTCGAGAATCTGGTTCTCTGCAAGGATGTCAGGAACGCCGTGGCGGCCGACCGCTTCCACATCCACGCGATCGACCGCATCGAGGACGGCTGGCCGATCCTCGCCGGGCTGAGTGCGGGTGAACCGAGCGCGGACGGCAGCTTCCCGGAGCGGACCGTGTACGGCGCCGTCATGGACCAGCTCTCCGTGTGGGCCGAGCAGTGGGAGCGCCTCGGCGAGGCGGGCGCGACCGGCGCGCAGCGCGCAACGCTGCGGAAGCCCGGCACGGAGGGATCGTCATGACAGCGGTAGGCCGCGGCTCCGCGGAAGAGCACGCCGTGTCCGTGACGGCGGGCCGGGTCACCCTCGAGGGGAACCTCGTCACTCCGGAGGGCGCGCGCGGGCTGGTGCTCTTCGCCCACGGGAGCGGGAGCAGCCGCCACAGTCCGAGGAACCGCTTCGTGTCCCGCGTGCTCCAGGAGGCGGGACTGGCCACGCTGCTCTTCGACCTGCTCACGGAAGACGAGGAAGTGATCGACGTGCGGACTCGGGCGCTCCGCTTCGATATCCCGTTGCTGGCGGACCGGCTGGTGGGCGCCACCGACTGGGTCCTGCGGCAACCCGCGGCACGGCGGCTGGCCATCGGCTACTTCGGGGCGAGCACCGGCGCGGCCGCGGCGCTCATCGCCGCGACGCAGCGGCCGGACGCCGTACGGGCCGTGGTCTCGCGAGGGGGCCGGCCGGATCTGGCGGGGGACGCTCTGGACCATGTGCGTGCGCCCACGCTCCTCATCGTCGGGGAGTGGGACGTCCCGGTGATTGCACTCAATGAGCAAGCGTTGGCGCGGATTCCGGGCGAGAAGCGCCTCGAGATCGTGCCTCGGGCTACGCACCTCTTCGAGGAGCCGGGCGCCCTCGAGGAGGTCGCGCGCCTCGCCCGCGACTGGTGCCTGAGGTACCTGAGCGGAGGCGGCGGCGAGACGGCGTCCGGCGCAGCGCGCGGGAGCGCAGGTTAACGCTCGCGTTCGCGCAGCCGGCGGCTCTGCGCTAGGCGCCTGTGCGGCGCCTCAGTGGTGTTCGGGACGGTAGAGCAGAAGTGGCGCGTGGGTGCCGCGGACGACCTTGTCCGCCACGCTCCCCACGAGCAGTCGTGCGACCCCACTCCGCCCGTGCGTGGCCATGGCGATGATGTCCGTGGGGTTCTTCTCCGCGTACTCGAGGATTCCCAGAGCCGGGTGCGCGCCCAGGAAGATGTGCGTCCTGACCGAGAACCCTTCGCGCCGCAGCCGCTCCGCCAGCCCTTCCAGGTAGGCCGTCGCCTCCCGCCGTGCATTCTCGAGCTTCTCCTCGTCCACGTGCACCGAGTGCGGCATGTGGGCTGACCCGACGTGGTACGGCACCGGCACGCCACGGAGCAGCGTGTAGTCGGCGTCGGCCGCCCGTCCCAGGCTCACGGCGCAATCCAGTGCCGGGTGATGGCCAGCGCGGCGGGCAGCGCGTACTCGGCCAAGCGCGAGCCATCCACAGGCACCAGAATCAGGCGATACGTACGCGGCTCCTTCGGCTCACCCTTCCGTCTCGTCGTACGCGGCCAGCGCCCCGGGAAGACTCTGCACCACCGCGTTCCCTGCGGCGGGCAGGCCCACCAGGATCGCGCTGATCACCTCGTCCCGAGTGGCGCCCACCGCCTTCGCCATCCCCACGTGAAACGGGATGCCGCTCTGCAGCCGCATCGCCGCCAGCACGGCCAGATACGCCAGTTCCTCCGTCTTCCGGTCCAGCGCGCTCGCGCTTGCGAGCTTGCGCGCCGCCTCCATCCACGCTTCCGCGTGCCCGGGCGCCTCGCGGGAGAAGAGCTGGAAGGCGTCACTCACTCCAGGTCGAGATCCCATGCCTTGCAATCCTCATGCAGCTTCGCGCTTCGCCCGCGGCCGCATGCCCGAGCCCAGCGAGCCGCGCCGCCGGCCGGCACCGAGCCGGGACCGTCCAATCATCGACACACGAACCCCCCGGAGGGCTGCACGTCTTTCCTCCGGGGGGCTCGCGCCGCTGGCGGGACCCGAATCTCTCCGGCTCGGCATCGCCACGTGCGGCGACCGGATCCGGTTCCCTTACCCCTGTTGTGTCGCCACAACTCAGGCGTCCTGGGTCCTTGGCCCTACGGCTACGGCCAGCGACCTCGCAACCGGCCCGCCGGCGCCGAACTGCCGGCGAGTGAGCAACCCGCAGGCCCCCTGCGGGCCACTCGCGTCTCGAGCAAGTAGTCTCCTGCTCGGGCATTGAATGTAAGATGCAACATGCGTGCCGGCCGAGCCACCCGTCGAGCGGTCGCGCCCGCGCGGTCTGCCCCGGGCTCACGTCTGACGGAGGACGCCACCGTCGGCGTCGGAGGACCGCCCGCGGTGCGGCTCTCGTGACGATCAGTGACCGGAGCTGTCAGCTGCGACGGGACGACGCGCCCGCTCTCCAATGATTGAAGGGCGATGTCCCGGAATGGCCCGCGCTCCGGGCCCCTTTGGGGACGCTTTTACTCCTCGGCACCGCGTGCACCCTCGGCGCGCGCCATCGCGCACGTCCCCTGCCCTGCATCCGCCCCGCCGCAGCGGGCGACGCCGTGGCACGCATCTCGCCCATCTGGAAGATGGACGGCTGGAAGATGGACGGCTGGAAGATGGACGGCTGGAAGATGGACGGCTGGAAGATGGACGGCTGGAAGATGGACGGCTGGAAGA
>JACQVF010000028.1 GCA_016209885.1 Gemmatimonadota bacterium | reverse complement strand
CTGGCGCAGGCGCTCCGGGTCCACCTCCACCCAGCGGCCGCGAATGAGCTCGAGCCCGCGCGTGCCGGCCACGAGTTGCTGGACCTCTGCCTCACTGAGGCGCTCGCCGTCGAGCGTTACCTCCATCCGGAAGTCGAGCATGACGTCGGCTCCGATGCCCGCCGGCGGCTGCGTTCCGAGCGTCGCGGTGACCTGCGGCCGCGGAGGACGAGTCGCACGCCAGTTCGACGGCATGCGGACGATCACACCCGCGCGCTCAAGCTCGGGCACATCCTGCAGGAAGCGATGCGCCTCACCCACCGTCCACCGCAACGGGTGGAAGATCTCACGGGAATCCACCATCTGGCGCAGCCACTCGCACCGCCCCGCCACGCGCTGCACGGGAAGCAGTAGTGAGAGCAGGCGCTCTCGATTGCCGGCGCCTGCGTATTCACGCAGCGCCTCTCCCAGAGGGAGATGCTGAGCCTTGCCGTGTACGGAGAGGCGGCTGGTGTAGGTGGCCAGGAACGCGAAGCGCGCGCTCTCATCCACCGTCGCGGCCGCCTGCCGCGTGACAGAAGACGTGTACTCCATCAGGCAAGGGACAGGGCTCGGGTCGAACACGTCGCCTTTACAGTGGTAAACGCCCCGCCCCCCGTCGAGCATGACCCCCACACCCGCCCGGTGCACGGACTCGGGCACGCGAGTTCCTGAAAGAATAACCCCGCCCGAGGCCTTGCGGCGTGTCGGACGGGCAACAAGTAGTGCCAGCAATTTGACGGACGGATCAGGATCTGTCCGGATCCGTCGGATGGACCACCAGCTCCAACGGACTGCCATCATGCAGGCGGACCGCCGAGAAGTGGCGGACATCTCGCGTCGCGATGCGACGGACGTCAATCCGCTCGGCAAGCGCCACGATCGAGGCATCCACGAGCCCCACACCAAGATCCGAGTAGCGCTGGTCGATCTCCATGGCCCGCAGGAGCTGGTCGAGCGTGGGCGGCGCGTACGTGAACGCCCCGCGTGCGAGATCGTCCATGAAGGCATTCATGGCTGGCCGCTCATCGCGAAGGAAGTAATCGACCTCCGCCAGCACCAGGCCGGGAACGTAGCGCGTACGGGCACTGTCGATGGCGTTCCGAAAGAGCTGATGGTCCGCCGCACCCTCGACCAGATAGTCGAGCAACGCGCCGGTATCGCAGATCAACGCAGCCGCGCTACCGGCCACCACCGAACAGCTCGCGCTCGTCTCCCCGCTGGGACAACTGCCGAATGGCTCCGGCGCTTCGCGGCTTCGGATGCCGGCGGTACTGCTCAAGAACGAGAGCGAGCTGCTGGCGAATAAACTCTGAACGCGAGATACCGCGCTCGCGGGCCGCATGGGTGAGCAACCGGTCATCCTCCGGGTCCAGCGCGATCGTCGTCGCCTTCTTCCTAGTAAGTGCCATAGAAGTAATATGACCCCGCCATGCTGCCGCGGTCAAGCCCCGGTAGTGGGCCAGTTCAAACGAACCTGCTGCCCAAGCCCACTGCATCCGGATGCGATGACGACCCGGGAGCTCCGCGCGCGACCCAGGCGGGCGATGAGGGGCAGGGGGCCCAGGGGGCGGCTACTTGCATTACGCTGGCGAAGGCAGCATAATGCTGACATGGGAACTTCCATTACCATCCGTGACGTGCCCAGGAGAACCCGGGACGAACTGGCGGCGCGCGCCGCACTGACGGGTCGGTCGCTTCAGGAGTATCTCCGAGCCCAGCTCATCGAGCTCGCGCGACGCCCCGAGGCCGAGGTGCTCCTCGCCCGGATTCGCGAGCGGAAGGCGAACACCAAAAGCAGGCTGTCGAAAGAGCGTATCCTTTCGCACCGGGATAGCGATCGGCGGTGACCCTTGTTGTCGACGCTTCCCTGGTGACGGCCGCCCTCATTGACAGCGGGTGTGACGGCACCTGGGCGGAAGCGGTGCTGGCGGGCGAGTCCCTTGCGGCGCCGCACCTCATGCCGGTGGAGGTTGCGAACATCCTCCGCCGAGCTGCGGCGACCGGGGAGATCTCGGGCGACACAGCGGCGCTCGCCCACATGGATCTCCTGGACCTCTCTATCGAGCTCTTCCCGTATGCGCCGTTCGCCGGCCGCGTGTGGGAACTTCGCGTGAACCTCACGACCTATGACGCGTGGTACGTGGCCCTGGCGGAAACGTTGGGGGCCAGACTGGCAACTCTGGATGCCAGGCTCTCCCGGGCGGCCGGGCCCCGCTGCGACTTCGTTGTTCCCCCGGTGTAAGGCCGAGGGGACGCAGCAACTCGCGGAGCGGTCGTTCCGGCCCGCTCCGTCATCGGTCTAGCAGCACAGCGGGACCTGCCCACCGGGCCCAGCAGGGCTATCCATACCCCGCTATCCTTACCGCCTATCGGTGTGACGGTCGCACGGCAATCTTGCCGTAAGCCAGCGCCATCGCCAGCGGTTTATCGGCCTCCGAAATGTGCCTTCTTGCCCGCCGCCTCGTACGGCTCTACTCTGCCCGGCAATGCACGATGACCTCACTCCCGGTGTGACGGGCGCGACGTTCGATGCTGCCCTGGAGAGCGCCGAGGGCTGGGAGCCGCGGCTGGCCGTCCCCGAGTCGCTGACCCCGTTGCCGGCAGTGGATCGCGCCCTGCCGGTCCTCGGTCTGTTCGCCTCGCTGCTCGGCCGGCGTCACGCGCGCTACAAGGTGGCCCTGCTCGGCCAGATCGCTCGCGAGCCGCGTGCCCGCTGGAAGATCCGCGAGATCCAGGAGGCGGTCGCCTGGCTCGAGCCCGGCTCGGTTACGCGGCTCGTATCCGACCTGCGTGCCGCCGGCCTGCTGCTGTATGACCCCGCCCTCGACGCCTACCGTCTGTCCCATGAAGCGCGCGTGGTCGCCGCGGTATGCAGTGCCCTGGCCGTCCCCGAGATCAGCTACGGCCGGATCATCCGCATCCTCGCGTCCGCCATGGCGCTGGCCCAGGCCACCGGCGCGCCCGAGGAGGCCGCCTACGCGCCGTTCCTTTCCGCTATCGCCGTTCTGGAAGCGGATCGCCAGGAGCTGAGGCGCCTGATCGACGACCGCTCCGAGCAGGCTTTGCTCGAGGCCGCCGAGCTCGCGCGCCTGCACGTGGCCGACATGCAGGAGCTGCTCGAGGAGCAGGCCGAGACGTTCGCCCGCTTCCATGCGGACCCGCGCTACCTCGAGCACGATCAGCGCGCCCACACCCTGATCGCGCGAGTCGGCCGGCTCGCCACCGAGGTCGTTGCCGCGCTCTCCGAGCGCGCCGAGGAGCTGATGCGCGGTGGCCTACGGTTCGACCGTCAGGACCTCCGTGAACTGGTTGCCGGCACTGATCCTGTCGGTCTGGCTGCCATCGTGAGCGGAGCCAGCGCCCCGCCGTCGGTGGCGCCGATCGACCCGGTCGCGGCCTTCGCCGCGCTCGACGGTTATCTGGGGCGCGCCGACCGCGTCCCGGGCGACCTGCCGGACCCCGAGGCGTTGTCCGTCGAACCGCCACCGGACACGGGACCCGACGACTTCGAGGTGGCGGCCGAGGCCTTGGCCGACCTGGCCGCTCGCGGCGGCGGGCCCCTGACCGGCTGGGTGGTCGGCGGCGATTGGCCGGCGGCAGTGGCCCGCCACTCGGCCGTGGTCGAGGCCTGGGCACGGCACGGCCCGCCCGGCGACGGCAGGCTGGCCGCCGACCTCGACGCCCGCCCCGACCTCGAGACCGTCAACCGCGAGGGGGTGGCCCACCTGTCGCGTACCCTCGTGGTCCCACGCGGTGGTGAGACCGTCGCGTCCGGCGCCGCGGCCCGCCGGCGGATCGGGAAGCCGGTGACCACGGGTACCGCTGTGGAGCATGGATCGGCATGAACGCGCTCGAGATCTGCCGGTTGCTCGTGACCGGGTCGGTGGACGCCGCTGACCTGCCCGAGCTGGCCGACGAGGAAATGCGCGAGGACATCCGCCAGCGACTGGCTGGTGCCGGCTGCACCCTCGCCTACTCGGAGGCCACCGGACGCTGGGTCGCCCGGCTTGACGGTCCGCTGCCCGCGGTCGAGTCCCACGACCCGGTACTGCGCCTGCACGCCGCCGAGCAGGCCATGCTCGCCGCTTGCTGGCTGCACCTGCGCTTGCTGCCCCTCGAGCGCGCGAGAGTAGCCGCCGCGGACGACGGCCAGCTCATCGCCACGGACAACGACGAACCGTCGGTCGATGTCGAGGATCTGCTCGCGCAGTTCCACGGCAAGCTCAAGAAGGGCTACCTCGACATGGTGCTCGGCCGCCTCAAGAACGCCGGCTTCGTCCGCCAGCGCGCCGGCCGCCTGTACGCGGGCCCGCTGCTCGACACCATCGACGAAGTGGTCGCCGGCGAGCGCGCCCGGGTGCTGCTCGCCCGCCACCAGCGCCTGAGCTACCTCAAGCGCCGGGCCGAGCAGATCGAGAGGGAGGAGGGCGGATCCGACGTGCGCGCCCCGGGCGTCGGTTCGCCGAGCGAGGGCAAGGGCTGATGCCGCGCATCGAGGAGGTCCAGTTCGTCCACTGGGGCTCGCTGCGGCCCGACCCGGTACCCGTGCTCGCCGACGGGATCAACGTCGCCACCGGGCCCAACGGTTCGGGCAAGACGTGCTTGCTCGACGGCATCAAGCTGCTGCTCGGTGTTACCGACTTCACGGCCGGCCGCACCCCGGCGAAATACGTGTTCGACGGCGCCGGCGGCGGCCCGGCGGCCGATCGCGCATACCTGCGCGCGACCTTCGCCAACCCCATGGGCCGTGATCGCCACCACCGCGTGTTCGCGTGGGCGGGCCACGGCTGCGAGGACGCCGAGCGGGTCACGGTCGCGTGCGTCGTTACCGGCCAGGAACGCTGGTACGTCGTGCTGCCCGGCCGGATCCGCTGGGGCGTGGGCGGCCGCAAGCTCGTCGAGGACCTCGCCGAGATTGACGACGTGCCGCGCAGCCGGCGGCTGGGACCGCGCCAGTACGACGACCTGCTGGACCGCGCCGGAGTCACCAAGGCCCTGCGCGGCGTGCTGGCGCTACCGCAGGGGGCCACCGACCGGCTCGTCGAGGAGCGGCCGGCCGGGCTCCTGCGCCGGCTGCTCGAGCTGACCGGCAAGCAGACGACCCTCGACGAGTTCCGCGAGCAGCGCGAGCGCTACCAGCAGGTCCGAGCCCAGTATCTCGACACCATGCGCCGCTACGACGCCGAGCGGAAGCACCTGGAGCTGCTCGAGGTCAAAGCCCGCGACCACCTCGAGTGGGTGATCAAGCGCGACGAGCTGGCGCGGATCGGCACCATCCTGCTTCCCGCCGCCCGCTACCGTGACCTCCATGACCAGCACACCGAGGCGGTGGCCGAGCGTGCCCAGCGCCGCAACGCCGTCGAGGAGGACGAAGCGGCGCTGGCCGAGCTCGACCGCGAGCTGCCGGCGCTGACGGGCCGGGCGCGGGCCCTGGACGATCAGGTCGAGGCGGCCGAGGCCGAACGCCACGCCGTGGGCGTACAGCTCACCGAGCTGGATCAGCGCATCGGCGAGCTGCGGAACCAGGCTCGGCAAGCCACCGCCGAGCGCAACCGGGCCCGCCAGCTCGCCGACGGACACACTCTCACGGACGCCGAGCAAGCGGCGGCCGACGCAGAGTCGGCCTTACGCGACGCCGGGTTGCGCCGCGCTCGGCTCGCCGCCGATCTCGAGCGGCTCGAGGACGAGGTCGCGACGTTGCACGCCGGCCGGCCCGTGCCGCCCGCACGGCTCGAGGCGTTTCGGCAGCGGCTCGCCGACGAGCACATCGACGCGATCGTGGTCGCCGAGGCCGCCGACCTGCCCGACGGTACCGGCGACGCGGCGCGGGTGCACGCCGAGGCCGCGCTCGGCCACGCGTTGTGGGCCGTGGTCGTGCCGCCGGACGCCTACGCCCGCGCCACCGCCCTGGCCGTCGAGGAAGGTCACCGCTGGCCGGTCGCGGTCGCCGGCGAGGGGGCGCCGCGCGCGGCGCTCGCGGGGCTCGACGCTCCGCCCGGCTTCGGGCGCCTGCTCGAGCATCTCGACGCTGACGTTCTCGACGCCGCTCCGCCGGCCGGCGGCCGCGAGGGCGTCGCCGCAGACGGCGTGCGGTACGGCCCGGTCCTCTCCCACCTGGCGGCACCGGAGAAGCCAGTTCTGGGCCGCCGCGCACGAGAGCGGCGGCTCACCGAAGCCGAGACAGACGCGCGCCAGCGCGCCGCCGAGATCGCTCAGGTGGACGCCGGGCTGCCCCGCCTGCGCGAGGCCTGGGAGCGCGCGCGCGAGGTCGCCGACGCCGCCCGGCGGCTCCCCGAGCTCGAGGTCGCAGCCGAGCGCATGACGGCCGAGCTCGACGCAGTGCTCGCGGGCCGCGCGCCACTGGCCGGGCGACACGCGGAGCTGCAGGCGCGCGTCGCGGCACTGGTTGACGAGCGGGGTGGTCTCCGCGAGCGCATTCGCAGCGCCGAGCGCCAGCGCGAATCGATCGCGACCCGGCTGAGCGAGACCCGCAGACCCCAGCTCGAGCGGTACGCACGTCGCGCCGACGAGCTCGCCCGTCAGCTCGCGCAGCTCGACCTCACACCCGACCAGCGCACCGTGCTCGACGCCGGCGACCTGCTGCCCACCGCCAGCCTCGAGCACGACGCCGGCCGCCTGCATCGCGAGGTGGACGACAGCGGCCGCTACCCCGAGGACGTGCGCGACCCGCTCATCCTCGGCCAGCGCGACGATCAACGGCGCATCGTCGAGGAGGTCGACACGCTCGTGACCGGCCGCCAGGAAGACCTCGAGCGCCAGCAGCACCTGGTCGATGAGGCCCGCCGCCGCTATGACGACCACGTGCGTGCCGTGGTCCGGCTGCTCAACGACGAGTTCGCCCGCATCTGTAACGCGGCCGGTGCGGACGGCGAGATCCGCCTTGTACCGGGCGAGCATCCCGACGAACTCGGCGTGGACGTGCGCGTCGCCCACCGCGCCGGCGAGCCGCGCCGCTCGTACCGCGACGCTTCGCACTCGGGCGGCCAGCGCGCCAAGATCGCGATCCTGATCCTCCTCGCCGCCATGGGGCTGGGCGGCGCGGCCGATCTGCTGGTTATGGACGAGCACATTGCGCACCTCGACTCGACCAACATCGATCACATCGCCGAGCTGATGGCATCGCTGAAGCAGCGGGTGCAGTTCATCCTGGCCACGCCCACCAACGCCGAGTCGCTACGATTGCGCTGGTGCGACCTCCAGTTGGCGTTCCTGCCGCGCCGCAACGGCGAGGCGTATACGCCGCCCATCCGGGTGCTCACGCGACTGGGGGCGGACGATCTCGAGGCGCGCTTCACGGACGCCCAGCTCACACTGCCGTGACCGATGCCGACGTCCACCTCGGGAGGCGCCTGGCGCACGGCCGGCGCTTCGCCCCGGTGCAGCAGCGGAGCGACGCTGACGACGTACTCGTACTCCTCGGGGACTCTTCGGGCACGGCACGGACGCTGCTCGCGCGGGCGCTGCGCGCCACGGGGCCACGGGGCGTGCGGGTCAAGCCCGCGGAGGCGGACGTCGCCCGGGCCCTGGCGGCAGCAGGAATCGTACGGCTGGAGGAGAAGGTCGAAGGCACCGTCGCGGCGCCACGCTGGGTGCCGTGGCGAGTCACGATCCCGGAGGACGCGCAACCGGAGGTCCGCGATATCCTGGGTCGCCTCGATCCCGCGGTCGAGCGTGCGTCCCTGCTGGCCGTTCTCTCCGGGTCGCGACTGCTGGCTGGCGAGACGAATCTGCTTGCCGCCCAGGCTCAGGATGCACCTCTGGCGCCCCCCGCCGGATCGGCGCTGGCGGGCTCGGCGTGGGCGACCTACTCGGCAGCGCTGCGAGCCGCCGCGGAGTGGGAGCGGGCACGCCGCGACGATGAGGGCTTGTCCGCGCGTGAGCTCGCGGCGCGCGCCCTGCGGTCATCGAAGGCCTGGACCCGCGCCCGCCGGGCCGGTTTCGAGCAGCTAGTGGGCATACCGTTCGAGCGTGCGGTCAGAGGCGTCGAGCGGTTCGTGCGGATCCGCGGCCCACTGCTGTGGCGACTGGGCGAACGCACAGGCGACGCGCGCTCGGCCCGGCCCTGGATCGGCCTACCGGCAGCCGCCGTGACCGAGGTCGAGCTCGACGCGTCCGACGCCACCGGCTTGTTCCTGGT
>JACQVF010000018.1 GCA_016209885.1 Gemmatimonadota bacterium | reverse complement strand
GGATGGCCGGGTGAAGCTGCGCCGCCGCGGTTCCGGCCGTTCCCACCCCCGTCTGCGCCCGTGCGCGGGCAGGGAGGAGGCAGACTACCGAAAGGCAGGCGGCCGGAACGACCAGGAACGGAATGTGTCGCCGCGAGAACGAAAGAGCTCGCCTCGGTTTCGTCATGATCGTCGCTCCTCTCCGATTGCCTGGATCCCGCACCCGGGAGCCGCAGACGCCGTCACCCCTCGCCGCGAGGCAGGAGCTGCCGCAGACGATGCGCGACCACGACGACCCCGAGGAACTCCGCAGCCCCTCACGCCACCTCCATCGCATCCAGCTCGAGGAGGGACCGGAAGAGGACGGCCGCGCCGTTCGCGATGTCCTCCGGTCGCGAATACTCGTCCGCGGAGTGACTGACGCCGCCGACGCTCGGGATGAAGATCAGCCCCGCGGGCGCGAGCTTCGCCATCGTCTGCGCGTCGTGGCCGGCGCCGCTGACCATCGCCTCGGTCGTCAGCCCCAGCTCCCTCGCCGATCGGTCCAGCACCCCGCGAATCACCGGGTGCATGCGCACCGGCTCATGGCGATAGTAGCGCGAGAACGAGAACGCCGTCCCGCTCTCCCCACCGAGCCGCTCCGCGTCCGCGCACAGCTCCCGAAACAGCGCGTCGATCCTCTCCTCGTCCATGTCCCGGATGTCCAGGCTCAGCTCCACCCGCCCGGCGACGATGTCCGGCGCCCCCGGAAAGACGCGCAGCGCGCCCACGGTCCCCACCTGTCGCCCGGGGAGCGCCGTCACGACGCGGTTCACCGCATCGACGAAGCGGGCGGCGGCCAGCAGCGCGTCCCGCCTGCGGCCCATGGGGGTCGTCCCGGCATGGTTCGCCCGGCCTTCCACGACCACGTCCCAGCGCTGCACCCCCACGATCCCCTCCACCACGCCGATGTCGACCCCCTTCGATTCCAGGATCTCACCCTGCTCGATGTGAACCTCGAGAAACGCCACGATGTCGCCCGGCCGCCGCCGCACCGTATCGAGCCTCGAGGGGTCGCCCCCCAGGAAAGCGATCCCCTCCCTCCGCGTCTTCCCGATGGCGTTCACCACGTCCAGGTCCGCTTCCGTCAGCTCGCCGGTCACGGCGCGGCTCCCCACGTGCCCGTACTCCTCGTTCTGGAAGACGATTACCTCGAGACGATGCCGCGTCGTGATCCCCTGCTCGGCGAGGGCTTGGACGACCTCGATGGCCGCGAGCGATCCCACCGGACCGTCGTACTTCCCGCCCTCGACGACGCTGTCGATGTGCGATCCGAGAACCAGAGGCGGCAGGCGATCTTCGCGCCCGGCGCGCCGCCCCACCCGGTTCCCTGCCGCGTCCACGTGCACGTCGAGCCCCGCCTCGCTCATCACCTCCTCCATCCACTCGCACCCCTGACGGTCCGCCTCGCTGTACGCGACGCGCGTGACGCCGCCCGAGGGATTGCGCCCGAACTCGGCCAGGGCCGCGATCCTGCGGCTCAGCCGATCCCCGTTCACCGCTCGAATCATAGACCCATCACTTTCCGCGAGAGGCTGCTCACAACGAGCCGCATGACGAGGTTGGCCACGCTCACCAGGAGATCGGGACGCCGGACACGACGGAGATGTATGCAGCAACTTGCGCAGATGCGCCAGGCAAATTAGCGTGCAGCCTTGAATCCGAATCCTTCTGCGCGTCCTGGGCGTCCCATGGTCCGCACGCAGCGCGAGACGCCTTTCTCTGAACGAAGTACCACTCACACGAAGGGGGCGACCTTGAAGCCGCTACGGACTCTTGCTATCGCGCTCCTGGGCTTGGCGGCGGCCACGCCGCCGTCGTCAGCTCAGCAGCAGATGGCCTTCGACGTCCTGATCCGGGGAGGCCGGGTCATGGACGGGACCGGGAACCCCTGGTACAACGCCGACGTGGGGATCCGGGGCGGGAAGATCGCCGCGATCGGCAAGCTGGCCGGTGCCACGGCGAAGCGGACCATCGACGCCGGGGGCAAGCTGGTGATCCCCGGCTTCATCGACCTGCATTCCCACGCCGCCGACGATGACGGACTCATGTCCCAGGACGTGCGGCGGCGGGCGGCGCTCAACGTGGTGACGCAGGGGGTCACGACCGTGGTGGTGAACCCCGACGGCCGTAGCCCGCCGTCGATCGCGAGGCAGCGGGCGTCGTTGCAGCAGTCGGGGATCGGCCCCAACACGGTGCTGATGGTCGGCCACAACACCGTCCGGCAGCAGGCGATGGGGGACGACCATCAGCGGACGGCCACGGCAGCGGAGGTGGAGCGGATGCGGGCCCTGGTGCGCCAGGGGATGGAGGAGGGCGCCTTCGGCCTCACCGCCGGCCTCGAGTACGTCCCTGGACTCTGGAGCGACACCGACGAGGTGGTGGCGCTCGTCGAGGAGATCGTTCCCTACGACGGCTTCTTCATCGAGCACGAGCGCTCGGGATCCTTCGCGCCCCTGTGGTGGCGGCCTTCGCAGGACGAGGCCGGCAAGAAGTTCACGCTGCTGGACTCGGTGCGCGAGACGATCGAGATCGGCGAGCGCACCGGTGCCAGGGTCGTATGCAGCCACATCAAGGTGAAGGGGACGATCTTCTGGGGCTCGAGCCACGCGGCCATCTCGCTCATCAGCCGGGCTCGCGGCCGGGGGGTCCAGATCTTCGCCGACGAGTACCCGTACACGACGAGCGGGAGCGACGGGAACACCGTGCTCCTCCCCTTCTGGGCACTGGGGCAGGATCGCTGGAGCGGGCGCCGCAGCGCGGGTTCCGCGCCCGACTATCGGGAGGCGCTGCGGAAGACCCTGGCGGATGCCTCGCGGGCGGATGACCTGAGGAAGGACATCAGCCACGAGATCACCTACCGGGGCGGCCCCGAGAACATCGTCGTGTTCGAGCACCCCGACCCGAGCTATATCGGGAAGAGTCTGGCCGAGCTGGCCGCCGCGCGCCGCCAGAGTCCCGTCGAGTTCGCCATCACGCTCCAGCTCGAGGGCTTCCCGAACCGGCCGGGGGGCGCCCGTCTGCGGGGCTTCGGCTTCGTCGAGGAGGATATCGAGGCCTTCAGCGCCCAGCCGTGGGTGGCCACGGCATCGGACGGCGGGATCGCCCTCCCCGAGGACGGCCCCGCGGTCCACGCCCGTTACTACGGCACCTTTCCGCGGAAGATCCGGCGTTACGCCCTGGACCGGGGCGTGATCTCGATGGAGTTCGCGGTGCGGGCCGGCACGTCGTTGCCCGCCCAGATCGTGGGGCTCCGCAACCGGGGTCTGGTGCGCGAGGGGTTCTGGGCCGACGTCGCCGTGATGGATCCGGAGCGAATCCGCGACAAGTCCACGTTCACCGACCCGCACCAGTACGCCGAGGGAATCGAGTACGTGCTTGTGAACGGCCAGTTCGTGGTGGACGGCGAAGGGAAGCCCACGGGGTCGCTCCCGGGCGTGGTCATCACGCCGAAGGAGGGGCGCGTCACTCCGTCGGCGACGCAATAGTGCAGTAAGGCCGTGGTCCGGACGGGTGCGGCGGGACGCGGCGCACGGTGGATGCAGCCGCTCCCGCCGGCCGTCGCGGCGACCTCCGTGGCGCTGAACGGTGCGTCCTCGCCGCCCGCGCGGTGGTCTCGGGCCGTGTGTCGCGGCGGCGGTCCGGATGCCGGCGTTCTTGACGTTTGCTCCCTCATCGAGCCCGAGCCCCTCGAGAACCCCGTGGGTAAGCGCGGGGGACTGCTCTTGTCTGGACCGTAGTCTTTGCGTGAAGGGGGTGACCTTGAAGCCGCTACCCATGCTCGCCCTGGCGTTGCTGAGCGCTCTCGCGGCGGCGCCGCTGTCGGCTCAGGAAGGCGAGCCCTTCGACGTCCTGATCCGCGGAGGCCGCGTCATCGATGGGACCGGAAACCCGTGGTTCTACGCCGACGTGGGGATCCGCGGAGGTAGGATCGCCGCGGTCGGCAACCTGGCCGGTACCACAGCAACGCGGACCATCGAGGCCCGGGGCAAGGTGGTGACCCCCGGCTTCATCGACCTCCACTCCCACGCCGCCAGCGATGACGGGCTCATGTCCCAGGACGCGCGGCGGCGGGCGGCGCCCAACGTGGTGACGCAGGGGGTCACCACCGTGCTGGGCAACCCCGACGGCCGGAGTCCGCCCTCCATCGCGCGCCAGCGGGCCTCGCTCGAGGAGGTGGGGATCGGTCTCAACGCCATTCTACTGGTGGGCCACAACACCGTTCGGGGAATGGTCATGGGGGAGGACCATCAGCGGAGGGCTACCCCGGCAGAGGTGCAGCGGATGCGGGCTCTCGTGCGCCAGGGGATGGAGGAGGGCGCCTTCGGCCTCAGCGCCGGGCTCGAGTACGTGCCGGGGCTCTGGAGCGACACCGATGAGGTCGTGGCGCTCGTCGAGGAGATCGTTCCCTACGACGGCGTCTACACCGCGCACCAGCGCTCCCATTCGTTCGCGCCGCGCTGGTGGCGGCCCTCGCAGGACGCCGCCGCCGACAAGGTGACGTTCCTCGACGCCGTGCAGGAGACGATCGAGATCGGCGAGCGCACCGGCGCCACCGTCGTGGCCAGCCACATCCAGGTGAAAAGCAGCATCTACTGGGGCACGGGCTACGCGGGCATTTCGCTCATCAATCGGGCCCGCGCCCGCGGCGTTCGGGTTTACGCCGACCTTTACCCCTACACCACAAGCGGAAGCGACGGCAACACCGTGATCCTCCCCTTCTGGGCGCTGGGCCAGCAGCGCTGGGGCTCGTCCGGAGGCAGCGTCTCGAGGAGCGACTACCGGCAGGCGCTCCGGAAGACACTGGCAGATCCCGCGCTGGCGGACGACCTGAGGAAGGACATCCTCCACGAGCTGACGTTCCGCGGCGGCCCCGAGAACATCATCGTGTTCGAGCATCCCGACCCGAGCTACATCGGCAAGAACGTAGCCGAGCTGGCCGCCGCCCGGGGCCAGAGCCCTATCGAGTTCGCCCTGACGCTCCAGCTCGAGGGCTTCCCGGACCGGCCGGGGGGCGCCCGGCTCCGCAGCTTCGGCTTCGTCGAGGAGGACATCGAGGCCTTCAGCGCGCAGCCGTGGGCGGCCACATCCTCCGACGGCGGGATCGCCCTCCCCGAGGACGGGCCCGCAGTCCACGCCCGCTACTACGGGACTTATCCCAGGAAGATCCGGCGCTACGCTCTGGAGCGCGGCGTGATCTCGGTGGAGTTCGCCGTGCGGTCCGGCACCTCGTTGCCCGCACAGATCCTGGGGCTCCGGAACCGCGGCCTCGTGCGCGAGGGGTTCTGGGCCGATGTCGTCGTTATGGACCTCGAGCGCGTCCGCGACGCCGCGAGCTTCACCGACCCGCACCGCTACGCCGAGGGGATCGAGTACGTGCTCGTGAACGGCAAGCTGGTGGTGGACGGCGAGGGGAATCCCACCGGGACGTTCCCGGGGGTGGTCATCACCCCGAAGGACGGGCGTCTCGCTGCGTCGGCGACCCAGTAGCCGGGAGGCGCCCGTGGCGGGACGCATCGCGCGGGCCATGTCGTGGCTCCCGCTGGCTGCCGGGGTCGGCCCGTGTCGCTGACCACGCGAGTCCTCACCGGTCTCGTGGCCGGTCTCGGCCTGGGCGCCGTCGTGGCGGCGGTCCGGGCGCCGCTGCTCCTCACCGCGGTCTCGCTCATCGAGCCGCTGGGCACGCTGTGGGTCAACGCCATCCGGATGACCGTTATCCCGCTCGTGGTCTCGCTCCTGATCGGCGGCATTGCCTCGGCCTCCGGCGCCGGGGCCATCGGACGGATCGGCGGCCGCGCGCTCCTCCTCTTCTTCGCGTTCCTTGGCGCCTCGGCGCTCTTCGCGGCGATGGCGGCGCCGCCGCTCCTGTCGCTCCTCCGCCTGGATCCGGCGGCGGTGACCGCGCTCCGGGAAAGCGTGGTGGCGACCGGGCAGGCCGCGGTGGGCGCGAGGGACGTCCCCACACTGCGGGAGTGGCTGGTGGGGCTCATCCCCGTGAATCCCGTGGGCGCCGCGGCCGACGGGCAGATGCTCCCCCTCATCGTCTTCTCCCTCGTCTTCGCGCTCGGCGTGCTCAGCCTCGGATCCGGACAGCGGGAGCTCCTCGTACGGTTCTTCGAGGCGGTGAGCGACACCATGCTGGTCGTCGTCCGCTGGGTCCTGGCGGTGGCCCCCCTCGGCGTCTTCGCCCTCGCCCTCCCCCTCGCCCTGCGCCTGGGCCTGGGCGCCGCAGGCTCCCTCGTCTACTACATCCTGGTAGTCGCCGGCCTCTGCACCGCCTACAGCCTCAGCGTCTATCCCGTGACGGCGGTCCTCGCGCGCATGCCTCTCCGAGAGTTCGCCCGAGCGGTCGCGCCGGCCCAGGGGGTCGCCCTCAGCTCCCGCTCCTCCCTGGCGTCACTGCCCCCGATGATCGAGGAGGCGGAGCTGAAGCTGCGGCTGAGCGACACCGTCACCGGGTTCGTCCTTCCCCTGGCGGTCTCGGTGTTTCGCGCCAGTGTGCCCATCGGCAACGTCGTGGCCGTGCTCTTCATTGCCAGGCTCTACGGCGTCGAGCTGGGGGCGGCACAGGTCGCGACGGTCGCGGTGACGGCAAGCCTGCTCAGCTTCAGCACCCCCGGTATCCCCGGGGGCTCGATCATCATGATGGCCCCCGTCCTCATGGCGGGCGGCGTCCCCGTTGAGGGGATCGGCATCCTCCTCGCCGTCGATACGATCCCGGACATGTTCCGCACGACCACCAACGTGACCGCGGATATGGCCGTGGCGGTGATCCTCGGCCGGGGCCGGACGCCGGCGCGGGCGCCCGCCGACGTCCCGGTGGTCCCGAGCGCCGAGGCGAGCCCGACTCCCCCGAGCACCTGAGCAGTCCGGGGACGCCGCCTGGCCGCCGCGCCGCCGCGCCACGAGCTCGCAGAATGGTGGGAATTTGGCTAGGCGGCGCTCGCGCGTTCCGCGTGCTCGCGTTACGGCAAGCGGCTCGGATCCCCCGGCGTGCTGGATTGCGGCGACTGCCTCGCCTATGGTGGCGATGGCTCTTGGTGAGCCACTCTTATTGGCGGGCGACGACTTCCGGCGAATTGACGTTCCTCCGGCGCCGCACTGAGCGGCGGTGCAGGTCACGCCCTTCCTTCAGCTTCAAAGCATCGGCAGCCCGTGCGGCCTCTCCCCGCGCGGAAACGCCCGGTCGATCTCCGCGAGCTCGTCGTTGCTCAGCACCAACTCGCCGGCCGCGGCATTCTCCTCCACGTGCTCGCTGCGGCCGGCCTTGGGGATGGCGAAGACGGACGGGTGGCGCGTGAGGAACGCGAGCGCCACCTGCCGCGGCGTCGCACCGTGCGCTCCGGCGATGGCCCGGAGCTCCCGCGAGCGCTCGGGGAAGTCGCCCTGGGCGAAAGGACTGTAGGCGACCAGCGCGATGCCGCGCTCGGCGCAGAACGGCAGCACCGCGTGCTCGATGGCGCGCTCCCGCAGGTGGTAGAGCACCTGGTTGCAGGCGATGCGTCCCGGGCCGGCGAGGCTCACCGCGTGCCTCAGATCCTTGACGTCGAAGTTCGAGACGCCGTACGCGCGAATCTTGCCGGCGCCCGTCAGCTCCTCGAACGCCGCGATGGTGTCCTCGAGCGGATGATCGCCGGGCCAGTGCAGCAGGTAGAGGTCGAGCCCCTCCGTCCGGAGCCGCCGCAGGCTTCGTTCGCACGCCGCGACCGTCCCCTTCCTCGAGGCGTTCTCGGGCAGGACCTTCGACACCAGGAAGACCTCGTCCCGGCGGCCCGCGATCGCTTCGCCGACCAGCTCCTCGACGCGCCCGTCGCCGTACATCTCGGCCGTGTCGATGTGCGTCATCCCCAGGTCGAGGCCCCGGCGGAGCGCCGCGATGGACCGCTTCCGCGCGCGCTCCATCAGCCAGGTGCCCTGGCCGATGACCGGGACGTCAGGGCGCGTCGGGCCGAACGGACGGCGCTGCATGGCTGGGGCTCTCCGAGACGGCTCGCGATCGGGGGTGGCCTGTACCGCCATTCACGTCTGCGGCGAGCCGCCGATCCGCAGCCGCGCAGTGGGGTCGTCGATGGAAACCGTTGGTTGCTCGGGGCACGAGCCCCGGCAGGCGCGGCAGCGGGCCGCATCCAGCCTGCCCGCCTGGCCGCATGCCTCACAGAGAACATGCAGCCGCTCGTCGCAAAGGTAGAGGCAGAGCGTCGCCACTCCACACGATGCGCAGGCCGGTCCTTCGAATACGCCATCGGTCGTGCGGTGGCAGATGGTCACGCTCCCTTCCCGGCTCCGGCGGCGCACGGCGAACTCGAACTGCTCGACATCGGACTCGATGAGCGTGGCAGCCACCATCCGTGCGGCGAGGCGGGGCCGGATCCTGAGCCGGAGCTGCTCGCGACGGCTGTCGAGATCGCCCGGCAGCGCGGCCCATTTTGCGTAGCGGCGCAAGCGCTCCTCATCTGAGCGTGCTCGCGCGGCGGCTTTCGCCATCTCCGCATCGAGGCTCGCGTAGTACTCGGCCATCCCCTCGAGGTCGCGGCGCGCCCGCCGCCGCAGTGTCTCGAGCGCGCCCACGTGCACGACCGGCCCTTCTCGCCAGAGCCAGGATCGAAGCGCCGCTCGGGCGTTGTGGCGCTCGCGATCGTCGAGTGGCGCGGTGGCGAGGGGGTAGGCGCCGCTCACGCGGAACGCCTCCGTCCGCGCGCCGTCCGCAAGACGGATGGTCAGCGACACGACTGCGCTCCGAAGCTCTTCACCTTGCAGCGTCACCCGGACCTCGGCGGCGAGGAAGCGGCCATCCGTTCGCCGGCGTTCGGCGGCTCCCAGCCGCACAGCGTTCAGCAACACCGGCAGGCTTTCCGGTAGCGGCGCTGGCAGCCCGGCCGGCAGCGCGACCGCCGCGATCGCCGGTCGCTCGAGGCGGTCGGCGACCAGGCGCTCGAGGAACGACGATCCGATGCGCCCGTCGAGGACGCCCTCACCGGGCGGCTCCGCGGAGGAGAGGTGGATCCCGATTTCCTCGGGAACGCCCAGGCGCCGGGCCACGTTCGGCGGGAGAAGGGCCTGGAGACCGCCTGGCGCGTCCTCCACGACGCCGCCCGCCGAAGACAGCGTGAGCGTCAGGAACTCCTGCACCGGATCGCCCACCGTCTCACCGCCGTCGCGCGCGGGGACGGCGAGACCGTCGTGATCCGGAGCTCCACGTCCCGTTCATACTCCGAGCTCGTTCCGGAAGAACCCTTCATCGAAGCGCTTCACGTTCTCGTAGCGCGCCCGCGCCGCCACCAGCGCGTCGGCGATGCGAGCAAACGATCGCTCGCGGCCTTCCGCGTCCGGATCGGCGAACGCCTCGAGTACCAGATCGGGGAACTCCCGCTCCTCTTCGAGATAGCCGAGAATCATTTCGGTCTCGCCGACCACCAGCTCGAAGAGGTTGATCCGTTCGTCGAGGATCATCAGGATCCGCTCCTCGATCGAGCCGGCGAGGCAAAGGTTCACGACCTCGACCGGATGATCCTGACCGATGCGGTGGACGCGGCCGATCCGCTGCTCGATCCGCATGGGATTCCACGGCAGGTCGAAATTCACGATGCGCCGGCAGAACTGCAGGTTGAGGCCCTCGGCTCCGACCTCGGTCGAGAGCAGCACACCGCCGCGCTGGCGCAGCCGCGCGATCGCCTCCTGCCGCAGCGGCGCCGGCACGTTGCCGTCGATCTTCTCGTGGGCGATGGCGGCTTGCGCGAGCACGGCGGTGAGGAAGTCGAGCGTCGCCCGAAAGCGCGTAAATACGACAGCCGGCTCGCCCGCGCCGTCGAGCACGCGAAGCAGGGCGGACGCCTTGCCGGTCGTGATCGGCCGCTCCGCACACCGGATCGCCGGCGCCAGCGCCTCGACGACATCGGGTGAGAGCTCGGGACTGCCGCCGATCTTCTCGAGCGTGGCGCGTACCGCGAGCGGGCTGCTGCCCGCCTCCTGCAGGAGCACCGAGAGTAGGAGCCGAGTCCGCCCGCCCGGGCCGAGCGCGCGCAGCGCAGCCGCCAGGTAGCCGTACAGCTCGGCTTCGCCGGGATCGGGCGCAACGAGCACGGTGCGCGCGAAGCGCGGCGGCAGGCGTACGCCCGAAAGCGCGCGGGTGTTCCGCACCATCACCTCGCCGAGGAGCGCCCGCACCTCGGCGCGCGCGGCCTCGCTCAGGCGCACCTTCGAATCGGAGAACCGCCGGAGAAACGCCCCACGTCCGCCGAGATGGCCCGGTCGGATCAGGCTCACCAAGTTGTAGAGTTCTTCGATCCGGTTCTCGACCGGAGTCGCCGTGAGGAGGAGCAGAAAGCGCGAGGTGATCCGCGAGGCCAGGAGGTAGGACTCCGTCGCTGCGTTCTTGAGCGCGTGCGCCTCGTCGATGATCACCACATCCCACGGCTCGGCGGTCACGAGCTCGCGATGTCGCGGGCTCCGTGCGGTGGCGAGCGAAGCGATCACGACGCCGGATCGCGACCAGAAGCGATCGGGATCGGCGCGGAAGGCAGCGTCCTCCGTCGTGCGCGTTTCGATGGCGAACTTCGACGACAACTCCTCTCTCCACTGGCCGACCAGCGAGGGCGGCGCCAGCACGAGAGCCCGCTCGACCCGCCCGCGCAGCAGGTACTCCGAGAGGACCAGCCCGGCCTCGATGGTCTTGCCGAGACCCACTTCGTCGGCGAGGACCGCACGGCCGAGAAACACCGACAGCACCTTCCGCGCCGTGTCCTCCTGGTGCGAGAACCGCAGCAGGCCCTGCGCCCGCTCGACCGCGAAGAGTCGTTGGTACGACTCGGCGTCGCGGATCCTCGCCGCCAGGGTGGCGAGTTCCACCTCTTCCGGATCCGAGAAGGCTGTGCTCGACAGGACCTCGAGTCCATCCACGTCGGCGGCGATCTCGACGGGGATCTCAATGCACGAGGGGGTCGCAGGCTCCGGCGCCTCGGCGGGCTGCCGCGGCGACTCCATCCCCGGTGCGCCGTGGATGTGGCGCGTGGCTTCGAGTGACGGATGTGGGCCGGCAACCGCGTCGTCCGCGCCGGACTCGTCGTCCGTGAGCGGTAGCTCGACTTGCGCGAGCTCACCGGCGTCCGCGGCCGCTCGCAACGCCAAGCCCGCCTCCACGTACTCGAGAAGTCCGAGCCAGCGCTTTCGGTCCTTCATGCGCCCGGGCAGCAGCGCGCGCGCGCGAAGCGCCGCCTTCTGCGCTCGCTCGCTGTCGCTGGTCTGGAGGTATAGATACGCGAGCTGAGCGAAATGCCGCGTGTCGGGCCTGGCGAGTTTCGTCACGTGCTCGAGCGCCCGCACTTGCTCGACTAGGTCATGCGAACGCTCGGCCGCCGCAAGGTACAGCTCGGCGATCGCGGGGTCGCCCGGGTTGAGCGCGGCCGCGCGTGCGGCGGCCCGCACCGCCTCGGCGATCTCGCCCCGTTCGAAGTGCTCGTACGCCCGGTCGGCCGTCAGATAGGATTTCCACAGCCGCGCCTCGCCCTGCGCCTGCTGCGCCTGCCCGCGAGCCTTCTTCCTCCGCTTCTCGGCGCGCTTCCGCCGCTGGCGCTCTCGTTTCCGCTCGTTCATCTCCAAACGTCTTCGTATCCCGCGAACCCGCCGGTCCTGGTGCAATGGCGACGGAAGTTGCAACGCGTTCCAGCACCTTTGCAACGGGTGCGCGTGGCCGGGTGGCTCAGCACCGAATACCGGCTCGGCCGGCGGGAACGGTACCTCTCACCGACGCGCCTCTACCTCGTCAGTAGCATCATCTTTTTCACCACGGTCGCGCTGGCGCCGGTGAGGATCGTCCACGTCACGCCGTCGACGCGGGATGAAGCGGCGGCGGCGGCACGCGCCGCTTCCTGGACTGCTCGAACGCGTACGCGATCTCGATGAGCCGCGGCTCGCTGCACGTCATCCCCGTAAAGCTCACGACGCGCCAGCTCGATCAGCGTCGCCCGCCTCGCGCCCTCTCGAGGCCGGACTTGAAGAGCGCTACGGGCTGGGTTGGCTCGACGGAGGCACCAGTCCCTTGAGCCTCATGTACGTGACGATGTTGCCGTAGTGCTCGCCGTCGTGCGCGGCGTTCAACGTGACCACTCCCAGACGCGTCAGATCCATCCCGAAGAGCTGGATCGGTTCGGTGGCCATGGCGTCGGTGATCTCACTGTACACCCGGTCGCAGTACTGGAACGAGGTCCGCAGTGCCTCCGCGAGAGCGGCCCGGGTCGTGCGGCTCTTCTCGACGTCCTCCTTCAGGGGATTCTGCTCCTTGAGCGCGGCCGAGCAGAACTCGTAGTTCGAGTTCGCGATGTGGCCGAGCAGCTCGCCAAAGCTCCTCACCTCGGGCGTGGCGCGGAAGCTGTAGTTAGCCTCGGGCATCTGCTCGGCCGCCCGCACGATGTAGCCCTTGAACGTCTCGTAAGGCGGGCGAGTCGCGGCCACCACCGAGCCACGGCCGGCCTCCCGATTCATGGGTTGTTGTGCCGGCGCGAGGTTGGGGGCTGCCAGCAGCAGCACTGCGAGCACTCTGGTCATAGCGTTCACGTCGGCACCTCCATGGGTTGGGGTAGCAGGACTCGGAAAAATTAGCACCGCCCCGGAGACGCCACCAGAATGGGGGAAGCTGGACTCGGCCGGAAAACGGTACGAGACCGAGCCGCGCCGAGTCAGTTCATCAGAGGCCGAGGCGGCCGGCACCTCCGGATGGCGCCGGCCTCTCCAGGCTTGTCAGCGGGGGTAATCGTTCACGTGGACCTCGACGGTCTTCGTATCAATGCAGACCGGCGACCGATACAGTGGATCGTACCCCCTGGTATTCGGCATTTGTTCGCGGAAAGTCAGGAACAAGGGGGCTGTCGCGATGGGGTAATACGCGCTTCCCTGGTCGTGATGGGCGGGAAGAAATATGCTCGGATTGTAGAGCTTGACCAGCGGCAGAGCGAGATTCCGGATCACGTAGCTCGGGCCAAGGCCCTGGTAGGCGATGACCGCCAGGTCCACCTTGCCGCCATTTCCGTGGATGGAATCCATGAGCTTGCGTTCCCCATCCGAAATCGCACCGGGGCTGTCCCTGAAGGCGAGCCGAAAGCCGCTGTCGAACGTAAGCACATAGGCAATCGTGCCATGGTGCAGGATGTCCATATCCGGGTCCGCTGGCTGTGCCCGAGGCTGACGAATCCCAGCAATTCGCCGTTGTAGCTGTTCATCCGTGAGGGGATTGTCCGAGGTCGCATTGAGGACCTCCAGCGACTTGATCGTAAGCTCCGGGGGAAAGCTCGAATGAATCGCCAGAGCCGTCGTCACCGTATACCCGTCCATCTTTATCGTCTCGCCGCCTCGCACGTACTTTATGTGATCCGCGGGAACCTTCTCGTTCTCCAAGAACGGCCGGCCCGCGGGAGCGACAAAGATCACCGCGCCCGTGCGCTTGGAAATATCGGGCGCATCCTGGATGTGGTCGCCGTGTGGATGCCCGACGAAAATAGCGTCGGCGCGCGTCACGTCTGACGCCTTCAAGCCGATGATCCGGGATCCGGGTGGACGTGAGCCGTCGTAGTACGTATCCAGCAGCAGCACCTTGCCCTGATAGGCGACCTCATAGTTGGCCATCCCCAGGTAGCGCATCACCATCACATCCGCGTTCCTGGGCATGGGACCGCCAGCCGAAGCAGGGGTTAGCGTCTGACACGCCGGCTCCTGCGCCAGCTTCATCGTCTGACTTTGGCCGGGGACTGCGAGTGCCAGGCATACCAAGCTCACCAGCACACCCGTCAAGAACTTGAGGGACCTCATGGAGCACCTCCCTCCCATTGCTGGTACCTGCTCACCTACGTTGCGACCGTCGTGATAAGTCAGGTCCAATTGTTCCCGCAAAAGGGGCTATCGCCGCCAGGGAATCGAACCCCGATCCCACTGCGAAGCGCCCGAGATGCTCAGGGCGCCGAGGGCGGCGAGGGCGGCGGCACGCGCCGCTTCGTGGCCTGCTCGAACGCGTACGCGATCTCGATGAGCCGCGGCTCGCTGCACGCCATGCCCGTGAAGCTCACGCCGAACCGGGCCGGCTTCGCCTCGAACGCGTCCGGGAACGGCGGCGTCGGCGCGTTCGGCACCATGCCAAACGGCACGATAACCGTCGGATACCCGGGCCGCGCCGCAATGGCGGCTCCGCTCGCGCCGGGGAAGAGGAGCGCGTCGAGCTCTCCGGCCTTCATCGCCGCGTCGATGCCGTGCGCGCCCGTGAGCGCCAGGTCCTTGGCCCGGTCAGCCTGGTAGCGCGCGCGGTCGCGCTCGACGTCCATCTCGTCGGAGATATCGAGCTGCGCCTGGCCGTACTTGATCGCGCCAGCCCGCTGGTGGGCGATGTTCCCCTGGCGCAGCTCAGTGAGCGACTTCACGGGTGCCGCGGCCCCCAGTGTCGCGAGCCAGTGGTTGAAGTCACGCTTCATGCTGTACTTGAGGACGATGGAGCAGGCCGCGTCCATGCCTTTCCTGTTCTCCAGCCCGGAGCACGCCGGCCACAGCAGGAAGTTGCCGTTCGGATCCGCGGAAACCACGCTGGGGATGTCCGCGGGATCGACGACGACCGCGCCCTGCTGCCGGAGCAGGGCGATCGCTTCCTCCATCACCTTCCGCTGGTCGTCGTTGAGCCCGCCGCGCGGCTCCGTGGCGCCAGGCGGCGTCACCCGGTCGTAGTAGAACGCGCGCGGCACGCCGATGCGCGCGCCCCTGAGGCCGTCGGCCTTGAGGAATGGCGTGTAGTCGCGGCCCGGCGGCGGCTGGCACGTCCTCGTCGCCGGGTCCTCGGGGTCGGGCGCCGCGCCTTCCATCGCGCCCAGCAAGATGGCCGCGTCGGTCACGGTCCGCGCCATCGGCCCCGGGGTGTCCTGGTCGGCGGTGATGGGGATGACGCCGTAGCGGCTAATGCGGCCGACAGTCGGCTTGATGCCGACGAGCATGTTCTGGTTCGCCGGGCTGAGGATCGAGCCCGATGTCTCGGTGCCGACGTTCGCGGCCCAGAAGCTCGCGGCCGTGCCGATGCCCGAGCTGGATCCGCCCGTCCCCAGAGCGGGTCGGCCGTCGAAGCTCCCCTCACGCGGATCGCGCCGCGGATCGTACGGGTTCATACCGTAGCCGGTGAGCGCATTGTAGTTCCCCGGCATTCCGCTGGCGACCCAGTTCGCGAGCTCCGTCATGCCGGTCTTGGCGATGATGATCGCGCCGGCCTCGCGGAGGTTCTTCGTCAGCGTCGCCTCGTACGGCGGCACCAATCCGTCGAACGCCAGCGCGCCGCCGGTCGTCGCCATGTCGGTCGTGTGGATGTTGTCCTTGAGCGCGACGGCGATACCGTGCAGCGGCCCGCGCACCCTGCCCTGCGCGCGCTCCCGATCCCGCTCTTCGGCCTCAGCGAGCGCGTTCGGATTCACCGCGATGACCGCGTTCAACCTGTCCTCGTACAGCGCGATGCGCGTCAGGTACTGGAGCACGATCTCGCGCGAGGTCGCGCGGCCCCGCTCCATAGCCGCGCGCATCTCGGGGATCGTCGCCTCGACCACGGAGAACGGCTGGCGGCCGCCGCGGGCCTGCGCCGACCCCCGCGGCGGCTGCGCGTCGGTGGCAGGAGACACCGCGGCCAGCCCACCGTTGAGGGACGGCAGCAGCGCGCCCAGAAACAGCAGTGTGCGCAGGCCGGTCGCTCGTCTCATCGGTACGCCTCCGGTCGGCTGTGGTTGAGCCTGCATGACCAGCGGGATCCGCATCGGCGTCGGGTTCCCGATCATCTCCGTCAGCAGCGCGATCACATTGTGGAATGCGGCGGTGTTCCGGATGCCCCCGTTCCACCACCCGTCGTAGGGACCGCCGGAGCGCATGGTCGCGCCCGGCTTGTCCTCCGCCGCGAGCCGCGCGTGCATGGCGGCGCCCAGCGACTGGAAACCCAGTACCAGCATCGGGTGCAGGTTGTAGTGGTACGGGTCGCGCAGCGGCGGCGACCAGACCACGGTCCCGGCCGGACCGCTCTGGTGATGGTTGTAGAGG
Source organism: Gemmatimonadota bacterium (assembly GCA_016209885.1). Lineage (GTDB taxonomy): Bacteria > Gemmatimonadota > Gemmatimonadetes > Longimicrobiales > Gaopeijiaceae > JACQVF01. The sequence goes on along the minus strand of JACQVF010000018.1, from coordinate 11,909 downwards.
AGCTGGGGGAACCACTCGTGGTACAGCACCCGGTTGATGTTCTCCGTCTCGGCCTGCGTGGACGCGAAGAAGTCGCGGTTGTTGTCGTGGCCGATGTACTTCTGGTACAGCCGCGGCAGGCCGCTCGTGCTGCGCTGCTCCGGGACCGGGTTGCGCATATACCAGTCGGCGACCAGGTCGTTGCCGTCCGGGTTCGCGTGCACGAAGAGAATGATGCAGTCCTCGAGAAAACGCAGCGTCTCCTCGTCGTCACGGCTGACCATCTGGTAGACCACCTCGCCGAGCTGCTGTGCGCCCAGCGCCTCGCTGGCGTGCAGCCCGCCGTCGATCCAGACCACGGCCCTGCCTTCCCGAGCGAGCCCGCGCGCCTGCTCGTCGCTAAGCCCCTCGGCCAGCGCGAGCCGGCGCGAGATCTCCCTGTAGCGGCCGAGGTCCCTGTGGTTCTCGGGCGAGGTCACGATGGCCATGAGGTGCGGCCGTCCCTCCGCCGTCCTGCCGATCTCCTGCAGCAAGATGCGGTCCGACTCGCGATCCAGCTTGCGCCAGTACGCGGCGATCTGCTCATAGTTCGCCAGGAAGTAGTCGTCCCCGAAGTTGTGGCCGAGCTCCTCCTTCGGCGTGGTGATCCGGCCCTGAGCTGCCGCCGTCGCGGGCGCCAGCACGGCGAGCCACAGCCCCAGCACCCACGCCGCCGTCTTGCGAACAGGCAGCGGCATCGCCTTCTCACCTCGATGCATGGTGGCTCTCCTGATGAATCGCCTCGGAGCAACGCCTCGGGCTGAAGGTGCACGTTGGCCCCGGCGAGTGCAACGGCGCGGGATCTGCGAGGTAGTGGTATCGAGACGGGGCGCTGCTTCCCTCCTCCGTTCAATCACTTCTCGCAACGATTTCCGCGATCGGTACCGGGGTATCCGCGTACGCACGATTGGCCGAGGCGAACTCGATGACGGCATCCTCCCGGATGTACTTCTACTGCTGCCCGCAGGGGACCGCTCCGATCCGGCAGGGTGGCACGTCGAGGTGCGGGCATCGTCGGGGCCGGAACGCAGATAGAACGAAGGCCGCCGCGCGAGCCGGGCCCGCTCCAGCGCACTTACTGCCGGCAGTGCGCCGTGGTAACGTGTGACGAGTTCCCAGGCCCGAAAGGATCCTTCTGGCGCCCGAGTGCGCGGCCACCTCCAGAACACGTGAGTGACAAGTCCTCGCCCAGGCACTGGCTGTTCTCCGTGGCGGCACGGATCAGTCCTGCGAGTGCGGCGCGACTGGATCTCGCCCCCGACACGCCGCTGCAGGCCGCGTGGAGGTGCGTGGCGGAGGCGGAGGCGATCGGTCAGGACCGGCTCGCGGCGGAGGTCGCACGGCACTTCCACCTCGAGCCGGCCGATTTCCACGCGGCGGACGCCGAGGCGCTGACGGTTCTGCCGGAGAAGGTGGCACGGCGCTACAGCGTGTTCCCCCTGCGCTTCAGCAAGCGCACGCTTACGGTGGCGACCGCGGACCCGGTGAACCCGGAAGCGGAGAAAGCCATCGAGTTCGCCTGCGGCCGGCGCAGCATCTTCCAGATCGCGCCTCCGGACTCCGTACGCGAAGCGATCGAGGCTCACTACGCGCCCGACCGGGTGGTTGACTACCTCCTCGAGCACATCGACGCGCGTGAGGGCGGGGACGTGCGGGTGGTCGAGCCGTTCGAGGGAAGCAGAGTTCCAGAAGGCGATCGAGGCGGACCCGGGCTATCCCACGGCGCACCACTGGTACGCCATCAACCTCCTGATGCCGCTGGGCCGGTTCGCCGAAGCACGAGCGGAACTGCGGCGCGCCCTGGAGCTGGAGCCCCTATCGCTGCCGATCCTGACGACGAAGGGCGTTCTGTCGTACTATGCCCGCGACTACGAGCAAGCGATCGAGGAGTGCCGCCGGGTGATCGATCTCGACGCCGGGTTCGCGATGGCGCACTTCTTCCTCGGCCACAGCTGGGAGCACGCCGGCCAGCCGTCGGAGGCGATCCGCGCTCTGGAGAGGGCGGTGCAGCTCTCCGGCCGGAGCGCCGAGACGATGGCCGCCTTCGCGCACGCCTGTGCGACCCAGGGGCGCGTGGCGGATGCACGCGCGCTGCTCGAGCAGCTCGGGGAGCGGGCGGAACGAGGGTACGTCTCGCCCACGCTGCTCGCCCTGGTGCGCCTGGGCCTGGGCGAGGAGGACGAGGCGCTCGCGCTGCTGGAACAGGCGTGCGATGTGCGGGCGGCGGACCTGATCTGGATCAACGAGCGCCCCACGTTCGATCCCATCCGCTCGCACCCACGGTTCGCGCGGCTGGTCGAGCGCATGGGCTTTCCCCCTCGCACGGCGCCCTGAGCCGGACCGCGGGCGCGACCTCCGTGGCGGCCGCGGCCAGGCCGCTGATCCCACTGCGCGCACCTGCGCGCCACAGGCGCCGACGGGCATGCGCAGTCGAGCGTCGAGGCCCGGATGGCGCGCTGAGGTAATGTTGTGGCAGAGGGCGACGACGCAGAATCCCGCGGGCGCCTTTCCCTCGAGGGCCTGGACCGGGAGTCGGCCGGCGGGCGCTCGTGACTCCTCGTCTGCGCCGCGGCGTACCGCTGCCCGTGTGGGCGATCACGCTCCGGGATCTCGTCCGGGACGCGGACGCCGCGGATGGCCGGCCGGGCGTCGCCCGCGAGAGCCCGTTCCTGGATCCGGCCAGACCCTCAGCTTTTACCGGCGGTCTGGAGAGCCGCGGCCGGGTCTTCCTCCACCTGTTTCTGGCGTGGACACTCGCCATCATGGCCGTAGCCCCGCGACCGCTCGCGGCTCAGGATGGCTGGGATGTAGAGGGGGAGATCGGCGGTAGCATCTTCTTGGCAACACCGACTAGACCCTGGTCACGACGCGCGCCGCCCTGGGGTATGCCGACAGCATCTACGAGGTGACGGGCGACGTGAAGTTCGCCTACGGGGGGCGGCCGATGACGCGGGCACCACGGTCGTGAACAAGCGATCGTGGCAGACGAGCCTCAATACCGTCTACCGGCGGTTCGCGCCGGCCGAGACGTTCAGCCGCGAGTTCGGCGGCTGACGCCCGGCCGGCGAATCGAGTCGCAGACGCCCGTCGGGCCCGCCGGCTGCCGCGGGCGTCCCCCCTTGACCCTGCAGCTCTCAGGCTTCGGGCGTTGAGACGGAGCGCCTGTCGCCCTTGCCTCACCGGTCCCCATGATTCTACCCTGCGGTCGATGCCCTGGAAGGGCGTTCCGAGGACCGGCTCGATCGAGCCGGTCTGGTGCAGCCTCCGCCGGAGAAAGATGACATGACCGCGAATCGTCACCACGAATTCTCGGCCCGTGGATCGATGTCGGTCGCATCGCGAGCCGTGCTGGCGGCGCTGGCCGTAGCGCTGCTGACCGCGCTCGGCTGCGCGGACGCCGCCAGAAGCTTCAAGGTGGCCGTCGCGACGTTCTCGCACGAGACGTGCACGTTCTGCCCGGGCGGCGACACGCAGATCGAGGACTGGCGAACGGTTCTCCGGGGCGATCAGGTGATCGAACGCGGAGACGCGTACATCGGTGGCTTCGTCAACCAGGCCCGGGAGTACGGAGACATCGAGCTAGTCGGGCTGGAGTCCCCCTCGGACGTCTTCGGCGGCTCCTCCCGGAGCTGGAACACGGAGGAGGCGCTCAACCACTTCATGGACCGCATGCTTGCCGACCTGCGGGCCGCCATGCCCGTGGACGGCGTCTACCTGGCGCTCCACGGAGCGATGGGGGTGCGGAACGTGCCGCGGCCCGAGGCCGAGATCGCGCGGCGGTTCCGGGAGATCGTGGGGCCGAACGTGCCGATCGTGGGGACGTTCGACCTCCACGGCAACGAGGACGAGGAGTTCCTGCGCTGGGCGGACGGTTCCTTCGTCGTCAAGCGCTTCCCCCACTACGACGCGTACCTCCAGGGCGAGCGGGCGGCGCGCTTCCTGCGCCTCACCATGAAGGGTGACTACAGCGCCACGCGCGCCACGCGCAAGCCGCCGGTCATCACGGCGACGGTGCTCCAGTGGACGGGTGCATCGCCGTCCATGAACATCATGGAGCGGGCTCGGCGCTGGGAGGCGCGGCAGCCCGGCGCTTTCGTGAGCGTATTTTACGGCTTCCCGTGGACGGACGTGCCCGATGTGGGCATGACGGTGCAGGTCATGACGAATAACGACCAGGCGCTCGCCGACCACATCGCGGACGACATGGCAGAGTTCATGTGGCGCGTGCGCGAGGAGTTCGCGCACGGCGACTTCCCCGTGCCCGACGAGGCGGTGCGCCGTGCCCGCCAGGCGATCACCCGCGGCGAGACGCCGGTTGCCATGGGCGACTATTCGGACCGCCCCGGTGACGCAACCTGGATCCTGGAGCAGCTCGTCAGCCAGCGGGTGGGAAAGGTGCTTTACGGCGCGTTGCGCGACGAGCGGGCGCTCGAGGCGCTGGCGCAGGCGAATGCGCAGCCCGGGGACGCGTTCGATATGGAGGTCGGTGGCTTCACGGAGGCGGCGGCCGGGCGTCCCGTGCGCATCCAGGGAACGGTCCGCTTCTTCGGGCCGCAGTTCGGGTACGACCACGTGGCGGTCATCGAGCACGGCGACAGCAGCATGCTCATCCTCGCGCCGGCGTACACGCAGATCACCGAGCCCGAGGCGCTCCGCTTCGGGCCGGTGGAGCCCGACGACTACGATGTGATCGTCGTGAAGTCCCGGGCCCATTTCCGGCGCGGCTTCGACGAGACGGGCTACGCGAGGACGATCCTCGTGGTGGATGCGCCGGGACCGTGGGTCGGTACCACGCGCCTGGACGCGCTGCCGTACGAGTTCGCGCCCATCGACCGGCTCTACCCGTTCGGGGAGCCGGATCCGAACTGGCGGGGGAAGGGCAGGCTCGTGCCCTGAAGACCCGAGCATCCTGCCCGGGGCTCGCCGGCGAGTGATCCCCCTCCAGGTGCCTCCGGCCCGTCCGCGGCGGCGCGTCGGGATGCGCCGGGTGGCGGACCGGTCTATCATAGCATGCCGTTATGGTAGTCCAGGAACCTGCGCCCGAACCCGGGAGTATTGGTGGTGTTGCATTGACTCGTCACGCGCGAGGCGGGAGTACGCGTGCCGCCACCACCATCGAAGCCCGTTCTGCCGTCCGGCCTCGGCCTTTCCGCGCTGGCCGCGCTGGCCCTGCTCGTGACCTCATCCGGTGTGTTTGTGCGGGACGAACAACGCGCCCCGGCCAGGGCCGCCGCAGCCGCTGCGCCGGCCGGCGCTGACGAGAGCCGGATCCCGCCGCCCACGCAGCGCATCACGGACCAAGCGTTTTCCGCGGGCACACGCGGCGTGGCGCTGCGGCCCGCGCGCCGGACGGCACAGGCTGCGGCGCCAGCCCACGGGGCAGCGGCGGTCACAACCGCGGACCCAAACGACGGCCGGCGCATCCACTCCTTCTACTTCACCCGCGGCGTCTACAGCAGCGGCACCAGCGGCTACCGCCGCTTCGACAGTTGGGCCACCGACTTCCCCAAGTCGGATCGCCAGTTCCTCATCGTGCTCCAGCGCCTCGTCGACATCGACGCGTACGAGTTGGAGCACCCGGTCCGCCTCGATGACCCCGAGCTGCGGCGCTTCCCCTTCCTGTATCTCCTCGAGGTGGGCTACCTGCGCATGACGCCCGCCGAAGTGAAGGGACTACGCGAGTATCTGCTCGCCGGCGGATTCGCCATGGTGGACGATTTCTGGGGGAGCCGCGAGTGGGCCAACTTCGAGGCCGAGATCAGGCGAGTGCTGCCCGAGTACCCTATCGTCGAGATCCCGCTCGATCACCCGATCTTCAAGATGGTCTACCGGATCGACGAGATCCTCCAGGTGCCAATGATCGGCAACATCCGCTCGGGCCGCACCTGGGAGCAGGACGGCTATGTGCCGCACGTGCGGGGGATCTTCGACGACCAGGAGCGCCTGCTCGTCGCCATTAACTGGAACACCGACCTGGGTGATGCATGGGAGTGGGCCGAGCAGCCCGACTACCCGATGAAATACTCCAACTTCGCGTTGCAGATGGGGGTCAACTTCGTGATCTACGCGATGAGCCATTGACCGGCAGGACCTCGGGCAGACAGCCATCGCCAAGGTTCCCCCCTCACATCGTCCCACAGGTAAAGACCAGGGGCGTCGAGCGGCCGGCCGAACCGGGTGTCCCGCTCGCCGGTTCTGGCTAGGCGCACCTCCGACGGCAGGCGCTCGCCACGGAACTGCTGGCCGAGATCTGCGGCATGATAATCCGGCGTTGGCTCTCGGAGGATGCCGGGTTGCCCGGAACCGTCGTAGTCGGATCCTGCCGCGGGATCCCGCCTTTGCGGAAAGCGCCGGCCGGGTGCTGGACCCATGCCATCGGCGCTGCATGGCGGGCCTCGTCGGGAGCGGGAATAGGCCGCTGGGCCGCAGGCGAGCTCCCCGGGGTCCAGACCTGCGACGGCCGCGACGAACTGTCCCGTCCCTAAGGCTTACCGGCCGTGCAGAATGTCCCAACTCCGACAGGTCCGGTTCCTTTGCATATCTTGGCGAGCGCCCGTAGGTGCAGATTTCGTAAGCGGTTAACCGGTCTCTTCGTGCGGGCCCAAGCCAGGGCCCAAGCATTGCCTCTCCCTGGCGCTCAACATACCGGCCGGCGCCGCTTCCTGCAGTTACACGGAGCGAATCGAACGGCAGCGCCGGCGCGGCCCAGCATGGGGCGAGGAGATGCTCATGTTCGTACGTCGATGGATGGCCGGCTGCAGCGCCGTCTTCGTGGGGGCGCTGCTGGGGTCGACGCCGTGGGAGGTAAGGGCAGCCACGCAGCAAATCGACTGGGCAGCGCTCAACCCCGCGTTCGAGGCAGCCACCTTCGTGAACGACGCGCGTGTCTGTGGGGCGTGTCACGAAGACGCGTTGCGCGCGTTCGGGGATACCCCGCACGCCCGCGCGTTCCGCGTCGGGAAGATGCCCGCGCAGGGCGAGTGCGAGAGCTGCCACGGGCCCCGGAGCAAGCACGTGGAGAATCCCGGGCGCGAGCTCGCATGGGCGAAGCTGAGCGCCGCCCAGCAGTCCACCGTCTGCATGCAGTGCCACGAAGGGGGCGCGCGCATGGGCTGGAAGGGGGGCGCGCATCTCTCGTCGGGCGTGAGCTGTTCGTCGTGCCACTCCGTGATGGCGGAGCGTAGCGAGCGGGTCCTGCTCGTCCGCCCGCGGGTCGAGGAGACCTGCTACACCTGCCACGGCGAGGCGCGCGCGCAGATGTCGAAGAGCTCGCATCACCCGGTCCGCGAGGGTCGTATGGATTGTGCGAGCTGCCACAACGCTCACGGCTCCACGCCGTCACTGATGCGCACGGCCACCGTGAACGAGACGTGCGTGAGCTGCCATGCCGAGAAACGCGGCCCCTTCCTCTGGGAGCACGCGCCGGTGCGCGAGAGCTGCGCCAACTGTCACGAGCCGCACGGCTCGAGCAACCGGAACCTGCTGACGCGGAAGGATCCGTTCCTCTGCCTCCAGTGTCACTCATACGGTGGCCACGTCAATCTGCCCCGCTACAACCGTGTGAGCAGTCCGTATGGCAGCGGCTGTGTGAACTGCCACGTGACCACGCACGGGTCGAACCACCCGTCGGGTGCCAAACAGACCCGGTAGAGGAGGTAAAGGCAATGAGCCGGCTTCTCGCGCTTCTCTCGCTTCTCTCCGCAGCGCCTGCCGCTACCCACGCGCAGGGTGTACCCGCGGTCCAGACCTCGGGGCGCATCTCGACCGGACTGCTGCAGCTCGACAACAGCACGAACTCGAGCAAGCTCACGGAGTATCGCGACCTCCGCAACAACTTTTACCTGTTCGATTTCCGGCTCGATGTGCTGAACACACAGGGCACGTTCCTCGACCTGACGGGGACCAACGTGAGCCGCCGCGACCAGAACCTACGCCTCGCCGTCGGCGATGTCGGCGTCTGGCGATTCGCTGTGGCGTGGAACGAGATCCCGCACGATCTGAGCAACAAGGCTCAGAGCCCGTACATCGAGCGCGCACCCGGGCTGTTCGAGGTGCCGCAGCCGATGGTGATCCCCTTCAAGAAGCTGGCGACCTCCGCGCCCGACGCGCCGCGCGTGCTCGCGAGCGACTCTGTCGTGGCGGCATACGCGCGTTCGTTCGTGGGGCCCATCGATCTCGCGAACCAGACCAAGACCGGCACGTTCGCGTTCCGCTACGATGGCCTCGAGGCCATCGACCTGACCGTCGACTACACGCGCCGGACGAAGACCGGCAGCCGACTGAGCTACGGGCCGATTGGCGACCGGCCGCCGCGGACGCTCAACATCGAGCTCGCCGAGCCCGTCGATTACCGAACGGGTGATCTGAGGATGGCGGCGGAGTACCACGGCGGCGCCTATCAGGCGCGCGTGGAATACCTCTTCTCCGATTTCGTGAACGAGGTGGACGAGCTGCTGTGGCAGAACGTGTATGCGACGCCGGCGGCCGGTGCCGACTACGACGTGTGGGATCGGCTCATCTCGGCGTTCGGCCAGCGCGCACTGCCGCCCGACAACCGCTACCACAACGCGACGATCAGCGGCGGCGCGAATCTGCCGCTGGAGAGCCGCCTGACCGCCAGCGTATCGTACGGACGTCTCGAGCAGAACGAGCCGCTTTTCCCGTACAGCGACCACACCGGCGCCCTGGCGAACCCGACCTTGCCGCGCCTCACCGCGGATGCGCGGATGAACACGATCCACTTCAGCGCGGAGTACTCGATGGTGCCGGTCCCGCGCATCCATCTGCGCGCCTTCTTCCGCCGCTTCGATCTCGACAACGAGACGCCGGCGAGCCAGTGGCAGTACGTCACGTCGGACGCCAGCAACCTGAACGGCACGGTGAGCTACAAGAACAAGCGGATCAGCGTGCCCTTCGCGTGGGATCGGCAGAACGCCGGGATCGACGCGACCTGGCGGCTCGGGTTCTGGAACAGCAGCATGGGGCTGGGGCTCGAGCGTGAGGACATCGGGCGGGAATACCGCGAGGCCGAGACAGCGGAGAACATCGTCCGCGCGAGCTGGCGAGCCCGGCCGACCGGCTGGCTCTCGCTTCGCGCGAAATACCTTCTCGGCGACCGCGACGGCGGCACGTACAACTCGCAAGTGACGCGCCAGAGCTACTGGTACGCGCCCGCGGACGCGGGAACCGATGCGGACAACCCGCAGTTCACGTTCAGCAACCACCCCGACATGCGCCGCTCCGACGTGTCCGACCGGCGGCGCGATCAGGTGGATCTCACCGCCAGCGTGACGCCCGGTGCCGCGTTCTCGCTCTCGACCACGCTCAAGTTCCGACGTGACGATTTCGATTCGCACGTCCGCCCGAGCCAGCCGCTGCTCGGGACGTCACTGCCGGACCGCGAAGCGGCGACGCCGGGCGACCAGCTCGGCCTGCTCCGCTACGAGCGGCGCCAGGTCAGCATCGATCTCTTCCACGCACCCGCCGAGCGCATCAGCCTGAACGCGTTCGTCGGATGGGACGCAGGCGAGGCGACGCAACGATCGCTGGAGTTCAACGAGAACAACAAGCAGAATCCCAGCGCTGTCGCCACCGCCGAACTGGGGCCGTGGACGCGCGCTGGAAGCCAGTGGACCGCGGATATCGACGACCGCACCCGATACGCGGGCGTCGGCGGCACGTTCGGGATCGTTCCCTCCCGCCTCTCGCTGTCGGCCAACTACACGCTGTCGCTCAGCCGGATCGACATCGAGTACGCGGGATTCGGCGTGACGAACTGGAACGGCGTGCCGTTTCCGCCGAACCACCAGTTCGCCTTCCAGACACCACCGGCGGTGCGGCACGATTCCCATGTGGCCGATTTCCGTCTCGAGTTCCCGGTGCTGAGCGGCATCACGATGCTGGTGGGCTACACGTACGACTTCTACCGGATCCGCGACTGGCAGCAAGACGCCGAGGCGCCGTGGTTCGAGCGGGTCGGTAGCGAGTTCCTGCTGCGTGACACGTCCCGATCGCACCAGTGGGGGAACCGGCTGTTCAACATGGGGCGATACCTGGCGCCAGGCTACGCGGCTCACGTCGGCTATGCGAGCTTCACATACCGTTTCTGATCACCGTTCGCATCGCCGTCACACTCCGAGAAGTGGGCGGGCGCCTCCTGGTTCGCTGGCCTGCCGAATTATCGCCTCCGCCGATCCAGTGTGCCCAGAGTCGGCAGGCGGAATCGTTGCCGGCTTGTCCGAGACCAAGAGCTCTCCCATCGACGGAGAACACGGGTCAGGTTGGCTTGACGGTGACCACAAGAGCCTGTAATGTAGTCGCATGGCTGATGTCGGCGTGCGAGAGCTGAAGGCCCGCTTGTCCGAGTACTTGGAGCGGGCAGCCCGCGGCGAGATTATTCGCGTGACGGAGCGCGGCCGCCCCAAGGCTATCCTGGCGCCGCTTCCGGGGCGGCTGCGGCTGGACGAGGGCATCGCCGACGGTTGGGTACGTCCTGCCGCGGCGCGGCCCCAGGGCTCCTGGCGCCGGTTCAGGGCCTCGAGGCCCGTGGCCGATATGCTGGCGGAGGACCGGGGCGCGTGACCTTCAGGATCCCACGATCCTGCGGAACTCGGGATCCTGACGGATGCTTTCGAAGTTCGGGTTCCGAGGTAGCTGGCGCTTGTTCCCCGGGTTCAGCTCCACGGCCCGGCGGAGCGAGGACAGGGCGTCGGCCTTCCGGCCCATCTTCAGATAGACGTTCGCCAGCGCTACCCAGGCGTTGTCGTTCTCCGGGGACTTCTCCCTGGCGGCGATGGCGGTCTCCAGGGCCCCGTTCACATCGCCGTTGTTCAGCTTCTGGTTCGCGTCCGTGATCATCTGGCCGGACCAGTACATGTTGAGGAGCCGGCGCAGCTCCTTCAGGGGCTCGTCGTGGTCGTCGACCCGGAGGTACACCGCCCGGTCCGTGAACCCCCCGTTCACCCTCGGCGTCACGACCAGGATGGCTCCGGACTGCATCCCCCGGGCGTCTCCGCCAGCGGTCTGGGCCGCATCCAGCGCATCCATCAGGCGGTCGGCCAGGGGGCCGCTGGACGACTCGAAGGACCGGGCCAGGGCCTCCACCACCTCGGGGCCCGTGAGGATATTGCCCTGAGCGCAGTAGTTCACTCCGCACTTGTGGCCCTTCCAGTCGTTGGCTCCGGAGCCCGTCCACGCCGCGGTGCGTCCTTCGCGGTCGAGGATCGCCACCTGGCGCCGGTCCCGCCCATCGTCGCTGGCCACCATCATGTCCAGCGCCTCCTGGGGCGTGTAACCGGCCTGCAGGAGCTCGAGTCCGATGGCCCCGTACATGCGGTTGGAGGCGGCCTGGTGGGCGATCACCGCGACACCACCCTTGGCGGTCATGGCCCGGGTGCCGGCGGCGAAGGCCTTGGACTGGACGCCCACCCCCAGCTCGCCCGTCGCGGCGTCCCGGGCGATGATGGAGAACGTGCCCAGGAGATCCGGGTCGTAATCCTGCGCCGCCGCTATCCGGGGCAGCAACGCGACCACTGCGGTAAGCACGAGTGTTCCTCTGAGCATATGACCTCCCTGAAGCGTTTGTCCGGCCCCGTCGAAGGCGGCTTCCCGGCAGCGTCCCCCGGGTGACGGCGGACTCGTGGCAGGAAAGACGGGTAACGCTCTCCGGCGTGGTCCGTCAAAGGAGAGTCCGGTGGCGCTATCCAGGTCTACCTGCCCCGGGAGAAGATCATATTGTCTATTATTGTCTATGACGAGCTCGACGGCAAGCTGACGGGAGCTCGGTGAGCAACGGGCGTCGGGGCTGAACGCCCAACCGCAGCCAGCTACCAAATGGAGCCAACCGGGATCGAACCGGTGACCTCCTGCTTGCAAAGCAGGCGCTCTCCCAG
>JACQVF010000021.1 GCA_016209885.1 Gemmatimonadota bacterium | reverse complement strand
CGCAGCACTTCGACCTGCTTGTAGACATGGAGCACGCTGACCATCTTCGCCTCGAAGTCGGGATCACGCCGCTCCAGGTAATAGCGAATCTTGTGCGGCCTCAGTTCGTGCGCAGCCAGGATCTTGGAGACCGTTCCCCGGCCCAGCTTCCGAAGCGACAGGTGGCCGGCCGCCTCGCAGTGGCGCCGCACGTGCCGGGCGAGCAGGCGCGTGGTCCAGAGCTCCTCCGTGTAACCGAGATCTTTGGGTTTCTGGCAGGCCAGCGAGATCACCCACGCCCGCGCATCGTCGGGGATCGTCCGCGGCCGCCCCGAGCGCGGCAGATCCTTGAGCGCCGCCCGCACGCCGACCGCCAGCGCCCGGTTGATCGTGTCGTTGACCCTGACGCGATTCGTATGGAAGCGCCGGGCGATGGCCGAGACACTCTCTCCCTCGGCGTAGGCCAAGAGCATCCCGGCGCGCTCAACCTGGGCCACCGGGGCGCTGCGAGAGACGCTCAGCATCTGCAACCAGGCCCGGGTCTCGTCCTCCACCACGAGCGCGGGCTTGCGGCTCACGAAGGGCATGGCGCACCTCCTCGATCGCGGACGCACGACGGATCGAGAGGAATATACCACCCCGCGGGCCCTACCGTAAAGATAACTAGGAATCACTGAACTGGGAAGCTACGGCGGGGGTCAAGCTTCCGACCTCGGCGCCCTTCGGCGCTCGTGTGCCCTCGCTGTGCACGCTGCGAGGTGGAGGATGGTGCGCGGTGTCTGGGGGCGTCTAACTCATGGATACCTGAAGGGGCGGTGCTTCGTGCAGCCGGTTCACACGAAGAGTGCGGGCTGGCCGCCCGTGTGCCAGAACACGACGGTGTCGTGCGGGGCGAACCGCCCGGTTTTGACCCACGCGAGGAGCGCCGCCGCCGCCTTCGCGGTGTAGACCGGGTCCAGCAGGATTCCCTCCGAGCGGGCGAAGCGATGGAAGGCGGCGTCGGACTCGGGGGTGGGGATCGCGTAGCCCTTGCCCACGAAGGCGTCCGAGGCCTCCAGGACCGCATCGCAGATAGGCTCCTGCCAGCCGATGAGGCGGCGTGCTTCCTCGGCGAGCGTGCGGGCCCGTTCCAGGATCTCGTCGGCTGGTTCATCCGCGCTCACGCCCACGATGCGCGCGTCCCGGAGTGCGCACAGGCGAGAGCCCAGGAGGATGCCGGCCAGCGTTCCGCAGGACGAGGAGGGGACGAGGATCCAGAGGCTGCCGCCGCCACGCGCCTCGTGCTGAGCCGGAGGCTCCGGCAGCGCGCGGAGCTGGCGCTCGAGCTCGAGGGCGGCCAGGGCATACCCGAGGGAACCCAGCGGCGTCGAAGCACCCAGGGGCACGATGAGGGGACGGCCGCCCGCTCGCCGCAGCTCGTCCGCGATCTCCTCCATCTTCGGATTCCGCTCCGCACGGCTCGCCACGTAGACGATCTCCGCACCGAGCCAGCGATGGAGCAGCGCGTTGCCCCTGGGCGGCTCGGGAGGCGGTCCGTTGAGCACGAGGACGCACCTCATGCCGAGTCGTGCCGCGCACGCTGCGGTCACCCGAGCATGGTTCGAGCCGACGCCGCCTGCGGTGATTAGGGTATCGACGCCGCGCACCCGCTCCGGCGCGAGGAGCATCTCGAGCTTGCGCACCTTGTTGCCGCCGAGCGCGAACCCCGTATAGTCGTCGCGTTTGATCAGGAGACGCGCTGCTTCGGGGCCGAGAGCCGCACGGAGTCGAGGCGCTTCTTCGAGGGGGGTGGGATAGAAGCCGAGCGCCAGGCGCGGGACGCTGCGCAGGCGCTCGATCGCCTCTTGCGCGCCGGTGTGCGGGGGCGTCCGGCTGCGCGAGCTCACCGGCGCCCCGAGACTCGGCTCACCCTCCGGTCGGCCGACCCGTTATCCCGGAGGGCGGGATGCCAAGGAGTGGGCGTGCACTGCCTCGGGGGCAACGGGACCACGAAGCGATCGCAGTAGAAGGCCCTCATGAGTGATGCCGCAGTCGGCGGGACTCGCCAGAGATTCTCGAGGGAAGGTTAACAGCCGCGGCGCGGGGGCGCGAGGGAATGGGGACCGGGCGAGCGCGGCGGGGGAGCGTCACCAGCGGACCCCAGCTCCCACCCCGAAGAAGTAGTCCGTCCTCTCCGAGCTCACAGCGGCTCCCGCCCGCACGTCGATCTGATGGTGCGGAGAAACGAGCAACGTCAGCCCACCGTTCAGGTAGCCGGTCGCCGGGCCGGTATCCTCCTCGCGGTCGAAGCCGAACGCCTCCAGGTAGGAGCCCACCCGCTCCGACAAGGCATACCCGAACGAGATGCTCCCCGCCAGCCGCACAAAATGGTCCCCATCCTCTCGAAGCGCCGCAAAGTTCAGGTTGGACGCCAGAGAGGCGCGCTCCGCCAGGGACCAGCCAAACGCCAGCTTCGCTTCCGGCTGAACCGTTTCGCCCCGGTATGCGGAGCCGCCCGTGGGCACGCTCGCGGCCACGATCAGGGCCGCAGCGGGATGTACCAGGCCCGCCTGCTCAGCGCCCTCCAGGAGCTTCACCTTGAACCCCAGCGACGCATCCTCCAACCCACTCCCCTCGCCGCCTGGCGCACCGGTGAACACGTACGAGTTTATTCCGATGCGGAGTTCCAATCGCTCCGCCGCCGGGGCCCGGACTAGAATCTCGCCCACGGCGTGACGGTGCTCCCGCCCGGTCCCCGAGAACGTGTAGCCGCCCTCGACCTGGATGAGCCCCGGATGTACGGTCTCCGGGCTCTCGGTAAAATCGGGACGATCCGTGACAATCGGGTCGCTCGGCCCCTGCGCCGCGAGCGGCATAGGGCCCAGGGCTACGAAGGCGAGTGGCAGCGTCCACGCAGCTACCAGGCGCATCATCGTCCTCGGACTTAGGCTCCCCTGAACTCTTGTTTTAGGCACTCCTCAATAGCTACAGAGCTCGGGGGCCTTTGTCAATATTCATTATTGTTCTTGTATGTGGGGCTGACGTTAATCGGAGGCACGCGGATATCCGCGGCCAGTGGCGGCGGAGTTCCGACACGTGTGCCGGGTGGTTCGCCGGGCTAGGGATGACGAGAGGGCCGCCGGGCGGACCGCCTCGGGCAGGGAAGCCCTACGCCCCTCGCACTTCTCGCACGAACACCTTTGCTGCCAGCTCGCTGCCGACCACCTGCGTGATGCCGTTCCGCCCGCCCACCCGCAGAGTGACGGGCCCGCTGAACGGCGCCCGGTCGAGCACGTGGAGGCGCACGCCGGGAACGAGACCTAAGGTGCCGAGATACCGGAGACGTTGTGGGTCATCGTCCTGGACGGCGCGGACTTCCACGTCGGTACCGGCTCTGATGTCGGCAAGGGCGGTGTAGTTCACGGCCTCGATCTCGCCACCGCGGGTGGGGATCGGCGCGCCGTGCGGATCGTGCTGGGGGTGCTCGAGTGCCGCTTCCATGCGGTCAATGAGCTCATCGGAGGCGGCGTGCTCGAGTCGCTCGGCCTCGCGGTGCACATTGTCCCAGGAGTACCCGAGCCGGGCCTTCAGGTAGGACTCCAGCACGCGGTGCCGCCGGACGACCCTCAGCGCCTCGCGCTTCCCGCCATCCGTAAGACGCACTCCACGGTACGGCACGTGCTCGACGAGCCCGGACTCGGCCAGCTTCTTGACCATCCCCGAGACGGACGCCGGCTGGACGGCGAGCATTCCGGCGATGTCGCTCGTAGAGGCGACGTCGCCGCGCTCCGAAAGGCGGTAGATCGCCGTCAGGTAGTCTTCAACGGAGCGTGAAAGGCGCCGCAGGTTCGCTACCATGCCGAACGATTCCCGTGTTCGCGATGTCGAGGCGCGGGCGCCCGCAGCCTTCCGTCGGCCGTGAGGCCCGTGGGGCGCGATGCGCCTCAGCTTCCCGATCAATCGCCACTGCTCAAGCTTGAAATCTAGCGCGCCGTTCTGGGGCAGTCGAGCCGGTGGGCCGCGCGCGCCGCGCGGCCGCGCGGGCAGCGCGGTCCGGGCTCCCCTTGAGGGATGCCGGAGTCAAGGCCGGAAGTAGGTGAGCCCCATGGCCTCCCGCACGCGGCGCACCGTCTCGCGCGCCTCCTCGCGCATGCGGGCCGAGCCGGTGAGGATGATGTCGCGTACGAGGTCGGGCTCGGCCTCGTACTCGCGACGCCGTTCGCGGATCGGGTCGAGGAACGCGCTGAGGGCGCGGGCGAGCTTCTTCTTTACCTCCACGTCGCCCACGCGCCCCTGCCGGTAGCGGGTCTTCAGGTCCTCGATCTCTTCCCTGTCCGGGTTGAACGCGTCGTGGTAGGTAAACACGGGGTTGCCCTCGACGGTCCCCGGGATGTCGGCGCGGATTCGGTTGGGGTCCGTGAACATCTGCATCACGCGCTGCTGCACGGTCTTCGGGTCATCGGAGAGGAAGATCGCGTTGCCGAGCGACTTGGACATCTTCGCCTTCCCGTCGGTGCCCGGCAGCGTCTCCTCGCCGCCGATCATGGGCTCGGGGATCGGAAAGACTTCATCGTATAGAGTGTTGAAACGCCGGGCGATCT
>JACQVF010000019.1 GCA_016209885.1 Gemmatimonadota bacterium | reverse complement strand
GGTTCACGCGCCCCACTCCTGTCGGCTCGAGCCACTCCTTCCACACCGACTCGTGGCCCTCGCGGATCCGTGTGCGAAGCCGTTCGTCGCGGCTCCTGGGCCCCAGGCGCTCGAGGAGCGCGTCCACGAAGGTGGCGGCGTCGGCGGCCACGGCCACGACGGTCCGGTAGTTCCGACCCAGCACCGTGGCATCGATGTCCACGTGCACGAGCTGGCCGGGCGGGGCCGCGCCGTAGCTCGCCGTGGCCACCTCGCCGAACCGGCAGCCGATGGCCAGGGTGGCATCACACTCGCGGGCGATCTCGCGCACGAACGGCGGAGCGGCGTCGCCGTAGCCGCACCAGAGCCAGAGGGGATGGTTCTCCGGGAAGACGCCCTTCCCCTGGATCGTCGTGGCGACGGGGGCCTCCAGGCGCTCGGCCAGCTCGACCAGCCGCGACTCCGCGCCGGCCGCGCCGACGGCGCCGGCCCCCAGGTAGAGGAGCGGGCGGCGGGCCCGCCGCAGCACGTCCGCCGCGCTCTCGAGCTCGGCGCCCGCCGGCGCCGAGACGGCGCCTTCCTGCTCGTCGAACGCCTCCGCGTCCAGCTCGTGGCGGAAGAGGTAGTGGTTCGCGGGGACCTCCACGAAGACGGGACCAGGCACGCCGGTCCGTGCGATCCGGCACGCGCGGCGCACGGTGGCATAGATCTCCTCGCCGCGCTCGGCGCGGAGCGCGCCCTTGGTGACCGGTCGCACCATGGCGAGCTGGTCCACGTCGTGGAGCTGGTAGGCCATCCCGGTGTCGCGCCGGATCCCGCAACCGAGCACGAGCATGGGCACCGTGTCGAGGTAGGCCTCGACGATCCCGGAAAGCGCGTGGGTGAGCCCGGCGCCCGGCACCACGTTCACGCACGCCAGGCGGCCGGAGGCACGCCAGACGCCGTCCGCCATGAAGGAGGCGCTCTGCTCGTCCGTCACCAGGATCGGCCGCACGGAGGCGGATGCTGCCAGCGCGTCGTACAGCTCGATGTTGTGCGTGCCCGGGATCCCGAAGGCGAAGGGGACGCCCTCGTCCTCCAGCGCGCGCACCACGATCTGGCCGCCGGTCATCTTCATGGTTCGGCCTCCGGCCGCCAGGCCTCGAGGAGATCCCGCGCGTCGGCGCGCACGGCCTGCGCCGCCCGATCCGCGAGCGCCATGATGGTGAGGTACGGGTTGATCTCGAGCGCGTCGGGGAACAGGCTCGCGTCCGCGACGCGGAGCCACGGGATTCCGTGTACGCGCCCCCACGCATCCGTCACGGACTCGGCAGCCCCGCGTCCCATAGCGCAGCCGCCCATGAGGTGCGCCGCGGAGACCGCCACCTTTCCGAGCTTGAAGTGGCGGGCGCGGGCAAGCTCATCCACCCGGTGCGCGTCGGCCGCCTCGATCACCGGCGGGTTCGCGGAGGGCGCGCTCACCCGCAGAGCTCCCGCCGCGAAGAAGATGTGCGCGGACGCGCGCGTGCCGCGTACCAAGGAGGCGATAACCTTGTTCGTAAAGCGATAGTGGACAACGGGCCGGCCGCTTCGGTCCGTGGTGACCCGGTTCTCCCGCAACGCTCGGTCGCAAGCAAGGACCAGGATCATCTGGAGCCGCGGGAACGCGTGCATCAGCCGGCTGTGGCCTTCGCCGTGGCCGACCAGGTTCTTCGCGGTCGTGAACGGAAAGTACATGCACGTCTCCAGGACGTAGCCCTCCTCCACGGCCCGGTCCAGGTAGTAGCTCTTCGGGTGGCCCACGTCGTTCGTGATCTCGCCAGCGTGCTCGGCCACAAGGATGTGGGCGGGATGGCAGGTGAAGCCGCGGCCCAGCCACGGGAGCGGGACCGGGAGCCGCGAGCGAAGGAGCAGCGCCGGCGAGCCCACCGCACCCGCAGCCACCACAACGATCCCCGCGTGCAGCCGGTAGTCGCCCGGCTCCCACTCGGATGGCTCTCCCTTGGCGCCCGACGGCCTCGGGTGAACGCGCACGAGGACCGCATGCTCCTCGAGCCGCTGCGCCTCCGCCCGCGTCACCACCTCGACACCCTCGCGCTCCGCGCGCGGGAGCTGCACCCGGTTCGTCCCCTGCTTCGCCGCGTTCGGGCAGCCCAGGTTGCACAGGCTCGAGCCCATGCAGCCCCTCACGTTGACCGGGAACTGCTCGGCGCGGTAGCCAGCCTTCCGACACCCCTCCACAAAGAGGCGGTTGTTGTCGTTGATAAGCTCCGGCTCCAAGTAGTGGACGCTGTTCTCCTCCATGTATCTCCGGGACCGGCGCACCACATCCTCGTGCTCGAGCCCGGGCACATCCCAGGCGCGGATCACGCGTTCCGGCGCGATCAGCGAAGTGCCGGTGTACACGACGGTCGAGCCACCATACGCGCAGCCGAACGCCAGGGTCATGGTGCCGTCGGCCGTGAGGAACCCGCCCGCGTCCTCGTAGAGCGCCGCGGCCATCTCCAGCTCGCGGCCGCTGAACTCGTCGTCGCGGAGGCGCGGGCCCTGCTCCAGGACCAGGATGCGCAGGCCGTCCCGCACTGCGGGCGCCAGCGCCGCGGCCACCGTTCCGCCGCCGGCGCCGGACCCGATGACGACGATGTCGTAGCTCCGCTCCCTCACTGCCTCAGCTCGCTCACTGCCTCCGCGCTCTCACGCTCCTCTCCCGCCCATGCCCCGCCTCCCGGCGCCATGTACTACAGGAGCCATCGGCCATCACCCCGCGCCCTGGCCCGCCATCGGCTCGCTCGTGCCCGGGCGTGCCGGCTTCCGCCCCGACCCACCGGCCGGGCCCAACCCGCGGCCCCACCACCCCCGGAGGTGGGCGCGGTAGCCGATCTCCGCCGCCGCGTCCGGCCGCGCGTAGTAGCCCATCATCACAAGGGTGCGGAGGCCCCAGAAGCCGCGCCGTGCGAGGAGGAGCGGTGCGTCCTCGACCATCGCCAGGAATCGGGCGCGGCGGCGTCGGTCGAGGCGGGTGAAGCGGCGGCCGTAGCGCAACAGGGGCAGCCACTCGAGCAATCGGATGAAGAGCACGAGCTGGCGGCGAAGCCCCGTGGGCCGTGCCGCGAGCGCCTCCTCCACCACGCGCTCGAGCTCTGACCACCCGTCCGCGGCCAGGCGCTCGGCTTCCGGGACGATGGCCGCCGCCAGCGCGCGGAACGTCGGCCGGACCCGCAACAGCATGGAATCACTCAATCGCCGCTCCCGTGCTGGGGGTTCGTCACAGAGGTAATGAGTAACAGCCAGCGCGTCGATGCGCGCGCAGGGCAAGGTGCGCCGACGAGGAATGGCCGTGCGCCATTGCGACCCGGGGTCCCCACGCAACGCATGCGTTGCGTGGGGTCAGGGCGAGGCGCAACGCCGCCCCGCGCGATGCAGCGGCGTGCGAATGCCTAGAACCTCAGTGAAGGACCATTACCGCACGCTGAAGCGCAACAGGCGCTGGGAGAACTTGAACTCGCCGAGCCAGAGGTAGCTGCCGTCAAAGGCGGGCGCGCCCGGCCAGAAGAGTGTGGCCTCTCCGATCTGGGGCGGCTTGCCGGAGCCGGCGTTGGATCCCAGAAGCACGTCGGCCGGCTTGCCTGCAAGGGCGTCCTCCACGCTCCGCCAGATGTGCACCGCGTTGAAGTTGGTGTTGGCGATGAAGAGGTGGCCCCGCGCCAGGGCCGCACCCTGCGGGAGGTTGAAGATGCCGCGCCCTCCCACGCTATACGCCCGCGCGCTCGGCGAGAGCTCCGCGACGCGGTAAACGAGAACGGTCTGATCTTCGGTAAGCGTGACCGCGAGGTAGCGGCCGTCGCTCGAGAGGCGTAACGGGCGATTCACGCTCAGGGAGAACGCCGGCTCGCTGCTCTGGGAGGGCAGCCCGCGCCAGACGTAGATCCTGTTGGCCTGCGCGTCCGCGAGGTAGAAGTAGCGATCGTCCAGGGCAACTCCCCGCAGATCCTGGAACCGCACGCTGCCGATCTGGTCGCGGAACACGAGGTCAGGCAGCTCGCCGTTCAGCGGGAGCCGCTTCCAGACGGCGACCCGATCCCTTCCGGCCAGCACCAGCATCGACCCGTACAGCTCGTTGTCCCACGGTGGAAACGAGAGGTCGTAGACCCAGTTCGGGTGTGCCCCGCTCTCGTCGGGCAAACCGGTCCAGACGAGCAGGCGGCGGTCGAAGTCCGATGAAACGAAGAGGCTGCTACCGCTCGTGGCGGGTACGGGGTTCGTGATGATGAACTCGGTGTCCAGGGTGTTCGTGTCGATGTCCGGGCTGCCGATGGCGAAGTCGGGCTTGAGATCCGCCCGGGACGGGAGCTGGTTGTAGACCACGATCTTGTTGGCATTGTACAGCGGGATGTAGACGCGCCCGCTCGCGATGACGGCCCCTTTGCCATCGCCTCCCTGGAATTCGTAGCCGTTCACGATCAGGTCCGGGCGCGAGCTCTCGTTCTGCGGGAACGCGTTCCAGATGTTGAGGTACCGGCCGAGCATGACGAGCTTCCCGTCCGACGACACGTCGCCTTGCATCCATCCGCCGTTGGGGTCGGAGGCGAAGAAGTCGAAACGTTGCTGGCCGGAGGACGGGAAGCTCTTCCAGAAGAAGTTCCCCTGCCGATCCCCGTAAGCATTATGGTCGCCCACGATCAGAAAGGTGCCGTCACTGGTGATGGTGCGCGGCGTACCGATCCCATCGCCCGAGATGGTGAAGTCGGGGGGCTGCCCTCCGCTGGTGGGGAAGCTTTTCCAGAAGAGGATCGCAGCGCCGCCCGTGGCGCTGGCCACCAGCCGGGTCCCGTCGGACCACACGCCCCACGGCCACCTGAGCTGCGGCGCCTGTAGCGCGAGGTCGGCCGGCTCGCCGTTCCGCGTCGGGAACCGGTTCCACACGAGCAGCCGCTCGTTGTAGGTGTCGGCGAGGACCACGCGCCCGGCGCGAGTCACGCTGACCTGCCCGGGCCAATTCATCTGGTCGAGGCCCGTGCCGGAGTTGTTGCTGCTGAACTCGGGCTGCCCCAGCACCAGATCCGGAGGCGCGTTGCCGGTCGGCAGCCGGTTCCAGATCAGCACACGGTTGTTGTTCCCATCGGAGAGCAGGAGGCGCGTTCCGTCGGAGGCGAGGCTGCGGGGATGATTGAAGAAGAGGGCACCGCGCGTGCGATTGAACCCGAAGCCTGACAGCATGAGGTCGGCCCTCTGCCCGCTGGCGAACCAACCGGACCGACCGCCGGAGGCGACCCGATATCGCGACTCGACCTGCCGCACACGGATGCCCGCATCGGCAGCCGGCCCACCGCCGGTGCCAGGGGGCTCCGGACCGTCCGGCGCATCGGTCGGCTCCAAACAGCCCAGCGCCGCCAGGCCGACCATTGCCACGAGAAGTGCGAGGCGCTTCATGTGTGCGGCATTCGCGCTCGCGCGTGAGAGAGGTGACGGTCCGTTCGTGATCACACGCGCCGGGCGAGCCCCGAGGCCGGCGCGCCGCCGCCGCTACTATGCCCTACTATGTATGGGCCTTCAGACGCCCCAGAGCCAGGGGAAAGTTGCGGGCGAGAGAGACCCGAGCCCGGTGGAAGCGGGGGGTGCAGCAGACGACGGTGGACCTTCTATTCCTCTTCGAAACCCAGATGGTGCCTCAGGGCCGAAGCAACCTCTGCCCAAACACGTGGGCTCAGCCGGCCGATACGCTGAGCATGCCGGGCCTCGATCGTCGCGATCTTGGTCGAGCGGACAACGGAAGGGACAGGCAATCCCACCGCTTGATAACTGTCGAGCAGCGAAACGTCGCCGGGCCAGCCGCGGTTGGTCGCGCTCGTGATCATCACAACCCACAAAAGAGAGCCCCTTTCGCCGAGACCGTTTCGTGACACTACGAGCGCCGGTCTGTGCTGCCGAGTGTCGCGGTCCGTGTAGGGGAACGGGACGCGGACGACATCACCCTGCCTAAAGCTCGGCGTACGCCTCACGATCGGCCTCGCTGTCCCATTCAGCGAAAGTGGCGAACGGGTCGTCGCCTGGAACGGATGGAGCCTTGGTGAGAACCACGCGGTCACCCTCGATGTGGTACATGACCTCATCGCCCACCCGCAGGCGTAGGGCTTCGCGCACGGGCAGCGGAATCGTCGTCTGCGCTTTCGCGGTCAGCTTGCTCTTGATCATCGGAATCGCCTCCCGTACGCTCAAGGTAAGGAATCTCCTTACCAGGGACAAGGTCGGCCGTGAAAGCCGGAGCCGAACCGGAGAGCTGAGCAGCCTCGGGCATGCCCGCCGCCGCACCTTTCACCCGTGCGGCTCGTCGCCGAGTGCGGGACCACGCTCCCGTACGCCATTCTTCGAGATCCGGCTCCCACCCGGGCGATCCCGATTACGGCCTGCTCCACACGAGCGGCAGCGATCTCGGGTTCAGCAACGGCGGGGAACCGCACGCGAACAATCCCGGCCAAACACAGCGCCTCGACACGGTCATCGGCGCCGTCCTGCGGATCGATCCGCGCAGTCCTTCGGTAACGGGAGGGCTGAAAGGATTAGGGGATTACACGCTTCCGGCGATCAACAAATTCGCCGCGGACGGCGATCCGAATACGCTCGGCGGGATTTGCGCCTACGGCTTCCGGAACGCCCACCGGCTTCGTGGGACCTCACCGATGGGACGATGTTCGCGTCGGACATCGGGATGAAGCACATCGAGAAGATCAACATCGTTGGCGAAGCGAGAACTACGGCTGGATGCGGCGCGAGGGGTTCTTCGAGAACGGCGTGACCAGGCCCACCGGGGCGCTGAACCAGTTGTTCCCGTTGCCCGCGGATGTTCTGGACGGACGGACAAAGGACGGGCTCATCTATCCGGTAGCGATCTACGACCACAACGACGGGCAGTCCGTGACGGGCGAATTCGCGTACTACGGCCGGCGTCGCCGCGCTGCGCGGGAAGTTCGTTTTGCGCGACATCGTTACACTCCCACCCCAGAGGCGTGTTGTGGGGATATGTAGGCCCGCGAAACGCCCGCCGTCGGCTGGCGCAGGAGGGGGTTGTCAAAATTGCAGTTGCGATGCAGATTATACGCATGTGGATCGAGCGAGACTGGTCCGGGGCGCTGGCGGCGCTCGAGGGGGCGTTTCCGGCCGTGCTGCTGACGGGTCCGCGGCAGGTCGGCAAGACCTCGCTCCTGCGACACGATCACCCGGGCAGGACGTACGTCACGTTCGATGATCCCTCGCTGGCGCGCCATGCGGAGACGGAGCCGGAGGATTTTCTGTCACGGCTCGCCGAGCCGGTGATGCTCGACGAGGTCCAGTACGTCCCGGGTCTGTTTCGCCACCTGAAGCGCCGCATCGATGAGGACCGCCGTCCTGGACGCTTCCTCATGACTGGCTCGCAGACGTTCGCGTTGATGCAGAACGTCTCCGAGAGCCTGGCGGGTCGCTGCGCGGTGCTCGAGATGAGCACCCTCTCGTTCCGGGAGGCACTCCGCGCGCTCCCCGATCTCACGGACCTGGATTTCCTGGTGCGGGGCGGCTTCCCGGAGCTGTATGCCGGTCGGTTCGAGCGGCCGGCCGACTGGTATGCCGCGTATCTCGCCACGTACCTGGAGCGTGATGTCCGAAACCTCCGGCAGGTTGGAGATCTGCGGGATTTCGATCGCTTCCTGCGCGCAGCGGCGCTTCGTTCAGGGACCCTGCTTTCCTACGCCGAATTGGCCCGTGACGTGGGCGTTGCGCCGAACACAGCGAAGGCCTGGGTTTCGGTGCTGCGGGCCTCGGGTCAGATCTACCTGCTGGAGCCGTACCACCGGAGCATGGGCAAGCGGCTGGTGAAGTCCCCGAAGCTGTATTTCGTGGACGTGGGGCTCGCCTGCTACTTGTTGGGGATTGAGCAGGTGGAGACCCTGCGCGCATCCCCGCTTGCCGGCGCGCTGTGGGAAACCTTCGTGGTCGGGCAGGTGCTCCGCCATTTCCGTGTCGAGCGACAGCGACCGGCGGTCTGGTTTTGGCGGACCGCCTACGGGGAGGAGGTCGATCTGCTCGTCGAGCGCGGCGGCCGCTTTGTGGCCGTTGAATGCAAGCTGTCGGAGAGGCCGGGGCCGGAGGCGCTTCGCGGCTTCCGATCTCTCGTCAACTTTTATGGCGAGGACGTGCTCGAGGCCGGGCTCGTGGCCTGCCGTACTTCACACTCCTACCTCCTGCAGGAGGATCCGCCGACGAGGGCCGTGGGTGTCGTCGAACTGGTGGCCGCGCTTCCGTCGGGCTGAGGCACGCCTCCATACCTTGCCGCCCGGACCATGCAGCCCTGCTGGGGGCAATATCACCTCCACATAAACATGAAAGTGCGGGCGATGACCCACGCCGCCGTTTTCCACGAACATGTGGGTCACAATCCCGAAGAAGCGGCGACCAGGATGATGTGGACCCCAGCGCGTTGTCACGGCCCGCAACGGGTGGCCACGGCCAGCGCGGTGCAAACTTCTGCCATCTTCTCCGCCGGCAGCGTGTCCAGGGCCTTGAGCGCCAGTTCGGTCCTGAGATGCGTCTCCATCGCCCACCCCACGATCCGCCGGCTCCAGGCGTCCAGCACGATGGCCAGGTACAGGAAGCCGGCCCACGTCGCGACGTAGGTGATGGTCGGCCACCCAGAGCTGATCCGGACCCGTCGCCGTGAAGTCCCGGTCCACGAGGTCCGGCGCGGGTCGCGCATCCTCGCCTCGTACCGTCGTCTTCCGCCCCCTGCGCCGACTCACCCCCTGGATCCCTGCGGCCCGCATCTCGCGGGCTACCCGGTTCCGGCTCGCGCTCACGCCCCTGGCCGGGAGCTCCGCATGCACTCGCGGCGCCCCGTACGTCCCGTCGCTCTCCACGTGGATCTCCTCGATCACCTCCAGGAGCGCACCGTTCGCGACGGCCCGCGCCGACGGCCCGCGCTTCAGCCAGGGGTAGTACCCGCTCCTGGTGTAGTGACCCATAAATATCTGGACCAATAGAGCAGGGGGTGTATATTGGTGCTCATGGCCAACGAGACTCGAGTACTGCG
>JACQVF010000016.1 GCA_016209885.1 Gemmatimonadota bacterium | reverse complement strand
CGGGTCCCCTCGGGAAACCCGCCTCGCGCCGAAGGAATAGAGCGCACCGGCCAGCGTGGTGATATCGTCCAAGGCCCGGAGCCGTTCGAACAGCGGCGGCCGTCGGTCACGCCTGCACGTCAGCCGAAATCGAACCGCGGTCTGCGGGGCGTTGGCGGTTCGAATTCTCAGGAGGGTGGCTGCTTCAGGTGAGCCGTGGGCTCGATGACTGCATCGGCTGAGCCGCTGGACGCCCTGTTGGCGGAGTTCCGCGGCACCCACGCCCTGGCCGAGTGCCGGCACGCCGGCCATACCTGGCGCTATCGACGGGTCGGAGTCGGCACGGAGCCCGTACTCTGGCTCACTGGTACCCTGGGCCGAGGCGATTTTGCGGTCCTACAGCTTCGCGCGTTGGGGGACGTGTTTCGGCTCGTGGTGCCAGACTACCCGCCAGTCCGCACGCTGAACGACATGGCGGACGGCCTGATTGCCCTGCTCGACGCCGAGGGGTTCGACGCCGTTCATGTGGTCTCCGGCTCGTTCGGCGGCATGGTGGCTCAGCATCTCGTTCGACGCCATCCGGAGCGGATTCGCTCTCTGGTCCTGTCGCACACCGCCGCGCCTGAGCCAGCCCGCGCCCGCGTGGTGGCTTTGCGGGTAGTGGCCGGGAGCCTGGGGCTGTGCCCGGAGTGGCTCGTTCGGGCTCTCTTCAGCCGGCGCTTGCGCGGCAGTTTCGCCGTGGGGGATCCCTTCTGGCTGCGCTACTTCGACTCGGCCATCGCGGCCCTGTCCGAGGCGGACTTGCTCAGCCGGGTTCGTCTTGCAGCCGAGTTCTCCAGGCACAGAAGCTATAGGCCCGGAGATTTGGACGGCTGGTCGGGCCGCGTCCTCATCGTGGATGCTGCCGACGACCCGCTTATGCCGATGGTCGTGGGTGACAGCTGCTGGGGTTCGCCGCCGGATGTCCGATTCGGGCGTTAGCCGACTGCCTCGATGCGCCGCGCCCACACCGTTCCCGCGATCTGCTCCGCGAGCCGACGGTCGGCCGTGAGCATCACCGTGTCGCGTTGCTCGGCCAGGGCGAGGTAAGCGCCGTCGTACGCCGTGAGCCCCGTGTCCAGCGCGATCAAGAGCGCTACGGCCGCGAGCGGACGCAGCGACTCCGTTCGGAATGGTGAGTGCAGCAGATGCGTCAGCCGCTCCTCGGCCTCGAAGGTGGAGAGTCGCTCCCGACCGCGCCGGCGTGTGCGCTTCCATAACGCGTTGGCCGCCTCGATCCAGAAGAGATCGGGGACCAGCAGCGTGGTGCCGTCGCGCGCCTCGCGCTCGATCCGTCCGGCCACGAGCTCGCTCCCCGGCTCGGGCAGAATGAGCTTCAGTCCCGTGCTTGCATCCACCACAAGCACCCGCGGAGCGGCGGACCCCGTAACCTCAGCGGCGCTCACGGTCCTCCCGGATCAGCCTCGCGGAATCCGAGAACCTCCGCCCTCTCGTCCGCAGCCTTTTCCGCAGTTCGCTCGCGCGCTCGAGGAACGCGCTCCACGCGCGCTCCTCGTCGACCGCCGCCGCGATCAGCCGCCGTACCTCCTCTTCCCGTGACCGCCCCTGCCGCCGGGCCCGCGCGTCCAGCACGTCGAGCTCCTCGTCCGGGATACCTCGGACAACGATCTGCGCCATATCCGTCTCTCCGGTGTGATATCACCGTGATATCCCCAGGATGGCGAGGGGAGCCCGGGCGGCGCAAGCCTGATCGACGGTAGCCGGCGGCGTGGGGCGAGACCATAGCAGGTCAGGGTCGGCGTTGGGCGCCCGTGCCCAGGCGCACAAGGCGTGTCCGCGCCGCCGCCTGGGAAGTCAGTTGCGGGAACCGGCGAGCGGGATACGGGTGATGGGGGTAGATGGGTGTCAGATTCCTTTTGCGCTGTTTCGCTTGACCCTAAGTTGAGCACGTATGCTGCTCGAAAGCCTTTCGCACCATCTCGAGACGGAGCGCCCGCGAGGCGTGGTCTCCGTGTACCTTTTTGGCAGTGCCGCTGAGGGACGGGCCCACCGGGACAGCGACGTCGACGTGGGCGTGCTGCTGGATCGAGGGACGTTCGGCACCCGCCATGAACGCGCCCGTGAGCGCGAACGACTGGGCTCGGAGCTGATCCACGCGTGCGGCGCCAACGAGGTCGATGTGATCGTGCTAAACGACGTGCCGCCCCTGCTGGGTCGCCACGTCGTGACCAAGGGCGTCCGCGTGTATTGCAGCGACTCCGAAGCCGACCACGAATTCGTCCGCGACGTCCAGCTTCGGGCGGCGGACCTCGCCCCCTTTCTCGAGCGTATGGCGCGCATCAAGCTCGAAGCGCTCCGCCGATGACCTACCTTGTTGGGCGTCTGGCGGAGCTGGCTTTCGGCAGTCGAGTGCAGCTTGTCGAGCGCTGGACCCCTTTCTTCATCCGGACCTCCTCAAGCCCGCAAGAGGAACGGCCTTCCGGCGCGCGCATGCGCGCTCGGTGCTGCTCATTACCTTTGTGACTGACCACCAGGAAGATAAGCTTTGGGCCGTGCCGAGTCTCCTTGTTGCCAGGCCCGCGGCCTCTCATCTTGTGCGAGATTCCAAACCTGGTGCGGGCGTCGTGGTGGCGGATCGGTCCCGCCCCCCGTCACGTCAGATCTCCACCCCAGCCAGAGGCGATGCCAATGCTGCGGCGATGGATCACTTGCGGCGTGCTCGTGGTAACGTACTCCCTGGTCCCCGGACTCCGGGCGGAGGCTGCGGCCCAAGGGGCGGGCAGGCGCTCCGGCGATCGGATCCCCACCCCCTCGGAGTTCCACGGCTTCGACGTCGGGCAGGAATACATCATCACGTCCGCCCTGTACGACTACTACCGGGAGCTCGCTCGCTTGAGCCCCCGCGTGGAGTACGGGGAGTACGGGCGGAGCATCCAGGGGCGCCCGCTTCCCATCCTCGTGGTGAGCAGCGAGGAGAACCTGGCGCGGAAGGACGAGATCCGGGAGCGCATCCGGCTGCTCACCGAGGTCACGGCGCCCCTCCCGGAGTCGGAGCTGGTGCGGCTCACGGCCGGAACGCCGGCCGTGGTGTGGATCTACATCGTGGACACGGACGAGGAGGCGGGGGTCAACGCGCTTCAGGAAGTGGCTCATGAGCTGGCCACTCGGGAGGACGAGGATGCACGGCGGATCCGCGAAAACCTGGTGGTCGTGTTCACCCCCCTCACGAACCCGGACGCCCAGGCCCGGTACGTCACCTGGCACAAGATCTACGATGTGGACGGCGCCTCCCTGGACCCCAACGCCGTGGAGAACCGCGCCCACTGGGGGATGAACACGGACGGGAACGCCTACGGGATCGACGTGAACCGGGACTTCTCCTCCTTCGTGACCCCCGAGCTCCAGGCCCTGGTCCGGGTGCTGACCGGGTGGCGTCCGCAAATGTCGCTGGACATCCATAGCGGACCCAACGTGCTGTTCATGGGGCCGTTCCCTCCCCCGCACCACCCTCTCTGGCCGCGCGAGGCGCCCAAGTGGTGGGAAGCCGTGGCCGAGCGGGCAAGCGAGGAGTTCGGGCGAGAGGGCTGGTCGTTCAGCAACCGGAGCGGCTACGACGGAGTGGTGGACATCGGGCACAGCCACTCCTGGGCCATGCTGGCCCACGTGACCGCCGGCTTCCTGTACGAGACGTTTGCCGGGCGCCCAGGGCGAACCACTGTGTTCCGCCGGAGCGATGGGACGATCGGGACCATGCGGATGGCCATGGACCGGCACCGGCTCGGGATCTGGTCGGCCCTCCAGGTCGCGGCGGAACGCCGGGACGAGCTCCTGCGGGACGCACACCGGGGTGTGGTGGCCGCCGCGGACGCCGCCCGCACCGGCGCGGTGCGCGGGATCGTCGTGCCGGTCGCGGGTCCCGGGGTGGACCCGGACAAGGTCCACCGCCTGGTGGACCGCCTGACGCTCCAGGGCGTGGAAGTCCGCCGCGCCGCTCGCCCCTTCACGGCCCGGGTACGGGACTTCTACGCCCTCGAGACCACGGCCGCCCGGGAACTCCCGGCAGGCAGCTACGTCGTCGACTTCGTCCAGCCCCGGGCCCGCCTCGCCCGGGCACTCCTGGACCCCACGATCCGCTTCGAGGATCCTCCCCAGATCTCGGTCACCTTCGGTCGCACAATGCCCTTCTCGGACGTGACCTGGGGCAACCTCCCCTACCTCTTCGGGGTCCCGGCCTACGCCGCGGACGGACCCCTCCCGGCGCAGGTGGAGATTGTCGCGGGGCCCCCGCCGCGCCCTGCCCTCGTGAACGCGCTGGACGCACGGGAGCCGACGTATGCATACATCCTCGCGGCAGGCCGGGAGGCGAGCTACCGAGTGGCGATCCGCCTGATGCGGGAGGGCTACCGGCTCCGAGTCTTTCATGGCGCGTTCCGGATCGGCGACCGGGAGTACCCGAAAGGCACGTGGGCAGCCCTTCGCCTGCGGAACCCGGAGGGGCTCGGAGAACGGCTGATCAAGCTGGCTGAGGAGCACGGGGCTGAGGTGGTGGCGGTGGCCGGGCCGTACACGGACGCCGGCGTGACCTTCGGCGACGACGACCGGCTGGCCGCGATTCCCGAGCCGCGGGTCGCCGTGCTGGCGGACTGGCCCGTGACCCAGGACCACGTGTTCGGCGGGATCCGAAACGTGCTGGAAGCCGACTTCGGATTTGCCTTCACGCCGGTGATGCTCGAGACCGTGAATACCCGCGACCTCTCCGGGTACACCGCAGTGGTCCTCCCCCACGCGGGGATGGACATCCGCGGAGGCCCCAACTTCGACGAGGGATACCGCGACAAGCTGAACCTGGAGAACCTCCGGCGGTACGTCCGGGGCGGAGGGACGCTGCTGGCGGTGAAAGGGGCCGCGGAAGTCGTGGCCGGCGACGAGGTCCTGGGCCGGGACGTGGACGTGGAGGGGTGGGCCCGCTACACCAGCGGCCCGACCCTCAGGGCCCGTTGGGAGGCGGGCCCGACGCCCGAGGCAGAGTTCGTCCCGTGGCGCCCGGGGCTGGACGAGACCGGCTTCCCCCTCCTGGCCGCAGGATACGAGAGGCAGGAATTCGCCGCGCCCGCGGCGTACCCGGTGCTCCTGAGCGTGAGGGATGGGGGCGCCGCCCGGGTGGTGGCCCGGTACACGCCTGACGCGCAACGCCTCCTCCTCGAGGGGTACATGCACGACTCGGACCGGCCGCGGCTGGCGGGACGTCCCTTCGTCGTGGTGGCGCCGGTCGGCCGAGGGAGGGTGATCTACTTCGCCGACAGCACCACGTTTCGGGGCTACTGGTATGGCCTGAACCTGCTCTTCCTGAACTCGCTCATCTTCGGGCCGACCCTTTGAGCCGGGCTCTCGCGTATGGCCAGGCTGAGGTCGAACGGCCCGCCGCTCCTCGCGATCCGTGGGCCCCCACGGCGCGACCTCCGTCCTGCGAGCGAATCAGCGGCCCGCAGCGACCCGCTCCGTTCTGCCGCGCGCTGCGGCGCGCGTCCGGGCCCAGACGAGGACCAGGGCGGCCAGCACAGCAGAGCCGGTGCCCAGCACATCGCCGAGGCGCGTGTAGAGCGTGGTCACCCGGGTCGTGTAGACTGTCCCGGTCCGCAAGGTGGCGTCGAACAGCCGCGTCTCCTCGTACGTCCGTCCGACCGGATCCACGAAGAGGGAGATCCCGGTGTTCGCTGCCCTGGCGACGCCGACCCGGTGCTCGATGGCGCGCATGACCATGTGGGCGGGGTGCTGCCAGAGGGCGATGGTCCTTGCGTACCACGGCTCCCGGCCGTACCAGGCGTCATTGGTGATGTTCACCAGGAAATCGGCTCCAGCCAGTCGATACTGCCGCGACGCCTGGGGGAAGCTCGACTCGTAACAGATGAGCACGCCATAGCGAGCCGAGCCAGCCTCGGCGAGTGGCCAGCCCTTTCCCTCCCCGAATGTGCCGAAGTACTCGAACTGGGGGAGCCACCGGGGATCGATGAACGGGACCCGCTCGACAAAGGGCACGAGGAAGTGCTTGTCGTACCGGAAGGCGGTGAGTCCCTCCGGGGTCACCACGAACGCGGAGTTGTACGGGGCGCCGCTCCCGTCCTCGCGGAACTCGTAGCCCAGGGCGCCCGTCAGGATGGGCACCCCCACCCGCTCCGCGTGCGCACGCACCTGCTCGAGGACGGCCGCCCCCCGGGGGTAGGCCAGGAGCTCGGGAAGCGTGACCTCGGGCCAGATCACCAGATCCACGGACCCCGGCTCGATCCGCGGCATGAGCCCGTCCAAGACCTTCAGCGTGCTGTCCAGCGCGGTCTCGCGGTCGAGCTTGATATGCTCGGGGATGTTCGGCTGCACGACCGCGGCGCGGGCCGCCGGCACCAGCTCGAGCGTGCGCGCCCGCCACACCCCCCAGGCGGGGGGCAGCAGGAGCACGAAGGCCAGCACCGCGAGCGCCTGCCGCGGCGTGCGCCCGGCCCGTAGCGCCAGAACGAGCGAGGCCACGAGCCCGTTCACAAGCGCAATCCAGAACGTGACTCCCCGCGCGCCTACGACTTCCGCGATCCCGACCAGTTCCGGGTAGCCCGTGAGCGCGTGCCCGAGCCCCAGCCACGGAAACGCCAGGTCGCCCCAGTGGGCGCGGAACCACTCGGCCGCCGTCCAGAAGACGGGCAGCGCGAGCGACACCGGTAGCGCGGCCTGGTGCACGCCGCGGTGGAACGCCCACGCGAACGCCGCCATGAGCAGCGACAGCAAGAGAACGGCGCCCAGATAGGCTGGAATCGCCAGGGGCGTGAACCAGATCAGCGCCGCGACCATCCAGTAGAGCAAGAGGGCAAAGTATACGGCGCCCATGAAGAAGCCCGTCCTGAGCGCCGCCCGCGCACCCTCCCCGCCAGGCGCCAGCCCGTGGAGGAAGACGGTGAATGGCACCAGGCCGACGAACGGGGGCAACACGAGATGCAGCGGCGGGAACGACAGGAAGAGGAGGACTGCCGTCACCGCCGGGAGAAGCCGCTCGCCGGGGCGGGGCAGGAGCTCTATAACACCACCTCCCGCCCGTCATCGATGGACCGGTACGCCGCCTCGATGACCGCCATGAGCGTCACGTGCTCGACCGGCGGCGCCGCTTCCTCCTCACCGCGCACTACGCGAAGCAACTGCTCCAGCTCCGCCCGGTACGATGCCGTGTACGGGTTCTCGCGCGCCGCCGCCGGCTGCGGCGGAGTCACATCCGCCGGCCGGCCGTTCAACTCCTTGTAGACCGCGAGCGGCGGCAGTGTGGCCGAGCCCTGACTCCCGAGGATGAACACGTAGTGGCGGTCGCGGCCGGCAAACAGGTTCCAGGTGACCTCCACGCTTACCACGATCCCCGCCCCGGCCTCCGCGAGCACGACAGCGGAGTCCTCCACCTCGAGCTCGCCGAAGTGAGCGTAAGCGCCGACGCGCTTCACCGTCGGGTAGCCGATGAGCCAGAAGCAGAGGTCCAGGATCTGGACGCCCAGGTCGATGAGCGCGCCGCCGCCCGCCAGCGCCTTCTTCTGGCGCCACGACCCCCGGCCTACCGGAACCTTCTGGTTCAGCCAGCCACCCCGCACAAAGAACACGTCGCCCAGCTCGCCGCCGGACACGAAGGAACGGACCGCTGCCGTGTCCGCGCGGAACCGGTTGTTCAGCGCCACCAGCACGCTCTTGCCGGCCGTCCGGGCGGCGTCGATGACGCGCTGTACCCCCACGCCCGTCAGCGCGAGCGGCTTCTCCACGAGGACGTGCTTGCCTTCCTCCAGCGCAGCGATCGCCTGCTGCTCGTGAAGATGGTTCGGCGTGCAGATGAGGATCGCCTCCACCGCGTCGTGCCGGAACAGTGCGTCGTCACCCACGACCTCGGCGATCCCGTACCGCGCCGCGATCGCCCGCGCCTTGCTCCGGTCCGTGTCCGAGACCGCCGCCACCACTACGTCGGGCTTCTGGCCCAGCACCGGGAGATGCACGGTCTGCGTGATCGCGCCCGTGCCCAGGATCCCCAGGGTGATCTTGCGCGCCATGTCCCGCCTCACCGGCCCACACGGTTCGCCCGACCCTGCTCGCCGGGCGCCTCGGGGCCGAACATGACCTGCAGTCCAAGCCCGCCCGTCAGGTACTGGACGTCCTCCAGCAGTACGAAGCGCACGCCGCCGAAGAGACGCAGCGTGGAGCGGAGCGGGAGCTCCGCACCGCCGTGTACGTTCAGGCCGGCCTGCACCGCGTCGAGCAGATCCTCCACGAACGTGTCATCGATGAACTCGCCCTTGCCGTTGAGCACGTGCGCGCTGGCCCCTAGCCCTGCGTAAGTCAGGATGCCCACCGGCGTGTTCCAGACCGCTTGGGCATCCACGCCCAGCGCGACGGCCGTCCACTCGACCCGCCCCAGGTCCACGCGGATCGGACCGATGGCGTCCCGCAGGCTGTCCGGGAGCTGGCGCGTCACCGAGCGCCCGAACCGCTCCGCCAGCCGGTTCACCTCCGCAGCCTTGAGCCGCGACGACCAGTAGCTGAGGCCGGGCAGGATCCGTACGCCGGGCCCCAGGTAGCCCAGGTCCACCCGGGCACCGAACGACGCGGTGGGTTCCACTTTGGTCGGCCGGATGTACCCCACGTCGATCCCGACGCCCCGGAACGACAGGTTCTCGTAGTCGAAGTCTTCCAGCCGCTGGGCGGGCGCCGGCCCGACCGCCACAAGGACAAGAAGAGGTGTCGCCATCAGAGCCGCCAGCGCCGGAAGCCGACGCAGAGGCGCCGCTCCCGCGTGGTGCAGGCAATGTCGGCGTCGAACCATGAAGTTTTTTTTCGCGTGAAACGCTCGCATGGTGCCCGCGCACACGCCAAGCTAGCCGGCCGATGAGGGATTCGCAATTCGCAACGAGTGTCCCGTCCCAGAAGTTAGCTGTGCACCGAGAGCGCCGATGCGCCCGCAGCGCAAGGCGCGACGGGGGTCCCCATGCAACGAATGTTGCGTGGGGTGAGGACGATGAAGGAATGGCAGCGCTATTTCGAGGAGGAGCAACCGAGCGATGCGGGATGCAGCGGCGAATCGAATGCCAAGGAATTTCTGGGACGGGACACCAGCCATAACTGGTAGGCAACGATCAAGCGGCCAGGCCAGCGGCCTGATTGCCGATTCCCGAGCCCGGATCCCTGATTGCGGATGCCCGATCACTGATGGCGAATCGCGAATCGCAAATCGCCTCACTCCCCCAACGCTTTCCCTACCGCTTCGATGGTCCCATCGATATCCTGGTCGGTGTGAGCCGTGGAGAGGAACCCTGCTTCGAAGGCCGAGGGCGCGAAGAAGACGCCCCGCGCCAAGCAGCCGCGATGGAGGCGGGCGAACGCCTCCGTGTCGCTCTCCCTTGCCTCCTCGAAGCTGCGCACCGGCCCCCGGCGCAGGTAGATCCCCCACATCGAGCCAACCGCGCATCCCGTGGCCGGGAGGCCCGCACGCTCCAGAGCCACCAGGAGCCCGCTGACCAGCCGCTGCGCCCGCCGCTCCAGCTCGGGGAACGGGTCCCGCTCCGCCAGGACCCGGAGCTGCGCGTTGCCCGCCGCCATCGCCAGCGGGTTGCCGGAGAGCGTTCCCGCCTGGTAGACCGGTCCCGCGGGCGCCACCCGCTCCATCAGGTCGCGGCGTCCGCCGAACGCGCCCACCGGGAGTCCGCCGCCGATCACCTTGCCCAGCGTGGTCAGGTCGGCCGTCACGCCGTACCGCGCCTGCGCACCGCCCCGCGCCACCCGGAAGCCGGTCATCACCTCGTCGAAGATGAGCAGACTGCCGTACGCGTGCGTGATCCTGCGCAACCCGTCGAGGAAACCCGGCTGCGGCGGGATGCACCCTGCGTTCCCGAGCACCGGCTCCACGATCACCGCGGCGATCTCGTCGCCCCGGCCGCGGAAGACGTCCTCGACCGCATCCAGATCGTTGAACGCCACGACGGAGGTCAGCGCCGCCAGCGCCCCCGGCACGCCGGGCGAATTCGGCAGCCCTAGCGTCGCCACGCCGCTACCCGCCGCCACCAGGAAGGAATCTCCGTGCCCGTGGTAGCAGCCGCTGAACTTGAGGATGCGGTCCCGGCCGGTCGCCGCGCGGGCCAGCCGCACTGCGCTCATGGTCGCCTCGGTGCCGCTGTTCACGAAGCGAACCATCTCGATCACGGGCATAAGCTCGATGATGCGCTCCGCGAGCTCGACCTCCGCCGCCGTCGGCGCACCGTAGCTTGTCCCGCGCTCGAGCTGGGCCGCCACCGCGGAGACCACGGCCGGGTGCGCGTGTCCCAGCACGAGGGGCCCCCAGCTCAGAACGTAGTCGATGTAGCGGCGGCCCTCCGTGTCCCAGAGATACGCCCCCTGCCCGCGGGCTACGAAGAACGGGCGAGCGCCCACGGCACGGAAAGAGCGGACCGGGGAATTCACACCGCCCGGAAGCACGCGTAGTGCGCGCTCCCACAGGGAATCGGTCGAAGCCATGCTCACCAACCACCCCTCCCATCACCGACCACGCCGATGAGGTCGTGTTCCGTCGCGTCCACGACCTCCACGTCCACGAACTCGCCTGGCCGCAGCAGCCGCGCGCTGCGGAAATACGTCACGCCGTCCACGTCCAGCGCCTGGCCCTCCGTCCGGCCGACGGCGTCGAAGCCGTCCTCGTCGGACCCGACTCGATCGACCAGGACGCGCCGCACTCGACCCACTTCCGCCAGATTCGACTCGAGCGAGATCACCCGCTGGAGGTCCAGAAGCCGCTCCAGCCGCTCCTGCTTGAGCGACTCCGGGACTTGATCTGGCATCCTCGCGGCAGGCGTCCCTTCCTCCAGCGAGTAGCTGAACGCGCCCAGCCGGTCGAAGCGCAGCTCCTCCAGCAAGGTGAGCATCTCCTGGAACTCGCGCTCGGTCTCGCCCGGAAAACCGACGATCATCGTGGTCCGCAGCTTGAGCTCCGGAATCGCCTCCCGCAGCCACTGCACCCGTTCGCGGATCGTCGCCTGCCGCTCCGGCCGACGCATGCGCCGCAGCACCGTGTCGCTGCCGTGCTGCACCGGCGTATCCAGGTACGGCAGAATCCGGGCCTCGGCGGCGATGAGCTCCACCAGCGCCGGCGTGATCCCCGAGGGGTAGAGGTAGAAGAGGCGGTACCACGGAATTCCGGTCCGGCCCACGAGCGCACGCAGGAGGTCGGGAAGCAGCGGGGCATCACGGCCGTCCCCAGCGCGCCGGACGTGCCGGAGGTGCCGGAGGTGCCGGAGGTCGCGCCCATACCAGGTCGTATCCTGGGAGACAATGTTGAGCTCGCGCACCCCCCGCGATTCCAGTTCCTGCGCCTCGCGCACCAGGTCCTCGAGCGGCGTCGAGCGATGGCGGCCGCGCATGAGCGGGATCGCGCAGAAGGCGCAGGTGTGGTCGCAGCCCTCACTGATCTTGAGGTACGAGGTGTGCCGCGTCTCCGTGGACAGGATGCGAAGCGGCCGAGCCATGTTCTGGACGCCCTCCACCTCGAGCGGCAGCAGCCCTCGCCTGCGCAGCTCCGGCACCAGCCGGTCCAGCTCCGTGAGGCCCAGGAAGAGGTCCACCTCCGGGATCTCCCGCTCCAGCTCGACCTTGTAACGCTGGACAAGGCAGCCCACCGTCACCACCGCCCGCACGTCGCCGGCGCCCTTGAGCTGGCAGGCCTCGAGGATCGTCTCGATGGACTGCTCCTTCGCCGCCTCGATGAACCCGCAGGTATTCACGACGATGACGTCCGCGCCGCCTACGTCGCTCGACACCTGCGCGCCGTGGCCCACAAGCGTGGCCAACAACCGCTCGCTGTCCACCGTGTTCTTGTCGCAGCCCAGCGTGACGAGCCCGATCCGTGGCCCGTGGTACGGGCCCACCGGCTGGATGCGGAAGTCCACCGCCTCGACTTCCGGGCTCACGTCGGGACGCATCGGCACCGGAGAGGCTGGCAGAACGGGAAGCGCGCGACGAGGAGTCATGGACTCGGATCCCCAGGCACGCAACCACGGGCCGGTGACGACGGGATCCACGCGGGCATGTCGCAGGCACTACCGCTCGATGATCCGCGCGCCCGGCGGCGGAACGAAGCGAAAGAAATCAGGCGCGAGGCGAGGGTTCAGCTCGATGCGCCGAAAATCGAGCCGGCGGATGGTGCCGTTCTCCTCCTGGATCTCGAGCCGCCGCACCAGCGAGGCCTCCCCGTCGATCCACACGCTGACCCCGCGGTACGGCGACGGCGCACGCGGCACCAGCCGGAGGAGGTGCGTGCGGCGACCGCCCACCGTTTCCTCCCCTCCCCCCTGAACCACGTATTTTCCCGTGGGATCTTCCAGGAACTCGCGCTGGAAGTCCACGCCGCCCGTGGCATCGGTGGCGCGGGAGCGGATCACCTGGCCGGCGTCTACGCTGGGATAGTAGATCCACACGAACTCGCCGTCCGCGATGATCGCGTCACCCGGCGGCTGCGTGAAGCGCATCGCGAAACGGGCGGGACGCTGATGGCAGAGCCGCCCCCGGCTCGCCTGCTCCTGCTTGAGCAGCTCGATCCGCATCCGCTGCGAGAACTCCGCACAAATCGCAGAAAGTGTGCTGTACCGCCGCGCGGCGCGCTCCAGGATCTCCTCCGGGCCAGCCTGGCGCGCGGGCACCGATCGCGCCGCCGCCGCGAGCGCGGCGACCGCGAAGGCCAGCACGGCGAGGCCCCGATGACTCGGCGACCTACCCGCCATCGCCGCGACTCGCCGCCAGGTCAGAAAACCCGCCATCCGCCGCCAACGCACAGGGCGCCGACCACGGGAACACGCGCATTCGCCCCCCCTCTAACCCTCTAACCCTCTAACCCCTCCCCGCAGATCGCGTCCAGCTCGTCCAGCCCCACGAGCACCTCGCGCGGTTTCGATCCGTCGGGTGGTCCGAGAATACCCGCCTGGTGGAGCTGGTCCACGATGCGCGCAGCCCGGCCGTAGCCGATGCGCAGCCGCCGCTGCAGCAGCGAGGTCGAGCCCTGCTGGTGCTGGATGCAGATCTCGGCCGCAGCGCGGAACAGCTCGTCCCGCTCCCCGAGCGCCGCATCCGCGGAAGCGCCTTCCATCGCCTCCTGCTCCTCCTGGAGACGGACGATCTCCAGGATGTCCCCTTCCGCCGGCGGCCTCCGTGCGCCCTCCTCCAGCGCCCGCTCCTCCGCCCGCTTGCGGAACCAGAGCATGAGGCGGTCCGTGTCCTCCGTCGAGGTGTACGCGCCCTGGATGCGCACCGGCTCGCTCTGACCGGGTGGCAGGAAGAGCATGTCCCCGTTGCCCAGGAGCGCGTCTGCGCCGTTCTGGTCGAGGATCGTACGGCTGTCCACCTTGGAGCTCACCCGGAACGCGATCCGGCACGGGAAGTTCGCCTTGATCAGGCCGGTGATCACGTTCACGCTGGGCCGCTGCGTGGCTACGATGAGGTGGAGCCCGATGGCCCGCGCCTTCTGCGCCAGGTGGGCGA
Source organism: Gemmatimonadota bacterium (assembly GCA_016209885.1). Taxonomy (GTDB): domain Bacteria; phylum Gemmatimonadota; class Gemmatimonadetes; order Longimicrobiales; family Gaopeijiaceae; genus JACQVF01. Next base: position 14,513 of record JACQVF010000016.1, on the reverse strand, counting down.
GCGGCCGCTCGATCTCGGCCTGTACCGTCATCATAAAGTCCGCGAGCTCGTCCACGACCACGACGATGTACGGGATCAGGCCATCCGTGTAGACCCAGCGGTCAGGGTCACCCTCCGGACCCTCGGGCCGCGGCCGCCGGAGCGGCACGCCCCGCCGGACCCGCCGGTTGAACTCCGCGACAGAGCGCAGGCCGTTCACGCTCAGGAGCTCGTAGCGCCGCTCCATCTCGAATACCGCCCACTTCAGGGCTATGGCGGCGTCGCGCGGGTCCGTGACGACCGGGTGCCGGAGGTGCGGCAGGTCGCCGTACGTGGAAAGCTCGACCATCTTCGGATCGATGAGGATGAGGCGGAGCGTGCGCGGCGTGTGGCGGCATACCAGGCTCGTGATCATGGTGTTCAGGCACACCGACTTCCCCGACCCGGTCGCCCCGGCGATGAGGAGGTGCGGCATTCGCGCCAGGTCCGCGAGGTACGGGTCCCCCGTGAGGTCTTTCCCCAGCACCAGCGGGAGCTCGGCACGGGCCGCCCGGTACGCCTCCGATTCCAGGATCTCGCGCAAGTACACGATCTCCGGCTCCGGATTCGGGACCTCGACCCCGACCGCCCCTTTGCCCGGGATCGGCGCGACGATGCGCACGCTGGGCGCCTTCATGGCCAGCGCCAGATCCGCGTCCAGCGCAGCGATACGGTTCACCTTCACGCCCGGCGCCGGGATCACCTCGAACTGCGTGACCACGGGTCCCGTGGTCCGTCCCGCAATGTGACCCTCGACGTTGAACGTCCGCAGCTTCTCGATAAGCACGTCGCCAAGGCGGTCGAGCTCGCGCTGCAGGTTGCCAAGGTCGCATTCCGGCGGCGGCGTGAACAGGTCCACCGGTGGGACATCGCGGCTGTCCCCGCCGGCCGACCGCGCGCCCTCAGCCCCGGCCGCAGGCTCGCGAGCCGGCGCCGCCGCGGCACCGGCGCCACCCCTGCCCTCGCGGCTCCCCGCGCCCGGGCCAGCCCCCAACCTCGCACCCCCCGAGGCCGGGGCGCCCGCCAGCGATGCCCCCGCGCCCACGGCCGCAGCCGCAAGCGACGTCCTCGCAGGCTCCGGCTCCCTTGAATCCGGCGGCCGCCCGCTCCGCGCCGCCCGCACCACCGCGTCAGCCAGCCGGCTCGCCGCGGCGCCCACGAGGCGCGCCGCCCGCAGCAGCGCACGGCCGGCGGCCCGGAGTGGATTCCATGCCAGGGCGCCCACACAGAGGAGCGCGAACGCCACGCCCAGGACGAAGGCCGCGCCGAGCCAGCCGAACCCCAGGACGAGCGGCCGTCCACTCGCTCGCCCGGTGAGGCCGTGCAGCCCCGCGTCGCCCCCCGCCACATAGAGCGCCGCAGGGAGAAGGACCAGCAGCCCCGCTACGAAGACGCCAACCCGCACCGCCGGAAACACCGCGACCCAGCGGAATGCGTGCAGCCCGCCTAGCAGGAGCAGCACCGGAACGCACGCCGCCGCCAGGCCGAACGCCGAGCTCAAGGCGGCATTCACGGCACCCCCCACCACTCCCATCAGGTTGCCCGACGGGAACCGGCGCGCCCCGCTCTCGCCGAGCAGGGAGACGGGCACGAGCGCCAGCGCCACGAACAGCCCGAGGGCCAGGAGCCCGACGGCCAGTAGCTCCCGCTGCTGCTCCTTCGTCAACATGACTCGCGTCGCCGTCAGGAAGCGGCGGAACGCCGACCGCGACCCTCCCGCCCTCGCTTCTCCGGTCCGGGCGTCAGCCGGATCACCCGGTCGTTCATCTCCGGCACCACCTGGCGTCGGTCCCGCTTCGCGCAGAGAGCCAGGTCGCTGGCGAGACCGATCTCCGTGAGCGCGTGCCCCGCCGCCGTGCGCGCCAGGAACCCCGCGTCCGGCGAGTAGCGACCGGCGAGCACGAGCGCCGCCTCGGCCGCGTCGTTCAGCGCAGGCACGACGTCCTTGCGTGCCGTGAGCCGCGCCAGCAGATGGCCGGCGCACACCGCATCCTCGAGAGCGAACCGCCCCTCGCGCCCCGCGCACACGATGGCCAGCACCTCTGCACCGGCCACCGCCGCGGCCACCGCGCTGAGATTCAGGAACGAGCCGATGAGCACACGCGCCGCGGCCGCACTCGCCAGCAGCGCCCGCGTACCGTTCGTGGTGCTCATGACCAGCCGCCTGCCACCCACCTTCGCCACCTCGAACTCGGCCGGCGAGTTCCCCAGGTCGAACCCCTCAATCTTGAGCCCGCGGCGCTCCCCGCAGAGAAGCGTGTCGTCACGCCCCAACGAGGCCGCCAGCCGGATCGCCTCTTCCGCGGATACTGTCGGATAGATCGCGCGTGCCCCGTTCGCCAGCGCCTCCACCACCGTGCTCGTCGCACGAAGCACGTCGACCACCACGGCAGTGCTCCCCTGGAGCACCCCCGCGTCCACCTCATCCGCCGTGAAGTACACCACTACGTTCATGAGGCTGCCACCCGCTCTCCGCCGGCGCGCTCGGCCACGAAGCGCTCCACCAACCCCGTGTCCACGTCGCCGCGCACGAAACGGTCGTCGCTCAGAATCCTTTGCAGGAAGTCAATCGTGGTAGGGACGCCCTCGATCACGAACGACTCGAGCGCGTGCCGTCCCCGCACCAGCGCCTCCTCTCGTGTGTTCCCGCTCACAATCAGCTTGGCAAGCAGCGAATCGTAGAACGCCGGAACGCGATACCCCGTATAGACGTGCGTATCCACGCGCACTCCCGGACCGCCCGGGGGGTGAAAGGTTACGATCGTTCCCGGCGCCGGCGCGAAGTCGCGGTCCGGGTCCTCCGCGTTGACCCGGAACTCGATCACGTGACCGCGCAGCCCGATCTCCGTCTCCGGGAACGAAAGCGGCTCGCCCGCCGCGACGCGGATCTGCTCCTTCACCAGGTCAAAGCCCGTCGCCACCTCGGTCACGGGGTGCTCCACCTGAATCCGCGTATTCATCTCCATGAAGTGGAACGAGCCATCTTCCGCGAGCAGGAACTCGACAGTGCCGGCGCTCTGGTAGCCGATCCCCTTCCCGCCCCGCACCGCCGCCTCGCCCATGGCCCCGCGGAGCTCGCGGGTCACCGCCGGCGACGGCGCCTCCTCGATGAGCTTCTGATGCCGCCGCTGGATGGAGCAGTCGCGTTCGCCCAGGTGCACCACGCGCCCATGGCGGTCCCCGAACACCTGAATCTCCACGTGCCGCGGACGAACCAGGTACTTCTCCAGATACAGCGACGGATCGCCGACCGCGGCCTGCGCCTCGCTCTGCGCCATGTGAAAAAGCCGTGAGAACGAGCTTTCGTCCGGCGCCACGCGCATTCCCTTACCACCGCCGCCCGCCGCCGCCTTGATCATCACTGGGAAGCCGATCCCCCGCGCCAGGGGCAGCGCCTGGTCAAGCTCCGCGACCACGCCGTCGCTGCCGGGTATCACGGGCACGCCCAGTTCCTGCATCGTGCGCCGTGCCCGCGCCTTGTCACCCATGGCCCGGATCTGCTCCGGCGTCGGACCGATGAACACGATGTTCGACCGCTCGCAGATCTCCGCGAACTCCGCGTTCTCGGCCAGGAACCCGTACCCCGGATGGATCGCTTCCGCCCCCGTGATCTCCGCCGCCGCGATGAGGCGCGGGATATTCAGGTAGCTTTCCTTCGCCGGTGGCGGCCCAATGCACACCTCCTCATCGGCGAACCGCACATGCAGCGACTCGCGGTCCGCCTCCGAGTAGACCGCCACCGTGCGCACGCCCAGCTCGTGGCACGCCCGAATGACCCGCAGCGCGATCTCGCCGCGGTTCGCGATGAGCACCTTATGAAACACGAGCCTGGCAGGTCGCTGAAGGACTACAGCGCGGTTTCAAAGGCGCGAGCCTACAAAGGCTTGATGCGAAACAGGACCTGTCCGTACTCCACCGGCTCCGCGTTGTCCGCGCAGATCTCGCCGATCACGCCGGCCGCCTCGGACTCCAGCTCGTTCATGAGCTTCATCGCCTCAATCACGCAGAGCGTGTCGCCCTGCGAGACCCGGCTCCCCACCTCCACGTAAGGTGGGGCGTCCGGCGCGGGCGCCCGGTAGAACGTGCCCACCATGGGCGATTTCACCTCGACCAGCTTCTCCGCGACCGCTGCCTCGGCGGCCGCCGCCTCCAGCGCCGGCACCGCCCGAGCCTCGGCCGGTGCCACTGCAGCGTCCGCATGCTGCCGCCGGTCCGGGTACGCCGGAGCCGTCACCGGGTTCGCCGCGACCACGGGCGCCGGCGGCGGCGTCTTCGCCAGCCGGATCCGCGTCCCGCCGCGCGTGATCTCGATGGAGTCGATCCCACTTTCGTCGAGCACCCGGATCAGACCCTTCAGGAACTTGAGATCGATCATGTCGACACCCGGGTGAGATACTTGTCCTCCCGGCGATCCACCCGCACCACGTTGCCCTCCTCGACGAACAGCGGGACCTGCACCACCGCCCCCGTCTCCAGACGTGCCGGCTTCGTCCCGCCTTGCGCCGTGTCGCCGCGGACGCCCGGCTCCGTCTCCACCACCTTCAGCTCCACGAACAACGGCAGCTCGACGCTGATCACCTTGCCGTCGTGGACCAGTCCCTCACAGTCCATGGCCTCCTTCAGGTACCGGAGCTGGTCCTCGCCGATCATCTCCTGTGTGAGCGGCATCATCTCGTACGTCTGGAGATCCATGAAGTGGTACAGGTGCCCGTCCGTGTAGCTGTACTGCACGGGACGGTGCTCGAGGCGCACCTCGTTGACCCGCTCGCCCGCCCGGAACGTGCGGTCCAGCACCTGGCCGCTCAGCACGTTCTTGAGCTTCGTCCGCACGAAGGCCCCGCCCTTCCCGGGCTTCACGTGCTGGAAGTAGGTGATGGTGTACAGCGTGGCGTCTATGTCCAGAACCATCCCGTTCCGGAAGTCCGCCGTCGTCGCCATGAACTCCCGACGCCTTCTCCAACCGGTTTAGCAGGTCGCTGAAGAACGACAGCGACCTGCTGGTTCGTTCGCCCTCGCCCGCTACCCCGTGCCGCCGCTCCCCCGTCGCAAATGCTCGACCAGACCGCGCAGTCCCAGAAGATAGCTCGACGCGCCGAACCCAGCGACGACGCCCAGGGCGACTCCCGCCAGATACGACTGCTGCCGGAACGGCTCGCGCCCCGCAGGATTGGAGAGGTGCACCTCTACAAAGGGACGCCCCACACCCACCGCCGCATCGCGCAGGGCGACGCTGGTGTGAGTGAGGGCACCCGGGTTCGCCAGGAAGCCGTCCACACGCGTCGCCGCGTCAGCGATGAAGTCCAGCAGCGCGCCTTCGGAGTTGGACTGGAAGAACTCCAACTCCGCCCCTAGCTCCGCCGCGAGGGCCTCCAGCCCGCGATTGATCTCCGCGAGCGTCGCGATACCGTAGATCTCCGGCTCACGCCGTCCGAGGAGCTGCAAGTTCGGGCCGTGAACGACGGCGATCCTCACTCCTTGAGACTCTTGAGCCAATCCCGGAAGGTCTCCAGGTCGTCATCCGACTCTTCCGCCGGGCGTGCACCCGCCTCTGGCCCCTCCTGCTCCTCGGGCCGACCGACCGGCGGCGGAGGGCCCACCTGCGCCTTTGGCGGCGGCTCGCCGGGCGGCTCGCTCGTCAGCGCCTCCGCCTCCTGCGCCGCGGGCTCTTCTTGCACCTCCCACGGGAAGATCTCGTCCACGACCGTTGCCCCGCCGGTCCCGGCGGGGTGCGCTTCCTCTTCCTCCACGAGCGGCGCGGCAAGCCATGGTTCGTCCTCGGGCACTACCGCCTCCGGCACTGCGACCTCGGGCAGCTCCGCTGCGGACTCGCCCGTTTCCACGGCGGGCGGCGTCGCTTCCGCATCGGGCGCGAGCGCCTCGACGGGAACCGACTCGGCCTCCGCCCCCCAACTCAACAGGCGCTCGAAGTACAAACGGATGGGCGGGCCCTCGTCCTCCTCCGTCAGCTCCGGCTCCGCGGACCACGCGAAGGGAGTACTCAGTTCCCCGGTTTCGCCCGGGCCCGCGGCCCAATGCTCCGCCAGCACGTCGACCGTGACCTCGTCCTTCGCAGGCGCCGTCGCCCCGCCGCTCTCGACGCCAGCCACCGGCTTCGGCTCGCCGGGAGCCGCCCACTCCCCGGCGGGCTCGATGATCTCGTGCACCGAGTCCTCCACAGGGCCCCCCACCGCCTCCATTTCCCGTGCCGACACCTCCTTGCTCTCAGCAAAGAACGCGTCGAACTCGCCGCCCGCAACCCGCTCCTCGGGTTCCGGCACGAAGAGTCCCTCGGCGGCAGCCGCCGGAGTTATGACCTGCTCAAGCTCGGCTTCGGCGGCAGCCTCCTCCTCCGCTTGCTGCGCCGCCTCGAAGAATCCCGTGTGGAACGCGACCCCTGCGTCCTCGCCCGAGGCCACTGCGCGTTCCGCGGGCCCCGCCGTCTCCGGCTCCGCCGCTGCTCCCGCGCCCGCTCCCGCGAGTGCCCCTTCGAGCTGGCGGAGTCGCCGTTCAAGCGCCTCGTTCCCCGGATCCTGATGCACGAGCTGGCGATACACCGCCACGGCCCGATCGTACAACCCCTGCTGGGCGTAGAGTTCGCCCATCGTCTGCGTAACCACCTCGCCCTCGGATAGCTCCGGCGCCGCCTCTTCTTCCTCCTGTTCCTCCTGCTCTTCGACGCGGGCACTCTCGAAGCCTTCCGGAGCGAGCTCGATGCCGGGCAGTTCGCCGAACACCTCGCGCTCCGACGGCACTCCCGCCCCGGGCTCGGAGGACTCGGAGGAGTCGGAGGACTCGGAGGTCTCGAGCTCGCTGAAGCCGAGATCCAGAGCCGGCCCGATCCCGAATTCCGATTCGTCCACACCCCCTTCGTCCGCGACCGCCGCCTCCAGCGTCAGCTCCGGAAGCTCCAGCGGCGCCCCGTCCGTCTCCAGACCCGGTCCGAAGAACGTGCTCACCGCGGCGTCCGGCGCGGCCCCCGGCGCGGCCTCCGGCGCCATCGTTTCCGCCTCTTCGCCCAGCTCGGCGCTCAGCCGCGCAACGCCCTCAGCCACCGCCGGGTCCCGCAGATCCAGGGCGCGCAGAGTCCTGTAATGCCTAAGCGCCTCCCGCATCTGGCGCGCCGCCTCCGCCAGCTCCGCCAGATTGCGGAGCGCCACCACATTCTCGGGATCCAGCTCGAGGACGCGGCGGAAGGCGGCCGCAGCCGCATCAGCGTCGCCGGCGTCCCGACCCACACGCCCGGCCACCACATGCCCGGTCGCGTACGCCGGGTGACGGGCCAATCCCTCCTCCACGAGCTCGCGGGCGCGCTCGAGGTCGCCCGCCCTGCGGTATGCGTCCGCCAGAGGCGCGAAGGCCGGCCCCCCAGGCTGTCGCGCGAGCCGCGCTTCCAACGCTTCGATCTGTTGGTCCAATCCCTGTGCCACGATTCAGCTCCACGGGTGGTATGTGGTATAAGGGACGATGCGGGCTCTGGGGCGGGAGGCACCTGGGAACAAACATAAAGGTGCGCCGCAAAGGGTGTCAACGCGCGAGGTGTCAACGCGCGAGGCGGACCGGGTCCCCGACCGCAGCGCGGGTGGGGAACGCCGGTCGCGGCGACGGGAGCGCGCAAACCATGCAGAACCGTCATCGCCTCGGCGTGGCCGCGGTGCCCGCGTGCCGGCGTGCCGGCGTGCCCTCGCGCTTGAGCAGGGAGCGGCCGATCATTAGCTTATTGGGTTGCGTCTGTTGCCTACCGCCGCGGATGCAGGGAGTCGAACGCGTATGATGCGGACAATGCGAGAGAACACGAAGTGGATCATGCTCGCAACGGCAGTGGCCTTCGTGGCTCTCATGGTGTTTGAGTGGGGCATGGACATCACGGGCCGGAGCTCCGGTGGCTTCGCGGGTGAGCTCGGGCGGGTGAACGCACAACCCGTCACGTACGACGCGTACATCGCCACCTACCGGACCCTCTACGACCAGATCCAGCGGGAGCAGACCGGGCCCATCACCTCGGAGCAGAACGCGCAGATCGAGGAGATGGCCTGGGACCAGATCGTCACCCGCATACTGATCGAGCAGGAGCTCGCCCGCCGCGGGATCGAGGTCACGGACGAGGAGATCCGGCAGGCGGCCCGCTTCAGCCCGCCGCCGGAGTTTCGCGACAACGAGCTGTTCCAAACGGACGGTCGTTTCGACCTCAAGAAGTATCAGGACTTCCTGGCGACCCGGGCGTTCGACCAGCAGCTCCTGCTCCAGCTCGAGAGCTACTACCGGGACGTGATCCCGCGCACGAAGCTGCTCCGCCAGGTCACCACCGGGATCTACATGCCCGACACGGAGCTATGGCAGCGCTGGCGGGACACGCACGAGCGCGTGCAGGTCCGCTACGTGCCGTTCGATCCCGACCGGCTCGTCCCGGACACGGCGGTCTCCGTCTCTGGGGAGGAGATCGAAACGTACTACCAGGCGAACCGAGAGGAGTTCGCCACGCCGGCGCGCGCCACCGTCAAGATCGCGATCTTGTCCCGTTCGCCGGCGGCGGAAGACTCGGCCGCGGCCCGCACCCATGCGGAGGAGCTTCGGCGCGAGATTCTGGCCGGGGCCGACTTCGCGGAGGTGGCCCGGCGCGAGTCCGCGGACTCCGCTTCCGCCCGGGCGGGCGGCGATCTCGGCACGTTCCGCCGCGGCGACATGGTCAAGCCCTTCGAAGAGGCGGCCTTCCGAGCGCCCATCGGTACGGTCACGGAGCCGGTCCTCACGCAATTCGGCTTCCACCTCATCAGGGTGGAGCGGCGCAAGGGTGACGAGCGGAGCGCACGGCACATCCTCATCCCGATCCGGCGCGGCGAGCCGTCCGAGGTACGGCAGCTGACGCTGGCCGACTCGCTCGAGGCGCTGGGCGAACGAATGCCGTTGGACGAAGCCGCGGCCGACCTGGCGCTCCCGCTCCAGACCATCGAGATCACCCGTGACTTCCCGTTCGCGCCCGGCGTCGGCCGGATCGGCGAAGGCGCTCAGTGGGCGTTCGAGGATGCGACCGAGGGCGAGGTGAGCCCGGTGTTCGAAACCGAGGAGGCGCACTACGCCGTCGAGCTCGTCTCCCGACAGAGGGAGGGTCACCTGTCTCTCGCCGACGCCGAGCCCACGATCCGAGAGCAGCTGCTGCGGCAGAAGAGGCTCGATAGGGCGGCGGAGGTGGCGCGGAGCTTCGTGAGCAACGTGCACGGCGGCGCCGCGTTCGAGCAGGTCGCCTACCAGGACCGGCTCGAGATCCGGCTCGCGGACCCCTTCAGCCGCGCCGACTTCGCGCCCGGCCTCGGGCGCATGAACGAGGCCATCGGCACGGCGTTCGGCCTCGAGGAGGGCCAGACCAGCGGCGTGGTCCGCACAAGCGATGCGGTGGTCGTCCTGCAAGTCGTGAAGAAGATGCCCGCGGACAGCACCGCGTGGGAGGAGCAGAAGCAGGCGCAGCGGGCCGAGTTGCTCGCGCTTCGCCGCCAGCAGCGACTGGAGGAGTGGATCCAGGCGCTCAAAGTACAGGCAAAGCTTGTGGACCGCAGGAAGGAAGTACTGCGGCAGACCACGGACGCGCCGGTCACCTCGCGGCGCTAGGTCTGCCGCGTTAGGGGTCGTCAGGAAATAAATGCGTCAACACCGAGGCCGAGCGAAAAGCCTGCTGGCAAGGCGCGCCGACGAAGCGTATCAGCGAAGAGATCCGGTGAGGAGGCGCAACGAAGCCAGCGGGCTTTGCAGCCGGCCGAATGTAGCAGTTATTTCCTGACGACCCCTTAGGGTTATGCTCTAGTCGGGCGGGCCGCCCTCGAGCTTCTTCGACTCCTCGGCCTGCGGTGCCCCCGAGCTACCGGACGTGACCGACCGCCGAGGCTCGTCCACCGGAGCCTGGAGTTCGGACTCAATCTCCCGCATGGAGCGCTTGAACTCGCGAATCCCCTTGCCCAGCGCGCCCCCGATCTCCGGCAGCCGCTTCGCGCCGAAGAAGAGCAGCACCACGAAGAGGATCAGCAGGATCTCCCATGGACCGAGGCTGGGAAGCATGGCCAACTCCCTTCTTCCTCCGTTTCGCTCCGTGTTCGCCCGGTGCCTCAGATCCACGAGCGCGTAACGAGCGCCACGATCAGGATCCCGGCCAGCGTCAACACGTTCAGCGTCAGTTGCAGCGGCCCCACCGTGACCGCCACGGCGACCAAGTCGATGGACAGCGGGCCCAACGATGCGGCCACCGACATGGTCAGAAAATCACGAGCCGCGCTCTCCGGCAAGAACAGCTCGGAGAGCTTCGTGAACAGGCTGCCGAGAAACAGCCCGATCACGAGCGTCCACAGCAGGCGGCTCAAGCTCTGTCGCCGGCCCTCGAGTAGCATACCTCTGCTCACGCGTCAGGGTTCCCCACCCAGAGAGGCCGCCGCGGATTCGCCGCCGCCGCTCAGCGGCGGCGGCCGATCACGTAAGCCACGGATTGGCGGAGCGCCTCCACCGCCGGATCTTCCGCGAGCCGCTCGAGCGACGCCAGCGCCCGGTCGCCGAAATGGCGTGCGCTCTGCCGTGCGTACTCGAGGCCGTTCCGATCCCTCACGATCTCGACGATGCGCTCGATGGCGCGCTCGTCGGGGTCCGTGAGCGTGAAGAAGCGCCGCACCTCGCACCACTCCGCCCCGCTGGCCGAGCGCAATGCGCCCACCAGGGGCAGAGTCACCTTGCGCTCCCGCAGGTCATGGCCAGTGGGCTTCCCCGTCACGGCCTCAGACTCTGTGTAGTCGAGCACGTCGTCGATGATCTGGAACGCCATGCCTAGGTTGTGCCCGAAGCGCGCGAGCTGGTCGCGGTACGCCTCCGCACCCACGAGTGCCCCGATCTCGCATGCCGCCGCCATGAGGGAAGCGGTCTTCGCCGCGATCAGGCGGTAGTACTCCGCCTCGTCGAAATCCAGGGCGTCACACGATGTCAGCTGCCGCATCTCGCCGGCGCTCATCTCGTTCGCGGCGACGGCCAGCACGCGGATGGCCTCCAGACTGCCGAGCTTCGCCAGCTCTGCCACCGAGCGGCTGTAGAGGTAGTCACCCATGATGATGGAGACCTGGTGGCTCCAGAGTGCGTTGACCGTCGGCATACCACGCCGCAGGACGGAGTGATCAACGGCGTCGTCATGGACCAGCGTCGCCAGGTGCACGAGCTCGACCACCGCCGCGAGCGTGACGGCGCTCTCGTGCGGGCGGCCGCCGACCTTGTTACAGAGGAGTAGCAGCGTGGGGCGGAAGAGCTTCCCGCGCATGAGGAGGAGGTACTGGTTTACCTCTTCGATGAGATCGAAATCACCCACGATGATCCGGCGCAACTCGCCCACCAGACCGTCCAGCTCCCGGCGAATCGGACGCTGGATCTGGGCGAGACGCGGCGGTGCGGTGCGCGCGGTGGGGCTCGGATTCGGCGTCATGAGCGCCCCTCCCAAGAGGTCCGGGCGGCCGCCGGTCTCGCCACCCACCGCTGCGAAGGCCGACACGGCAATGGGATGGTGCAGCTGCACGAAGTGCAGCGATAGATCCCGACGGAGCTCCCGCTCATTTAAGCGCCCGCAACCGCTCCGAAACGTCCTGGAAGTTGATGTCCAGACCGAAGACCTTCTCGTAGTACTCGCGCGCCGCGTCCCCCTGCCCGAGCGCCTCATAGGCCCGCCCCAGATAGTAGTACACGCCCACCATTTCGTCCTCGACGGTGTAGGGGACGGAGAGCGCGCGGGTCAGGGTCTTCAGCGCCACGGAAGGCTGGCCCGTCTCCAGGAAGCACTGACCCAGCATCTCGTAGGTCCTCAGCGCCTGGCTCGGGCCGCGGAGCGCCTGCTGGAACTCCGCGATCGCCTCATCCAACAGGCCCATCTCCTTGAACGCGACACCCAGGTCGTAATGGCTGGAGTAGTCCTCGGCGCCCACGTGGTCGGAGACCTTCGACTTAAACTGCGCGAGCATGCGCCCGAAGTCCGCATCCTCGTCCCCCGTGGGCTCCTCCTCCGCGACGACAAAGCGGGTCGTGCGCTTCGTTCCCTCATCCAGCACGAGGCTGCCCAGGTCCACGTACTCCTCTTTCGCCGCTTCCGGCCGCACGGGCACGCCTTCGATGCGGCTGATTGCGGCCCGGGCGTCGCCATGCCCGGGGTCGATGTCCAGGATGCGCTGGTACACCGCCTTCGCCTTGGGATCCTGGCCCAGTCGCTCTAGGCACGCCGCAAGGCCCAGGTACGCCGGGATCAGATCGGACCGCTCGTTCTTCCGGAAGGCGTACTCCACGAGCTTCTGGTGGAGCCGCACGTTGTCGGGTTCCATGCGTACGAGCTCCCGCATGACTCGCAGAGCGGAGTCGACCTGGTTCGCGTCCGCGAACCCGCGGTGGGCGCGTTCCAGCGCGTCTACCCCATCCTCGCGGGCACCGCGCTCAAGCAGCTCCTCACCCAGCTTGACCCACGCATCGTAGTCCTCTGAATCGGCCGCGAGCCGGGCGCGCAGGATCTCCACCAGGTCCCTCGGCTTTTCCGCGATGGGCGCCGCCAGAGCTCCAGCCTCGACGCCTCGGGCACCGCGTGCCACCGGAGCCGCCTCCTCCGCCTCCAGCAGCGGGAACGGCTCCGCTTCCTCCGCCTCACCCCCCAGGTCGAGAAGGGGCAGTGCCTCCACACCTTCCTCCTCTCCCAGCTCCAGGGTGGGCAGCGGCGCCGCTTCGCCTTCCTCCTCGCCGCCGACCTCCAGCAGGGGCAGCTCCGTGGCCTGCTCAGCCTCGGCCTCCACCTGATCCTGGGCCGACAGCTCGAGAGTGGCCAGCTGTTCGGACTCGTCGAGCGAAAGCGGAGCGACCGGCTCGGCGGCTCCCTCCCGCGCCGCTTCCATCTCGAATTCCGAAAACCCCTCGGGGGCCGCTGCGGCTCCAGCCTGCACCTCCTCCTCCGCGCCCTCGACGGCCAGCGTGAAATCGGACAGGCCCAGGTCGCCGCCCACGGCGAACGCCCCTTCCACCGGAGCCCCCTTCTCCGCCTCTTCCGCAGCCGCCGGCTCGAGGCCGCCGATCTGGATCTCCCCGAGCTCGACCTCCACCTCGCCGCCCGTCTCCACGCCCGCAAGCGCCGTCGGCTCGAACCCGGGTAAGCCAGCCGCCGCGGTTTCTCCGGCCCTCGCGGCCACGGCCGGACGCGCCAGGTCCACGCTCGGATCCAATGCCTGGATCCTCTCACGCAGCGCCCGGGCGCCTTTCTCGTCGCCCGACAGCCGGCGCGCCTGATAGACGGGGACGAGCTGCCTGGCCGCCTCCTCCTTGCGGCCGTGGGCCTCGAGCTGGCTCGCCAGCCTCACCCGGATATCCAGGTCACTGGGAACAAGATCCGCGCACTCCTCGAGCGCCCGGAACGCCTCGTCCAGGTCGCCCTCCTGCTGCTTGCGCTCCGCGTACTCCAGGAAGTTCTGCCGCGCATCCGTGACGAACCCCTGGTCCGCGCAGATCTGCCCAAGCCGAAGGTAGAGGGAGGTGCGGCCCGGGACACTCCGGAGGATCTTCTTGCAGAGGGCAATGGCGCTGTTGTGGAGGCCCGCCTCGACGTAACGATCGACTGCGCCCTCGTAGTACTCGATCGCCTTTTGCGTATTGCCGAGGCGCGTGTACAGATCGCCCACGCGATTGTAAACGCCTAGGTCCTCCTCCTCCTCGGCGGTCTGCTGGATGACCTTCAGGTAAAGATCGAGCGCTTTCTGCCACTCCTGAGCCTGCTCGTGCCGGCGCGCCTGATCTTTCAGTTTCGCAGCGTTCATGCTTCGCGATGCGAGCCGGGATCTCGTACGAGGTTGCGGGCCAGCCGCCGGACGGCGACCCGCACAGCCTCGGGCACCGCGTCGCCCTCGGCGGCCACGGCCTCGACGACCTCACGCGCAACTGCCGCCGCTCGCTCGGCCACATGCAGGGCCAGGCGCTGGGACAGCAGTCGCTCGGGCGCGGGATCAAGAAGATGTAATCTGGACCCCGCCGCCGATAGCACAAGGGCATCAGGGATCATGCCGATGACCTCCGTCCCCGTGATCGTGCCCCCGATCTCCCGCACGCGTCGGAGGATCGCCTCGAACACCGAGGCAGGCGCGGTCGCTTCCAGGTCCTCAAGATTCATGGAGATCTGCATCGCCCGACGACTGGGCAGTGCGAGGGCCAGGGCCCTGAGCCCCGTGAACCCGCCACCCACGTCGCGCAGCTCGGCAGCGATGGATCGCGCTTCCTCCAGTTCCACGCCCTGGAGATAGACGTTCCAAGCCAGGAGCAGCTTGCGCGCTCCCACGCAAGTCGCGCCCCAACGGGGATGGACGCCCGGGTGCGGCCAGTGGTGCGGCAGGAGATCGGGATCCCGGCCAGGAGGAAAACGCTCCAGAACCGCCTCGTATCCCCCGTGCCTGAGCTCCGCCAGCGTACGCCCCGGCGGGTTCGACGCCGCGCCGTAGAAGTAGACGGGGATTCCCGCGTCCGCG
>JACQVF010000015.1 GCA_016209885.1 Gemmatimonadota bacterium | reverse complement strand
GGAGGAACCGTCGAGCAGATCGACGACGGAGTGTCCGGCATACTCGTCGAGCCGAACGATCCGCGGATGCTGGCGCAGGCAATCGAGATGCTGCTCGGGGATCGAGCCTTGAGGGATTCGATCCGCAGAGCCGCCCGCGCCCGCGTCAGCGAGCAGTTTTCCTTCGATCACATGCGGTCGAAGCTGGAGCAGATCTACGAGCAATGCCTTCGGCGTCCCGAACGCGGTCGCCCGGCGTAAGTGCGCGCGTCGCCCAGCGTGGTGGCTCCGATCTCGGGGAAGGGTAGTCAGCGGGGTCGGCGGGCGATGAGCGCCGTCGAGCTGGCGACGATCATGACGACCTCGTCGCACCATCGCTTGGCCGTGGGGTGCAGTAGCTTCGCGTCCGGGTAAGCGCAGCTCGTTCGCTGCCGCCGTCTGCGCCAAGACAAGAGCGGCCGTTCTTCGACCAGCGTGGTCGTGCGACCGACTCGCGTGATCACGCTCCTCCCACCCTCGTGCTCACGATCGGCCGCTGACACACAGGACGAGAGCGAAAATCGTGCACGGCCCCGCCACCGTGAGGAAGCCGAGCCTGGAGGCGATGGCCGCGCCGTGCGTCGCGGAACGGAACGGACGGGCCGGTCGGCTCTCGCTGCTCGAGCGCAACTGGACGATTCTCTACGTGGCGCTGACGGTCGCGCTCGACGTAGTCGTCGTGGCCGCGGCCGTGGTCCTGGCTCGACGCGTTCTCGCGCCCTTGGGATCTCCCGGCGACACGCTTCGCCTCCTCTGGTGCGCGCCGCTCGTCTACGTCGCGTCGAACATCGCCTTCGGGATGTATCATCATCCCTACGTCGCCCAGCGTCGTTCCCAGGTCCTGCGCGCGATCAAGAGCTACGGCTTGGGGTCGGCCGTTCTGTTGATGATCTTCGGCAGCGGGGGATCCGGCCTCTCTCGATTGGTCGCCACGGAGGTGGTGGTGATCCTCCCCGCGGCCATGCTCGCGGCGCGATTCGGCCTGGAGAGGGCGCGGAGGACCCTGCAGGCGGGGGGCTGGGCGGTGGATCCCACGGTCCTGGTCGTCGATCGCGACGAGGGGAGGGAGAGCGCCGAGTGGCTCGAGAGCCTGAGGGCCATCGGATACGACGTCCGCGCCGTGGTGTCCCGCCAGCTCTTCGCCGATCCGTCGAGCCTGCACGCCGAGATCGACCGCCAGGCCACCGAGGCGGCCGCACGCTGCATCCTCGTCCCCGGCGCCGAGCTGGTCGAGAACGGCTCGGCCGGCCTACTCGCCTACGGTCGTCAGGGCGGATTGAAGATCAAGGTCTTCTCTCCCGACGTGCAGAGGATTCTCGCCCGTGCCAACGTTCACGACGAGAGCGGGGTCTCGATCGAAGCCCCCGCGCGCTACAAGATCGCCTGGATGAAGCGCGCGGCCAAGCGCGCTTTCGATCTGGTCGTGGCCACCCTTCTGCTCGTCCTCGTGTCTCCGATCCTCGTCCTGGTGGCGATCGCGGTGAAGCTCGAATCGAAGGGCCCGCTCTTCTTCGGGCAGCTCCGCTCCCTGTCCGCGGAAAGCCCGCCCTTCCGCTTCTGCAAGTTCCGCAGCATGTACCAAGACGCCGAGCGGCTGAAGGCGTCGCTCCAATCGCGGAACGAAAGCTCGGGAGCCCTATTCAAGATTCGCCGGGATCCGCGCTTGACGAGGGTCGGGAAAATCATCCGCCGGTTGAGCCTCGACGAGCTGCCGCAGCTCCTCCACGTGATCCGCGGTGAGATGAGCCTCGTCGGCCCCCGGCCGCTGCCGATCCACGACTACGAGAAGATGACGAGATCGGACGGGATGGGCGACTACTACGCCCGGCGCGCGATCGTGAAGCCGGGTATCACGGGCTTGTGGCAGATCTCCGGCCGGAGCGATCTCGACTTCCGCGAGATGGTCCTGCTCGACCTCTACTACGTCGACAACTACACGATCTTCGTCGACGTCGAGATCCTCCTGAACACGGTCTTCGTGGTGCTGAGCGGGCGCGGCGCGTACTAGGCGGACCGAGTCCGTTGCCAGAGGAGAACGCTCCCATGTCGAGACAAGCACGGGTCCTGGTCACCGGCGCGGGCGGCTTCATCGGCCATCACCTCGTCGGCTTCCTGAAGCGCGAGGGCTACTGGGTTCGCGGAGTGGACGTGAAGACTCCGGAGTATGCCCGTTCGGAAGCCGACGAGTTCATGCGGCTCGACCTCCGCCGACAGGAGAGCTGTGCGGAAGCCACTCGCGGCGTGGAAGAAGTGTACGCCCTGGCGGCGGACATGGGAGGGATGGGATTCATCTCCTCGCACCACTCGCAGATCCTCCGCAACAACACCCTGATCGACGTACAGACGCTGGAGGCGGCGCGCGTGAACGGCGTGAAGCGCTTCCTCTACACGTCCTCGGCCTGCGTGTACCCCGAGTACCGGCAGATGAGCGCCGAGGTGACGCCGCTCAAGGAGGAAGACGTCTATCCGGCGCAGCCCCAGGACGCTTACGGGTGGGAGAAGCTCATCACCGAGCGGCTATGCATGCACTATCGGCAAGACTACGGGCTCGAGACACGGGTCGTCCGCTTCCACAACATCTTCGGCCCGCTCGGGAGCTGGGACGGCGGCCGCGAGAAGGCGCCGGCGGCGCTCTGCCGGAAAGTGGCCGTGGCTAAGCTCGTCGAAGCGAAAGAGATCGAGATCTGGGGTGACGGGGAGCAGACGCGCTCGTTCTGCTACATCGACGACTGCGTGAAGGGCCTCCACAAGCTGATGCGCTCGAGCCATGCCGAGCCGCTGAATCTCGGCCAGGATCGGCTGATCAGCATCAACGGGCTCGCCGATCTCATCGCGGAGATCGCCGGGGTCCGGCTCGGGAAGGTCCACGTGCCCGGGCCGCAGGGCGTCCGTGGCCGCAACTCGGACAATACCCGACTGCGCGAGGTGCTCGGGTGGGCGCCGGCGATCTCCCTCGAAGAGGGGCTCGGCCGCACGTACGCGTGGATCGAGGAGCAGGTGCGAGCGAAGCTCGCCGATCGGCCGCGGTCGGCGGCCGGAGCGCGTTGAGTGGCGGCGCTCCGGCCGTGGCGGGTGCGCGCGCGCAAAGTGCTGCTGAGCGTTCGCCCGTGGCTCGAGGTGGCGCGCGAGGAGCTGGTGTTGCCGGACGGACGGATGATCGACGATTACTACAGGGTCGATCTTCCGGATTATGCGGTAGTCGTCGCCCTGCTTCCGGACCAGCGTGTGATCGCCGAGCGGCGCTACAAGCACGGATCGCGCGCCGTGACCCTGGGCCTGCCCGCCGGATACCTCGAGGCCGGCGAGGATCCGCTTTGCGCCGCGCGGCGCGAACTCCGCGAGGAGACGGGATTCACCTCGACGCGCTGGCGGTCGCTCGGCGCCTTCGTGGTGGATGGAAACCGCAATTGCGGGACGGCGCACTTCTTTCTCGCCACCGACTGCGTGCGCGCGTCCGAGCCCGACGGGCAGGATCTCGAGGAGACGCGCGTGGAGCTCGTCGGCTTCGCGGAGATGTCGGCAATCCTCCGCTCCGGAGCGCCGCTCGAGATCTGCACCGCCACGGCCATCGGGCTCGTTCATCTGGAGATCCGTGCGCGTGGATGACGTCGGGCGGGTGAACGTTCTCGGCGTGCGCGTGAGCGCGGTCGATCTCGATCAAGCGCTCCTCATCCTCGAGGGCTGGATCGAGCGCCGGGAGCAGCGCTACGTGTGCGTGACCGGGGTCCACGGCGTGATGGAAAGTCAGTCGGATCCGGAGGTCCGCCGCATCCACAATGCCGCGGGGCTCGTGACTCCGGACGGCATGCCGCTCGTCTGGCTCGCCCGCCTCGGCGGATTCCGTCATGTGAGCCGCGTCTACGGGCCCGATCTCATGCTGGCCTTCTGCGGTCGTTCCGTGGCGAAGGGCTACAAACACTTCCTTTACGGCGGAGGAGAGGGCGTCGCCGAGCGTCTAGCGCTCGTCCTGCGAACGCGATTTTCGGGATTGGACATCGTCGGACATTACACGCCGCCCCTTCGGCCCCCGGGCGAGGAGGAATCTCCCACGGTCATCGAGACGATCAACGCCCGACGGCCCGACGTCGTCTGGGTCGGCCTCAGCACGCCGAAGCAGGAGCTGTGGATGGACAGGCACCGGAGCAAGATCGAGGCTCCCGTGCTGATCGGCGTCGGGGCGGCGTTCGACTTCTGCGCCGGACTGAAGAAACAGGCTCCGCGGTGGATGCAGCGAAGCGGCCTGGAATGGCTGTTCCGGCTCGGCACCGAGCCGCGCCGCCTGTGGTGGCGCTACCTCACCAACATTCCCCGTTTCCTCTTCGGAATCGGCCTCCAGCTCGCCGGCCTCCGCGGCCATGAGTGACGAGTCGGCAATCGCGGGCACGAGCCCACGGCCGACGAAGAAGAGGGCGGCGATCCAGCCGCTCGATCCGGGATATCCGTCGGCCATTCGCGAAGGGCTCGAGTGGATCGGGTTCGACAGGATCGTGAGCCGCGGCGCACGGGTCTTCGTGAAGCCCAACCTCACGTATCCGACGTTTCGGCCGGGGGTCATGACCAACCCCGAGTGCCTGGAGGCGCTGATCGTCATCCTCAAGGACTACACGGATCGGATCACCGTCGGGGAGGCAGACACGGGCGGCTACAACCGCTTCTCGATGAGCGAGGTCTTCGAGGAGATCGGCCTCAACGCGATGGCGAAGCGATACGGATTCCGTCTCGTCAACATGTCCCATCTGCCCTCGCGTACGATCTCCTTCCGGCGCGGGGTGCGGACGGTCTCGATGTCCTTGCCGGCGCCGGTGCTCGACGAGACCGACGTGTTCATCACCGTCCCCGTGCCGAAGGTCCACACGAACACGATCGTCAGCCTCTCGATCAAGAACCAGTGGGGAGTCATCCAGGAGCCGAGCGAGCGCCTCAAGCTGCACCGCGACTTCGCAAGAGTCGTCTACGAGGTCAACAAGGCCCTGCCGCCGTCGATCAGCATCGTGGACGGAAAGTTCGGCCTTGATCGCAACGGCCCGTTGCGGGGCGACGTGGTCCCCCTGAACTGGCTACTCGTCAGCGAGGACCTCTATCTCGCCGACTATCTGTGTTGCCGTCTGTTGGGGGTCGATCCCCGAGGGGTTCCGCATCTGCGCTACATCTTCTCGCAGGAGAAGATCACCGATGCGGACCAGCTCGAGATGAATCGGGACCCGCGCCCGTTCGTCTCGAAGGTTCCCTTCCACCTGAGGCGGGAATGGACCGACTATCCGGGCGTGGCGACCTTCCACTCGAGGATCTGCGCGTACTTGGGTTACGAGTCGGTGCTCGCCAAGCCGCTCCACCGGCTGCTCTACCGGTTTCGGGAGCCGTTCTATTAGCTGAGAGTGACCTCGACTGTTCGAGGGGCGTAGTGACAATGAGCGGTACCCAGGAAAACATTCCCTACGGCCGCCTGGTCCGCATCTGCGGCCTCTTTGCGGCGAGCGCCGGGGTCATCGCTCTGCTTGGATGGGGGCTTGGGCTTCTCTTCCTGGCGAGCCTCGGGCCGGGCAAGATCCCGATGGCGCCGAGCACCGCGCTGCTGTTCGTTCTGTACGGAGCCGCCACCGTTCTGCGCGTCCGCTTGCCGCTACGACCCGGCGTGTATTGGCTGGGCGTGGCGGTGCACGGTGCGGGTGCGCTGGTCGCGCTGCCGCTGCTTTGTCTGTCTTACCAGGGGATATATCTGGGCGTTGAACACTTGGGCTTTCCGGCCGTCGGCGCGGTGGGCGGAGCGCCGATCGGGCACATGTCTCCGGCGACCGCGCTCGGCTTCCTGCTCGCCAGCCTGTCGTTCCTGGCGTCGCTGCCAACCGTCTCGAACCGGCGGTGGCGAGCCCCCATGGCGTACTGTTCCGCCGGCCTGTTGCTGGCAGCTTCCTCCGCGCTGCTGCTGGCCTATCTCTACGGAACCCCG
>JACQVF010000017.1 GCA_016209885.1 Gemmatimonadota bacterium | reverse complement strand
CCCCCGCTCTCTGCCCTTCCCCTCTCACCCCCAACCCTTCGCCTCGTCTTCCTTGTCCGCCCGGACCCCGCGCCCTACCTTGCTGATCGGCTCCAAAGGGCCTTTGGGTTTCTTATCCCTTATCCCTTCTCGTGCAGGTAGCGGGTGTTCGTGTTGAGCACCGCGCTCTGGCGGGCGATGGCCGCCACGACGCGGGGGCATGCGTGGCCCACGTGAGCGACGTTGTTCACGCAGTCCAGGTACGGCTGTCCCACCTCGTCGAAGGGGTGCTGCATCCCGCCGCGCACGATGTGAAGGGCACGCCGGTACGAGAGGCTCAGGTTGGGGCCGACCAGGCGTCAGGCATCGACGAGCGCGTCCCGGGTCATCGCTTCCCAGTAGGGCTGTGCTGCGTGAATGTGCAGCACGAGGTTCGGGTCGGGGGACAGGCTGCGCCACACGGCGCAGCCCCATTCAGCGCGACCTTCCTCCAACCATGCGGGTTTCCCCGAGGGCTGGAAGGAGTCGATGATCACTTGTTCGACGTGCTCGAGCGCTCGGGCCGAAGGGATGGGCAGGTGCTCGACAAGCTGCCTGACGTGACCGCGGCGTGGGCGGCGCGCCTTGCCCCTACGTTTGGAGCCGCACGAGCCAGCAGGCCGCGAGCCGCTCGACCTCGACGCCTGGACGACGGGGCGTCCGCGCTGCGGGCGCCAGGATTACGGGCCCGAGCTTCCTCGCGGCGGCCACTCAGGAGCGTGCGTGCCATCATTCGGGGCTGACGGATACTCGGCCGGTGACGCACCCTCCACGGCGTTCGCTATTCGTAGCTCCACCATTCTGACCCGGGGTCCGCGATGAGGGCGCCTCGCTTTGTACTCGTGCTCATTGCCCTCCAGGCCGTGGCGTTCGTGGCTCACCTCTACTTCGAGGTCCAGCCGGCGCTGACCGCCAAGGAGGATTACCACAACCTAGTGGCGCTTCCGCTCGTCGGCGCCACGTTCTGTATCCTCGATGCCATGCTGCGGATTGGGTGGCGGAGAGCTTTCGCGTTCCTGGCCATCGCGGTCGTAGCGGGCTGGACCGTCGAGTACCTGGGAGTGACGCGAGCCCTGATCTTCGGTCGGTACGCCTATGGGGACGTGCTCGGGCCCAAGCTCGGCGGGGTCCCGCTCGTGATCCCGCTCTTCTGGTTCATGCTGGTCTATCTGAGCTACGTGATCGCCAACCTGATCACCCAGGATGACCCCTACGCCGAGGGCCGGACGACCTGGCTGCAGGACGTGTGGTACGCGCTGCTCGGTGGACTGGTCGCGACGGCCTACGACCTGGGCGTCGATCCCTATCTGTCATCGGCGAACGTGGCCGCCTGGACCTGGGAAGACGTCAACCGGCAGACCGCGTTCTTCGGAGTGCCATCCTCCAACTTTCTCGGCTGGATCGCGGTGGCGACCGTGATCTCCTACGTGGTGAGGCGCCTGAATCACTTCATCCTGTCGCGTTCCCGCGATGGTGAGCGGCAGGCGTTGTGGCTGGGGCCCTTGCACGTCACGGGCTTCCCACCGCCGGTGGCGAGGATACTCGCACTCGTCCCAGTGGCGTTCTACTTCTCGTTTTGGATCCAGCACCTGAGCGTCCGGAGGTACGCGCCGCCCGTCGTGGTGGTCTCGCTCGTGGCCCTGGGCATTCCGGTCATGGCCGCCGTTTCCAACTGGCGGCGCTGGAAGGTTGGAACCCCCACGTAGCATGGTCGCCCCGTTCAGACCTCCCCGGATTCTGGGGCGGCGGTGACGCTCCGAGCTGCTCCCCCTGCTACGCCCAGCTCTCACCGGGGCGCTACAGTTACACCAGCGCGAGCCCCAGGGCGGCGAGCGTGATGGTGATGCGCTGGCGACGGACCACGCCCCGCGCCGCCTCATCGGCCGAGCCGGCGCGCCCCCTCGGCGCCCAGGCGCTGAGCGTGAGGAGAGTCACGACGGTGATCCACGCCAGGTAGCGCGTGCCAGCACCCCCCGCGGCCGCAGGCCACCAGGCCACGAGGACCGCTCCGATCATGCAGGCGCATCCCAGGAGCAGAGTGGGCCGCGCGCCGTAGCAGGTCGCGACCGTGCGTACGCCGCTGAGCTGGTCGCCTCGGCGATCCTCGACGGTCTTGATGATCTCAGCGCCAAGCCGATACGAGAGCGCGGCGAGGCACAGCGGGACGTACAGCTCGCTCGGCGAGATCGGCGTGAGGAGCCAGCACCAGAGCGGGTACGTGGTGACAATGGCGACCGCCGCGTTACCCAGCAGCGGAACGGTCTTCAGTCGCATGGTATAGCCGATGCTCGCTGCGACGAGCAGCAGCGCCGCGATCCCGAATCGTGGTGCCGGAATCGCCCAGGCGGCCGCTACCCCGAGCAGGAACAGTGCCGCGGCGATCCGTAGCACGGTCTCGCGGGCGATGAGCCCGACGACGACGGGTCGCTTCGGTTTGTTAATGGCGTCCTCGCGGACGTCACGCCAGTCGTTGAACGCCATGGAGCCCGCGCACAAGAGCCCGTTGGCGGCGGCCGCGAGCCCGATGGACGGCAAGGCCAGCTCCACGGGCTGCGCCAGGTGCGCACCGACGAGCGTGCCCAGCACAGCGACCGCGGTGTCCCCGGGACGGACCGACTGCACGGCGCCCAGGAACGGCTCAGGCCTGACGGGCGCTGGGGACCCGAAGCCGCACGGGCTACGCAGGCGCCGCGACTCCTCGGTCGTCTGGACAGCACGCAGCGCGGCTGGCATCAATAACGCTCCGTCCTGGCGGGCGCGTTCCGGCGTCGCGGGTCGGGGAACTAAGCGCAGAGCTCTATCCGGTTTTCTGACTCCGGAAACATAGCCCGACTGGTCACCGTCTCCGGCGTGCGTCCCGGAGCCGGGAGCAGAACATATGCGGTCCTGTAACGAACTCGCCAGGGAGGCGGTCGCCATGTCCATGGTTCACTCGCGGCGGTGCCGGAGGGCGATGGGGTCAGGCTGGGCCTCCGCCGTGCTCCTCTTCCTCGCCGCCTCGCCGCTGGGCGCGCAGGCCAGTGGCGTCGTCCAGGGAGTTGTCACTCAGGCGGGTGACACGACGGCTGTCCGGGGCGGTCACGTGGCCATCGAGGGGACCCTCATCAGCGCGCTCACCGACCAGGGTGGGCGCTTCAGGCTCGCGGGGATCCCGCCGGGGGTCCACACGCTGATCGTGCGGGCTGTGGGGTACCGCCCGACCTCGGTGCCGATCGAGGTCGGTGCGGGACAGACCGTGACCGTGCAGCCCGAGCTCGAGCCGGCCCCGTTCCTGCTGTCCGAGATCGTCGTGGGCGCCTCGCGGGTGCCGGAGCCCGCGATGGACGCGCCTGCCGCCGTGTCACGCGTGCCGCCTGCGCTGCAGCGGGATTACGGTCCCACCGGCCAGGTCGCGCAAGCGCTGGTGCGCCTCCCCGGTGTCGACGCAGCGCAGACGGGTGTGAACGACTGGAACGTGAACACGCGGGGGTTCAACACGACGAACACTCGCCGCGTGCTTGTCCTGATGGACGGGCGCGATCTCGCGCTGGCGTTCCTGGGATCGCAGGAGTGGCCGGCGCTGTCCATGCCTCTGTCGGACCTCGGCCGCATCGAGTTGCTTCGCGGGCCTGGCTCCGCGCTCTACGGAGCGAACGCGTTCAGCGGCGTGCTCAACATCACGACTCCGGCGGCGCACGAGGTCGTAGGGACCAAGCTCGCTGTGGCCGGCGGCGAACTCAGCACGTTCCAGGGCGACATTCGCCACGCCGGCGTCTTCGGCGCGGGCCGCTTCGGGTACCGCGTGCACGCGGGATACGTGCGCAGCGACACCTGGGCCCGCTCGCGCACGGACATCGCCGCCCTGGCACGGGAGTACGCAGGCGCTATCGACACCGTGCGCTACCCGGTGAGGCCGCCGGTGCCCGGCTACGACCTCCTGGCACTGAAGGGCCAGCGCAAGGAGGGTCCGTCCGGCTCGCCGGGCGTTGCGCTAGGCGACCGCGATCCCGTCACCCGGCGATACGGAGGGGTCCGGTTCGATTACTACGCGCCGCCGGGCGGAACCCTCAGCGCCGAGACGGGTTGGAGCCGCAATCAAAACGAGTCGAGCGTGACGGGGGTCGGGCGCTTCCAGATCGGGCGTGCGGACCGACCGTGGGCGCGGGTTGCCTGGGAGAGTGAGCGGCTGAAGGCGATGGCCTACTATTCGGGCCGGCGCTCCCGGGACCAGATCGCTCTCTCGGCCGGGACGGAGGCGCGGGAGACGTCGGCGATCTTTCACGGCGAGCTGCAATACAACCGGCCGGTTCTCGCGGGGAAGGGTCGCGTGGTCGTGGGGGGATCCGCGCGTGCCCTCTCCGTCGACAGCCACCATACGCTGCTTCCGCCGGAGCACGACGATCGCACCGACGGCTACTACTCGGGGTACGGCCAGTTCGAGTACGACTTCACTCCCGGCCTCCGTCTGATCGCAGCATCCCGGGTGGATGGCGGCGACCTCTTCGACACCGAATTCTCGCCCAAGGCCGCGGTGGTCTGGAGCGTGAACGACCGGCACGCCCTGCGCCTGACGGTGAACCGGGCGTTCAAGACGCCGGTCATTCTCGAGTACTTCCTCGCGGTCCCGGCAGGCGCGCCCGCAGACTTCCGGCCACTGGAGGCGGGGCTGCGCGCGTCCCCGCTCGGACCCGTGCTCACCGGTGTACCGGGGGGTCAGCTCTTTACCAGCTCAGCCGCGGTGCCGGTCCTGGCCCTCGGCAACGAGGACCTGGACGTCGAAGGCGTGACGAGTTGGGAAGTGGGCTACAAGGCGCAGGTGTCGCCTCGACTCCTCCTGACCGTGGATGCATACTACGCCCGCCTGAGCGGCTTCGTGACCGAGCTCCTTCCAGGGGTCAACCTGCGCTATCCGCCGTGGACCGCGCCCTCGGGGGTGCCTGAGCAGTACCGGCCGGTCGTCGAGTCCACCGTGCGGGAGGCCCTCGTGGCTGCGGGGCAGCCGCTCGCCGCCGCGGGGCTGACGCGGCTGCCGGACGGCCGCACTGCCATCGTTGTCTCCATCGGCAACGCGGGTCGCGCCCGCGACCATGGGCTCGAGCTCGGCGTGCGCGCCCAGCTTCCCCGCGGCCTCGAGCTGGACGCGAACTACACCCTTTTCGGCTTCAAGGTGGACCGGGCCTCCCTCGTGCCAGGCCAGCAGGTTCTGCCTAACACGCCGCGCCACAAGGGGAACGTGTCGGTAGCGTACTCGCAGGGGCAGGGTTTCGAGCTGCGCGCGAGCGCGCGTTTCGTCTCCGCCTATGACTGGGCCGGCGGCGTGTGGCTCGGCCGCGTGCCCGCCCAGCAGACGGTCGACCTGGTTGCGGGCTATCTGCTCACGTCGACCCTCAAGGTGCAGCTCACGGCGATGAATCTGTTCGATCAGCGCCGGTATCAGGTGTTCGGCGGCCCTGTCATCGGACGGCGTGTGCTGGCGGGACTGACGGCTACGTTCTGAGCGCGCGGCCCCCGGGAAGGCGATCGACCCGCGGGGCTCGAAGCGCGAGTGGGCGGCTGCCCTCGTTCGGCCAAGCAACCCCGAGGAGCGCCATCGTCTGCGCGACGTCCGGGGACGACGCCGCGGCATCGAGGACGACCACCCGATCCCCTGGCAAGCATAGTGCTCCCGACCGGAGTGGGTCGCTGCGTCGTGGGCAGGAGGCTGCGAGAGGCCACGACACGCGATATGTTAGCGGCAGGATGCGATCCTCATGATCGTCGGGTGCGCCGGCCGTGCGCCACACCCAACCGGCCAGGAGCCCTTTCCATGACTGGACAGACTCGAACTCGGCACTGGCTGGTCGCGTGCGCGGCCCGTGCCGGCGTCCAGGGTGCTTCGGCACTGGAGCTCGATCCCGATGCGCCTCTCGAGGAGGCCTGGAAGCGGATTCTGGCCGCCACCGGCCTCACGGAGGGCGAGCTCGCCGCTGTCATCGCCCGATCCCTGAACGTCAAGGTAGCCGACTTCGAGTCGGTGGATGCCCGGGCGCTGGAAGCGTTGCCGGAGGCGGTGGCGCGCAGGTACCTGGTCTTCCCGCTGCGCGTGACCGAACGGCGGCTCATCGTGGCGGCGGCCGATCCCATGGATCCGGACGTGGAAAGCGCCGTGGCGTTCGCCTCGGGCCGACAGGCGCTGCTCGAGGTGGCGACGCCGTGGGACGTGCGGGAGGCCATCGACTCTCGGTACGCGCCGGACAGGCTCATCGACTCCCTGGTCCGAAGCATCACGGGGCAGGTGACCGAGGACGTCCACGTGCTCGAGCGCTTCCAAGTGGCCCCCGTGGACGAGCGCGAGATTGCCAGCGAGGCGGTGGTCCGGCTCACGAATCTCATCCTGGTGGAGGCCGTAAGGGCCGGCGCCAGCGATGTGCACATCGAGCCGGACGACGGCCAGGCGCGCGTGCGCTTCCGCATCGACGGCGTCCTTTCGCCGTTCCTCCGCTTTCCGATCCCGGCGCTCGTCCGCGTCGTCTCCCGCATCAAGGTCCTGGCGAAGCTGGACATCGCGGACCGACTCCGGCCCCAGGACGGGCACGTCCGGCTCCAGATCGGGCCCGATCCGTACGACCTGCGGGTTTCGACCGTCGCGACGCCCGAGGCGGAGAAGTGCGTGGTGCGCATCCTCCCGCCGCGGCCCACGTTTTCGCTGGAGGGTCAGTCGTTCCCGCGGCCGGAAGCCGAGCGGCTTCGCGAGCTGCTGGGCCACCGCTCGGGGATCGTGGTCGTGACGGGACCCACGGGCTCAGGCAAGACCACCACGCTGTACGCCGCGCTGCGGGAACTGTCCACCTCGGATCTGAACATCTCCACGGTGGAGGATCCCATCGAGTACAAGCTCCAGGGTATCGCGCAGATCCAGGTGGAGCCGAAGCGCGGGATCACCTTCGCCTCGACGCTGCGGGCCCTGCTGCGGCAGGATCCGGACGTGATCCTGGTGGGAGAGATCCGGGACCTGGAGACGGCCGAGACGGCCGTGAGGGCGGGCATGACCGGCCACCTCGTCCTCACGACCCTGCATACGAACGACGCGGTGGGGGCCGTGCAGCGTTTGGTGGACATGGGACTGGATCACGCCGACATCGCGTCCACGCTCCGCGGCGTCATCGCCCAGCGCCTGGCGCGGCGCCTCTGTCCCGAGTGCGCCGTCCCGGTCCGGGACCCGACGCAGCTCCGCCCGCGGGAGCTGCGGCTGCGGGAACTCTATGGGGTGGAACCGGCCTGCGCCCTCGCGGGCTGCCGCCGCTGCCGCGGCATCGGGTACCAGGGCCGGCTGCCTGTGGCGGAGGTCCTCCCGGTGACCGCTGAGCTCGCCGAGATGATTGGCCGCGGAGCGCCCGAGGTAGAGCTCAGGCGGGCGGCCGTGGCCTCGGGGATGCGGGCCATGGGGGAGGTCGCGTTCGAGCGGGTGAGGAACGGGGAAACCACGCTCGAGGAGGTCGAGCGCGTGCTCGGCTCGGACTTGATCGCCAGGGCCAGCCCCGCCCCCGCTGTCCTCAGCGCCGCTGCTACCGCCGCGGCCGAACGTCCGGTCCGCGAGGACTCCATCGCCGTGCTCCCGTTCGTGAACCTGAGCGGTGACGAGGAGGACCGGTACTTCAGCGACGGAATCACCGACGACATCATCGCCGCGCTCTCGGGGATCCGGGGCCTGAACGTCATGTCACGCACCTCGGTGACCCGCTACCGGGAGCGCCACCAGAGCCTTCGCGAGGTCGGGCACGACCTGGGGGTGGCCAACGTGCTTGAGGGGAGCGTCCGCCGGGCCGGGAACCGGATCAGGATCGTGGCCCAGCTCTACGACGCTCGCACGGATGAGCACCTCTGGGGCGAAACGTACGACCGCGAGCTGGTAGACATCTTCGAGATCCAGAGCGAAGTGGCGCGGCAGATCGCCCGTGCGCTGGAGGCCGAGCTGTCGCCTCGGGATCGGGGGCGCATCGAGCGCAGGCCCACGGACAGCCTGAGCGCCTACGACCTCTATCTCCGCGGGCGCTACATGTGGAACAAGCGGACAGAGCAGGGGATCCGCCACGCCCTCGATTACTTCGAGCAGGCCCTGGTCCAGGATCCCCGTTTCACCCTCGCATTCGCCAGCCAGGCGGACGCCTACGTGACGCTTGGCATCTATGGCGTCTCGCCGCCGGACGAGGTCATGCCGCTCGCCCGTCAGACGGCGGAGAAAGCGCTGGCCATTGACGCCGGCCTGGCCGAGGCGCTCACCGCGCTCGCGAGCGCAGAGGCCCTCTACTACTGGGACTGGCAGAGCGCCATGCGGGACTTCGCCCGGGCCATTGTCCTCAGCCCCGGCTACCCCACCGCGCACCAGTGGTACGCCCTCAACTGCCTGGCGCCGCTCGGACGGTTCGAGGAGGCCCGGGCCGCGCTGGCTCGCGCCCGGGCGCTGGACCCACTCTCCCTGGCCATCCTCAGCTCAGAGGGGTTTCTCTCGTTCGTCGAGCGGAGCTACGGCCGTGCCGCGGAGGAGCTCGAGCGGGTCATCGAGCTGGACGACAGCTTCGCTGTGGCCCACTACTTCCTGGGCCAGGTGTACGTGCAGCAGTTGCGGCACGCGGAAGCGGTCGATGCGTTGCGAAAAGCGGTTTCCCTCTCAGGCGGGAGCGCGGAGACCGAGTCGGCCCTCGGCCACGCCCTCGGCGTCGCCGGGCGGGAGGACGAGGCCCGGCAGGTGCTGGACGGGCTCGCGAGTCGGGCCAGCCTCCGATATGTCTCGCCGGCTCTGCTGGCCCACATCCACATCGGGCTCGGCGATCCGGACGCGGCCTTCCAGTGGCTTCGCTCCGCCGTGGGCGTCCGTGCCCTGGAGCTTGTCTGGCTCAAGGTGCGGCCCGCGTTCGACCCGCTCCGCGAGGATCCGCGCTTCTCCGAGCTGGTGGCGGCCCTCGGGTTCCCCGAGTAGCCCGAGCGCGGTTTCGCGCCCGGGGCTTCTCTCCGAGTCCGGGTCTCCTCGCCGGTACCGCGACCTCGAGCGCCCGGCTAGCGCGAGCGCTCGCTCATGCCATCACCTGGAGGAGTTCCATCGCTTCCGCGACGTCCGGGGACGACGCGGCGTCCTCGAGCGCGGCCAGGGCCGCCTGCAGCGACGCGCGGGCCT
This sequence comes from Gemmatimonadota bacterium, assembly GCA_016209885.1. Taxonomy (GTDB): domain Bacteria; phylum Gemmatimonadota; class Gemmatimonadetes; order Longimicrobiales; family Gaopeijiaceae; genus JACQVF01. The sequence continues at coordinate 45,673 of JACQVF010000017.1, read as the reverse complement.
CCGTCTCGCGTCCGGTGTCGCGCAGCAGGCGAGCGAGCGCCCTGGCGGCCCGCAACGCGAGCGCACGGGCGCCCTGCGAATCTGCGACCTCGAGCGCGCGGCGATAGGCGGCCTCCGCGGTCTCGTCATCGCCACGCGCTAGCCCGACGTTCCCCTTCAGCCGATGCAACTCTGGCTCCCAGAACCGCTCGTGCGTGCGGTGCGCCGCCTCGAGCGCCTCCTGGAGGAGCGCATCGGCCTCGTCGAGCCCACCCAGCGCCGTGTGCCGGTCTGCCAGGTGGGCGAGGAAGTAGGTCTGCCAGATCAGCGCGCCAGCCTCGCGCCATCCGTCCAGGCTGTGGCGCATGATGGTGAGCCCCCGCTCCGGCGCCTCGGCCTCGTGGGTCGCGGCCCAGCCGAGCACCAAGCCGCACATCGGCTTGAAGACGAGGAAGCCCTTCTCCTCCGCGATGGACAGGGCTTCCGCGGCGCGCGTCATGGCGGCGCTCAGGTGGCGCCTCATGAGGTGCAAGAAGGCGATGTGCGTGAGCGCAAACGCGTAGCTGTACGTGTGACGCAGCCGGTGGGCCAGGGCCTCGCATTCCTCGGCCAGCGCGGCGGCACGGGCGGCTCTTCCCGCCAGCCAGTTGGCCATGGCCCCGAAGGACGCAGCCGTGATGCCGCCGTCCACGCCGATCACGAGGTTGCGCGCCTCGCTTCTGCCGGGCGTGTCGAGCTCGACGGCTCGATCGAGATCCCGGCACGCCACGGCGAGCCCTCCGAGGTAGAACTCGATGATCCCGTTTGCGAAGTGTCCCTCGACGGCGATGCTCGGGTCCCCCAGCGTCTGAGCCAGCCGAAGCATCTGCTTGCGGATGGGGCGCATGAGGTCGCCGCGCACCATGTAGTATCCGCCCAATCCCCAGAGCATCCAGAAGAGCTGCACGCTGTCGCCCATGCGCTCGCACAGCTCGAGTGCCCGGGCGTACGTGCGCTCGACCTCCGGGGCCGCGTACCCCCTGGCCGACGTGAGGGCCCGGCCCAGCGCGCTTTGCAGCTCGAGCTCGAGCCGATTCCGCTCGGCGCCCTCGGGCAGCGCGGCCAGTACCTTCAGGCCGCGCGTCAGATGCTCGATCGCCTCGGTGCTGGCCCAGCGCGACATGGCCAGCTCCGCCGCCTTGAGCCAGGCGCGGATCGCGGGCTCGGGCAGTTGCGCCTCGGCCAGGTGGAGCGCGAGCAGCTCGGGGCGCATCTCGGCGATGGCCGGGTCGGCCGCCAGGACGCCGGCCACGCGCCGGTGGTACTCCTGACGGGTTCGCCTGAGGAGCGTCGCGTAGGCAGCCTCGCGCACGAGGGCATGCTTGAAGGCGAAGAGTTCCTCACCGCCGCTGCGGCGCCGCTGGACCAGTCCGGACTCCACCAGCTCCTCGAGCTTCGGCTCCAGGGCCGCCGACTCGACCTCCGCGACTGCCGCGAGCAGGCCGCGGCCGAACTCGCGACCGATGACGGCTGCGAGCTGAGCGATTTCGCGTGCGGGGCCGAGCCGATCGAGGCGCGCCATCAGCGAGTCGTTCAGCGTCGCGGGGATCGCGAGGCTGCTGAGGGCGCTGGTCAGCTCGTAGCCCTGGTCGGACTCCTCGAGAACGCCCGACTCCAGCAGCGAGCGGGTCAGCTCCTCGATGAAGAGGGGGACGCCATCGGCGTGTGCGAGCACGCGGCGCACCAGCTCGGGCGGCAGTCGCCGGCCGCCGGTTACGTCGGTGACCAGGACCGCCGCCTCTTCCTCGGCGAGCCGCTCGAGCGGCAGGCGAAGGATGTGGCCGGCGCCGTTCCACGCACTGGAGAACGAGGGGCGGAACGTGAGGATCAGGAGCAAACGCGCCTCCGAAACTCGCTCCACCAAGCGGTCCAGCAGCTCGAGCGACGAGGGGTCCGACCAGTGCAGGTCCTCCACCGTCAGCACCAGGGGGCGCGCTTCGGTCAGCCGCAGCAGCGTCGCGATCAGGGTCTCGATGGTGAGTTCCCGCTGCTTCTGCGGCCCGAGCTCCAGCTCCGGGTAGCGCCCGGTGTAGGGCACGCCGAGGAGGCTGGCGAACAAGGGGACGGCGCGCTGCGTGGGTAGGTCGAGGGGCCTCAGCGCCCCCTCGATCCGGACCAGCCGCTCCGGCCCGCCGTCCTCGCGGCGGAACTGGAAAAACTTGTGGAGCAACTCGACGATCGGGCTCCACGCGCTGGTCTGGTCGTAGGGCGAGCAGGGCGCGACGAGCCACGCCTGCTCGCCGGGGGCGAGACGCTCACGCAGCATGAGCACCAGGCGCGATTTCCCGATCCCGGCCTCGCCGCTCACCAGCGCGACCCGGCCCTCGCCACGGGCCACGCTCTCGTAGGCGGAAACCAGCGCCTCCAGCTCGCGGACGCGGCCGACGGCGTGCGAGAGCCCCCGGGCCACCGCGGACTCGAACGTGCTCCGCACGTCCAGAGCGCGCGCTACACGAAGGACCTCGACCCGCTCTTCGATTCCCTTCAGCTCGCGGCGGCCCAGCGACTCACATTCGAAGAAGCCCTGGACGAGCCCGTCCGTCGCCCGGCTGATCAGGACGCCGTACGGCTCCGCCAGCGCCTGAAGGCGGGCCGCGATGTTCGGAGTCAGGCCGAGCGCCAGCTGCTGGCGGCCGGCGCCGGCTCCCACCTCGCCCGCCACGACCGGACCCGTGTGAATGCCGGCGCGTGCCGCGAGCGAGATCTCCCGCCCGGCGCCGTGGGCCAGTCGTCGCACCGCGTCCATGATCTCGAGCCCCGCGTATACCGCGCGACGCGCGTCATCTTCGTGGGCATCGGGGTAGCCGAAGTACACCAGAACGCCGTCCCCGAGGTACTGTGCGATGTAGCCCCCGTAGCGCGCGGTGACCTCGGAGCAGGCAAGGTGGTACGAGCGCAACAGCTCGCGGAGTTCTTCGGGATCGAGCCGCCCGGCGAGTGCGGTCGAGCCGACCAGGTCGCAGAACATGACGGTGAGCTGGCGCCGCTCGGCTGCCCGCTCCCGCTCGCGCACGGCGGAGGGACCGGTGGCGGGCTCCGCAGCGGCCGAAGTTCCGGACAGGGCCGCACCACAGCCTCCGCAGAAGCGGAACCCCTGCGGATTCTCGAATCCGCAGGCGGAGCAGGAAAGGGACATTCTCCGGTCTTCCCGGTGCAAGGGGTTCGGCCGATATTAATGACCTGGTTCCGCCGCATTGTCCAGACACGTTCGCGGAGGTTCGGTGGTCCCGCCCGATTCCAACCTGGCCAAGTTCGATCACCTGGTCGTGCTCATGCTGGAGAACCGCTCGTTCGACAACCTGCTCGGCTACCTCTATGAGGCGGACCGGCCCCAGCAGTTCATCGGTCGCGGGGATCCGGTCTTTCGAGGCGTGACGGACCGCACGGATCTCTGGAACGAGGACGAGCACACGCCTCCCCGGCGTGTCTCCGTCCACCGGGCCCCGTATGAGAGCCCCGAGGACATGTGCCAGCCGTTTCCCGATCCGGGGGAGGAGTACCTGCCCCACGTCAACTGCCAGCTCTACGGCGCGGACGACGTTCGCGAGCCCGGCACGCTGCCGGAGCCCGCGCCCATGAGCGGATTCCTGCGGGACTACAGCCGCGTTGTGAGACAGGAGACTCAGCGCACGGGAGTGAACCTCGACCCCGCGCGCATCATGCAGTGCTATCCTCCCGAGGCCGTGCCGGTGCTGAGCACGCTGGCGCGCAAGTTCGCGGTGTCCGACGAATGGTTCAGCTCGGTCCCCACACAGACCTTCGCGAACCGCTCGTTTCTGCACTCCGGCCAGTCGAACGGCTGGGTGCACAACCGGCCGTAACTGAAGTGGGAGCGGAACGTGCACCCGACGATCTTCGAGCACCTCACCGCGAAGGTCGGCCGCCGCTCCTGGCGCGTCTACTGGGATCGCCGCGACCTCTTCTCGTTGACGAAGCACCTGCACACGCAACTGCTGGCACCGCGCTGGTGGCGCCACTTCCGCCACATGGAGTCCTTCTACCGCGATTGTGCCCGGGGCACGCTTCCGCGCTATAGCTTCATCGAGCCGCGACTCTTCGTCGATCACAGCGACATGCACCCGCCCGTCGCGCTGAATCCGTTCGTGTTTTCCAGCATCCTCGCCGGCGAGCAGCTGGTCGCCCGGGTGTATTGCGCGCTGCGGGACGGGCCGCGCTGGCATCGCGCGCTCCTCGTGGTGCTCTTCGACGAGCACGGCGGCTGCTACGACCACTGGCCGCCGCCGCGGGGCGCCATCCCACCCTTTGCGACCACCCCGGAACGGGACGCGGGCGAGGACGCGCATGGGGACCCGTTCGGGTTCGCGTTCGACCGCTTCGGCGTGCGCGTGCCGGCGCTGTTCATCTCGCCCTACGTGGCGTCCGGCACCGTGGTGCGCGCCGCCGGCAGCGTTCCGTTCGACCACACGTCCATCATCCGGACCCTCTGCGCCCGGTGGCATCTCGAGCGGCTCACGGCCCGGGACGCGCACGCGCCGGACATCGGCGCGGTGCTCTCCCTCGACCGCCCGCGACGCGAAGCGCCGGATGTGCGGCCGCGACCGTATCGCCGCATCCCGGAGCCGGATTGGCACCCGTTCCCGCTCAACGCCCTGCAGCACGGGATCGTGTCGCTGGTGTCCCACCATCACGGGGTGGCCCTGCCCGAGGGCATGAACCGGCTCGGCGACGCGCTCGGGCACATGGGACGCCTGCGTTCGTGGGCGTGGTGGTGGTCGATTCGACCGGCGCTGCCTCGCCGCCGGCCCCGATAGCACAGGCTACGAGGGCGAGCATCGAGGGCGGGGCGCGCGGGCGCTACGGCCGGGACGCGGGGCCGGGGGCCGGCCGCGGAGAGTGTGTGCCGTGGAGCCTGGCCACGTCACTCCCGCAGATGCGCTGGCGGCACGCCAGCAATGCGGCCACGCCGTCCAGAAGCTGCGGCGAGCTGGTGATCCACCGCTGGGCCCAGTAGCCGCCCCAGAGCTTCACCCAGAGCCGCCGGCGCCAGGCGCGCTCGAATGCCCTCAGGGTCGAGCGGCTCGCGTCGCCGGCCGCGAGCGCCCGCATCGCCGCGTGTCCGGCCAGCACGCCGGTGATCATCGCGTTGTGGATGCCGCCGCCCGTAAGGGGGCTGACGAACCCGCCGGCGTCACCGATGAGCAACGCGCCGTCCCATATCCGGGGGAAAACCTCTGAGCCGAAGTTGAGCTGCCAGACCAGGACGTCGTGGACCCGGGCCGAGGGCCCCAGACGCGGCGCGATGGAGGGAAGGCGCAGGAATTCGTCGAGCAGCTTCCTCAACGTGGTGTTGCGGCGCCGGAACAGGTCGAGGCGCATGCCGACGCCCACGTTCGCGCAGCGTCCGTCCACGGGAAAGATCCAGCCGTAGCCGGGAAGCAGCTCGCGCGCGTAGTGGACCTCGACCAGATGATCCACCAGCTCGAGGCCGTCCACGTAGGCACGCAACGCGACCGCTCGGTGCCGGTCCGGCGTTCGGGTCGCGCGGAGCGCCCGGGCAATGGCCGAGGTCGCGCCGTCCGCCGCGATGACGAGCTCAGCCCGGATCTCGGACTCGTCCCGCACGCGGACGCCGACCACCCGTCCGCGCTCGACCACCGGCTCCTCCACGCGAGCCACGCGGAACCGGGCCCCGCTCCACTTTGCATGCTCCCACAGCATCGCGTCGAACACCTCGCGCCGAACGACGCACGAGTCGAGCCCCGCACCAGCGCGCAACGCCACCTCGAACGCGCGGTCGCCGGGCGCAGCGATCCGCAGGCGCCGCACCGGATAGAAGCAAGCGGCGCGCGCCGCGTCGCTCACACCCAGGTCGAGCATGAGGGACAGGGCGGCCTGCGGAACAAGGTCGCCGCACGCCTTGTCCCTGGGAAAGCGGGTCCGGTCGAGGAGCAAGACGTCCCGCCCGCCCTGGGCCAGGACCGTCGCCGCCACGCTCCCGGCCGGCCCCGCTCCGACGACGATCACCTCGTGTCTCTCCATGGCTGTTCGCCGTTCCCGGTCATCCCAGCGCGCCCGGGGGCGTGAGGCTCGCGGCGACCCGTCCGATTCTCTGCGGCGCTCCTATCCGTCGAGCCGCAGTTCCGCGAGCATGCGGGAGAGGCGCGGATCCCCCTGGAGCGGATCGAACACCGCGCCCACGTTCAGCCAGATCAGCTCCGCTGCCCGCGCCTGCTGGGTGCGCACGATCCGCTGGTCTCTTGCCTGTGGCTCCCAATGAGTGTGGCTGCTCTCATCGCACGGTCCTTCTTCACTTGGCTATGCCGCGGGCAAGGATGATGAATGAAATGGAACAGCTATTCCGTGACGAATTCCGAGTCCTTCAGCGACCCGCTACTTGGGCAGCGCGCGCCGCGCCGCCTCGATGCCGCGGCGCAGGTTGTGGCGGGAGCGCGTGAGGTCGCGGTCGGCGGCGAGCAGCCGCCGCAGCGTCTCGGCGGAAGGGCCGTCGCCGCGCACCGCGCGGCCGTCAGCCTCGCGGGCCGGCACGAGCGGCCGCGCGTCGCCGCGACGGATCTCCTCGTAGAGGGCGACCGTGTCGGGCATCGGCTCCACGTCCAGCTCTTCGCGCAAGAGTCGGGCGCAGACCTGGTACTGGCGCAGCGCCGCGGCGCGGTTGCCCATGGCGAAGTAGCAGCGCATCAGCCCGCGGTGAACCTCCTCCAGGAACGGGTCCGCGGCAAGGAGCCGCTGACCTCGGGCAATCGCGGCGCTCCACTCCCGGCGCTGAAGGTGGTAGCCCATGAGGCGGTGCAGCGCGTCGAGCGCCAGGATGCGGAGCCGCTCCCGGTCGTGAACGCACCAGTCCTCGTACTCCTCCTCGAGCAAATCGCCCCGGTACAGCTCAACGGCTTCGTGGAGCAGCCGCGCCTCGGCAGGGCTCAGCTCCTCGGGTAGGCGCTGCGGAACGCGGCTGAGCTTGGCCTCGAAGTCCAGAGTGTCCAGCCAGCCCCGTGCACCGAGATCAATTCCCACCGTATGGTCCTCCACCACGAGGTGCGCCCCGTGCCCTCCGTGGACCCCGTGGGCCCCGTGGGCCCCGTGGGCCCCGTCGCCTGCCGGATCCGCGGACAGGACCTTGCGGATCCGCCACAGTGCCGTGCGCAGATGCTTTCGCGCTACGGCCTCGGGGCACTCGCCCCAGAACCTGCCTAGCAGAACGTCGCGAGGGTACGGCCGCTCGCGGTTCAGCACCAGAAAGGAAAAGAGCGACCGGGACTTCCGCGTCGAGAACGCCGGGAGCCTGAAAGAACCACGAAGGATCTCGAGGGAGCCGAACAGCCGGATGCGCAACGCGTCCATCAGACCGATGTATGCTCGTGCCCGCCACCTCGGCCTTCAGAGAATCCGACTTCTCTTCAGAGATTCCGGGCTCGCGCAGCGAATGCGGCAGCGAGGAATCGGCTCTCGAATTCGGAGAACCAGCGCTGGATCTGGCCATGACCCAGGTGGCTGGGCCGGAGTCCCAGCGTGTGCTTGAGGTGCTCGGAGAGACCGCTGACCGAGCGGTAGCCCAGGCGCCAGGCGATGGTCTCCCAACCCGCGCCGGCCCGGATGCGAAGCTGAAGTGCGCGGAGAGCGATGCACCAGTCGAGGAACGCTCGCAGGGAGAGCCCGTGCTCCTTCGCCGCGTGGGAGAGGTGGTCCTCGGACGTGTGCAGCCGATCGGCGAGGGCGCGAATGGACCGGGCCGGCGCGATCAACTCCTCGGAATCGACGGGAAGAGGCGCGGGCGCCTGCTCCAGCGCATAGAGCAGCGCCGATCGCAGAACCGGAGCGAGGCTCTGGCTTCGTCGAATGAGCTCGGCAGCTCGACAGAAGAAGCCATCCACCTGAGCGCTACGGATGGTTTGAGCCAGGCGCCGCTCCTCACTCCGCAGGAACAGTACGTCGGATACGATCACTCGCACCAACAGCCGGAGATTACTGGGCTCCGGCTCCGTGACCAGCACGAGCGGATACCAGGGGCACCGCTCCGTGAGGGTTCTCACGTCGGCGAGACTTACGTCACAACCGAGCCAGGGCGCCACGATGACGGCCGCAACGGTACGATCGGCCTCGCGGATCAACGCGCTCCAGGACCGGCAGTGCACGAGCGCGAAGCCCGCTTGACTCAGGGAGCGCGCGATGCGCGCGAGATCGGTCTGCGAGGTGCCGAACAGTGCAGCCGTCGACATGGGGCCGGCGATCGAGTGAGAGATGTGCGCTTCAGCAACCCGACGAGAAGCTCGTGCCACGCAAGTGGCGTCGCCAGACGCCGACAATTGTCGCTGGAATTCCTCTACTCCGATAGGCCCACCGGTACCGTGCGCTCGAGGATCGGATCCCGACGACCATCCGCTGCGACAGATCGCCCATTCGGGGGTGGATCGTTCACCCCCGCTTCGATGGTCTCCGGCCAGGACGGGCAGCGCCGTCCTGGCAAGACTGGGAAGACTATACGCGCGCGCCGGCTCCGGCGGCAAGAATCTTGGTCCGGCGAATCTTGGTTCGGCCGCCCTGATGAGGTTGCATCGGCAGGCCCTGCCTCATCCGGCTCGCTCGGCCTTCCGTTCGCCCGCCCCGCTCTCGAGCCTCGCTCGCTCCGGGTTCCGGAGGAGCGCGTCGGTGAAGTCCTGCCGCTCCTCCAGGAGAGCGAGGCGCTGGTTGATGCTTTCCATGAGCTCGCGGATCCGGGCCAGCTCCCGCTCCTGCCCTGGCCCACGCCCGCCGAGGCGCTCCTGGGTCCTGACCTCGAGGAGGTCGCCGAGGCGGCTGGCCAGCGGCCTCAGCAGGATCACGCCGCCGACCGTGAGGACCAGGACGATCCCCAGCAGCATCGGCGCCAGGTTTCCCCACATAGGCTCCGTTCCTTGTCGTCCGAGGATGCCACGACCCGATCCGCCATCCCTACGCAGGCACCCGTGGTGCGGATTCGCGGGCGGGTCGGTCAGGCAATTCGGCTACGTATTCTCATGCTCAGGCGGCGAGCCGCTGAGGCGTAAGGAGCTTCGCCAGCAGGCGCCCCAAGATCGCGCCGTGGGAACTTCCACTCAAGGGTGCGTCTCAACCTTCGCCCAGCAGCCTCCCCGTGGGCGGCATCCGCGCGCCTGTTGACCTGGACTATTGTTCACCATGTGTACGCTTGATCGTCTCTCGCGGGCGCACTACTATGGCGATGGCGCCAACTCGTCCAGCGGCGTTGGGACGCTACATTCGTCCGGGACGAGGCCGCTTGGATGTTTCGAACCGCTCCCCGTGCTGCAGCTTCCTTGGCGACTCGCCTTCTCCTCGGCGTGTCCGCGTCCGGCGTTCTCCAGGGAAGGGTGGTCCGGTGCGGCTTTCGGGTTAGCGTCGCGCTGCACCGCGCGCACTCGGAGCGGGGTGCCGGCGTCCGGACACGCTCCCAGGAAGGAGAGGGCACCATGACGCACGCGGCAGCGCTCCGCTTCGCCGCCACTCTGACGTTCCTCGCCGCCGCCGGCTGGCCAACCGGCGTGGCCGACGCCCTGCACGCCCAGACGGCGAGACCGAACATCGTCTACGACACAGCCCTTTACGCCGCCATGCGCTACCGCATGATTGGCCCGCACCGCGGTGGCCGCTCCACGGCGGTGGCCGGGATCGCGGAGCAGCCGGAGACGTACTTCATGGGCTCCACGGGCGGCGGCGTCTGGAGGACAGACAACGCCGGGGAGCCGTGGGCCAACGTCTCGGACGGCTTTTTCGCCGCCGGGTCCATCGGGGCGATCGACGTGGCGGACTCGGACCGGCACGTGATCTACGTGGGGACCGGCTCGGCCTGCATCCGGGGGAACGTCTCGACCGGGCGCGGTCTCTACCGGTCGGTGGACGGCGGCAAGACCTGGACGTTCGCCGGGCTCCGGGACGCGGGGCAGATTGGCGACATCATCGTGCATCCGCGGGACGCGAATGTGGTGTACGTGGCGGCCCTGGGCCACGCCTTCGGCCCGAGCTCCGAGCGCGGGGTGTTTCGCTCCCGCGACGGCGGCAAGACATGGGAGAAAGTGCTCTTCATCTCCGACTCGACCGGCTTCGTAGACCTGGCCATGAACCCGCGGAATCCGCGGGAGCTCTACGCGACCGCGTGGCGGGCCGAGCGGAAGCCGTGGGTAATCATCAGCGGCGCACAGGAGGGCGGCCTCTGGAAGAGCGTGGACGGCGGCGACACGTGGGGGAAGTTGGGGGGTGGGCTGCCCACGGCGCTGGTCGGCAAGATTGGCGTGGCGGTCTCACCGGCCGACCCCGAGCGAGTCTGGGCCCTCATCGAGGCGCCCGACGGTAAGGGTGGCATCTACCGCTCCGAGGACGCCGGGGAGACGTGGACGCAGGTGAACACGGATCGCGACCTCCAGCAGCGGGCATTCTACTTCATGCACATTGAGGCGGACCCCCAGGACCCGAGCACGCTCTACGTTATGAACGGCGGGCTCTACCGCTCCGTGGACGCAGGGAAGACCTTCCAGCCGGTCCAGGTGCCCCACGGCGACGTCCACGGCCTGTGGATCAATCTGCTGGATCCCCGCAAGATGATCGTGGCGAACGACGGAGGTGCCCAGGTGACCCTGGACGGCGCCGAGACGTGGTCCACCATGCTAAACCAGCCGACCGCCGAGCTCTACGCTGTGGCGGTGGACAACCTGTTCCCCTATCGCGTCTACGGGGCCCAGCAGGATAATTCGACGATCACGGTGCCCTCCTGGACCGCCGCAGGGATTGACCCCATCCAGTTCTGGTACTCGGTGGGCGGCTGTGAGACCGGGCCCGTCGCCCTCCACCCGGATCATCCGAACCTGATCTACGCCGGCTGCTACGGCGGAGTGATCGAGCGCGCGAACTTAGAGACGCAAGAGGTGCGCAGGGTGATGGTCTACCCGCAACTTCAGCTGGGGACGCCGGCCAAGGACCTGCGGGAGCGCTTCCAGTGGAACTCGCCCATCGTTGTCTCCCCGCATGACCCGAAAGTGGTCTATCAGGCCTCCCAGCGCATTCACCGGAGTACGGACGGAGGGATGACCTGGGAGACGATCAGTCCGGATCTCACTACGAACAACCCGGCGCACCAGGAGTGCGGGGGTCGCCCCATCACCTGCGAGGGAAGCGGCGTCGAGATCTACAACACGGTCTTCGCCCTCGTGGTTTCGCCCCACTCTCCGGAGACGCTCTGGGCAGGCACCGACGACGGCCGCATCCACGTCACCCGAGATGGCGGCAGGACCTGGACCGAGCTCACGCCCCCGGAGATGCCGCCGCTGGGCACCGTGAACCGCATCGAGGTCTCGCCCCACCGCCCGGGCAAGGTCTACCTCGCTGTGCACCGCTATCGCCTGGACGACTTCCGGCCCTACGTCTTCAAGACGGAGGACTCCGGCGGGTCGTGGAAGCTCCTGACGGACGGGCGGAACGGGATCCCGGCGGACCACCCGGTGCGCGTCGTTCGCGAGGACCCGGACCGGGAGGGGCTGCTCTACGCCGGCACCGAGTTCGGACTCTTCGTCTCCTTCGACGACGGCGCCCACTGGCAGTCGCTGCAGCTCAACCTTCCGGTGACACCGATCACTGACCTCAAAGTCCACCGGCGGGACCTGGTGGTCGCCACCCAGGGCCGCTCCTTCTGGATCCTCGACGACCTGACGCCCCTCCACCAGCTCACCCGCGAGGTGGCCGCCGCGAGGCGCCATCTCTTCACGCCGCGGGACGCCCACCGGGTGAGCGGCAGGCGCCTCCGCACGGGACGCTGGCCGGAGAATCCGCCCAGCGGAGCGGTGATCTACTACTACTTCGCCGGGGAACCCACGGGCGAGGTCACGCTGGAGATCCTCGACGAGCGTGGCCAGGTGGTCCGCCGCTTTTCCGGCAGGGCGAAGGCGGAGACCGCGCAAGCCCGGCAGAGCCGGGGTGCCCCGGGGCCCGACACCAACGCTTCGGCCGACGCGGGGGCGAACCGTTTCGTGTGGGACCTGATGACGGAGCCCGTCCGCGTGGTCGAGGGCGCCACCAGCGGAACCGATGGCGGCTACACGGGCGGGGTCAAGGTCGTACCCGGCACCTATCAAGTGCACCTCAGCGCCGGCGACTGGAGCCAGACCCGCCCGTTCCGCGTCCTCAAGGATTCGCGACTCGCGGACGTGACCCAGGCGAATCTGGAGGAGCAGTACCATCTCGCCCTTGCCATCCGCGACACCCTGAACCGCGTCTACGACGCGATCCGACGCATCCGCTCCGTGCGCGAACAGCTCAAGCACGTGGCGCGGCGGCTCGCGGAGGCCGGAGGCGCTGATAACAAGAGCCTTACCGCACCCGCCGACTCCATCGCCGAGAAGCTCACGGCCATCGAGGAAGGGCTCATCCAGACGAAGAGCGAGAGCCCGCTCGACCCGATCAACTTCCAGCCCCGGCTCGACCACCAGATGGGCTACCTCTACGGCTCTGTGACCAGCCCCGACGGCCGCCCCACGCGCGGCGCGTACCAGCGCTTCGAGGACGTGAACCGCGAATGGGCGACGCTGAGCTCCCGCCTCGAGGAGGTGATCGCCAGGGACATAGCCGGGTTCAACGCGCTGCTGCGGGAACGCGCCGTGCCGTCCATCATCGTCAGCCGGCAGGGCGGATAGCGGACCGCAGCGGACTGGCGACCTACCGGATCCCCTTCACCCGGCGCCGCCTGAGCTCCTCGCGTCCGCCTCTGTTGACCTGGACGATTGTTCACCAGGTGCAATCTTGACCGTTCCCCGGAGGTGCACTATTATGGCCCCAACTCGCCGGACGCCGTTCGCGCGTCGCTCTGACTGGGGAGAGGCCCTGTTGCACGTCTCGAACCGAACCTCGTGCCGGAGGTTGTCCGGGCTTCCCCGCCACCCCCGCGTATGCCTCCGCTGCTGCCCGAGGCGATGGTAGTCGGGTCCGGCTCGCGGGTTGGATTTGTGGCGTGGCGCCGATCCCTCTGGCTGGTTTCGAGTGGCTTGTTTCGAGTGTGATCCTCGAGGTGATGTAAGGTGATGTCTTGAATCGTTCGGCCGCGAACCACCCCGACAGCGGTCTCTCCAGGAGGTGAGATCATGAGTTCCAGACAGTGTCTGAATGTGGTGCTTGCGACGCTTGCCGTCGTGGCGCTCGGGGGCTGGTGGGCGTCGGAGGCGACTGCCCAGGCGACGGGGACGGTGACCGGCCAGGTCCGGAATGCCTCGACCGGCCAGCCACTGGAAGCGGTGCAGGTCTATGTTTCCGGCACGCAGATCGGAGGGCTCACGAACGCCGCAGGGCGTTACGTGCTTCTCAACGTGCCGGCGGGCGAGCGTGCGATCCAGGCGGACCTGGTGGGCTACCGGAGAGTGAGCCAGACGGTGCAGGTCAGTGCCGGCCAGAGCGTGCAGGCCGACTTTCAGCTCACCGAAACGGCCATCGAGCTCGAGCAGATCGTGGTCACGGGAGCGGGGGCGGCAACGGAGCGCCGGAAGCTGGGGAACACCATCGCCACGATCGACAGCCGCGTGTTGGAAAGCGCTCCGGTTCGGTCGTTCTCGGAAGTTCTTCAGGGGCGGCAGGCCGGCGTCATGGTCATGCCTGAGGGCGGCCTCACGGGCGAGGGCGCGCGGATCCGGATTCGGGGGAGCGCCTCCGTGTCCCAGGCGAATGAGCCCATCGTGTACATCGATGGGGCACGCGTGGACAACAGCGGCGGCTACCATTCGCCCTTCCTGGGTACCGGAGGTGGGGGGACCCCGTCCCGCCTCGACGACATTCCGCCGGAGGCCATCGAGCGGGTGGAGATTCTGAAGGGCGCGGCGGCAGCGACGCTGTACGGGACCGAGGCGTCCGCGGGCGTGATCCAGATCTTCACGAAGCGGGGGCGGAGCGGCACGCCGCGCTGGGAGATCCGCAGCGAGTTCGGGTTGTCCGAGTACCCGATGGATCGTGCGTACGAGCCGCTGGCGAGCTGGGTTCGCTCGGACACGGCGGCCGCACGGCTGAGCGCCTACTACGAGCGTCCGATCCGCCCCTACGAGGTGTTCGTCGTCCCCGAGTTCTATCACGATCTGGTGGAAACCGGGCACTCGGTCCAGAACAGCCTGTCCGTCACCGGAGGCGGCGAGGCGGTCACGTACTTCGTTTCCGGGGCGTACGCGTACGACGACGGCCCGCTGGGCTGGGAGGACCTGGGGCCGGCCCGGGACATTGACCGGAGGGCCCACGCGACGGCCAACCTCCAGTTCTTCCCCGCCGAGCGCCTGAGGATCGGGATCAGCACGAACTACACGGACCGTCACGGCCAGGTCCCGCGCAACAACAACAACCTCTATGGGCCGCTGGGCCTCATCAACGACGCGAATCCCCGCGAGGCCACGTGCGGCACGTCGCCGAAGATCCGGATCGGGAGGTGCGACGGGCCGGGGAATCCGTTCGCGTCGACGTTCTTTGCCACCTCGCGTGAGGCGATGCAGATCCAGATCACTCAGGATGTCCGCCACTTCACGGGCACGCTCAACACGAACTACCAACTAGCCCGCGGGGAGGCGTCGCGCCTTGCGATCGATGCCACGGCCGGGGTTGACGTCACGAGCGAGTTCAACGCGGAGTTGCTCCCGTACCGGTGGAACGTGGACGGGTACACCCGCTTCCAGATCGACGGGCGGAGGGACATCAGCAACCGGGAGCAGCGGCAGCTCACCGTCGACTTCCGGGCCAACTGGGATCGTCAGCTCGGGAGCGCGTGGTCGTCGTCGCTGGTCGTCGGGGGTCAGGCATTCGTAACGAACGAGGTGATCCACGCGTCGTTCGGCAACGCCTTCCCCGGCCCCGGCCTGGCCGTGGTCGGCTCCGCCGCGGCGCAGGGTGTGTTCGAGCAGGTCATCGAACAGGTGAGCGCGGGGGCGTTCGTCCAGGAGCAGGTCGGCTACCAGGATTACTTGTTCGCGACCGTAGGCGGCCGCTTCGACCGGCATAGCGCGTTCGGCGAGGATGCGCCGTCCACGTTCTATCCGAAGTTGAGCTTCTCCCTGGTCCCGAGTCAGAGGGATAGCTGGAGGAGCTCGCTCTTCTCGACCGTTCGGGTCCGGGGCGCGATCGGGCAGTCCGGGCTCCAGCCGGGGGCCTTCGACAAGTTCACGACCTTCGTGCCCCTCAACTCGGAGGATGGTGCCGGCCTCCAGCCGGGCAACCTCGGGAACCCGGACCTCAAGCCCGAGGTGTCCACGGAGTGGGAGCTGGGAGGCGAAGTTGGCATCCTGAACGACCGGGCGGCGGTGGACGTCACGTACTGGCACCGCACCGTGGGCGATGCGTTGGTGCCCCGGCAGTTCCCGGTGTCGGGCGGGTTCAGCGCCACGCAACTGGTGAACATCGGGCAGCTGAGCGCTCAGGGCGTGGACATCTCGGTCCGGGCGCTCGCGCTCGGACGGCCGAACTTCTCGCTCAACCTGTTCGCCAACGGCGCCTATCTCCACCAACGGGTGGACGATCTGGGCGGCGCGCCGCCGCTCAAGGTGGGTGGATCCTACCAGCGCTACCGCAACTTCATCCGGGAGGGCCATCCGCCGGGAGCCTATTTCGGACCGAAGCTTCTTCCGGTCGGCCCCGGCCAGGTTCCGTTCGATTCCAACGGAGACGGGAAAGCGGACACTCGGGAGGACTTCCTCCGATACCTCTCGCAGCCCCGAAGCCTCGACGCCGCGGGCCTCTCGCCGCTGCGGGTGGACGAGGACGGCGACCGGGATTTCCTGGATCACTATCTCGGGAAGCACATTCCGAACTGGCAGGGCGCCTTCGGGTTCGACGGCTCGTTCCTTCGGAACTTCCAGTTCACGACCCTCTTCGAGTACGAGACGGGCGCCTTCTCCACGCACAACTTGACGTACGCGTTCCGCGAGGAGGGCTCCTGGTCGCGCAATACGCCCAAGGCGGCCCGGGTCGAAGCGACCATGAACAATCCGGCAAGTACCGCCGAGCAGCGCCTTGAGGCCGCCATGATTTGGGCTTCGGACATCAAGGCGCTGGGCCTCCACGAGGGAATGAACTCCATCGTGCGGGCGGATTTTGTCCGCTGGCGCGAGGTGAGCCTCACGTACACGCTGCCGGCCGAAACGGTGGCACGGTTCGGCCTCAACAGCCTGGCTTTCACCGTGAGCGGCCGCAATCTCGCCCTCTGGAGCGGATACGATGGCGTGGATCCCGAGGCGAACAACAACGGTCGCGGTGCGGTCCCGAGTGCCGTGGGAATTGGCGGGCTCGACAACAACTTCCTGCTCGGGACCGATATGTACGGATTCCCGCTCCAGCGGCGGATAACGTTCAGCGTTCGGGCCGCGTTCTGAGCGAGAGGAGGGTGCGACCATGAGTCGCCAGGTGACGAGCATATCACGATTCCGGCGGCATCGAGGCCTGCCGGTTCTCACCCTCGCCCTCGCCGGCGCGCTGGCGGGATGCGGAGGGATCTTCGACGTGGAGAACCCGAACAGCGTGAAACAGGATGACATCGAGAAGCCCGATGCCGTGACCGCGCTGACAAACGGGACGCTGTCCTCCACCGCGCGGGCGTACGCACGGTTGATGACTCCTTCCGCCACCGCGACCGACGAACTGGAGTGGATCGGATCGCGGCAGGACTGGCTGACGCTCGACCAGGGGTTCGTGAACAATCCGGGCAACGAGTTCTTGGACGCGGCGTACCCGCTGGTCAGTCAGGCCCGCTGGCTCGCCGACGAAGCCATCCGGAGTGGGGAGGGCTTTGACGCGAAGAAGGAGCTGAAGAACCGCAAAGATCTGGCCCGGGCGTACCTGTACGGCGCGATCGTCTACAACCTGATCGGGGACTTGTTCGACGATTTTGTCCTGTCGGACCGGTCCGCGGCGGCGCCTCCGGTGGGACCCGACAAGATGGACCAGATGTACAACACCGCCATCGCTTACCTGGACAAGGCGCTGCCCATTGCGCGGGCCGTGGGCGACGGCGAGCTCGAGACCCGGATTCTCGCGCGGCGGGCCCGGGCGAAGTTTGCCAGGGCCGTGTGGCGGAAGCTGAACCCGCCCGGCCGCGTTCCCGCTGACCCTCTCGTCAATGATGCGGAGGCGAACGCGGATGCGCAGGCGGTCCTCGCCAGGGTGGGGATCACCACGGACTGGAAGTGGCGCTTCAGCTACAGCACCTCGACGGTCACGAGTGACGTCGGTTTCCAGATCAACCAGCGGCAGGAGCTCCGATTCGACAGCAAGTTCGCCACGTTCCCGGGAGCGCGGCTGAGCCGCCCCGTGGCCGTCATCTACAAGGACCCGATCACCGGGGCCACAGATCCGGCGCTTTCCGACTTCATCTTCTCGTTCGCCGCCGGCTCGGACATCGGCCCGCTCACCGTGATCTCGGCGCGAGAGATGCACCTCATCCTGGCGGAGGCTGAGCTGGCGAGGGCGAACATCGCCGGAGCGATCACGCATATCAACCACGTGCGCGGGATGAACAATCTGACGCCGTACGACCCAGCCAGGCACGCGGTCGGCGTGCTGTCGATGCTCAAGCACGAGCGGCTGGTGAGCTTGTTTCTCCAGGGGCGGCGCCTGGCGGACCTCTATCGTTTCGGAGAAAGGGATCCCCGCTGGGAGCCGATCTCCGATGCGGTGAAGCAGCCCGGAACCTTCTTCCCCATCACGCTCATCGAGCGCCAGTCGAACCCGCTCGTGAAGTGATGGCGCGGGAGGGGCGGAGGATTCCCCGCCGGCCCGCGTCTCGTAGCGACTCGGCAGCTCAGCAGCAATGAGACCTAAAGACAGCCCGGCGGCGCAATCGCCGGGCTGTCTTCTTGGCCGCAGGGTAGCGGACGCCGGCTCGAAATGAGCTCCACACGCTGCGCGGGCGGTTGGCCGACCGTCTTCTTGGCCGCTTGGCCGCAAGGCACCGCACGCTGGCTCAGCGACCCGTTGACCGGAGGAGACCGAATGCGCAGGCGATGGGAACGGAGAGTGGGTCTGAGCAGCTCCCTGGCGGTACTGCTCGCCCCGGCGCTTGCGGCGCTTGCCGCTCCGGGATCGGCGGTGGGTCAAGCGCGACCGTCCCGGATGTCCCGGACCGGACCTTCCGCGCCCCAGTATCCAGCGTCGCTCTACCAGGCCCTCGAGTACCGCCTGGTGGGCCCCCACCGCGGCGGACGCGTCACCGCCGTGGCCGGCGTTCCCGGCGTCCCGAACACGTTTTACATGGGCTCCACCGGCGGCGGCATCTGGAAGACGGAGGACGGGGGCGAGAGCTGGCGCAACATCTCTGACGGGTACTTCAAGAGCGGATCCGTCGGCGCCATCGCCGTGGCCGACGCCGACCCCAACGTCATCTACGCTGGGATGGGCTCGGCCTGCATCCGCAACAACGTTTCCCCTGGCGATGGAGTCTACAAGTCCGTGGACGGGGGCCGCACCTGGAAGCATGTCGGCCTGGTCGATGCCGGCCAGATCGGCCGCGTCCGCATCCACCCCAGGAACCCCGATCTGATCTACGCAGCCGTGCTGGGCCACGCCTTCGGCCCAAACCCGGAGCGCGGAGTATTCCGCTCCAAGGACGGCGGCACGACCTGGGAGAAGGTCCTGTTCGTGAGCGACAGTGCGGGCGCCGTGGATCTGGCCATGGACCCGGTGAATCCCAGGATCCTGTACGCCGCCATCTGGCAGGCCGTGCGCAAGCCCTGGGTCCTGATCAGCGGCGGCGAGGACAGCGGCCTCTATAAGAGCAGCGACGGGGGTGACACCTGGGTGAAGCTTGCGGAGGGTCTTCCGGCCGGGATCAAGGGGCGCATCGGCGTGGCCGTCTCACCCGCCAATCCCGGGCGCATCTGGGCGCTCGTGGAGGCCAAGGATGGCGGGCTCTACCGCTCCGACGACGGGGGTACGAGCTTCCGTCTCATCAACAGCTCTCCAGACCTCGTGGCCCGGGCGTTCTACTACATGCACGTGTATGGGGACCCGCTCGAGGAGAACACCGTTTACCTCATGGGTCACGGGAGGGGCTTCCTGAAATCTGTGGATGGCGGGAAGAGCTTCGAGTCGGTCGCTGCGCCACACGGGGACCACCACGACCTTTGGCTCGACCCGAAGGATCCCAGGATCATGATCAACGGGAACGACGGCGGGGCCAACATCTCGTACAACGGGGGTCGTTCCTGGTCTACCCAGGCGAACCAGCCGACGGCGGAGATCTACTCGGTCACCGTCGACAACCAGTTCCTCTATCGCCTGTACGGTGCTCAGCAGGACAACAGCACGATCTCGATCCCCAGCCGCACGACCGGCTTCGGAATTACGAGCCAGGACTGGTATGCCGTGGGCGGCGGCGAACAGGGGGAGATCGCCGTCGATCCTCGGAATCCGAACATCGTCTACGCCGGCAACTATCAGGGGCAAATCGAGCGCTACGACCACGGCACGGGCCAGCTCCGCAATATCCAGAGCTATCCCCAGATCGGCGAGGGCAAGCCGACCAAAGCGTACAGGCACCGCTTCGCGATCATCGCCCCGATCCGGGTCTCTCCCCACGATCCGAAGGTTCTCTACCACACCTCCCAGTTCGTGCACAAGTCCACGGATGAGGGGCAGAGCTGGACGGTCATCAGCCCGGACTTGAGCCGAAACGACAAGAGCAAGCAGGAGGACTCGGGCGGGCCGATCACCCTCGACCACACGGGCACCGAGGTCTATAGCAGCATCGTCGCGTTCGAGGAATCCGCAGAGAGCCCGGGCCTCCTGTGGGCAGGGACCGATGACGGCCGCGTCCACGTCACGCGGGGCGGCGGGGCGAACTGGGAAGAGGTCACGCCCCCCACGATGCCCGATTGGGCCACGGTGAACTCCATCGAGCTCTCCGCCCACGATCCGGGGCGCGCGTTCCTGGCCGTCCACCGCTACCGGCTGGACGACTACATGCCCTACGTCTTCCGGACGAATGACTACGGCAAGAGCTGGGAGCTCCTCACCGACGGCAGGAACGGGATCCCCGAGAAGCACTTCGTGCGCGTGGTCCGGGAGGATCCTGACCGGAAGGGGTTGCTCTACGCCGGGACCGAGTTCGGGATGTACGTCTCCTTCAACGACGGCGCGAGCTGGCAGTCCTTGCAGCTCAATCTGCCCATCACGCCGATCATGGACCTCGCGGTGTACCGGCAGGACCTCGTGGTCGCGACCCAAGGACGGTCGTTCTGGATCCTCGACGACCTGGCGCCACTCCATCAGCTCAGTGACGAGGTGGCCGGCGCACAGGCGCACCTCTACCAGCCCCGGGTCTCGTACCGTCTGGAAGGCGCGAGCGTCGACCGGCCCCGGACGGGGAAGAACCCACCGAACGGCGCCGTGATCTACTACCACCTGGGCGATGCGCCCCGGGAAGAGGTTCGCCTGGAGTTTCTGGACTCGAGCGGAGGCGTGATCCGTGCGCTCTCGAGCCGGGGGAGCGCCGCGGATCGCCTTTCCACGCAGCCGGGGATGAACCGCTTCCTCTGGGATCTGCGCTACCCCGGCCCCCAGGTGCTGGAGGGCTCCATCTTCTGGGGAAGCACAGAGGGTCCGAAGGCGGTTCCGGGCACCTACCAGGTCCGCCTGTCCGTGGGGAGCTGGAGCCAGACCCGGTCGCTCCAGGTCGAGAAGGACCCGCGCCTGGCCACCAGCCAGGCCGAGTTCCGCGAACAGTTCGACGTGGCGATCCAGATCCGGGACAAGGTCACCGAGACGCACCGCGCGCTTCGGGCCATCCGCGAAGTCCGCAAGCAGTCGAACGAGCTCGTCGAGCGCGCGCGCAGGGCGGGCAGCGAATCCGAGATCGCCGGCGCGGCTCGCGCCCTCGACGAGAAGCTCAGCGCTATCGAACAAACGCTGACCCAGACGAAGCTCCCCGCCGGACGGTTCGTCTTCATCCACGAGCCGCAGCTCGACAACGAGTTCGTCTACCTGTACAGCACGGTGCTCAGCGCTGACACGCGGCCGACCGCGGCGGCCTCTCAGCGTTTCGACGACCTGAAGCCGATCCTGGCAGACCAGCTCGCTCGGCTGCGGCAAGCGCTCGACACGGACCTGGCCAGGCTCAACGCCCTCGCCCGGGAGAAGGGAGTACCGGCGGTCGTGCCGCCGACACCGTAACGGAGAGGATTCATGCGGATCGAGCCGTTCCTCATGGAGAGGATGCAGTCCACCTGGGAGAACCGGGTGCGGTACAACCTCTCGGAGAGCGGGGTGCACCCCCTGCGCCTTGCGGAGCTGCTGGACCCGCGCGAGCTGGGCGACGCGCTTCTGGGTTATCCCCAGACGAACGGGTCCATCGAGTTGCGGCGCTCGATCAGCGCCCTCTACCCGGGCGCCGGCCCGCCGAACGTCGTGGTCACGAACGGCACGGCCGAGGCGAACTTCATCGTGACGTGGAGCGTGGCGGAGCCGGGAGCGGACATCGTCGTGATGGTGCCGAACTACATGCAGATCTGGGGTGCGGCACAGGCCCTCGGTGCGCGGGTGCGGCCGTTCCCCCTGCGGCAACTGGGGGAGCGGTGGGCCCCGGACCTGGACGAGCTCGAGCGCGCCGTCACGGACCGCACCCGTCTCATCGCCGTGTGCAACCCGAACAACCCGACGGGCGCCATCCTCGATGAGGCGGAGATGCGGGCCGTCTGCGACGCGGCCAGCCGCGTGGGGGCGTGGCTCCTGGCCGACGAGGTTTACCAGGGCGCCGAGCTCGAAGGCGAGACCACGCCTTCCTTCTGGGGACGGTACGAGCGCGTGCTGGTGACCTGCGGGTTCTCCAAGGCGTACGGGCTGCCGGGGCTCCGGATCGGCTGGGTCGCGGGCCCAAGCACCAAGATCGAGGAGCTGTGGAGCTACAAGGACTACACGACGATCGCGCCCACGGTCCTGTCCGACCGCCTCGGCCAGCTCGTGCTCGACCCGGAGCGACGTCGCCGCATCCTGGAACGCACTCGCAGAATCCTGTGCGCCCAGTACCCCACCGTCGCGGCATGGCTCGAACGGCATCGCGAGATCCTCGCACTCGTTCCTCCTCGCGCCGGCGCCATCGCCTACTGCGACTACGACCTGGACGTCAATTCCACGGCGCTCATAGAGCGCCTGCGGGAAGAGAAGAGCGTGCTCGTGGTCCCCGGTGACCACTTCGGGATGGATCGCTTCTTCCGGGTCGGCTTCGGCGGTGAGCCCGACACGCTGGAGCGGGGACTCGCCCTCTTCTCGGAACTGCTCGACTCCCTGAGCGGGCGCCGATGACTTGTTGGAGTGTGCGCGGAAATATCGAACTCCTTTGCTGACGCTCGACGATGCCCAGCGAGTGGTCGCCAGGAAGCTCGGGATCGAGGTACTGGAGGTTTAGCGATGAAGGTCTACACGTACTCTGAAGCCCGCCAGCGACTGGCGCGACTTCTCGATGAGGCGCGGAAAGGCGGAGAGATCCGAATCAAACGACGCGACGGAAGCGAGTTCGCGGTGCGGCCCGTGCGCTCGGGGGGATCCCCCCTCGACGTTCCTGGAGTGGATACAGACCTCACTCGCGAGGACATTCTCGCGGCGATCCGAGAGTCGCGGGAGCGCCCAACGCCCGGCGAGGTTCAGCGTAACAAGGCGCCGCAGCCGTCGACCCCCGCACGTCGCGGTCGAAGCAAGCTGACAACCAAGCCGCGCGCGGCTCGCGGCTGAGCGCCAGATCGTTGCGCCGCATAGCAGGTTCGCAGTGTCAGAGGGAAACACGGAAGGGAGTACTGTGATGAGGAAGCTGCTTCCCGGCGTGCTCATGCTGGGTTGGATTCCCACTCTGGCTGTCGCCACGGGCGCGAAGTGGATCGCCGGCGCCTCCCTTGCCGCGCAAGGGAGCACGCCCGTCAAGGTGACCCGCATCTATACCGGCGCTGACGGAAAGACGAAGGCGGAAGAGTTCGAGATTCCGCTGAGACCGCGAGATGCTGGGAGCAACCTGTCGGCGTCAGTCGCCGTCACTGCGCTGCAGGTGCGACGTACGACGCCGGAGTACTTCGTCGACTGGCACCCGGCACCACGGCGACAGCTCGTCGTGACATTGAGCGGCGAGAGCGAGATCGAACTGGAAGGTGGGCGAAAGATTCGGCTCGGTCCCGGTCACATCCTGCTCGCCGAGGACACCACCGGCCAGGGGCACATCTCGCGCGCCGTCGCATCGAAGGATCGCATCGCGCTCGACATCGCGCTTGCCGAGGGCGCTACGCTGCCGCGCTAGCGCGACGGTACGGCTCCATTAGGGGTCGGCAACATCCAGCGCGTTGGGATTCCTTGCTCGGGCATGCGGCCCAACACGGCCTGCAGCCGACGGCGGCGGGTGGCATCCTGAGCCGCCGCGGCTGAACGCTGGCCGTAGAGGTCAGGGGCGGAGGACCCAGGAGGAAAGACGTGTCCGATCCCGTCGACGCTCTGATCCTCGATCTCCTCGAGTGGATCGGTCCCAAGTCCAGGCCGTATCGAGAGGTGATTGAGGCCTGGCGCACGTCCTGTCCGCGACTCCCGGTTTGGGAAGATGCGAATGAACGCGGATTCATAGAGCGCCATTGGCAAGGCTCGGAGGAGATGGTCTCGGTATCGGCGCTGGGAGCGAAGTTACTCGCCGAACGCCGGCACATTCTTTTCGATCCCCGTCGCGACTAACACTAACAGAGACCGCCGAACCTGTCGCTGCAGCAGATGGCGGCCGCGGGTAAGGTTGATCGGAGTTTTCTGGCTCTCAGCACGGCCGCGGCCGCTGAGCTTCGTCGTTGGGCCGCTCCGTTGCGCCGTTCCCCATCGCTCCTCCGGCTCGAGCCGGATTCAGCCGGGACCGGAAGAGTGGCAAGCCGTCGCCCCTGGCCGGTCCCTGAAAAACTACAGGGGGCCGCGCCGCAGGAACGCCTCACTTCAGCCGCACAACGCCGACGCCGTTTTCGAAGGCGATCGAGGTGCCGTAGGGCTGTGACAGCCGGGCCAGCCGCTCCACGATCCGACTACCCTCTTCGGGCGTCGCCAGAATCGGGGTGCCCCGATAGTGCCGGGGCTCGTTCTGGCCCATGACCACGGGATAGAGCTTGATCTCGGCGACCGTGGGTCCGTCCTCGTACGTGATGAACGGGACCACGGTCTCCCAGAAGACGGAGTCGCGCTCGAAGCGGAAGTTGTCGAAGGCCAGCGAGGGATCCAGCGTGTTGACGTCCAGATTGTTGGCCTCCAGCTCCTCCGCGCCGATCTCTTTCACGGTCTCGTATTGGAAGATGAAGTTGCCCAGGCTGTAGAAGATCGGCTTGCCCTTGTAGAGCTCGAGCCCGCGCAACACGTGGGGGCCCGTTCCGAAGAAGGCGTCCGCGCCGGCGTCGATGCACGCCCGGGCGAACGTCTCGAGGAACCGGGCGGGAACCTCGCGAACCTTGTAGCGCTCGTGAGCGTGGATCGTCACGATGACGACGCGGGCGTTTCGCCGTGCCACGGCCACGGCGTCGGTGATCCGCTTCAGGTCCTGGGGCCAGGGTTCGGTGAGCTCATCGTTGGTGGCGCCCGGGACGAAGCGGTTGCCGAGGAAGGTGAGGTCGCGAACGGGCGCCGGCGCACCGGGCTCCCTCCCGGTCGCTTCCCCGACTGCCTCGTCCACCCTCTTCAACTGCTCGAAGAGCTCAGCCCTGACCTGGTAGGTACGATTCACGCGCAGCGGATTGAGGCCCGGCCGCCCGTTCGCATGAGGCGTCGTGTACGCGGCCAAGCTCCAGGACGGGAAGGTTGACGCGCAGCTGATCTGCCCCACCCGCCCGCCCGGACTGTCGAAGTAGCCGGGACGCGCGGCGAACTGCAGGTCGCGGCCGGAGCCGGCGTAGGCGAGGCCGGCCCGCTCCAGGTTCTCCAGCGTGCCCAGGAGCCCTTCCTCGCCGTAGTCCGCCGTGTGGTTGTTCGCCATCCCGAGGAAGTCGATCCCCATCCACGCCAGCTCCTCGGCGCCCCACGGCTCGCAGATCACCGATCCGTCGCGCCCCTTCCCCATCGGCCAACCCTTCCGCGCATCGAAGATGTTCATCTCGCAGTTGCCCCAGGTACAGTCCGCGCTGCGCAGGAGCTCTACGAGCGCGTCAAACCGGTCGTCGCGGTGATCCCGGACCTTTCGCGTCAGAATGAGGTCACCCAGGGCCGTCAGGGTGAGGCTCCGAGGGATCGCCCACAGATCCTCGGGCAGCAGAGAGGCCGCGCCCATGCCCGCTGCGGCACGGCTCACCGTATCAACGAACTTCCGCCGCTCCATACTCCACCTCCAGCGTTGCGTGAGACGCCCTATCTGCCCGTGGCGGGGCACGCCGCGATGAGCGCGGGAATGAGGGCAAGGTGATACGCGTTCGTCCGCCTGCCGGTGCCTCGTGCGCGAGAGGGCCGATCTCCGGCACGCATGTGCGATCCCGCGCCAGTGGAACCGAGGGATTCACTCGAGTTCGGCCAACGCCACCGCCATGAGGAGAAACGCCTTGGTGCCGGTGAGCGCGCTGGGGCCATCGGCCCACTCGGCGAGCGTGTGCGCATCGCCTCCGCGGGCGCCTCCCACGGAGATCGCCGGTATTCCGCGCACGACGGCCGCCCCCGCATCGCTGGAGCCGGTGGCCCGCGCCCCCGAATCGAAGCCCAGGAACCTGTACACGTCCACCGCGGTCTGGACGACGGGGTGGGTCCGTCGTTCCCGCAGCATCTCCTCCGTGCCTCCCGCCGGCTCGCGGTTCACCACCTCCTTCGTCCACTGGACCCGATGGGCGGCCGCGGCCTGGGACACCCGCGACTCGATCTCCGCGTTCAGGGAGTCCAGGAGGACCGGATTCACCGACCGCAGGTCCACCGTGAAGTAGGCCTCCTCGGGGATGGCGTTGAACACCTTGCCGCCGCCGATCATCCCCACGTTGTAGACGGCGCCGCCACGGCCTTCGGGGATCCGGATCTCGTAGATGGAGCGGATGGCGTCGGCCAGCGCCCGGGCCGGATGCGGCTTGCCGGCCGACGAGTTGGTGTGAGACCCGGGACCCCGAAACCCATAGCGGGTCCAGAGGATCCCGAGGGCGCCGTACGAAACCGAGCCCAGGCCGCCGCCATCCACGGCGATGAGCATATCCGCGATGCCCGCGTTGCGCTCGATCCAGTAGATCATCCCGCGGAGCCCCGCTTCCTCCTGGACCGTCGCGATAAAGATGAGATCGCCCCGCGTCTCGATCTTCGCCCGGTTCAGGGCCCGGACCACCGCCAGCATGTTCGCCACGGAGACCGTGTTGTCGGAGACGCCGGGAGCCCGGAGGATCTGGCCGTCCCTGCGCACCGAGTGGTCGGTGTCCACGGGGTGAACGGTGTCCAGGTGCGCAGCGAAGACCACGGTGGGGCCGTTCCCCTTCCCGGGCCGGCGGGCGATGACGTTCCCGATCGAGTCCACGCTGACTCGCAGGCCTTCCCTCTCCAGCTCCTGGCGCACATATGCGCCACGGATCTCCTCTTTCCCGGGGGGAGCGGGGATCTCGGCGATGCGAATCCACTCGGGGAGCTGCTGGCGCTCGAAGTTCTGTTCGAGCCACGCCACGGCATCCCGCACCGCAGGGCGGCGGACCAGTTCGGGAGAGAACCGTGTGGCATACACTTCCTGCGCGACCGCGGCTCCCCTCCCCGCCATGAGCTGGAGGGCGAGCCACGCCGCGACGCACACCACGACGGTAGCAAGACGCTCGAGTCTCTGGCGCATGAGAGCCTCGCTGGCTGGATGGCCTGAAGTTCCGGCAGGCACCTGTGCCCCCGGTCTCGCCGAAGGATTCACCTGAGCCCTGCCGACGCCACAGCGATGAGGAGCACCGCTTTCGTGGCGGGGAGTGCGCTCGGGCCGTCGGCCCACTCGGAAAGCGTGTGCTGATCGCCACCGTGGGCCCTTCCTATAGCGATCGCCGGGATCCCCCGGACCACGCCCGCGTTCGCATCCGTCGAGCCCGTGGCCCGTGCCGGAGCTTCGATCCCCAGGAACGCATAGACGTCCACGGCGGTCTGAACCACGGGGTGGGCCCGTCGTTCCCGCAGCATCTCCTCCGTGCCTCCCGCCGCCTCCCGGTTCACCACCTCCTTCGTCCACTGGAGCCGATGGGCGGCCGCGGCCTGGGCCACCCGCGAGTCGATCTCTGCGTCCAGGGAGTCCAGGAGGACAGGATTCACCGACCGCAGGTCCACCGTGAAGTAGGTCTCCTCGGGGATGGCGTTGAACACCTTGCCGCCGCCGATCATCCCCACGTTGCAGACGGCGCCGCCTCGCCCCTCGGGGATCTGAATCTCGTAGATGGAGCGGATGGCGTCGGCCAGCGCCCGGGCCGGATGCGGCTTGCCGGCCGACGCGTTGGTGTGAGACCCGGGGCCTCGGAACGAATAGCGGCTCCAGTAGATCCCGAGGGCGCCATAGGACACGGAGCCGAGCCCGCCGTCCAGAGCGATGAGCATGTCGGCGACGCCGGGGTTCTGGTCCAGCCAGTAGACCATTCCCCGGAGCCCTACCTCCTCCTGGACCGTGCCGATGAAGATGAGGTCGCCTTCCGTCTCGATCTTCCCCCGGTTCAGCGCCCGGACCACCGCCAACATGTTCGCTACCGACGCGCTGTTGTCGAAGACACCGGGTGCCCGCAGCACCTCGCCGTCCCTCCGAACCGTGACGTCCGTGCCCCGCGGGTGCACGGTGTCCAGGTGCGCAGCGATAACCACGGTGGGGCCGCTGCCCTTTCCCGGGCGGCGGGCGATCACATTCCCGATGGAGTCCGCGCTGACCTCGAGACCTTCCTGCTTCAGCTCACGGCGGACGTACGCACCGCGCTCCTGCTCAAAGCCGGACGGTGCGCCGATCCCCGTGATGCGGATCCACTCGGGGAGCTGCTGGCGCTCGAAGTTCGCCTCGAGCCACGCCAGGGCGTCCCGGACGGCGGGACGGCGCACCAGCTCGGGAGAGAACCGCGTCGCGTGCCTCTCCTGAGCCACGGCGGCACCGCTGCCGACCCCGGGCCCCAGCACCAGGCAGACCATCACGATCCTGGCGGCGGGACCCCCCGCAAGCAGCGCAGGTCGCACGGGCGTGGCCGTCATCCGGTCGGTGACCCGGCCGAATTACGTCGCAACGGATTGAGCTTCATCACCACAACTCACCCCACGGCAGTCGGCCGTCCGGGAGCATGTGCGTCCGAGGGAACACGGCGGCGCTCCCTTAGCAGGTCGCTTCCTCCGTAGCCGGCGTCTGCCGCTTCCAGTAGAGATAGACCGGCACCCCGAGCGCCAGGATCCCGAGGCCGCCGAACGACTCCAGCGGCCGCTCGATCAGGCTGTTCACCGCGATGGCCACGATTGAGGCGAGGTAGAGCGCCGGAATCAGAGGATATCCCCAGACGCGGTACGGCCGGTGAAGATCGGGCCGCGTGCGCCTCAACGTGAATACGCTGGTCGCCGCCGCCCCGTACATGAGGAGCGCGGCGAACATCGCGTACGTGAAGATCTGCTCGAAGGTGCCCGAAAGGGCAAGCAGACAGGCCCAGAGACACTGGAGCCACAGCGACACGTGGGGCGTGTGGTAGCGCTCGTGGACCCGGGCCACCGCGCGGAAGAACAGCCGATC
The DNA here is from genome assembly GCA_016209885.1 of Gemmatimonadota bacterium. Classification (GTDB taxonomy): domain Bacteria; phylum Gemmatimonadota; class Gemmatimonadetes; order Longimicrobiales; family Gaopeijiaceae; genus JACQVF01. The sequence goes on along the minus strand of JACQVF010000017.1, from coordinate 17,040 downwards.
CCGGGCCATGGCGTAGTACACGCGGGCCCCGGTGAGGATCGACCCGTTCGTGGAGCCGAAGGTAGAGACCAGGACGCCCGCCGCGATGAAGTACGTCGCCGCAGGACCCAGGAGGCCGGACGCCGCCCGCTCCGCGACTCGGACTACGCCGCGAAGCTCGGATACCGGGAGCGCGAGGAAGTAGACGGCGTTGACCAGAAGGTAGAGAAGCATGACTCCGGCAGTGCCGAGAATCAGCGCGCGGGGCAGCGTACGACCCGGCTCCTTTATTTCGCCGGCCGAGAAGTTGAGGTTGTTGAAACCGTCGTACGCCCACAGCACGCCGATGAGCGCCACCCCGAATCCCGAGAACAGCGAAGTGCCCTCCGCCGCTTCCGCTCCCGACGCCAGCCGGGAGACGAACCCGCGGCCGGCCCACAGCCCCATCAGCACGAAGATTGCGATGGCCGCGATCTTCAGAGCCGTGAAGATGTTCTGGACCACGCTCCCCGACCGCAGCCCCCTTGCGTTGACCCCGGTGAGAAGGACGATCGCCGCCACCGCCACGAGCCGGCCCACCGAGAAGGAAACGCTCGTCCACGCGAGCTCGACCGTCGCCAGCACGTTCTCCATGCCGAGGGCAGGCACGAAGTAGCCGAGGTAGACCGCGAATCCCGTGGCGACCGCAGCGATGGCGCCCGGTTGGTAGACCAGGAACGTGAGCCAGCCGAAGAGGAACGCCGAGAGGGACCCGTAGGCCTCGCGGAGATAGATATACTGCCCCCCCGCCTCGGGCATGGCAGCGCCCAGCTCGGCGTACGTCAGGGCGCCAGCTACGGCCAGGAGCCCACCCGCGAACCAGGCTGCCATAAGGAGGGCGGGCGATGGGAGCGACTCGGCCATGACGCCCGTGGTCAGGAAGATCCCCGACCCGATGATGATCCCCATGACGAGGAACACCGAGTCGAGGAGGCCGAGGCCCCGGACGAGCTCCGAGCCCGTGGCTCGCCCAACCTCGCCGGCGGCGGCGGATGCGCCCGCCGGGGCCACCGAGGCAGCGGCGCCGCGCCGGCCCTGGCTCATGCCTTACTCCGAGAGCCCCGCGTGCTTGCAGACGATCTCCATGGCGCGAACGAGGGCCCGGACCGCCAGCCGAGTCGGTTCCTCCATGAGCTCCGCGTTCTCGTCCAGCGTCCCCATGCCGGGCCCCAGAAACGCGTTCCCGCTGTAGATCGTGGCCGGGTAGAGCCCCATCTCCTCGAGGGCCGAGGACATGGGGTTCGTGTTGCCGTACAGGTCCTCGAGACTGAAGATCGGGATGCCGAAGTCCCCGTCCTTCCACGTCCGCTCGTAGTTCAGCTCGGTGCCGCCCATGGTGTAAGACTTCGTGATGACGAGATCCTGCCGGAAGCGCTGCGGCCGGAAGCACGAGAACTCCTCGAGGATGATCTGGTGCATCTGATCGATGGGGCGCCTCACCTTCTCGGGATCATCACGCAGAACCTTCAGCACGGCCAGGAGACCCACGACGGAGTCCCGGCCGGCGTCGCTGAGCGAGAACACGGCCTTTCCGTGCGAGGAGACGCCGCCCTCCCGGCCACCGCCCAGGCCCAACCCCTTCCGGATCGGGACCATGCACTCCTCCGTGCCCACCATGAGCCCACAGATGGGAGCGCGACATGCCTTGTCCATGCTCCAGACCATCACGTCGGCGCCGACATCTCCAGGCGAGAGGCCGATCACGGGGCAGCAGCTCGCGCTGTCCACCACATAGGGCACGTCAAAATCGCGGGCGAGCTCGCCCATCCGCTTCTTGAGGATCGGGACGCCGTTCCCATCTTTCTCCCCGTAGCCGTACCCCGGCGTGTCATAGCCGATGCTCACGAAGCCCACGAGCTCGCTGGCGTGCCGCATGGCCACCCGCTCGATCTTCTCGGAAGATCGCACGGCGTCCGTCCCCGTGAGCAGCGGCACGGTGTTGAAGCGGATTCCGTGAACCTCGTACCTCGCGCCCTCCAGCCGCACGAACACCGAGTCGAGGTTCGGAAGCGCCTTCGCCTCCACCCCCAGCTCGCCCGCCGAGGAGCTCCGGTCGATCAGGAGGTTCTTGTACCTCGGCGGGAACGGGCGCCCGTAGCCCAGAAAGAACTCGTAGTCCTCGTCGTAGGGAGCCACGTACCGCCCCCGGTATGCCTCCCCTTTCCTCAGCATGGGCGGCGCGAACAGCGTCTCGAATGCCACGCGCAGCCCCGCCTCGCACGTGTTCGTCGCCGCGGCGTCGTACTCGTCCCCGTAAACGTCCTTGATGACCTCGCGTAGCTCGTCCTCGACCCGGCGCATGGGGAGCAGCGGCCCGCGGTTCGCCGCCGCGATGGCATCAAGCACGTAGGTCGGAAGCGGACCCGGGCACGAGGAGCTCCCGCCGTAAAGGCCGATCCGTCCCCGCCACTCGTCGAGGCCCAGCTCCGCAACGGCCTTACGCGCATCCTCGTGGATCCGCGAGGTGCTCTCGTGGATCCTCTGGTACCACTGGAACCTGTATCTGGGATTCATGGGATTCTCCACCGGGATGAGAAAAGGCTGGAGGATGTCACCGCTCGCACAACGGGTTGCCCGCGCGTCACTCAGTGGCGACAATGGCGCACAGTCGCCGTTCAGCGTCGATCAGATGGACGCGCAGGGCTCGAAGGGTCTCTTCCTTCCGCCCGCGCTCGAGGATGTCGCAAATCTCGCGATGCTGAGACACCTGCAGCTCTGACGCCCGCGCGTCGTGCGCGGTCCGATCGAGGAGGACGAGGCCCAGCCGGAGCTCCGCCACGAGCTTGCGGAAGAAGGCGTCGATCCGCTCGCTTCCCAGCGCCGCCACGATCTGCCGGTGAAAGCGCATGTCCGATTCGACGAACTTCACCCAGTCCCTGGCCTGGCTCGCCTCCTCCATCTCGTCCACCCGCTCGCGAAGCCGGCGAACGTGCGCGCCCGGCTCACGACGGATCGTGTCGACGCCCGCGAGCTCCAGCAGTTGCCGCACGCGGTAGATGTCCCGCACGTCATCCTCCGTCAGTGCAGTGACCGCCGCGCCTCGGTGGAGGTTGTGGCGAACTAGCCCCTCATACACGAGCAGGCGTATCGCTTCCCGCATCGTGTTGCGCGAGATTCCGAAGGAGTCGGCCAGCGACAACTCCTGCAGCGGCGTCCCCGGCCGCAGCTCGCCCAGCAGCATCTTGTCCCTCAAGACTGCGGCCACCTGATCCGCAGTGCTCACCCGATCGATCCTCAGTCCCTCCGGTCCGTTCATCGGATTTCCCCTTGCTGTCACGCACACCGCGCCCGCCGGACAAAGGACGCCTGCCAGGCGAGGAGGCTCATGCGAGAGCCGCCTCGATGCAGGCCAGGGACTCTTCTATGTCTGCCGCCTCATTATACAGGTGAGGCGAAAACCTCACGAACCCGCGTCGTCCCGAGACGACGATTCCCGCATCGTTCAGATACTTCGCGACCGCCGAAGATTCCTTCTTCCCCGGGAAACGCGCCGCCACGATCGACGAGCGCTCTCCGCCCCCTTCCGACGCAATGATCTCGGCGCCACGTTCACGGAGCCCCCGCGCGAGAAGGTCGGCCAACCGCCGGTTGTGAGCGCAGATCCGATCCACTCCCAGCCCCAACAGATATTCGACGGAGCGCGCCAGGCCGATGGCGCAGCCGTATGCGATCGTGCTGAACTCGAATCGGCGGGCCGTGCCGGGAAACTCCAGCCGGTCGGCCGGCAGGTCCCACATCTCCTTGTGACTACGCCAGCCCACCAGCCCCGGATCCAGCCGCCCCTGCAGGTGAGGAGCGAGATACAGCACGCCGACGCCGAACGGCCCGCACAGCCACTTGTAGCCGGCTGTCACCACCGCGTCCACCGCCGTCGCCCTGACGTCCAGAGGAACCGCCCCCGCCGACTGCGTCGCGTCCACCACCAGCAGCGCGCCCCTGGAGTGGCACGCCTCCACCAGTCGCGCCAGGTCGTAGGTCTGCCCCGTGCTGAACTCCACGTGGCAGACCGCGACCACGGCGGTACGATCGTCGATCAGCTCCACCAGCTCGTCCGGATCCACATACCCCCCGCGCCCCCGCGCCAGACGGATCTCGCACCCCGTATGCCGCGCCACCCGCGACCACGGGTACAGCGTGCTGGGAAACGTGACCCCGGTACTCACCACATTCGTCTCCCGGCCCGGCACCAACGCCCAGGCCAACGAGCACATGAGCTCCGAGGCGCTCGACGCCACCGCGATGTCGTCCGGATGCGCATGGAAGAGCCCTGCGGCAGCCACGTGCAAGTTCTCGAAGACCGACTCTTCCGCCGCCTCGTCAAAATGGATCGTGCCGTTCTCCGCCAGATCCTCCTGCCACTCGACCACCGCCCTCTTGGCGCCCCCGTACATCAGGGCCACCGACGCCGCGTTGAGATACACGCATTTGCGGCTCGCAGGAAAATCGTCGGGTTCCACAAAACGCTTCATTCTTCCGCCCTTTCCCGATCTCGCGCCCGGCCCGCCTCCGGCCTCCGCACGGGCGCCCCAACCGCCGTCCCAACCGCCCCGTTCCACTCAGCCCGCGGACCTTGCCCGGGACGCCGGGCGCCGTTATTGATGCTGACATGTTGAACGATTTGTCAAGTGACCGTTCCGCCGGCCGCGGTGGGGTTGGGCCCGGTCGGGGACGGAAGCGGCGAGCCGGGGCGACGCGCGCGCGCGGCGCTGCCTCAACAGCTGGCTGAAGAGCTACAACGGAGCGGGTGCATGGACCCTAGGGATCGTGCTGGGAGCGAGGTGGAAAAGGCCGACGAGGCTCAAAGGGGGCCGTACCCTCCCGTAACGGTTCTATCCGAGGCGGAGATCCGCCAGTGCGTGGGGCTGGACGCGGAAGCGCTGGAGTCGGTGGAGCAGGCTTTTTCGTTGCTCGCGGCCGGACGTGCCACGGTTCCGCCGATCATGATGATCAAGATTTCGGAGCGCGACGGTGAAGTGGACGTGAAGTCTGCGTACATGCAGGGCCTGGAGAGCTTTGCGGTGAAGATCGCTTCGGGCTTTCCGACCAACTCCCTTGCGGGCCTGCCGACCTCCAGCGGGGTCATGATCCTGGTGAGCGCGGAGACGGGGTTCCTGCAGGCTGTGCTCCTGGATAACGGATATCTGACGCATCTGCGCACCGGGCTCGCCGGCGCCGTGGCCGCGAAGCACCTGGCTCCCCGGCGGGTGGAGACGGTAGGCGTCGTGGGCTCTGGGAACCAGGCTCGATATCAGGTGCGGGCGCTCCGCCTGGTGCGCGATTTCCGGCGTGTGCTGGTGTACGGCGTGGATGCGCCGGCGCTGGAGCGGTACGTGGCGGAGATATCCGAGGAGCTGGCTCTTCCGGTGGTGGCAAGGGATACGGTGGAGGAGGTGGTCCGCTCCAGCGAGGTGGTGGTAACGACGACCCCGGCGCGGGAGCCGCTGCTGAAGGCCGAGTGGTTGCACCCAGGCCTGCACCTGACCGCCATGGGTGCGGACAGTCCCGAGAAGCAGGAGCTCGATCCGGCCGTTCTGGCGCGGGCGGATCGAGTCGTGTGTGACCTGAGGTCCCAGTGCTTCCGTTTGGGCGAGCTGCATCATGCGCTGGAGGCGGGTCTGATCTCGGAGACGGACGAGATCATCGAGCTCGGGGAGCTGACGGCAGGCCGCAGGGTTGGTCGCACGCGCGAAGAGGAGATTACGGTATGCGACCTGACCGGTGTGGGCGTGCAGGATACGGCCATCGCCTGGCTGGCCTACCGTAGAGCGATGCGTCAGGGGCTCGGCCGCCGGATCGGCGCCTGACAGGGGGACGAGTGCCACAGGACGGACAGGCGCGCCGCGTGCTCATCATGGGCGCGGCGGGGCGCGACTTCCACAACTTCAATGTCGTCTACCGGGACGACGAACGGGTGGAGGTCGTGGCCTTCACCGCGACCCAGATCCCGTTCATCCAGGACCGGCTCTACCCTCCGGAGCTGGCGGGTCACCGCTATCCCCGGGGGATTCCCATCTACGACGAAAGCGAGCTGTCCCGGCTCGTCCGTGAGCTCGGGGTGGATGACGTGGTGTTCTCCTACTCGGACGTCTCCCACGAATACGTTATGCGCCGGGCCAGCCAGGCCCTTGCCGCCGGAGCCAACTTCGTGCTCCTGGGTCCCGCGGCTACCATGCTTCAGGCGCGCGTCCCGGTCGTGGCCGTCTGCGCGGTTCGCACGGGCTCCGGCAAGAGCCAGACCACGCGTAGGGTCGTGGCGGTCCTCCGAGCCGCCGGCCGGCGTCCCGTCGTCGTGCGGCATCCGATGCCCTACGGGAACATCGCGGCGCAGAGGCTGCAGCGTTTCGCGTCGCTCCAGGACATGGACGGGGCCAACGCCACGATCGAGGAGCGCGAGGAGTACGAGCCCCACGTGGAGGCGGGCACCGTGGTGTACGCGGGCGTGGACTACGGCGCGATCCTGGAGGAGGCGCAGAAGGAGTGCGACGTACTGGTCTGGGACGGCGGCAACAACGATCTCCCGTTCTACCGCCCCGCCCTCCATATCGTCGTCGCGGACCCGCTGCGCGCGGGGCACGAGACGAGCTACCATCCCGGCGAGACGAACCTCCGAATGGCGGATGTGGTGATCGTCAACAAGGTGGACTCAGCCGAGCCGCGGCAGCTCGCGGCCCTCGAGAGGACCATCGCGGAGCTGAATCCGCGGGCCCTGGTGGTCAGGGCCCGCAGCCCGGTGACCGTGGACCGCGCCCAGGAGATCGCGGGAAAGCGGGTGCTGGTGGTCGAGGATGGACCCACGCTCACGCACGGGGAGATGAAGTTCGGGGCCGGCGTGGTGGCCGCCCGGCAGTACGGCGCCGCCGCGATCGTGGATCCGCGCCCATTCGCCGTCGGCACTCTCAGAGAGACATACATGCACTACGACGTGGGTCCTCTCCTCCCGGCCATGGGGTACTCGCCGCGCCAGCTTCGCGAGATGGAAGAGACCATTGCCGCCGCCGGCTGCGATCTCGTGATCGTGGCTTCGCCGGTCGACCTGCGCCGTCTGATCCGCATAGAGAGGCCGGCCGTGCGCGTGCGCTACGAGCTGGAGGAGGTGGGTACGCCGACCCTCGAGAACGCCCTCGCGCGACTCCTCCAGAACCGGAAGGGCGCGCTGGCCGCTCTGGACGGGACTACGGCATAGCCGCGAAGCGGTGGCGCATCTCGTGGAGCGAACCTGTGTCGCACGGGGTGGGAACGCCCTGCTCCGCGTCCGCTTCCGACCCGGATCGACTCGTGGAGCCACACCACACTTCCCGCGGAGGCCGAAGATGAGAGCATGGCTGCGTCGGCCCTTGCTGCCCGCCGTCGCCGTGGCGTTGCTGAGCGCCTGCGCGCCCACCGAGCGAACGGTTTCCGAGGGCCTGTACGATCTCGTCATCGTGAACGGCCGCATCGTGGACGGGAGTGGAAACCCCTGGTATCGCGCGGACGTGGGCATCCGCGGAAACCAGATTGCCGCCATCGGCGACCTCGACGGGGTCACAGCCACCCGGACGATCGACGCCGCGAACATGATCGTGGCTCCCGGGTTCATCGACCTTCACAGCCATGCGTCCTGGAGCTTCCTGGTCGACTCGCGCGCTGCCAGCGCCGTGACTCAGGGGATCACGTTGGTCGTGGAGGGCGAGGGCCATTCGGTCGCGCCCATGAACGAGGCGTACCTGGCCGAGCGGCAGGCTGGGTTCGAGCGCTTGGGCGTTACCCCGGACTGGCGCACGCTGGACGATTTCTTCCGGCGCCTCGAGGCCAATCCGGCGACGATCAACTTTGCGACCTACGTGGGCACCGGGACGCTCCGGGAGCTCGTGGTGGGACGGGAAGACCGGGCCGCGACGCCCGACGAGCTGGCGCAGATGGAGAGGCTGGCGGCGGAGGCAATGGAAGACGGGGCGTTCGGCGTGTACTCCGCGCTCATGTACCCGCCGGATCGGTTCAACCGCACAGAGGAGCTCATCGCCCTGGCCCGCGTCGCCGCTCACTACCGCGGCGTATACCAGACCCACCAGCGCAGCGAGGCGGACGGGCTCTTCCAGTCACTCGACGAGGTCTTGCGGATCTCCCGCGAGGCGGGAATTCCGGCGCACATCACGCACCTCAAAGTGGCGTACGTGCACAACTGGGGCAAAATGCAGGAGGTGGTCCGGCGGATCGACGCCGCCCGTGCCGAGGGCCTGGACATCACGGCCGATCTCTATCCTTACGAGTGGGCAAGCGCGAGTGTGAGCGCGCTTCTCCCTCCGTGGGCGGGAGAGGGCGACGCCTCGGAGGTCGCAGAGCGGCTGGGTGACGCAGCCGTTCGCGCCCGCATCAAGAAGGAGATGGAGGCTCCCAGTCCGGAGTGGGAGAATGAGTATTACGGCGCGGGAGGCGCCGAAGGATTCCGGATCACCGATGTATTCGGGAAGGAGCAGCTGAAGCACTACGAGGGGAGGAGTCTGGCCGACATCGCCAGGCAGGAGGCCAAGGACCCCAGGGACGTCATCTTCGACATCATCCGGCAGGGGGACGCCGGCTTCATCTCTCACATCAACAACGAAGCCGACATCCAGCTGGCGATGAAGCAGCCCTGGGCGGCGATCGGCTCGGATGGAAGGGTCGCCGCACCGGACGGCCCGCTCTCCCAAGGTCTCCTCCACCCGAGAGGCTACGGTACGTATCCGAGGGTCCTGGGCCGCTACGTGCGGGAGTCGAACGTCATCGGCCTCGAGGAGGCAATCCGCAAGTTCACGTCCTTACCCGCACAGCGCCTCGGGATCCAGGACCGCGGCTCGCTTCGGCCGGGATTCTACGCCGACGTCGTGATCTTTGACCCGGCCACCGTCATCGACAAGGCGAGCTACGAACGCCCGCATCAATACGCGGAGGGAATCGAGTACGTGCTGGTGAACGGCCGGGTCGTGGTGGAGCACGGAGGGATTACCGAGGCTCGGCCCGGCAGGGTCGTGCGCGGGCCCGGGTACCGCGGCGCGGAACAGTAACGGCCAGATCGGGGACAGACCAGGAGCGATCCGTTGCGCGCGGAGCGCAAAGCAGTCGTGAGCGGCCGGAGAGCGGTGGGATACCTTATGGCCCTGGCGGCCGGCGTGCTGTGGGGGACCTCCGGCCCGTTTACCGTCCTTCTCCTTCGTCTCGGGCTTCCCGCGACCAGCATCACGTTCTACCGGCTCGCCGTGGGCGGCCTGGCCGTGGGCGCACTGTGTGTGGCGGTCCGGCGATCTGCGCTGCGGGGCGGGCGGGCGCAGATCGTGACGCTGGGAATCGGCGGCGGTCTCATGCTGGGGTGCTTCCAGGCGGTCTTCCAACAGGCGATCGAGGCGGCCGGCGTGCCGACCGCCGTGGCCCTCCTCTACCTGTACCCGATCATCGTGGTGCTCGCGGCCGACCCGCTGCTCGGGGAGAGTCTCACGCTGCGGCGCCTGGGCCTGGCAGCCATGGTCGTCACGGGGGTCTGGCTCACCGTCTCGGGAGCACGAGAAGCAGGTGCGCGCGTCGGGACGGAGGGGATCCTCTGGGGACTGGGGAGCAGTGTGCTCTTCGCGGGATACGTGATGTTCGGACGCTACGCCGTGGGCCGCTACGGCGTCATGACCACGGTACTCTACAGCACTCTGGGGGCGGCGACCGTTGTGGGCGCTGCGTTCGCCGTCGCTTCCGGCCGGCTGATGGTTCCGACCAGCGAGGAAGCGTGGCTCCTCATCCTGGGCTACGGAGTCGGTACCGTCGTGGGCGCCCAGGTCCTCTTCCTGGGCGCGCTGCGGTGGATCGAGGCCGGGCACGCGGCGGTCGCCGCGTCCGTGGAGCCGGTCGCGGCCGCGGTGCTGGCTTCGCTTCTCGTACAACAGCGCCTCGCCGGTGCCGGCTGGCTCGGGATCGTCGTCGTAGTCGCCGGTGTGGCCGCGACCTACCTCGCAACGCCCAGAGGGGCCACGTCTCCCGCGGACAGAAAGGCGTAGGAGGAACGGCTGCACATTCCCCGAAGAACCAGGCGCCGCTGCGGAGGTCTACTCGCGTGCGCCGAGTCGATCGCCGCCGATCGGCTGGACCCCTGCAGGGAGAAAGGGTGACTGCCTGACATGGTCGTGCTGACGGTGCGCCAGCTCACCGCGCTGCTCGAAGCTCTGGCCGACAGCTTCAACATGAGCGAGGCAGAGCGGTCCGCGTGGATCGAACACTGCGTGCTCGTGGAGCTGCGGGGGAACCTCATGCAATCCCTCGCCTACATCGAGCACCACTGGATCCAGCGCTTCACGGACGGTCGCGTGAACTTCGGAGCCAGGATCCGGCCGATCATCGAGACGCCCGCTATGGCGGTGCTGGACGCGGATGGGGCGCTCGGACCGTACGCGGGGAAGACCGCCATGGAGCTCGCCTGCAGCCGGGCGCAGAAGCACGGGGCCTACACCGTGGCCGTCCGCAACAGCAATGACTGGATGATGATCGGCTACACCACCCGGCAGGCTCTTCGATACGATTGCATCGGCATCGCGATGGTCAACTCCCGCCCCGAGGTCGCGCCCTGGGGCGGCACGAAGGCGATCTACGGATTGAATCCGTTTTCCTTCGCAATTCCCGCGGGCCGGCACTACCCGATCCTGGTGGACATGTCGAGCTCGGACACCGGGGGCCTGCGGGTCCAGGAGCAACTGATCCGCGGAGACGAGATCGCCGACGGCCTCTTCTACAACGCCGAGGGCAAGATCGTCACGGACCCACAGGCATGGGGCACATACAACCTCGGCTGGGGCATCGCCGGCGGAGCGCAGCGGATGCCCGGCTACCGCGATCTCGCCCTCACTGTGGTTATGGACTCTATCGGAGGCGCCCTCTCGGGGATGAGCTGCGCTCTGGACCTGGGGACCCCCGAGCCGGCCGTCGACGGCGTGCGTACACCTCGCGGCCAGGTCGTCACGGCCCTCCATGTCGACCACTTCACACCGCTCGAGGCGTTCAAGGCGAAGGTGGACCGGGCCATTGACCAGGCGAAGAGCTCGCCACTCGCGGAAGGGTTCACGGAGATCCTCATGCCGGGAGAGCGTGGGTTTCGCGAGGAGGAGCGACGGCGTCGCGAGGGCATCCCGTTCAACCCTAAGGTGTGGGAGTCCGTCCGACGGGCCTGCGCCGGCCGCGGCATCGACGCCGATGCCGTGGCGAACGCGGCCGCCTGACGTGTCGCTCATTATGCCCATCCAGGGGCGGTAACAAAGCGAAGCTTTGTCGCGGCGCCCGAACGCGGGCGTATTTATGAATTCGACCACGGAGGGCGCCCGGGGTCAGGAACGAGGTCACGTAGCTGAGGGACACCGACGCGAGCGTTGCTACATGCTGATGGCGATTACACGCGCTGTGAGCCACTCGTTGCCTCAGTGTCATCTGACGTTCATGGCGCGGACCCGCATCGACGTCCGGAAAGCGAGACGGCAGCATCGCGCATATACTGAATTACTTGCACGGCGGGGCATTCGGGTGCGGGTCGTCCCGCCTCTGCACGAGTTGCCGGATGCCGTGTTCGTCGAAGATGCGGTGGTGATACTGGAAGAAATCGCTATCATAGCGTCGCTCGGGTCCCCCGCGCGCCGTGGCGAAGTAGAATCCCTGGTGCCGCTTCTCCGGGAGTTCCGGGATATCGAGCTCATCAGGCCTCCGGGAACACTGGACGGGGGTGACGTTCTGCGCATCGGCAGACAGCTCTTCGTGGGCGCTTCCGCGCGGACGAACCCGGAAGGCGCACGGCAGCTCGGTTCGATCGCTTCCCGGCACGGCTACCGGGTGATCCCGGCGCCGGTGCGCGGGTGCCTTCACCTGAAAACGGGGGTCGGCTTCCTCGGCGATCGAGTCCTCGTCAATCCTGGGTGGATCGATCCGTCGCCGTTCGGCGCCGTGGGCACGCTTTGGGTTCCCGCCGGCGAGCCATGGGCGGCCAATACTCTCCTGCTGGATGACACGCTCGTGGTCGCGAGCGCATTCCCCGAGACGCAAGAGCTGTTGAGCCGCAGCGGCTACCGGGTCGAAGCCCTGGACATTTCGGAGTTCCAGAAGGCGGAAGCCGGGCTCACCTGCCTCAGCGTGATTTTCGAGAGCGGCGAGCGTGCGCCGCTGTGACGCGAGTGTGTCGATGCCCGTCCCCGCTCACGCGCTGGAAGCGCCGGCCAGTCGACGCACGCCGCCGGCCACCGGGTCGGCAGGGTGAGCGGAACGGGGGGCGATGGAAGAGCCGATGAGACGCGCGGCAGGTCTGGTGCTCCTGGTGGCAGCTCTCGCCGGTAGCGGCTGTTATGCTTACGCCGGCGTGGAGCCTGGCCGACTCACGCCGGGCGACGAGGTGAGGGTCCACCTCGCGCGCTCGAGGGAAGTGGTCCTATCCGAGATCGTGGTCCGTGACGCCGCGGTCGTGGCAGGAAGGCTCGTTGGGGAGCCGGGAGACACCCTCGTGGTGTTCGCTTCCTCGGTGCAGTCCCAATCGGGCACGCACCACGGGGCGCCAGGCGTCATGGTGGAGCTCCCGGCCGCTGACCTGGCGTTCGTGGAGGAGCGGCGTCTGCACAGGGGCCGGACGGCAGTGGCGGCGGCGGGTTTCGGGGCGGCTGTGGGCTCCGCCATCTACGCGATCCTCTCGCTGGAGCGCCGGGTGGCCAGCGGAGACACGGACGGAGAGGACGGGGGCACGCCTCGCCTGCGATTCCAGATCTCGATCCCTTGGCGTTAGCCGCGTCAGGAGCCAGGCCGGCCCGCGCAGCCGAAGACAGCCATCACCGCGCACCCCCAGCTACTGCGTGCGGCTGAGCGTAGAGTCCGCTGACCCCCCCGCGATGATCGAGCGCATCACCTTCTCGTAGTGCAGTCCCTTGATCGCCGCCTCGAAGGCGCCCAGGAGCTTGACGCCGGGGAACCGGTGCCGGGCCATACGCGCTCTGAGATACTTCACCGCGTTCTCGTAGATGACCGACACGTCCTCGGCGTGACGGATCCCCGAGCGCACCCGCTCCCGGAGCTCGCCCACATACCTCCGCACCTGTTCCAGGCTTTCCTCCGGACGGAACCGCACGAGGTACTCGTGAGCCAGACCGATCAGCTCGTCCAACCGCTCGCGGCTCAGGCCAACCTCGGCAGCCTTCTCGCCGGCAAGCGCCTTCTTCAGCGCGGCGAGCCGGCGGGCCTCATGGCGCGCCCGCCGGTAGTGCAGCCTGTCCAGCTTGAACCCGTTCCAGAGCAGCTTGAAGTAGTTCGGGTCCAGCCTCCTGACACCCTGCGCCCACAGAGAAACGAGAGCCGCTTTGAGGAGCCCCGTGTCGATGCGCCGTCTGGCGAAGATGTGGGGCGTCACGGCCGCCAACATCTCGAGCCCCCTGCGGTACGACTCCGCGGGACGGAACAGGGAGTGCAGGATGTGGTGGATCCCTTGACGCAGCTCCTCCGCGCTCATCCGCATGGGCGCAAACTGCACGTCGTCGTCCGTGTTGTTGCCCGTGTACTCGGCCGGACTCAGCCGCCGCTCCCGCCGGAGCCGCTGGTACAGCGGCGTGTGGGGAACCGGGGTCAGCATGCCGGTCATGGCCGTGAAGATCTTCGTCTCCCTCACGAACTCGATGATCCGATCGGCGGTGGAGGGCGTGTCCTGGTCGGCGCCGAAGATGAACCCGGCGTAGACCTCGATCCCCGCCGCCTGAATCCTCGCGATCGCCCTCGGAATGTCGACCTTGAGGTTCTGCTTCTTGTTCATCCCGATGAGCGCGTCAGGGTCAGGGTTCTCGATGCCCAGGAACACGGCGTCGAAGCCCGCCAGCTTCATCTTGTCAACGAGGTGCTCCAGCTTCGGCGTACCCAGGTTCACGCTGGCCTGAGTATAGAATGTGAAGGGATAGCCGTGCCGGCGCTGGAACTCGATCATGGCGTCGAGGATCTCCGAGGTCGCCGCCGGCATCCCGATGAAATTGTCGTCGACGCTGAAGACGCTGCCCCGGTAGCCCGTGTCCAGGATCGCGCCGAGCTCTCGAGAGACCGCCTCGGGGTCCTTCGGCCGGTTGAATCCGCCGTTGAACTGGATGATGTCGCAGAAGTCACAGCGGAAAGGACAGCCGGCTGTGGTCTGGATCATCATCGAGTAGTAGTCCTTCACGCGGATGAGGTCCCAGCGCGGCAGGGGCACACCGTCCAGGGGCCTGAAGATGGACCGGTCGTTGAGGTACCCCCTCGATCCGGGCTCGACGGCCGCCACGCTCCGGGGGATGAGGAGCCGCGGCGGCCCCGAGCTGTGCGCCGGATCGGAATCGAGGTAGGCGAGCAGCTCCCCCATCGCGCCGGCGGCCTCACCCCACACGAGCACGTCCAGGCCCTCGTGCAGGATCCGATCCGACTCCGTGCAAGGGTGGACGATCTGGTCACGATAGGAAGAGGCGAACGGGCCGCCCAGGACGAACGGCGTGTCCAGCCCCCGCGCCGGTCCGCGCAGGAGATCCACCAGCGACCTCTTCTGGATGGACATGGCACTCACGAACACGGCGTCGGCCTGCGCGATCTTGGTCCTCAGGACCCGGTCAGAAGGGGAGGTGACGTTGAGGTCGGCGAGCTCGAGGTCCCAGTCGTCGGGCAGGTACGCGGCGAACGTCAGGAGCCCCAACGGCGGGAACGCGGCCTTCCGACCGATGAGACGGATGACGTAGCGGTAACCCCAGAAGGAGTCGTAGGGGAACTCGGGCGCGATGAGCAACGCCTTCTTCCGCGCCCGACCGGAGACTCCGGAGACTCCACTGCGTCGTACCACGGCCATTACCCGACCCCCGGCCTCTCAGCCACTGGCAGGCGCGGAACGCGGCGCCGCCGATAGCTCGGACCCAAAAGCGCCGATCGTCAAGCTCTGAGTACCCCTCCCGTTCGGCCCCGGCCGCTACGCCTGCTTCGCCAGCCGGCTCCAGAGGGCCACCATCACGTCTTCCACCTCCTGCATGGCCTGGAGGGAAAGGATGTCCAGGCGCCGGCTCATCTCGTCGCCGACCAGGCGTCGGATGAAGAACAGGGGTTCCTCCAGTGGACAGCCGAGCAACGGCTGGGGAGACCGCTCCAGGCTCTGGAGCAGCCGCAGAACGAGGTAGGTGTCGTCCAGCAGGCCGACCATCCCCTGGGTCATCTCGGGAATGAGGTCTACCGGGCGGACGAAGTACCCCTCTGCGTGCCGCAGGATGGGGAGGACTACGTCCTGCAGCCCCTGGGTCTCTGCCTCCTGGCGGGCCAGGGCGAGGAGCACGGGGACGGTCTCAACGACCTCCACGGCCAGGTCCACCGTCTGCCGGACCTCCTCCTCGGAGGCCTCCGGCAGCCGACGCCGCACCATGCGCTCCAGGGGCTCGAGGCCGCGCGCCTTGGCGCTGGTGATCACCGCCTGTACGTCCTCGAGGCTCAGAGAAAGCTCCAGACAAGAGAAGTGAGACGCCACGCACGTGCGCGCCAGCGACGCGCCTGCCGGAGAACGAGTATACGCTCCCGAGGGTCCGGACGCTATGTCGACTCCAGCCCCAACTGTCGCGGCTCCAGCCCTGAACACAGAGTCCGAAGGCCCAGCAGATCGCTGCGACCCACTCCAGCAGGTCGCCTAGCCGTGCAGCGATCGGTCAGACCTCCAGCGCCGCGGCCGCCCGCTCGTACTCGTCCGGCCGAACGTAGATGATGTAACCGTAGCGCCCCATCCCGTCCGCTACGCCGCTCGAGGCGTAGACGTTGACCCCGGCCTTGTAGAGCTTCTCGTGCACGGCGGCCAGGGCTCCCAGCTCGTCGTCGCCCTGCACCAGGAGCGCCGGGTGTGGACCGTCCAGCGGAATGCGCGCCTGCTCCGCTGCCTTGCGCAGCTTCAGCGTGTCCTTGGGGAAGAGGGTGAGCTGGGTCCGGTTCGGCCCGACGGGGACCGCCGTGCAGGCCACGAGATTGACGCCCAGACCCGCGAGCTGGGAAAGCAACCTGTACGCTTCGCCCGGCTGGTCCTCTACCGCACTATAGAAGTAGTCGACACGACGGATCATGAACGCCATTGCGCTTCCACCCGGCGGCCCGACGTCCCGCCCTTGAAGGTTCGACGGAGCATCCCGCCCGTGCGCTGGCGGAGCTTGCCCTGCGCGTCCCGTCCGCCCCGCCGCTCGTGACGCCGCGGCGGGCAAAAGATAGGCCCTCCAGGCCAGCAGAGCGACCCCCGGCGGCACGAGCGATTCCCCCACCGTTCGCGGGACCCGCAGCCGCGCGAACGGCGCGGTAGCCGTCGCGGAAATCACATCCGCGAACGGTGCCCCACGCTACCTGCTGATTCCGGAGCGCGGCGCCCGATTGGAGAGGCGCTCCCAGGCGCCGGCCGGCCTGCACATGGACTTCGCTCCGAACGATCTCTCGTTCATCGTGAACCCGGCCGGGCCCAATACGGCCGCCGCTCCGAACACGATCACGGTGAATTGGCGGTTCCTGTGTTACGATTTCACGCAGGGTCGCTGGGTGACGCAGCTCAACGTCACGATCCACGATGTGAGGCAGGTCCGGTTCGAGGGGACCGGCGGGCATCTCAACCAGCACCCGATTGGCAGCAAACCGGTTGGCCGCTGGACGCCGAATGCGGGTGTGACCTCTGCGGGCTCCTGGCAGAGCACGTATGCTTCCGGCGTAGCTTCAGGGGACGAGCTGATTCTGTTCGAGACGACGGTCGCGGACGTCGGGCCGTGTCAGGGGCCGGCCACGTTCGAGGCAGTCAATGGCGTCAGGTTTGGCGGCCTGGTCGAGATCGACGGTATCGTTCGCGGGCCCATCACGTCCAATCACAACAGCGTCTTTTATGCGACGCCGGCGGTCGCCACCCGCACGAAGGCTACATCCTCCTTCTACCGCCAGCTCACCGGGTCGCCCTTCATCGTCACCGCTGCGTCGCTCGTGTTCGGCGGGCTCAACGACATCAACTTCAACTGGCGGCCGCCGCACCAGACGCACGGGATCGGCACGGACGTCGACATGGAT
>JACQVF010000022.1 GCA_016209885.1 Gemmatimonadota bacterium | reverse complement strand
CCGTCGCTCGACCCCCCCGATACGGCCCGATCATCCGGTACTCCAGCGCCTGGTACAGCCCCGGATTCACTACCTCATTGCTCACCGGACTCACCGGCGCCCGGGACCCCTGCGCCCTCTGCGCCCACGCTTCCCGCGCCACGCCCGCCCCCGCGAGCACCACGGCCAGAAAAACGAAGCCGAACCGGGCACCGCTACGCTGCTTGCTCACCATGGCTCTCACCGCCTGAATAGATGGATACCGACAAGGTCCAAAGACACTGCCTCCCAATCTCCACGCTCTCCACCCCGTGCTCTGCACCGGAGTGGGACGCATCGCTACTTCCTCAGGTTCGGGTTCGTGAACTTCTCCGACCGCGGCGTCGGGAAGCACAGGCTGCGGTTCGCCACGATATGCGCGCGCTCCGGATCCACCTCGAGGGGATCGAGAGCGCCCGGTGTCTTGTTCTCGCTCCAGCGCCGCAGGTCACCCAGCCGCCGCGCCTCGAGCCACAGCTCGATGGCACGCTCCCGCTTCAGCCGCGTGTACGCCTCCTCCAGGCTCGCCGCGGTCCAGGGAGCCACGCCGACGTCCGCCCGCATGGCATTCATGATCGCCATGCCACCCGGCCAGTCGTTGGCCACGAGCTTCGCCTCGGCCTTGATCAGCTCCATCTCCCGCCAGTTCGAGAGCTTGATCGGCGCATCCAGACGGTTGTACTTGGACTGGGGATTCCAGGGCACCCGCCCGCAACAGAGGATCGAGATCTTGCCGAGCCGGCCCGACACGGTGTACGGCGTGCGCGGGTCCTTCGTCGTCCGGTAGTACTCGTCCACCCACGTGTTCCAGGTCGTGTGCGCGTCGTAGATGTCGATCGGCGAACTGCAGTAATACACGCGGTTCCACTGCTGCAGGTCGCCGACATTGTAGTAGTTAAGCTGATACGAGAACCCCTTGGGCACCGCGGCCGCGTCGGCAACGGCCCCGCTCCAGTTCTTCAGCCAGACGCGCACGGACGCGCGGCCGGCCAGGGCCGCCTGCTCGATGGCGGCCACCTTCGCCGCGCGGCCGACCTCGATCGCCTTGGTGAAGTGAGCCTCCGCGCGCTCGAAATACTTGATGTTCGGCTGGGCGGGCCCGCCGTCAAAGATCGCCTCGCACATGTTGTCACCCAGGAAGCGGTTCGCATAGCCCGCCCACAGATACGCTTGGGCGACGCTCCTGTTCGAGGAGGCCTGGTTTCCCAACGTCTCGCTCATCCGCCGGACGCCGTCCTCCGCGGTCCAGCGTGCCCGCTGCGCATTGTTCCAGTGGGTGTTCGTATCCACGTCGTCCAGGATCCCCTGCTGCCAGTTCGGCGTGACCCCGCAGTTCTCCGTGGTACCACCCGGGTGGACCTCCCGGGACGCGGCGCCGCCGGAGTAGGCGACCCAGTTCATGGCTTCGGACAGATCGCGTCCCATCCCGTTGGCAAGCGCCGCGAACGCGGCCGGATCGTTCAGCGCCTTGTCCTGCACCGGCCCCGGGTTCGAGACCTCGAAGTCGCAGGCCGCGAGCCCCAGGAGCGCGAGCACGAGCGCGCCCCGGCCGACCGGGGAGATCCCGCCTGGCATCTTCTGCGTATTCACCGTAACACCCTCCCTGCCGTGTGGTGGTCGTCCTTCACGCGGTCAGCCCTCTTTCCCCACTCCACTCCATCAGAAGATCACCTTGAAGGAGAGGAGGTAGGTGGCCGGCGGCGGCACGTGCTCCAGAAGCGAACGGACCTTCGTTTCCATTCCGTCGTTGTTGGCCATCTCGGGGTCGAAGACCGGGAAGTCCTCGTTCACCCACTTCCACGCGTTCCGCGCCGAGAGGGTCACGGATGCGCTGCTCGATCCCGGCACCCACTGCTCGGGCAGCGGCACCCGCAGGGTGACCTCCCGCAGCTTGAAGAAGTCCGTCGGGTACACGAGCACATCGGTCGTCGCCCGGGAGGGGTTACACTGCGCCCGCTCCAGCGCCGTCAGCATGCTCTCGTCCGCCTTGTTGTACTCCTGGGCGCCCTGCTTCTTGTAGACCTCGAAGCAGCCCGGCCACTTCACGTTGCGGCGTATCGCGTTGAAGGCGGCGCCGTCGTACATGTAGCCGCCGCCCTGGTACTCGCCACGCGCGTTCAGGCTGACCCCCCAGGGCAGCTCCAGACGCGTCAGGACGTTGAAGATCGTGTTGGGCAGGTTGGGCCCGTAGAAGCAGTCCAGCCCACCCGGATACTTGGGAGCGGCGATCTCATCCGGATTGAGCACGCACCGGCCCCGGATGACCGGCGCCGACTGCCCCTCGACGATCCAACCCTGGTTCCCCAGCGAGAATTCCGGGATCCCTCCCAACGTCAACACCTTGCTGTCGTTCTTGGAAATGCTGCCCCCCACCTCCCACGCGAAGCTCTCCTGCTGCAGAACCTTGAAGTTCGTGGCGAGCTCGACGCCCCGGTTCTCCATCTCGCCCACGTTCTCGAGCTGCGTGTTGAGGAACCCGCCGCTCGGCGGCCGCGTAACCTCGAAAAGTGCGTCCGTCGTCCTCTGCCGGTAGTATGTGAACTCGAGGCTCAGTCGGTCCTGGAAGAATGCGCCTTCGAAGCCCAGCTCGGTCTCCGTGGTGCGCTCCGGGCCCAGCTCCGGGTTCCCCAGCCGGTTCGGGCGGAACGCTGGCTGCGGGCCCCACCCTACCGCAGACCATGTGCGCACCGCGTCGAACGCCCCCGGCGCCCGACCCGCCTGACCCCACGCCGCCCGCAGCTTCACGTTCCCCAGGGCGTCCGGCCAGAACGCCTCGTCGGAGAGCACATACGAGAAGCTGAGCTTCGGGTACGCCTGGAGCCCCAGGTCCTCGCCGAACGCGCTGTTGCCGTCCACCCGCAGGCCCGCCGTGAGGAAGTAGCGGTTCCTGAAGTCGAAGAGGTTCTGCACGAAGAAGCCCGCGTTGACCACGCGCTGCCGGCCCTCGAAGCCCAGCGTCACCGCCGCGTTCGACACCACGTGGTCGCCGGGGCCCGGCCACTCGTTGCCGCCCCCCGCGGTCCAGTTCTCCTCGGTCGTCACGCTCTGGCCGCCGAACGAGAAGCTGTTGCGCAGCTCTCTCGTGAGATTGAAGTTCAGCGTCCCCACGTAGTCCAGCGTGAACACGATGCCCTCCCAGCGCTTGTCCTGGGCGGTCCCCAGCGGGAACGAGATCGTCCCGAACGGCCGGTAGTTCCTCCCATCGAAGAACGAGAGGTCATAACCCGCCGTGAACCGCTGGGTGAAGGCGGAGCCCAGGTTGTGGGTGGCCGTCACGCCGGTGACGAGATGGTCCACCCACTGGTCCAGGTTCCAGACCAGGAACTGGTCGATGTCCTCCTTCTTCTCCGACGCCACGTAGTTCCGGTCCCGGCGATACACGTTCAGCGTGAGGCCCAGGTTGTTTCCCGTGGGCGTCTGAGTCAGGTGGGTCGACGTGTAGGCCGTATTCCACTGGAGCTGGAGCCCCGTCAGGGGGGTCGCGGTCACGTTGCCCCGCACCGTGAACGACTTCTCGCTGTCCAGGGGCAGCACTCCGTCATTGTCCCGATACGAGCCGGAGATGAAGTACTGGACGCTCTCGATCCCGCCGGTTACCGACAGGCTGTACCCCTGGCGCTGAGCGTTGCGCAGCCACGGGTCCATGAACATGTGCGAGGCGTCCTCGCCGTTCGGGCCGGGTTCCGCCGGGCCGAAGGCCAGCAGGTGGTCGAAGCCCTGGTCGATCTGCGCCGTCCACGTCGCCTTGGCTCCCCGCTGCCCTCGCTTCGTGAAGATCTGGATCACGCCGGCCGCCGCCTCCGTCCCGTACAGCGTCGTGGCTGCCGCTCCCTTGATCACCTCGACCCGCTCGATGTCGTTCGGGTTGATGTCGTTCAGCGGGCTCGACACATAGTTGGCGCCCCGGTTCGTCTGGCCGAACACCGGGTCGTTGTCCGGGTAGCCGTCCGAGCGGATGCGCACGCCATCCACGTAGACGAGCGGCTGGTTGCTCATCGCCACGCTCACGTTCCCGCGCAGCCGGATCTGCGAGCCGCCGCCCACCGAACCCGTCGTGGGCAGCACGGTCACCCCCGCCATCCGGCCCTGGAGCAATGCGTCCACGTTCACCGGCGTCTCCGTGAGCTGGGCCATATTGAGCTGCGCGATGCTGTTCCCCACCTCGCGCCGCCGTGCGGCTCCCGCCGTCCCGGTGACGACGATCTCATCGAGCCCCAGCACCTCCTCCTCCAGGGCAAACTCCACCCGCGCGCTCTGGCCCGCCGCGACCGTGACCTCCTGCGTCACGCTCTTCATCCCGATCTGCTCCGCACGGACCCGGTACGTTCCCGCCGGGACATTGATGATGAGATAACGCCCATCCTCGCGGCTCAGCGTGCCCAGGCCCGTGCCCTCCAGGTAGATCTGGACCGACGCCAGACCGCGCGCCGACCCGGCCCCCACGACTCGACCCGTCACCGTGCCCGTCGTTTGGCCAAGCGCCGCCGGAACGAAACCCGGGTGCAGGAGCCCGAGGAGAAGCGGCAGCAGGAGCCCGCCGGCAATCCGACGCAGCCCCGGCCCACGCGCGGGACGGGCGGGACGGAACGACCGCACCACAGATTGATGTCTCATCTCACCTTCCTCCCCGTATGAGGGTCGTACATCTTCCGTCTCCTCTCCTCCCGGCCGCGGCAACAAGATCCGGACGCTCTCGGCCCCGGACTCGCAAGAGAGAGAACGTCGAAAGGATTGCTCGCGAACAACCCCCTGGTACCAGCGCGGAACATCTCCGCAGAGCAATCCCGCCGCCGAGAAACCCTTCCGCGCGGCGTCGGCTCGGGCAATCGATCGGCGACTACGACCGGGAATACTCCCAGCATGGCCAGACCCACCGCCCCCCCCGCGCACCGTATTCTCGGATTGGGACTCATCTTTATTACGCATCCGATCCTCGAATGTCAACGACGTGTCACGGCGTCCGCCCCCCGGCCGACGAGCCTCGAGCCGACACCGCTGCCGCCGCGGCGGCGGGACCCGCAAACCCCGCCGCGGCCGACGCTGTCCTCACAGGGGGCGCAGCCCCACGTATTTGAGCCCGCTCGCGGTGGCGAAAGCGACGACCTCATCGTCCTCGGACACGAGCCCTCTCTCCCGCAGGCATTCAACGGCCGCCAGCGTGGCGCCGCCCTCCGGGGAGATGAAGAGCCCGGTGTCCTTCCCCACGATCTCGACCCAGCGGGCCATGGCCTCATCCGGGACGGCCACCGCCGCCCCGCCCGATGCGCGGATGATCCGCAGGATCAGGAAATCGGCGAAGACCCTGGTGGCGCCGAAGCCAGCCGCGTAGGTGCGCACCTCGCCCCAGGGCTCGGCGGTCTCGGCCCCCTGCTCCCAGGCGCGCACGATGGGCTGGCAGCCGGTGGCCTGGACCACGACCATCCGCGGGCGCTCGGGTCCGATCCACCCGAGTCGCTCCATCTCGTCGAACGCCTTCCACATCCCGATGAAGCCCGTGCCGCCCCCGGTCGGGTACACGATGACGTCGGGGAGACGGAAGCCGAGCTGTTCCACGACCTCGTAGCCCATCGTCTTCTTGCCCTCGACGCGGTACGGCTCCTCGAGGGTGGAGAGGTCGAACCACCCGTGCTGCCGCACCCCCTCGCGCACGGCCTGTCTCGAGTTCGCGACGTTGCCGTCGAGGAGGTGAAGCTCCGCGCCCAGCGCCCGGATCTGCTCGTGCGTCGCCGGCGGAGTGTCGCGCGGAAGGAAGACGTGGACCGCGACGTCGAGCGCCGCACCGTACGCCGCCGCCGCCGCGCCCCCGTTGCCGATCGTGGGGATGGCCACCTCTGTCGCGCCCAACTCCTTGGCGCGCGCCACGGCCACGCTGGCGCCCCGGTCCTTAAAGCTTCCTGTAGGATTCTGCCCCTCGTCCTTGATCCACACACGCCCGACGCCGAGCCGCGCGGCGAGGCGCGTCGCATCGACCAGTGGCGTGAACCCCTCCCCGAGGTGCGCCCGACAGCTCACGTCCCGGACGGGCAGCACCTCCTCGTAGCGCCACAGGTCGGGGCGCCGGCCGCGGAGGCCTTCCGGCCGGAAGCAAGGGTAGACGCGCTCCAGGTCGTAGCGGGCGAAGAGGGGCTTCGTGCAGCACGGCGAGACCCCCATCAGCTTCTCGCTTTCCCATGCCTGGCCGCACCCGGTGCATTCCAGGTGTGACGTGCCCGCGACCGCCCGCTCCGTCGTTTCCCTCACGCGCCACCCCCCGCCGCGGCCTGAGCGTTCGCTTGGAACGCTTTCCACTCGGCGTTCACCAGCTTCTCCAACCGGGCGATCTGCTCGTCCACCCGCGCGGAGAGATCGCGGAAGAGCTCACCGTCCTGGACGGTCGGCGGCGAGTCCGCCATCTCCACGAGCGCGAACAGGGTCGAGAGCTTATCGTTCAAGCGCACCGGGTAGCGGATCGTTCCGAAGAAGTTCTTCGCCCGGATCTGCATGAGCTGTTCCTCGATACGGTAGAGCTCGTCCCTCACGGCCTCAGCCGACCGCAGGACCCCCTCTGCGCCACCCTGCTGCCCTGCCCGCTCCAGCGACTTCTCCAGCTCCTCGCGCATCGCCCGGATGCGCAACACCGTCCGGTGCGTCTCCGAGATCTTGTCCCGGATGCGCAGCAGGAACTCGTGCTTCTCCTTGAACTCGCGCTGCGTCATCTCGAGGCGCGGGTCCTTGACGATCTCGAAGGGCACCGTCCGGCTCTCGCCGCCCAGGGTGAGCGTCGCGTCGTAACGGCCCGGCGGGGCCAGCGGCCCCTTAGGCTCGTAGCGCCGGAACATTGCTCCCGGGACCTCCACCGGGCCCGGATAGCGCAGATCCCACACCAACCGGTTGAGACCCGCTT
>JACQVF010000013.1 GCA_016209885.1 Gemmatimonadota bacterium | reverse complement strand
GATCAGATCCACCACCTCGTTGTCCCTGAAGGTGGGCCACGCGAGGCCCAGCTCCCTCCGCCACCCGCAGCCTGGCCAGGAGGGGGTCCACGGTCCCCTGGCGATTCCGGCGAGCGGGCAGCGCCCGCTGTTTCGTCGGGTTGGCCTCTACCCTGAAGGCTGCACGGAGGGCGGTGAACGTTCACCGGCATGGCGGTTTGGCCCGCGGCCGTCGGCCACGTCAGCGGCGGCTGGCCCGTGACGCGCGGCCGCTCTCCGGTGGCGCCCCTGGCCCCTAGACCGCCTGTCGTTGCGCTGGCCCACCCGTTGCATCCTAGATTACGGAAGGGAGGGGGCCATGGAGATCAGATTGGCAGAGCGGATGGGGCGGCTGGGCACCGAGTCGGCCTTCGAGGTGCTGGCGCGGGCGAAGGCCCTCGAGGCCCGGGGCCGCAGGATGATCCACCTGGAGATCGGCGAGCCCGACTTCGACACGCCGGCCCACATCAAGGAGGCTGCGGCCGCCGCGCTTCGGGACGGCCACACCCACTATGTCCCCGCGCCGGGCATCCCCCGGCTCCGCGAGGCGGTGGTCGAGTTCCTGGCCCGGACCGGGCGCCTCACCGCCACGCCGGACCGCGTGGTGGTGACACCCGGGGCCAAGCCGATCATGTGGTACCTCATGCTAGCCACCTGCCAGGAGGGCGACGAGGTTCTCTACCCTGACCCGGGCTTCCCCATGTACCCGTCCATCGCGGCCTTCTGCGGCGCCACCCCCGTGCCGGTCCCGCTCCGCGAGGAGAACGGCTTCCGGCTGGACCCGGAGGAGCTCGCCGCCCTGGTCACGCAGAGAACGCGGCTCCTCATCCTCTGCTCGCCCCACAACCCGTGCGGCAGCGCGCTGACGCGAGAGGACGTCGAAGCCATCGCCGAGGTCGTCCTCCGGCACGACCTCCTGGTCCTCTCGGACGAGGTCTACTGGGCCATCCGCTACGACGGCCCGCACGCCTCGATCCTGGACGTGGACGGCATGGCCGAGAGAACCGTGCTGCTGGACGGGTGGTCCAAGACGTTCGCCATGACCGGGTGGCGGCTCGGGTTCGGCGTGTTCCCGCCGGCCGTGGTGGAGCCCGTCACCCGCCTGGTGATCAACTCGGTGTCCTGTACCTCGGCCTTCTCTCAGCACGCCGCCATCGCCGCGCTGACCGGGCCGTGGGAGCCGGTCGAGCGCATGCGCGACGAGTTCCGGCGCCGGCGTGACGCAATCGTGGAGGGACTGAACGCCATTCCGGGGATTTGCTGCCAGGAGCCGCAAGGCGCCTTCTACGTCTTTCCCAGCGTGAGGAACCTCGGGCTCCCCGCGAAGCGGGTCGAGGAGCATCTCCTGGAGCGCGCCGGCGTCGCCTGCCTCTCCGGCACGGCGTTCGGGCGCTACGGCGACGGCTACCTCCGCTTCTCGTACGCGAACTCGGTGGAGAACATCCGGGACGCGCTCCAGGCCATTGCGGCCACCCTGCCGGAGCTCACCACGTGAGCGCAGAGCGCTGGCCGGTCCTGGTCACGCGCAGACTCCCTCCCGTGGTCATGGAGGCGCTCAAGGCCAGGTGCCAGTTGGACGCGTGGGAGGCGGACGGCGCCATCCCCAGGAACGAGCTGCTCCGCCGACTGCCCGGCAAGCTCGGCGCGATCACGCTGCTCACCGAGAAGGTCGACGCCGAGTTCCTGGACGCCGGGCGAGACCTGCGGATCGTGGCCAACTACGCCGTCGGCTTCGACAACATCGACGTGGTGGAGTGCACCCGCCGTGGCGTTCTGGCCTCCAACACCCCGGAGGTGCTCACGGAGACCACCGCCGACCTCGCCTGGACGCTGCTCACGGCCGCGGCCCGCCGCATCGCCGAGGGCGACCGCCTCCTCCGCGCCCGGACGCCCTGGATCTGGGGGCCGGAGATGATGCTCGGCCAGGACATCCACCACAAGACGCTGGGGATCGTGGGTTTCGGCCGCATCGGGAGAGCCGTCGCGCGCCGCGCCCACGGGTTCGGAATGCGGGTGATGTACCACGACGTAACGCGCGCCCCCGAAGATGTCGAGCGCGAGCTCTCCGCCGACTTCCGGACCTTCGACGAGCTTCTCGCCGAGGCCGACTTCATCTCCATCCACGTAGCCCTCACGCCCCGGACCCGGCACCTGTTCGGTGCCGAGCAGTTCAGGCGAATGAAGCCGACCGCCGTCCTCGTGAACACGTCTCGCGGACCTGTGGTCGACGAAGCAGCCCTCGCAGCCGCGCTCCGCGCCGGGGATATCTTTGCCGCCGGGCTCGATGTGTTCGAGAACGAGCCCGAGGTCCACCCCGACCTCCTGGATCTCGACAACGTGGTGGTCATCCCCCACCTGGGCAGTGCCACCGTCGAGACCCGGAACGCCATGGGCTTCCTCGCCGTGCAAAACCTCATCGCGGCACTGGACGGACGACGGCCACCGACTCTCATCAACCCCGAGGTCTGGTACCGCCGGAGCACCTGACGGACCGCTGCCCGCGACGCACGGACGCGGCCGCTCCCGCCCAGCGGCAGTCAGCCGGAGAGCCTGGCCCGCGTGACTCGCGGCACAACTCCCGCGACGGACGCCGCGAGGTCGCCTCGTCGCGCCCGGGTACCGAGTCCGCCCCACCACCCTCGC
This sequence comes from Gemmatimonadota bacterium, assembly GCA_016209885.1. Lineage (GTDB taxonomy): Bacteria > Gemmatimonadota > Gemmatimonadetes > Longimicrobiales > Gaopeijiaceae > JACQVF01. The sequence continues at coordinate 45,000 of JACQVF010000013.1, read as the reverse complement.
GATAAAGGCCCCCCGCTGCTGCGGTCGTTTCGCCTCACCGTCCGCGCGCAGGTGGGACACATTGTCGCTCGGCCGCCGGGGCCATCCGGCAAGCCGATCGCGGACCCGGGCTCAGCGGAGAACCGGGCGCCGCGACTCACACGATCGGCCGACCGATCCCGGCGTGCCGAAGCGCCTGCGCGTCCGGACCCCGAGCCGCGCAACAGCTCGCGAGCTCACCGTTCACCGCTATGGCGGGAATCGACCGCACGCCCAGCTCGCTGGCGCGCCTCGCCGCCGCCTCGTTCCGCATGTCCAGCACGCGCACCTCGCAGGAAGGGCACGCCATCTGCCGGACCATCTCCAGGGCCTCGTCGCAGCAGGCGCAGCCTGCGATGAAGACCTCGACCGTTCGCTTCCCTGCCACCATCCATCCTCCGGGTTTAGGTCCTTCGAGGATCGGGACGCCCGTCCGCGCCTCAGCCGCTCGATCGATCCTCCGGTCAGCAGGTCGCTGAAGAGCTACTGCTGGGGCCGCACTTCAGGATAAGGGGCGCACCATGGTATAGGGTCAAGGGTGGGCACGGATCCTGCTACAATCATGGCTACTAACCGGCCGGCGAAGAACCCGCCGCGAACCGGTCGAGGAAGGAGGGCGGCCGTATGACCCGGACGCAAGATTTGCGGAGCGCCGAAGGGTGGAGGCGAGGAATGGGCGGGGCGGCGCGCAGCGTCGAGCGGAGCGGGTCATACGGTCCCCCATCGGCCCGCGAGGGTTTCTCGAGCGGCCTGCTGGACCGGGCAGCGTGAGAGGGAGTCTTCGCCGAGCCTTATAGGGGGACCCGGGCGCGGCGCGGGCTCCCGCGACGCCAGAGGCAAGCGAGGGGACTATGGAAGCGAAAGAGGCGAAGGTCGAGGTTGGGACGGCGGTGGCCGAGAAGAACTTCATCGACGTGACCGACCGGCGGACCGGGAAGAGCTATGCGATCCCGCTCATCGTAGGGAAGGACAAGGCGGCGATCGACGCCATGGAGCTCCGGCAGATCAAGGTCTCCGGGGATGACTTCGGTCTCGTCTTATACGATCCGGCCTTCAAGAACACCGCGTCCACGAAGAGCACGATCACCTACATCGACGGGGACCAGGGGATCCTCCGCTACCGGGGCTATCCCATCGAGGAGCTGGCGGAGAAGAGCAACTTCCTCGAGGTGGCCTGGCTGATCCTTCGGGGCGAGCTGCCCACGAAAGAGCAGCTCCAGCAGTTCACGGATGACGTCACCCACCACACCTTCGTGCACGAGAACGTCCGGACCTTCCTGGACGGGTTCCGCTACGACGCCCACGCCATGGGCATGATGATCAGCACCGTGGCGGCGCTCTCCACGTTCTACTACGAGGAGGCGAAGAACATCGAGTCCCCGGAGACGCGCTGGCACCAGATCATCCGGCTGGTGGCCAAGATGCCCACGCTGGCGGCATGGTGCTACCGCCATCACCGCGGGCTTCCCTACGTCTATCCGGACAACTCGCTGCCGTACACGAAGAATTTCGTGAACATGCTGTGGAAGATCGGGGAGGACTACAAGCCGAGTCCCGTGCTGGCGCGGGCACTGGACATCCTCTTCATCCTGCACGTGGATCACGAGCAGAACTGCTCGACCAGCACGATGCGCGTGGTCGGCAGCTCGCACGCCGATCCCTACGTCTCGCTGGCCGCCGCCATGGCCGCCCTCTTCGGGCCGCTCCATGGCGGGGCGAACGAGATGGTGCTGCGGATGCTCCGCGAGATCGGCGACGTGAAGAACATTCCGGGCTTCATCGAGCGGGTGAAGCGGCGCGAGGCGCTCCTCATGGGCTTCGGCCACCGGGTCTACAAGTCGTACGATCCGCGGGCCAAGATCATCAAGCACACGGCGTACGAAGTCTTCGAGGTGACGGGCCGGAACCCGCTGCTCGACATCGCGCTCGAGCTCGAGCGGATCGCGCTCGAAGACGACTTCTTCGTCTCCCGCAAGCTCTACCCCAACGTGGACTTCTACTCGGGGATCATCTACCAGGCCATGGGCTTCCCCGTGGAGATGTTCCCGGTGCTCTTCGCCATCCCGCGGACGGTGGGGTGGCTGGCGCAGTGGGAGGAGCTGCTCCGGGATTCGGAGCAGAAGATCGCCCGTCCCCGGCAGCTCTGGATGGGGGAGGACGAACGCGCTTACGTTCCCATGAAGACGCGGGGCTGACGGGTGCCCCCCGCTGGGGATGAAGGCCGGGCCCGTGCGCGGGCCCGGCCTTCATCGTGGCGCGACCCTGTGCCGGAAGCGGCGCCCGAGAACTCTCGGAAGCAGGAGGCGAAGATGCCGTTCTGGTCGAAGAAGAAGGAGCGCGATCCCGTCTGCGGCATGGACGTGGACCGGAAGAAGGCGGCGGCAACCCACGAGTACGAGGGAAAGACCTACTACTTCTGCGCGCCCGGGTGCGAAGCCGCGTTCGCCAAGGATCCCGAGAAGTACCTCAAGGGGTCGGGCGGCGGGGGCGGGACGGCCATCGGCCACCATCACGGCTAGCAGGCCTGCCGAAAAGCACCGGGATGCCTCGGCGAACCATGCCGCGCGAGTCACGCGAGCGGTAGCGCCAGCGGTGCTCCCGTCCGAGCTGGCGCTGCCCGCCTGCGTCTGCTCGCCCAGCGCTTAGGAACTCCTCCGCGCTCAGTCGCCGTCCGTTGAGTCTCTCATCGACGGGGCGTTGACAAACGCAACGTCCCGAAATCCCGCGCCGTTTGAGGATTCCTCCCCCTCGGTGTGCCTCCGGGTGCAGCCGGCCTGTAGAGAAAGCCATCGCTGGGAACCGGGGCAGATCCTCCGGATCACGCGGCGTCTACCTGCGTAACCGTCTTTGCGACAACGCAGTACAGGCATCACACCGCTGTTTCCGCAAGGATGGTCCCCGCCTTGCTCTCCCATCGCCGCGGGAAGGGATCGGGTGGCGGTGGAAGACGGCCGCTGGCTCCGCCGGACCGCCAGCGAGAGCGGCGGAGGGACAGAAGGGAGAGGCAGCATGGTCGCCGCACTGGTTATCCTGACAATCGTAGCGCTCGTCGCCGTCGATTATTTCGTGCTCGAGCGGAGAGCCCGCCCGGCAGCGCCGGTCGCGATCCCGCTTCCAGGTCTCGTCCCGCTTTCCGCGAGCGCCGAGCGGATTCCCGGCGGTGTGTTTCTGCAGCCGACGTATACGTGGAGCCGCATCCAGGAGGGCGGGGCGCTCTTCGTGGGCGTTCATCCCCTGCTTCTCGGCCTGGTGGGGGCTCCGTACCGCATCGACCTGCCGCGACGCGGGGAGCGAGTGGAGAAGGGCGAGTCCCTCTTCCGCATCGGGAGAGGATCGCGGCGCCTCTTGGTGCCGTCTCCCGTCGCGGGCCGGATTTCGGATCTCAACCCCGTCGTGGTCGGCGAGACGAGCTGGCAGCGGCTCGAGACCACCGACGGGAGCTGGCTCTGCAGCATCGAGCCGGAAGACGCGGAGGAGGAGGTGCCGCAGTGGCTGTTGGGCGAGCGGGCGGTGGAGTGGACGAAGGGCCAGTACCGGGGGATCCGCGAGCACCTCCTGCGTGTCACCGCCGGGACGGAGATCGGCACGGCGTTGGCGGACGGGGGCGAGATCCCGGTGGGGATCCTGGGCACCCTCGACGAAGCTGCGTGGCAAGGGTTCCAGGAGGCGTTCCTCGGCCCGTAGCGAAAAGGCCACCGGCGCGTCCACGGCGTCCGCGTCCCTCCCGATCGCAGCCGCGGCCGGAGAGGTGGGATCGCAACGGGAGCCCACGACCTGACGGAGAATGCTGCATGGACCGAAGAGACCTGCTGAAGACCATGGGGGTGGCCGCCGCCTCCGCGGCCTCCGCGGCGCTGGGCCCCCTGAGCCGGGACCTGGAGGCCCAGGAGCCCGCCGGCGGACCTGCTGACCGCGACCGGGTCGGCGTCCTGGTGGACACGACACGGTGCATCGGGTGCCGGATGTGCGAGTACGCGTGCGCCAAGGCGAACGGCCTCCCCGAGCCGCCCGATACCGTGGACTTCAACCAGCGGAGGGAGACCTCGGAGAGCCAGTGGACGGTGGTGAACCGCTACGAGACGCAGGCGGGGCCGGTCTACGTCAAGACGCAATGCATGCACTGCCTGCAGCCGGCCTGCGCCACTGCCTGCCTCACCCGCGCCATGTACAGGACGCCGGAGGGCCCGGTGGTGTGGCGCGAGCCGAAGTGCATGGGGTGCCGGTTCTGCATGATCTCGTGCCCTTTCGATATCCCGAAGTTCGAGTACGACAGCGCGGTTCCCAAGATCCAGAAATGCAGACTCTGCTGGGAGCGGCTCCAAGAGGGGAAGCAGCCGGCATGCGTGGCGAACTGTCCGGTCGGTGCCCTCGAGGTCGCGCCGCGCGCCGCGCTCCTCGAGGAGGCCCGCAGCCGGATCTACACCGAACCGGACCGCTACGTCCACCACATCTACGGGGAGGACGAGGCAGGCGGAACAAGCTGGCTCTACCTCGCCCCCGTAGCTTTCGACGAGCTCGCCTTCCGCACTGACCTGGGCACGACGCCCTACCCGGAGTACGCGCGGGAGTTTCTCTACGCCGTTCCCTTTGTCCTGACCCTCGTACCGCCCTTCCTCCTGGGGCTCAGCAGTGCCACGAAGCGGGGGCCGGACGGGGACCTCGAGAACGAGGAATGACGATGGCAGCCACGACCGACTCCATCCCGACCGCGCGGATCGAGCTCTTGCGATTCGGGCGCCTTATGGCCCGCGAGCTGAAGCCGAAAGGGAAGTTGCTCACGCCCTTCAACGTCATCTCCGGGACGATCATCCTTCTGGGCGCCGTCCTCCTCACGATCCGCTTCACGGAAGGGCTGGGCTCGATCACGAACCACTCCCAGCATCACCCCTGGGGGCTCTGGATCGGAATCAACGTCATGACGGGCGTCGCTCTGGCCGGCGGAGCCTACATCCTCACCTTCATGGTCTATATCCTGCGGCTCGAGCGATACCGCCCCATCATCCGGGTCACCGTCCTGAACGGCTTTCTGGCCTCCGTGTTCTACGCGGGAGCGCTGTTCTTCGACCTGGGACGCCCCTGGAACGTCGTCAATCCGATCATGGGCAACTCGTTCGGCGTGAGCTCCGTCCTCTTTCTGGTTGCGTGGCTGTTCGTGCTCTACATGGCCGCGAAGCTCATCGAGTTCTCGCCGGCGGTGGCGGAGTGGTTGGGCCTCGAGCGCGTGCGCCGACGGCTCCATGCGCTCACCCTGGGCGCCGTGGTCCTGGGGATCACCCTCGCCACCCTCCACCAGTCGGCGCTCGGCGCGCTGTTCCTCATGGCCAGGACCAAGGTGCACCCGCTATGGTACTCGGAGTTCATCCCTCTGCTGTTCTTCGTGTCGAGCATCTTCGCGGGCCTGTCCATGGTCATCTTCGAGGGTTCCGTCAGCCGCAAGGTGTTTCGCCACCGCATCGGCCGCGAGCTGCAGAGCTCCCACGAGGGCATCCTCGTGGGCCTCGCGCGGATCAGCTCCGCGGCGATGTTCGTCTACCTCTGCCTGCTCGTGCTGGTCTTCGTGCACGGGCAGGACTGGCCCTACGTCGGCACGAGAATGGGCGCCTGGTACCTGCTCGAGGTCGTCGGCTTCGTGATGGTGCCCGCCGCCTTGTTCCTCCACGGCTGCCGCGGAGGGAATGTGAAGCTGATCCGCGTGGCGGCCGTGATGGCGCTCGCGGGCGTCCTCCTTAACCGGCTCAACGTTTCCATCATCGCCTTCAAGTGGTACGCACCGGAGCGCTTTGTGCCCACCTGGATGGAGATCGAGGTCACGCTGGCGCTCGTCTGCGCCCAGCTCTGGGTCTTCCGCTGGGTCGTGAACCGCATGCCGGTCTTGGACTTCGCGACGGAGCCCGCGTCACGGAAGAGAGTCCCCGCGCAGCGGGCCGCCGTCGCCTTGCACAGGGAGCTAGAGCCATGGAAGGTCTTGGTCCAGTAGACATGTTCGCCACGAAGGGCGCCGAGTACCTGATCGCCCTCGTCTTCCTCGTGCTCCTCGCCGGCTACTGGAGGCTGCTGAGCCGTCCCGCGCCTGCCGCGGCACGGGCTACGGCCACGCCACGAGCCGGCGCGTCGCGTCCCGGATGGTTCGAGCTGAGACCGGGCTTCTACTTCCACCCGGGTCACGCGTGGGCCGCCCCGGAGGACGGCGACGTGGTGAGGGTGGGAATGGACGACTTCGCCCACAAGCTCCTCGGCCAGCCCGCAGCTATCGAGCTACCACCCGTGGGGTCGCGGGTGCGACCCGGCGAGCGCGAGTGGGCCGTCACGGTGGACTCCAGGTCGGTGGGAATGCTGTCCCCGGTGGAGGGAGAAGTCGTGGGCGTCAACACGGAGGCGATCGAGTCCCCCGAGCTGGTGACCCGCGACCCCTACGGACAGGGCTGGCTGCTCGAAGTCAAGGTCCCCCACGCGCCGGCCACGTTCAAAAACCTGCTCGCGGGCCCGCTGGCTCGAGCGTGGATGGAGGGAACGGTCGAGCGGCTCCGGCAGATGCGGGCTCCCGAGCTCGGCATCGTGCTGCCGGACGGCGGGTTCCCCGTCGCCGGCTTCGCACGGATCCTCGCGCCCGAGCGCTGGGACCAGGTGGCCCGCGAGTTTCTCCTGAGCGACTGAGGGGGCGGTGCCGTGCCCGCGGCCCCAGGCGGCCCCAGGTCGAACCGGCCATGACGGCGTCCGCGCGTCAGAGAGCCCAGGAGCTGCCCTGCATCTGGGTACTCGCCGGGGTCCTCAGCTATCGGCTCTGCGACCGCAACTACCAGTGCGAGGGGTGCGAGCTCCATCACGCGCTCCGCGGGAAGGACCGATACCGGCGGGAGGCGGACTCACGACTCGGCCCGGGCACCGGGCCCGGGCCCGAGGGTGCTACGCCGGAGACAGCCCTCGAGGAACGGGTGGGATCCTGTCTCTCCAGCCTCGTCGCAGGGTGCAAGCTCCACCTGGACCGCTTCTACACGCGGGCGCACTTCTGGCTCCACCCCCACCACGGCGACCGCGTGGCCCTGGGCCTGGACGACCACATCCTGAGGCTCCTCCGCCCCATCGACGAGATCGTCGCGCCGCGGGCCGGTCTCCGCATCAGGCGCGGTGAGCCTTGCGGCTGGATCGCCCGGCGGAAGATGGCCCTTCCTCTCGAAACCCCCATCTCCGGCGAGGTCGAGGCGGTGAACGAGATGTATCTGGAGGCGGTCCGCACCACCACCACGTCACGCGACGCCGACCCGTGGCTCCTCCGCCTTCTGCCCGGGGAACCCCTCGGCGCCGTGGACGGTCTCTGCCGCGGCGAAGGGGCGCTCTCTCTCTACCTCAGGAATATCCAACTCGTGAAGCAGTATCTCAGAGAAGCGCTCTCCTCGGGGCCCGTTCCGGGCCTCGGCCTCACGCTTCCCGACGGCGGCGTCCGCGAGCTCGACCTGGAGGCGATCCTGGGGCCGGAAGGCTTCGAGCGGCTGGTCCACGACACGCTGCACCTCGAGGTGTGACCGCCGGGCGGATGGCACAACTCTTGCGCTTCTCTGCGTACACGCGGTCATTCCGGGAGTCGCCCATGCGCGGGGTCACGACGCCGAAGCTGGAGAGGATCGCTTCGATCACCTCGTCGTTGAGCTTTCGGCTGATCCTGGTGCTCTTCCTGACCCTCTTCCTCCTCTTCTTCGTGCAGGCAGCCCTCGTCCACCACTTCGGCGCCCGCATCCTCGAAGGGCAGGTGAGGGCCGACGCGTATCGGGCCAGCGACTTCATCAAGCAGAGCCTGCTCACCAGTATGCTGCGCAACGAGCGCGAGCGCATCTACGAGACGATCAACCTGCTGGGCGCCGAGTCCGGGATCGAGGTCATCCGGATCTACAACAAGACGGGGGAGATCAAGTTCTCCAGCCACCGCGAGGAGATCGGGCGAGCCGTGGACCTTCGGGCCGAGGCGTGCTACCTCTGCCATGCCACCGACCGACCGCTCCAGGTCGTGCCCACGGAGCACCGGGCGCGCATCTACTCGAAGGGACGAGACGGCCACGGGCAGCACCGCGTCCTCGGGGTCATCAACCCGATCCGGAACGCGGAGGGCTGCTGGAACGGGGCGTGCCACGCCCACACGCCCGACCAGACCATCCTGGGCGTCCTGGACGTGCAGATGTCCATGGAGGCGCTCGATGCGGCCCTCGTCTCCTCCGAGCGCGATACGTACATCCCCCTGGGAGTCGCGATCATCCTGGTGTCGGCGCTCCTCATGGCCGGGATCGTCTACTACGCCGTCCACCTTCCCGCCCGCAAGCTTCGCCGCGGGTCCGAAGCCCTCGCCCGGGGCAACCTGGACGTGGAGATCGACCTCAATCGCTCCGACGAACTCGGGCAGTTCGCCCGATCATTCAACCAGATGGCCCGCAACCTGAAGGCCGCGTACGCCGAGCTGCGGGCGTGGTCCCAGACCCTGGAGGACCGCGTGCGGCAGAAGACCGAGGAGCTGGAGCGCATCCACGAGCACATGGTGCAGGTCGAGAAGGCGGCGTCCCTGGGCAAGATGGCGGCGACGGTGGCCCACGAGCTCAACAACCCCCTCTCCGGCATCCTGACGTACGCGAAGCTCGTGGCGAAGAAGCTGAGTCGGCACCTCCCGGACGGCGAGGAGAAGGGCGTGATCCTGGGCGACCTGGAACTCATCCGTTCCGAGTCGCTGCGCTGCGGGCACATCGTCCGGGACCTGCTCATCTATGCCCGGGAAAGCACCCCGGAGTTCCAGCCGGCCCATCTCCACGAGGTCATCCAGCGAGCCCTGAAGCTGGTGGAGCACCACACGGAGCTCGGCGAGGTCCGGACGGAGACCGACTTCGGCCTGGACGACGACGTCCTCATCTGCGATGCGGACCAGATCGTGCAGGCGCTCATCGCGCTGCTCATCAACGCGCTGGAGGCCATGCCCGACGGCGGCCGCCTGACCGTACGCACCGGGCCGTCGCCCGGGCGCCCCCTGGACTGGGTCTGCCTCGGCGTGAGCGACACCGGCGTCGGCATCCCGGAGGAGATCCGCGACAAGATTTTCGACCCGTTCTTCAGCACGAAGAGCGACACGAAGGGCGTGGGCCTCGGTCTTGCCGTGGTCTACGGCATCGTGCAGCGCCACCACGGGGAGATCAGCGTGAACTCCGCGCCAGGCGCGGAGACGACCTTCACCCTGGAGCTCCCCCGAGACCCGGGGGAAGCGGCTCGGGGCAGCAGGGGGCACGTGGCTGCGGGGATCGCCAACCATGAACCGTAGAAAGATCCTCATCGTCGACGATGAGCTCTCGGTACGGAACTCGCTGAAGCAGTGGTTCCTCGAGGACGGCTTCGAGGTGGAGACCGCGGAGGACGGGGAGGCGGCGCTGCGCAAGATGCACGCCGGCCCCTATGACATCCTGGTCCTCGACCTCAAGATGCCGGGGATGGATGGGATCACGCTCCAGAGGCGGGTGCAGGAGGTCGACAAGGACGCGACCATCATCATCCTCACGGCCTACGCATCGGTGGAGACCGCCGTGGAGGCGCTCAAGCTCGGCGCCTTCGACTACGTGACGAAGCCGGTGGATCCCGACGACCTCTCAAACATCGTTCGCAACGCCCTGAAGCAGAAGGAGCTCGCAGAGGAGAACATCCGGCTGAAGGAGAAGGTCTCGGAGCTCACGCTCCCCTCGCCGATCATCGGCGAGAGCGCGAAGATGCGCCATGTCCTGGAGCTGATCGCCACGGTGGCGGAGGCCGACTCCACGGTGGTGACCCGGGGGGAGAGCGGGACCGGCAAGGAGCTCATCGCCCGGGCGATCCACGCCCAGAGCAGGCGCCGCTACTTCCCCATCGTGGCCGTGAACTGCGGCTCGATCCCGGAAACGCTCCTGGAGAGCGAGCTTTTCGGCCACGAGAAGGGCGCCTTCACCGGCGCCCAGTACCGCCGCAAGGGGAGGATCGAGCTGGCGCACGGCGGCACGCTCTTCCTGGACGAGATCGGCGACATCCCTCCGAAGATGCAGGTCGATCTCCTCCGCGTCCTCGAGACCAAACGCTTCGCCCGTCTGGGCGGCAGCCAGGAGATCACCTCCGACTTCCGCCTCATCTGCGCGACAAACAAGAATCTGGAGGCGCTGGTGGAGGAGGGTACGTTCCGGGAGGACCTCTACTACCGGATCAACGTCTTCAGCATTCACGTGCCGCCGCTGCGGGAGCGGCGCGACGACATCCTCCCGCTGGCCGAGCACTTCATCCAGAAGTGCGCCCGCGCCATGGCGAAGCCCGTGAGGAGGATCTCGCCGGAGGCCCGGGAGATCCTGCTGAGCTACCGCTGGCCCGGGAACGTGCGGGAGCTGGAGAACGCCATCGAGCGCGCCATCGTCATCGGGAAGGGTCCGGTCATCCTGCCGGAAGACCTGCCCCTCCACGTGGAGCGGGAAGGGCGTGAGGAAGGCGACCTGAGCCTGGCGGCGCTCGAGAAGGAGCACATCCAGCGGGTGCTCGATCAGCTGGACGGCAACATCACCCAGTCGGCGAGGGCGCTGGGAATCGACCGGGTCACGCTCTACAACAAGATCCAGAGATATGGGATCAGGCGGTAAACGTGGGAGCGCCATCTTTCTCGCCTACCTGAATGGCTATGGCCCCGAGTGGGCGGACGCGCTGGGGCTGCGCATGGCCGAGATCTTCTCCCGCCCGTTCCGGCGCCTGGACGTCGAGCTCGACCTCGGCCCCTCCTACGACGCGCGTCGCCAGCAGCACGAGGCGACGCTGCTCCTGGCCGGGCTCCTCCGTCACCTGCCGGACGCGCACTCGAGGATCGTGGGGATCACCTCAGAGGATCTCTTCATCCCGGTCCTGACCTTCGTCTTCGGTCTGTCGCAGCTCGGCGGTCCCGGTGCCCTCGTGTCCACGCACCGGCTGCAGAACGAGTTCTACGGCCTGCCTCGCGACGATCGTCTCTTCTTCGAGCGCACGGTCAAGGGCGCGATCCACGAGCTCGGCCACGCGTTCGGGCTCGTCCACTGTCCCGACTACCGCTGCGTCATGCACGCCGCCACCTACGTGGAGGACGTGGACCTGAAGGACGCCGGCTTCTGCGCCGAGTGCGAGACGCTCCTCGAGCGTGCGCAGGTCGGGGACGAGCAGGCCGGGGCGGACGGCCGCCGGCAGCCTCAGTCCTGATCGCCGCGGCGACCCGGCCGTGGCTCAAGCTTCATTGTCCGGCACCTCGCTGACCCGCTGTATCCGCTGCTGCCGCAGCCAGCGCCCGTATTCCTTCGGATGGTGCCGCTTCAGCTCGCGGAGCGTCAGCTTGCCGTCGAGCCACACCCGGCTCATGGGAAAGACGCCGGGCTTCAGGTGGACGTTGTAGAGGTGCCACAGGATGATGGCGAGGAACGCCAGCAGCGCCTCGTATCCGTGGATCATGAGGACGAGGTCGTACACCCACTTGGGGAACACCTGCAGCGTCGCCTCGAAGAACCACATCATGAGGCCCGTCGCGACCATCACGGCGGAGCCCCACACCACCGCGAAGTACTCGAACTTCTCGAAGGGGTCGAACTTGGCGAACGGCGGCGGTTCGTCCGCCATCCCGAGCTGATAGCGAACGTGGTGCACGAGGTCACGCAGGTCCTGCGCCCGGGGCACGATGCGCGCGAAGTCGCGGCGACCCTGCCGCGTGAAGAGGGCATAGAGCACGTGGTACGCAGCGAGGAGGCCGAGCACGGATCCGGCGACGCGGTGGAGGGACGTGCGCACCGAGAAGATCCCGCCGAAGATCCGGATCGCCGGAGTGTCCCAGAAGAGCAGCGGGATGCCCGTGACGATCAGGATCGTGAAGGAGGCCATGAGCACGATGTGCTGGACACGCTCCGCCACGCTGAAGCGCGTGACCAGGGTCCGGTCGAGGTCCGCCTCGTACGGTTCCCATTCAGGCATCGCGGCCTCCCCGGCGGCGGGCGTCCACGACGCGGTGACGATACTGGTCCAGGAAGATCATCACCACAGCGAAAAGGACCGTCCCGGCGATCAGCAGGTAGTAGAACCACTGCACCAGAAGGGCGAAGCCGTTGATCTCACGCACGGACGCCAGGTGGATCCTCCCCTCCGCGACCCCCTCGCCGATCCCCGGGTGGCAGGACCCGCAGGTTCTCACCAGGTTGGCGGGGTGGATGGAGGAACGCGGGTCCGAGGACGGCAGGATCGCGTGCGCGCCGTGGCAGCTCGCGCAGTTCGCCACGGTGAGTTGCCCGCTCACCAGGGCGATCCCGTGGAACGTGCCCAGGAACGTGCTCCGCCGCCCGGGAGGCAGCCCGTACCGCTCATTCAGCTCCTCGCGCTCGTGACAGGCGCTGCACGTCTGCACGACGTGCGTCGGGTATACGCTCGACTGCGGGCTCGCCACCGGCTGCACCGCATGTTCGGTGTGACAGTCCACGCACGTAGGCGCGTCGGGACTGCCCTGCGCGAACGCCTGGCCGTGGATCCCCGCGTTGTACTGGTCCCGAATCCCCACGTGGCAGGTCCCGCAGGTCTCCACCACGTTCGCACGGTTCATGAGGGAGGTCGGCTGCGAGACGCGGTCGATCCCATGGGCGCCGCCCTCTTCGCCGGCGTGGCAGTCCGTGCAGATCGCCACCACCGCCAGGCCTTTCTCGACGAGTGCGCGGCCGTGGACGCTGTTCAGGTACGTCTGGACCCGCTCCACGTCCTTCTGCCCGAAGACCGCCATCCTCTCGGGGTTGCTGTGGCAGGTTGCGCAGGTCTCGAAACGGGTCAGCCGGTAAACGTGCGATCGCGGGTCGCCGACGCGCTGGACGTCGTGGCTACCATGACAGTCCGCGCAGGAGGCCGGAGCGGTTGCGGTGCGGGGGTGGGGCCGGCCATGAATGCTGCTCGCCCACCGCCGTTCCTCCTCTCCGTGGCAGAAGCTGCAGTCGGCGGGAGCGATATCGCCATGGGGATAGCCGTCCAGGCGCGCGTGACACGAGGTGCAGGGGAGCCCGAGCCTCCCATGCACGGACGCCTCGTACGTCGCAGGGTCAACCCCGAGGCGCATCGCCGCCGCGCTGTCCCCCACCAGTCGCTCCATGAGGTTCGGGTCGGCGTGACAGGTCGCGCACCGCTGGCCGAACGCTGGCGCCGCGAACATGGCCAGGAACACCACGCTCCAGGCCCACCACCCCATGACGCCTTCCCCCCTCTCCACACGGTCCGGCCGCCTCCCTCGACGGCGCCTCACCGGTCAGCCAGCCCCCGGGCCGTTTGCAGATCGCCCGGAGCCTCGGGTTCGGCCCCGGCACGCCGCCGGCACGTCGCCAGCAAACCCTGTGGCGCCTTGCACGCCCGCTGTTGCGCCGGTCCCGGCTCCAGGGCCTCCGTCACTTCGCCCGCTCAGTTTGCACGATGCGTGCCGGGGAACCCCTCCACCCGATCCCGACCCCTGCCCCGCTGCCCCCCGGGGAGCGGACACGCTCTCTTTCGCAGAGGAGGATGCGTCGAGAGCGCGCGCGTCGTCCCTCCCGCCCGCGCACGCTCGTTGCATGCACGCCGTCGCGCCTGGCTGGGTCGCTGGTCCCGCTCATCGCCGGCCCCGCCTTACGGCACAATCTCGACGAGATATTCGTCATCAGCCCGGTGCATCTCGTCGTACGCGCACTGGGGCTCTCCGCAGCGGCAGCGGAACTGAAAGCGAAGGCCGTGCGCGGGCGGCGCGAAGGGCCCCAGGGTGAGGTCATAGCGGCGCAGCCCGGCCATCACGCCGCCCACGGGGGCCGGCTCCGCCGAGCGCGCCTCGCCGTCGTCGAGCCGCCAGCTCAGGACACCCGGACAGCTCGTGCGGATCCTCAAGCGATCGGCCCGCTGGACGCGGGGCACCGGCCTCGCGAACGTCCACGTCACCGCGTGGGACGCGATGTGCAGCTCCAGCTCCGGTGGCGCCTCTCGACCGAGGCTGCGGTACGCGCTCCGCAAATGGTCCCGAAACAGGTCGTCGAACTCTTCATCGTTGCCCGAAGATTGGTCGGTGCCGAACCACCAGAACCAGTCGCTCCCCTCGGCCGCATAGAGCGCACGAAACGCCTCTGGAGCCGATTCCGGCCGCGCCCCGGCCTCCGCGAAGGCGCGCCGCGCCTCCCCGAGCAGCTCCCACGCGCGGTTCTCCTCTTCCTCGCCGATCCAGGTGCCCAGATCCACCCCGGGACGCGACCCCATCTCGTCGATCCACGAGCCGGTGAACAGCTCCTGGACCCCGGGCTGATCCGCCAGCGGGTGCACAGGGATCTGGCGGGCGGCGTCCCCATCCAGGTACTCCCGGAACGTCACCGTCGCGATTTCGGGGTCGCGTTCCAACAGCGAGTAGAGCGCGTGCAGGAACGGCCGCCCGTCATCCCGGTACGCGCCCCAGGCGTTCTCGCCATCGAGCGCCACCGTGAGCACCCGGTCCTCCGTGCCCGGGAAGCGACGGACAAAGCGCTCCTTGATCTGGTGGACGAAGTCGTTCGCCGCCTCCGTGGAATCGGCATACTCGTCGTAGCGGAATCCGATGGCGTCGGAAAGGGGAGCATCCCGGAAGAACACGCTGAGGGCCTGGCTTCCGCTCTCGGCCCGGTACGGCTGACACACGACATCCGGGTTGCCCGTGTCGTAGCCCCAGCGCCCCGAGCGAGCCAGGACGCCGGCATCGGTCGCGATCCAACGCAGACCGTGCCGCGCGAAGATCGGGACCACCGCTTGGCTCACCGCGCCCTCCGCCGGCCACATTCCGCTCGGCGCGCGCCCGAAGCAGCGCGCATAGTACTCGATCGCGAGCGTCACCTGCGCGTCCGCGTCGTCGGGATAGGCGAAGCGCGGCGGGTGTGTGCACCCCTCACGATCGATGGTGGCCTGATCGCTATCCACGAGGAGCGGCAGGATCGGATGGAAGAACGGCGTCGTGGAGACCTCGATCTGGCCACGGTCCTGGAGCGCACGGTGAATGGGGACCACCGCGCGCATGATCTTGTACTGCTCCGCCACCATCTCCTCGATCTCCGCCGGGCGGAACCCCCGCCCCTTCTCCACGAACCGCCGCACCGAGACGGTCTCGCCCGTGATCAGCTTCACGTCTCCCTGCTGGAACTCGCTGCCGAACCACGTCAGGTTGAACCACATCTGGAGGTCACGCAGATCCTGCACAGTGAAGCGCCTGCCGGCCTGACGCTTCGCGAAGAGCTCCTTGTAGCGCGAATGGGGAACAATCTTGTTGCGCCAGTCCGCGGCGAAGAACCTCGCAATCACCTCCTCCCGCTCGTCCGCCGTGAGCTGCCCGGCCGGCTTCAGCGTCAGCTCGACGCTCCGGTCCGTCGCCCCGTGCTCCAGGTAGTCCTCGAGCTGCCAGAGGAGTGAGGGCGTCAGGTTGATGGTCAGGTGGATATCGGGGTGCTGAGCCACCATCGCCGCCATCGAGTAATAGTCCCGGATGGCATGGAGACGCACCCACGGAGACCGATAGCTCCCCTTGGGGGACGGGTGTGACAACTGCTTGTACAGCGGCTGATGCTGGTGCCAGAGGAGCGCAAGGTGAATCGCCGCGCCCACCCGGAACGACACGGGCGCTGTACGCACATCCCCCCGTGGCGAGCGGCCGTGCACCTCGTACTCGACCCGATCCCCTGCCACGAACGGCCCGAGCTGCGCCCGCCAGTAGCTGTTGGGACCCTCGTTCCGCTGCCAGCTCGCCTCGGTGCGCCCCTGCTCCGTCGATCCGTCCCCGCGCTCCAACCGGTACGCGACCCACACCACCTGTCCCGGCTCGATCGGCCATGTCCCGATCCCCAGAACGACCCGCTGACCGGGGCTCACCCGGCGGGGCGAGCGCGGAGCATCCGGCGTGAGATGCCAGACGTGCATCGCTCAGACCTCCCAGGCCCGCCCGGCGGCATGCCGCGGGCGGGATCACGCTGCGGACCGACTTCATTTGAAACTTAGGAGGCGGAACTCCAAAGAACAGTGCCCTGGCCGGCACGGCCGGCAGAGGGCGAACGGTCCGGCTCCCGGCCGTGAACCCCGGCGCCGCGCCCGGGCGAGGAAGTCCCTGTGTCCTACACGAGTTCAGGTCGGTCGCCTTTCACGGCCGACCCGTCCTCCGTCTTGGCCGATTTGCCACTCCCGATGTCCCGCCGGATCTTGAGGTACGGGCGGAGATGCTTGCCGACGAGTCGGGGTGGGCCCGATGGGGCGTGAGCGGCACGGTGCGGGCACGCAAGGCCGTTGATTGGGACCGGAGACTTCCCCCGCGGGTAGTCTTCTTGCGATGCGAGCCCGAAATGCGATGCGGTTCGGAGCTCGACGGACTGAAGGGGGGTCCATGGACCGCCCAACAAGAATCGAGGAGTCCCCCGCTGAGGAGGATGCCGCCGCGAGAGGAGGCCTGTCGCTCCGCCGGGCGGTGGTTGTGGTGCTGTTAGCCCTCGCGGTGGTCGTGGCGCTCTTCGGGGTCTACGAGCTGGTCGAGCCGGTCTGGCCGGGCGATCGGGATCCGAACCTCACCTTCTTCCTTCACGGGATCCGCGGGGTCATGGCGTTCATCATGGCGGCGGTCCTGGTGGCGTGGCTTATCCTGAGGGCCTCGCCGCCCCTGCTGGGGGAGCCCTTTTCCACGGAGGCACGGGCGCGGGGGGGTCGGCAAACGTGGGATGAGCGGGCAGCGCATTTCGCCCACTGGTTCATGCGCATGCGCTGGTTGGCGATCGTCGTGGCCGCCGTGCTCATCACCGTGGCAGTAAAGGTGGTGGGGATCCTCTCCACCGTATCGTGGACTCCTCTGGCGGTGACCGTCGTTGCGCTCGCAGCGATGAACGTCGGATACGGGATCATGGCACGGCGCGGCTACCGGGGACTGTTGCTGCTTCGCACTCAGGTGTACGGCGACCTCGGAGCGCTTACCCTCTTGCTGCACTTCTCGGGCGGCGTCGAGAACCCCCTGACTACGCTGATGCTGTTTCACGTAGTCATTGCCGGCGTGGTGCTCTCGGCGAAGGACTCGTACGCGGTCGCGACCGTAGGGACCGTGCTCTTCGCGGCAATGGCGGGAGCCGAGTCGTCAGGGCTGCTGGACCACTATACCCTGGCCGTGTTCCCGCATCACAACCACGGGGGTGTGATCCTCCACGCCGCGTACGACCCTGCGTACGTGCTGAGCCGGGTGGGGCTGCAGGGCGCGATCCTTTTCCTGACGGCCTATTTCACCGGGACGCTGGCCGAGCGTCTCCGCCATGACGAGCGGGAGCTCGGGCGCTTCGCCGACGAGGTTGTGGCGCAGCGCCAGATGCTGGAGAGCGCACTCGAGATCACCGGGACCGGACTCTGCGTGTGCAACGGGGAGTTCGGGGTCGTATGGGCGAATCGTCGCTGGGAGTCGTGGTTCGGCCGGGCGCTGCCGCGGGCGGAGGGCTCCGCCAGAGGGTGCCCGTGCGGGCCGGAAGGTCCGCTGGAGGAAGAGTCGGTCGCGGTCACGCAGGTCACGCTTCCTGACGGCGGTCGGCACGCCGATTCGCTAGCGGCCGCACGCACGGTCCGCGTTACCACCGCGCCGCTCCTCGACACCGACGGCACGGGCGGTCAGGTGGTCGCGCTCGCCCAGGACATCACGGAGCAAAAGCAAGCGGAAGCGGGGATGATCCGCGCGGAGCGTCTCGCGGCGGTGGGTGAGCTTGCCGGGCGGATCGCCCACGAAGTGAACAACCCCGTGGCGATCATCAGCGCCAAGGCGCGGATCCTCCTTGCGGATCACGGAACCGAGTTCTCGGAGAGGACCGCAGAGGAGCTCAGAAAGGTCGTGGAGCTCGCGGACCGTGTGGCGCGGATCGCTCAGGGTCTGCTCTCGTACTGCCGTCCGGCCACGGGCGCGCGTGCCCCGATCGACATCCGCGTGCCGCTCCACAAGGCACTCGCGGCGGTCGAGGAGGCGGCACGAACCGGGGGCGTCCGCATACTGGAGCGGCTCCCGGTCGCACTGGCGCCCGTGAACGCGAACGCCGACGAGATGGCGCAGGTGTTCCTGAACCTCGTCGTGAACGCGCTGGACGCCATGCCTGGGGGCGGCGACCTCACGCTCTTGGCCCGGGTGGAGCGGCCCGGGCGCCCGGACGGTGCGCCGCGCGTGGCCGTGGTCGTCGAGGATACGGGCGTCGGCATCCGGGAGGAGCACCGGCAACATATCTTCGAACCCTTCTGGACGACCAAGCCTGAGGGAAGGGGCACGGGCCTTGGCCTCTCGATCTGCCTTGGCCTGGTGCGCAGTCACGGGGGTGAGATCAAGGTGGACAGCCAGCTGGGCGTCGGGACCCGGGTGACCGTGCGCCTGCCCGCCGCGCTGGTGGGCGCGGCCACGGAGCTGTGATGACCATGCACAAGGCGCGCATCCTGGTGGTGGACGACGAGCCCGGCATGCTGGAGGTCTGCCGCGACGTCCTCGGCAAGCTGCGCGCAGTCGAGATCGTGCTCGAGGAGGACAGCACTCGCGCGGCGGACATGCTTTCAACGGACGATTGGGACCTCCTCATCGCCGATATCCGCATGCCAGAGCTCGACGGCGTGGAGTTGCTTCGGATCGCGCGCGACCACGACCCCGAGCTTCCGGTGCTGATGCTCACGGCATACCCGACCGTGGAGACGGCGGTGGAGAGCATGAAGCTGGGCGCCGCGGACTACCTCACGAAGCCATTCCTGCCGGACGACCTCCTGGCCACGGCGGGACGGCTCATCGAGAGCCGGCGGGTCCACGAGGAGAACCGGCTGTTGCGGCGGCAGCTCGAGCGCGCGTACGCGTCCGGCGAGATGATCGGCAACAGTCCTGCCATGCGCGGCGTATTCGACATGACCGAGCGGATCGCGCCGACGGACGTGGACGTGCTGATCATCGGCGAAACCGGCACCGGAAAGGAGCTTGTGGCCCGATCGATCCATCAGCGCAGCCCTCGGCGCGGCGCCCGCTTCGTCCCCGTGGACTGCGGTGCGATCCCCGAGGACCTGCTGGAGAGCGAGTTCTTCGGCCACGAGCGGGGTGCCTTCACCGGGGCCCACACCCGCAGCCTCGGACTCCTGGAGTTCGCGAACGGGGGGACGTTCTTCCTCGACGAGATCGGCCAGCTCCCGATGAAGCTCCAGGCCAAGCTCCTGCGGGCGCTGCAGGAGCGGACGATCCGGCGTCTCGGAGGAAAGGAGGAGATCGAGGTCGACGTGCGCATCGTGGCGGCCACGTCGCTGGACCTGCAGGAGGAGGCGCGGAAGCAGCGGTTCCGCATGGACCTCTACTACCGGATCAATGTGGCGCGGATCGAGCTACCCCCGCTACGGCAGCGGGTTGGCGACATCCCGATCCTCACCGCCCACTTCGTGGAGCGCTACGCCCGGGATATGGGACTCGACCAGGTGGAGATCGACCCCCAGGTGATCGAGGTCCTCGGCGCCTATCCGTGGCCCGGAAACGTGCGCGAACTGCAGAACGTGATCAAGCGGGCGCTGACCACAGGCGGGCACGACACGATCATGGTGGACGACCTTCCGGATGAGATCGTGACCGCGGCGGGGGACCGGAGCGGGAGGGGCGTCCGCGGCTTCTTCGCGGCCCGGGAGCGGCACGTGGCCGCGTTCGAGCGGCATTACCTGACCGAGCTGCTTCGCACCCACCGCGGCGACGTGACCCGCGCCGCCGCGGACGCCGAGGTGCCGCGGGGCACTCTCTACCGGCTCCTCAAGAGCCATGCGATCGATCCCGCCGAGTTCCGCGAGTGAGGGCGCGGGAGTATCTCCTCGGGGCTCTGCGACGCTTCTCGTGCCGAACGTCACGTTCGCGTGAACACACGCTTCGCCCCTGTCACGCCGGCGTGACACGCCTGCCGTCGCGCCCCCATCCGCGCCGTACCGTGCCGTTCCGTTCGCTCTGACCGCTGGCGCCCGGGTCCGGGGTGCCGCCCGCCTCGTGTCCGTCACGCCGGCGTGACAGGGCCTCCGCCGGCGGCAGTGCCGCGGACGGGGCGGATTGCGTCCACAAGTCCCTGACGCCCAATGGGATCCGTGCCTCGCGCGCTGGTGGCCCCGGCGCAGTGCAGTGACGGCACGAGTCCTGCTCTCCGGGAGGCGCGACCGGGACTTGCCCAAGGCTGGCGTACGCGGCGAGGAGGAGCGCGTGATGAAGCCGGTTCGGGTGTTGGTGGTGAGCCCGGGAAGGGACCTCACGCTGTTCCTCGGCCGCGCGCTCGACCCGAAGCGCTTCCAGGTGGTGGACGTCGAGCCCGGACCCGGCTTCGTGGATGCCGTGCGGCGGGAGCGGCCCCACATTGCCGTCGTCGATCGGATCGACGAGCGGCTTCAGGCGGCGCAGCTAGAGATCGCGCTGCTGAAAGACCGCTGCCCGGACGTGCAGGTGATCGCCGTCAGCGGCCGCTCCTCCGAGAGCGACGCTCGGGTCGTGGAGCAGGGGATCTTCTATTACCTGACTTCACCAACGGCGAAAGAGCTTCCGCGCCTCGTTGAGGCGGCGGCAGCAGCGCGAAAGACGCGTGGCGCTGCCGGCGCGCCGCCGACTTAGCGCCGGACAAGGGCGAAAGACTGGGTAATCAATCCACGTGAGGGAGGCAGGTCCATGAATCCGGCGAAGCTGTCACGCGGCCTTGCGCTCGGGCCGGCGATCGTGCTTTCGGCCCTGTTGCTTGCGCCCGCATCCGCTCCGGCCCAGGGATCCCAAGGGTCCCAGGGGTCCTGGCCCCGCGAGGTCTCCCGGCGTCGTACTCAGTTCCTGGTGGCCGGTTATGGCACGGCCGGGTGGCGGGCCACGACGACCGGGGACGTCGGAAACACGTTCTTCGGCTCCATTTCCCCCGTTCTCTTGTTCCAGTTCGGAGAGCGGTTCCTCTACGAGGGGGAGCTCGAATTCGAGATCGAGGAAGGTGCGACCCGCACCGGGCTCGAGTACGCGCAGATTGACTTCCTGATGAGTGACAACGTCGTGATCGTGGGCGGGAAGTTCTTGCTACCGTTCGGCGTCTTCGGGGAGCGCCTGCACCCCACGTGGATCAACAAGTTCTCCACGAACCCACCCATCTACGGGCATGGCGAGATGGCCGCCGGACCGCTCCTCCCCATCCTGGCCGACTTCGGCGCCATGCTCCGCGCAAGCTGGAACTGGGGAGCCCGTACGAGCTTGACGGGTTCGCTCTTCGTCACGCAGGGTCCGAGGGCGGAAGCCGAGCACGGGGCCGAGGGCGGGGAGGGCGAGATGGGGCTCATCTCGGCGGCAGTGTCCAGCGAGGAAGAGGATGAGCACGCGCCGCTGCCAGAGTTCGCGTTCGGCGAGTCGGGCGAGGATAACAACGATGACAAGATGGTGGGGGCGCGGGCGGCGTGGGTGATCGCACCCGCATTCGAGCTCGACGTCTCACTCCTGACGGGCGCCTTCGATGACGCCGCGGAGCGGCGGCTCACCGGGTGGAACGTCGCCGCGGAGTACCGCCGTGGCCGCACCGAGTTGCGCGGCGAATGGCTGGGGTTGCGCTACGATGTGGAGGCGCCCCACGAGGGCGAGCCGATGGGAGAGGTGAACGACGAGATGGCCGGCGAGGAGGAAGAGGAGCTCGTGGTCGCCAAGGCGTCGGGCTACTACATCCAGCTCGCCCAGCGCGTGGGCGCGTGGGAGCCAGTGGTCCGCTGGTCCCAGAGGCTGGACGTGGAGGCAGACGGGTTCGAGCCGCGCAGAGGTTACACTCAGATCGGGCTCGGCCTTAACTACTGGTTCTCGCCGCACATTGCGCTGATGGGGGGGTACGAGATCAACCGCGCGCCGGCCGGAGGCGCGGAGATCCCCGATCGCCTCGTCGTCCACTGGTCATTTGGGTTCTGAGCAGATCGGGAGTGCAAACCATGGATCCTATCGTTAAGCTGGTGTACGGGCGGCGTGGCCGCGGCGTCACGCTCGCCGCTTGGATCGTGATCCTCTCCGCGTGCCGCGGGATAGGGCCTCAGGGTCCAGAGCCCGCAAGCCCCGGCGGGGACCAGACGCTCGTGGCTTACGGCGCGGAGGTGTACGGCTATTCCTGCGGGCGTTGCCACAACCCGCGGGCGGCGGCCGAACGAACCGACGAGGAGTGGGCCCCGATCCTCACGCACATGCGGGTGAGGGCCAACCTCACCGGCCGTCAGGCGCGCGCGGTCATGGCGTTCCTTACCGCCGTCAACCCCGAGGCGCCGAGCCGGGTGGACACCTTGGTGGTCAGTGACACGATCGTGCGTATCGACACCGTCGTGGTGGTGCAGCAGGCCGCCGAGAGGCCGCCCGAGCCCCGGCCGCAACAGCCCGCCATCGAGCCGCCGGCAGCGCCGCGTACGGAGGCACCTCGCCCGGCACGACCGTCGGAGCTGGACCCGGCGGAGGCACGACGTCGCGCCATCGAGCAGGGGCGCCGCCTCATCGCCACGAAGGGGTGCGCGGGATGCCACGTTGTCGAGGGGAAGGGCGGCGCCCTGGGCCCCTCTCTGGACAATGTGTTTCGACGCCGCGACGAAGCCTACGTCCGGCGCAAGACCGCGAGCCCGCAACTCGACAACCCCAACTCGGTGATGCCGCCGTTCAACCTGGCGCCCGCTGATCTCGATGCGATCCTGGCGTACCTCCGCTCGATTCAGCGAGGCCAGCGCTGAGCGCTGTGCCGACGCGATCCGATAATCTGCCCGAGCTAGCGCCCGCGTAGCGTCGATCCTCCCTCCGGCGCAAAGCAGGCCCCGGCTGCGTGCTGGCTCGGGAACGGGCTGAGAGGACGGAGGCTCCGGCACGTCAGGCCGGCGGTAGGAGGAGGTTGACCGTATCTTCCACGACGTCAGGTAGGCGGCGATGCCCGGCCGAGGCGGCGGCGCAACCGCTCCTCGTCCACGCGAAACTGGAAGGCCGGCTTTCCATCGATCGCGATCACCGGGATCCGCTCCTTGTACGCCACGTACAGCTCCGCGCTCGACTCGATGTCAATCTCCCGCAGCTCGAACGGCACTTCGCGCTGGACGCGCAGGAGCGCCGCCTTCGCCACATCGCACAGGTGACAGTCCCGCTTGGTGAAAATCTCAATCCGGGTCACGGTGCAATTGGAACGTGAGAGCCACGCCTGCAGCCGAAGGATGCGCCTCGGCCCAAATCTGTCACGCCGAAAGCGAGACGGGAACCACCTGATACTCATACTGCTCGTGCGGCATCGCTGGCCGCCACGCTGGCGCCAGCCTTACAGCGGCTGGCTTCGATGTCCACCGAGCACGGATGAACGCACCACACGAGCCAGATAATCTCGGGCACCACGCCGCCGCGTGAATGGAGTCTCATCGAGCTTTCACGTTCTCCTCACGACGGCCTCGCCATTCTCCACGTGCGACCGGGCCGGTCGGGCTCGTGGACCTTACCGCAAGGAGGCTCAGCCCATGTCTGCGACGACCATCATCGTGATCGCGTTGCTGGCCCTTTGCGTGCTGCTTCACTTCATGGGAGGGCACGGACACGGCATCAGCGGACGCCACGGGGGTCATGCCTCTCGTGGCAGGGACGGGGAGGAAGCCGACGATCGCTCCGTCCACAGTGAGGGCCACCGGCATTGCTGACCGCAGACTGCACGGCGGAGAATTCCGCCAGACGGAACTGGTGCGCCTGACTTTCACCCTCCCGGCGTCCCAGATCGCGCTGCCGGTCCTCTTCGCGTCGCGGTGACGCCGTCGCGAACCCGGCTGGAGGAGCGGGCGACTGCGCCTCAGACGAGCCGTCGCCGGAACACGACGGCGCTCGTGGCGAGCAGTCCGGCACCGAGCGCAAGCATCCACGCCAACGGCCGCCACAGCACCTCCAGGCCGACTCCCTTGAGGAACACGCCCGACATCCCGTCCACGTAGTAGCGCAGCGGGCTGAGGCGCGAGAGCAGCTCCACGGCCGGAGGCATGCTCTCGATGGGCGTCATAGTCCCTGACAGGAAGGTCACCGGGAAAAGCACGAAGAAGCTGACCAGCAGCGCCTGCTGGAGGGTGCGCACCAGGCTCGCGATCAGTACGCCCGTCGCGATGGCGCTGATCAGGAACGCGGCCGTGAGGACCAGGAAGGTGAGCGGATCTCCACGGAAGGGAACGCCGAAGGCCCGGGCGATGAGCAGCGCGGGGCCGAAGGCGAGGAGCCCGATGGCGAAGGTCGGAAGCGTCTTGGCGAGCACGAGCTCCAGGGGCCTGAGCGGCGACACGATGAGCTGCTCGATCGTCCCGCTCTCTTTTTCCTTCACGATGCTCGCCGCCGGGTGGATCACGCCCACCATGTACGCGCCGATGGCCAGCATGGAGATCACCACGAAGTAGACGAAGCGCAGATCCGGGTTGTACCACACGCGCAAGCGGTTCTCCACACGCGGCACAATCCCCGCGCCCATTCCCCGCCGGCCGACGGCGTCTTCGGACGCGTGCGCGAGCAGGCCGCGCGCCTGGCCGAGGATCGTGCGCCCCGTCATGGAGTTCGTGCCGTCCAGCACAAGCTGGACAGGCGCCTCCGCGTCCTGCGTCAGCCGCTCCGCGTAGCCCGCCGGGATGACCACAGCCAGGCGCACGTCGCCCCGGTCCAGGGCCCGGCGCACCTCGCGGTCGCTCGCCAGCCGCGCGACCACACGGAACGGCTCGGACCGCTCGAACCGATCCGCCAGCTCGCGGCTCGCGCGCGAATGGTCCAGGTCCAGGACGGCCACGGCCTCGTCGTCGAGGTCGAACGTCAGCGCGAAGGCGCACAGCACGATTTCCGCGGTGTAGAGCCAGAGCACGAGGAAGAGCAGCACCGGGTCCCGCACGAACTGCCGGAACTCCTTCACGATCGCCGAGCCCAGTCGCCCCCGGAGCACGAGGCCCCTCCTCATGCCAGCTTCTTGCGGAAGCGCAGCGACGCAACAAGGAAGACGGCCCCGGTGTAGCCCGCCAGGATCGCGAACTGCCCGCGGAGCTCGCCGAGACCTACCCCCTTCAGGAAGAGCCCGCGGCTGACCTCCACGAAGTACTGGGCGGGAAAGATGCGCGAGTACCACTGTACCGGCTCGGCCATGGACGAGATGGGGAACATGAAGCCGGAGAACAGGAAACTCGGCATCACGGTGATGATCAGTGCCACGAGCACCGCTATGACCTGGTTACTCGTGATCGTCGAGACCAGGATCCCGATCCCGACCGTGCAGAGCACGAAGAGGATGGAGCCGGCCAGAAGGAGCAGTGGGCTTCCCCGGAACTGGACCCCGAACCACCACCGGCCCAGCGCCAGGATCGTGGCCAGTTCCACGAAGGCGATGGCCACGTACGCCAGCATCTTCCCGGCCACAAACTCCCACGGCCGCAGCGGCGACACGTAGATCTGCTGCACCGAGCCGCTCTCCTTCTCCCGCACGACCGCCAGCACAGTGAGAAGCGGCGGAAACGCCATGATGATGACGGCGAACAGGGTCTTCATAACGCAGGTACAGCGCACCGGCCGCCACCCGTGGACGACCGAGCGAGCGCGTCGCCTCCAGTCGGCCCTCCGCCTCCCGCACACCCGCCGCCGCAGCCGCCAGCGCCGGGCTCTGCCGCCGCGCCAGCGCGAGCGCCGTCGCCAGGTCCAGTGAGTCCCGAACCTCGCTCGCCCCGACATCCCGCGAGTCCTGCGGCAACGCCGCGTCCCCGGAGGCCAGGGCCAGAAGGCTCGAGACGAGGAACGCCGTGGGCACCATCATCGGGGTTCCGTTGCGTACCTGCCTGGTTGCGCCTGGAACTTCTCCTTACAGCGGTGGCTGCAGAAGTAGTACGTCGCGCCGCAGTACTCTGCGGTTCCCGCAGCCTTCTCCAGATCGACCGGCATGCCACAGACCGGGCAGATCGGGTCCGTCGCACGTCGAGTGCGCATCGTTCTCCTCCCTCAAGCCAACGCCAGTGATCACGGAGCGGCGGAGCGGTGCGCTCCGCGTGTCGGGTTGAGCAGTGCGCCGCCGCCCGCCAGAGAGTGCGATGGCTCGACTGAAACTGGGGTGAACGGGAAATGAAGGTTGCTTAATGGGCGATCCGCCGCGTCGCACGCGACGCCGCACCGGCTTCAGATCCGCCCGCGCCGCGGAACGCGACGGGCCCCAGGCGAGTCTCAGGGCGCGCACGTGTCCCCTCGGTCTCGGAGAGCACGCAGTGTCCCGCGAGAATCCGGAAAACCCCTAACGACCCAGACCCCTGGGGCTCCACTTGACTGTCACCGTTCCACACCCTCAGCGTCCTCTCCGTCCTCCGCAGCGCCGACGAGTGGACATGCACCGCACATGCTGCCCCGTTCCCGCTCGCGGCAACCGCCGCAGCCGACCCGCCGCTCCCCGCTCGGGCGCAGCACGCCGAAGAGCACGAACAGCACCGCCAACCCCAGGATCCCAAACGCCGCGCCCATCACGAGCTCGCCATCCCCGCAAAGCCCATGAACGCCAGCGACAGAATGCCGGCAAGGAAGAAGACCAGCGCAGACCCCTTCATGATCCCAGCACCATCCGAGAACTCGAGTTGCTCTCGCACTCCCGCCATGAGAACGAGGGCGAGGGTCAGGCCGGCTCCGGCCCCCAGGGCGAAGACCAGACCCTGCAAGAAACCGTAACCCCGGTTCGTCTGGAAAATCGCCAGATATAGGATCGCGCAGTTCGTCGTGATCAGCGGGAGGAACATCCCCAACTCGCGGAAGAGCCGCGGACTCACCTTCTTGATCGTCATCTCCACGATCTGCACCACCGACGCGATCACGACGATGAACGAGATGAGCCGCAGATACGGCGCACCGCTTAGAACGAACGTGTTCAGGATCCAGGCGCAAATCGCCGTGATAACCAGCACGAACGTGTCTGCTGCGCCCATGCGGAGGGCCGTCGAGAGCCGAGCCGAAACGCCCAGGAACGGGCACAAGCCCAGGAAGTACGCGAAGGTGAAGTTGTTTACCACCATCGCGGATACGAAGACCCAGAACACGTCCCCCATCATGCTACCTTCACGTCCGCGGCCCCCCGACCAAGCCGGGTACGCGCGCCACCTTCGCCGCCCGCCGCTCTAGCCACGCAAGGGCCATGAGCAGGAATCCGATGGTCAGGAAGCCCCCCCGGGGCAGGATCATCACCACCCACGGCTCGTAGGAAGGACCGAAGAGCGGGCTACCCAGGAAGCTCCCGTATCCAACGACCTCGTGCACGCTGCCCATGGCCAGCAGCGCCACGATGAAGCCCACGCCGCTGCCCGCCGCGTCCAGCACCGACCTGCCCACCGGGTTCCTGGAAGCGAACGCCTCCTGACGCGCCAGGATCATGCAGTTCACCACGATCAGATAGACGAATGGGCCCAGTGCCCTGTGGATTTCGGGTACCCACGCTTCCAGAAGCATGTCCGCCACGGTCACCCACGTCGCAGTGATCAGGATATACGCGGAAAGACGCACCGCGTCCGGGATCAACCGCCTGAAGCTCGAGACGAGGAGGCTCGAGCCCACGAGGACAAACAAGGTGGCGAGCCCCATGGCCAGGCTGTTCTCCACCGTGTTCGTGACCGCCAGGGCCGGACAGAGCCCAAGCAGCTGGCGGAAAACCGGGTTCTCGCGCCAGACGCCGCGCAGCAATACGTCCTTCGCTGACGCGCTGGACGCGGCACGTATGGCCAGGGCCGCACCGTGGCCAGCCGGTGCTGCGTGCCCTGGATGCCCTCCGTGTCCTCCATGGATGTCCACAATCGGATCACGCCTCTGGCGATCGTGGCGGCCGCCGGTGCTCGCGGTAGATCCGCAACGCGATCAATTCGATCTCGGCGAGACCGACCTCCGCACGCGATTCCCGCTGCACCGCCCGGGCCGTCTCCGAATTCCGCGTCCCAGCGGGGGGCCGGGCAGAATCGGACGGCGACGGGATGAAAGAGACGGGAGGAGTCCGAACGGCGGGCCACTCCCCTCGAGGTCGAAGCGTCTCCAGAGCTCAGCGGCTCTTTGGCTCATGGTGCTCGGCGTGACCGCCCGCGCCCTTCGTCCCGCTCGCGCTGGCGCCGCTCGCGCCGCCGTCGCGCTGCATGCCCTGCATCATCGTGCGCATGCCGCACCCCAAGTTGGAACGCTGTTCCTCGCTCAGGACGGCCCGCGCCTCGATGGCGGCCCGCGCCAGGGCGACCTGTGCCTCGACCCCGTGGTTCGCTGCCTCCCGAAGCCGCGTCTCGTACTCCGCGACGCTCGCGTCCTCACCCGCGAGCGCCTCCACCGCTTTCGCTTCCGCTTCCCGGACCGCGGTCAGGTGCCTCGCGCGCTCTTGCGCGGTGTTCTCCTGGAGAGTCTCGAGGCGCGCGATCTGCTCCCCAGTCAGACCCAGGGGTTCCCGGAGCCTTAGGATCATCCCAGGACCGGGACCCGCGGCTCCCATACCCATCATCGTCATCGTCATGGCCCCGCTCATGTGCCGCACCATCTCGTCCGCCATCATTCCGGAGCGACGCATCGTGTCACCCGTCATCCCGCCCATCATGCCGCCGGCTCCCACACAGCCTTCTTTCGGCTGCTGAAGTCCGTGGTGCTGCTCGTGTCGCCCCGGTGCCTGTGCGTACGCCGTCGCCGTGGTCACGACCGTGGCGAGCGCCACAGCGAAGATTCGTGCTGTCATCGTCCCCTCCATTCGTCCTGTGGTCGCCATCTCACTCGCGTCTCCGGCCCGCCCTCACCATTCACGCTCCACGGCCACCCACGCTGAGGCCTTCGCAGCGTGGGCGGTACGCCGCCGAGCACTCAATCCTGTATGACGCGGAATGCTCTCCGGCAGCCGGGTCCCACTCTCCGCCACCAAGCCTAGGTGGCGCCGCCTGAACCCATCGTGAACTGAAGGTGAAGAGCGCTTCAGCGGGGTTCCCGGTTCGGTGTGCGGCAGGCGCGCGCAGAGGCGAGTAACCGCGCACCAGCGATCGCGCTGCCTCGCAGGTGGGGGCTTAGGGTACGCGTGACGCGAAGCCAGCGACCTCCTGCAAGGCACCCCACAGAGGTGAAGCGATCTTCATGGCGGCTTCGCAGGGACTTCAGGTGGACGCCGCTAGCGTAAGGTGGGATCCGAAACGGTCGCGTGGGCCGCAGAGGCAGAATCCGCTTCGTCCGTCCCGATGGAAAGCGAAGTGCCCGGTCCCTGCTACCCTGCTACCGGTTGACAAAACGGAAGGCGTTCGATGACTGATGAGGAAGCGCTCCTCCAGGAGCTACTGGAGGCGCACCCAACACGCCGCCGGGCCCTCGAACTGATCGTCGGCGGCGCGCTCGCCGCGCTCGCAGCCGGCAGCGCGATCCCCATGGCGGGCTACCTGACCGCGCCCGTGCGCACCAGCCAGCCCGGCGGCGGCCGACTGCTCGTCGGCGATCTCCGCGACCTTCCTCCGGGCGCTGCGATAAAGGTTACTTACGAAGACAGGCCGGCGCTCGTGCTCAACGTTGCAGGCACGGTCAAGGCGTTTTCGGCGATCTGCACGCACCTCGGTTGCGTCGTGTTCTGGAACCAGGACAGCCAGTTCATCCAGTGCCCCTGTCACGATGGCCGCTTCGACACGAACGGCCAGGTGATCTCCGGCCCTCCGCCTGCGCCGCTGCCAGCGATCCCCGTGGCCGTGGGGGACGAGCGCATCTACCTGGGAAGCGCGTGATCACCGGGCTCCGATCCCGCAACCCGACGCAAGAAGCCCCGGCCACCAACTGAGCGACCGGGGCTTCCCGCGCTCCCGAGACGGGGCGCGACCCGCTCACGCGGTCGTGAAGATGAAGACCATCCCGTAGGTCCCGTCCGCATGGCGCCAGCCGGCACCCATCATGCCTTGCCCCGCCGTGCCCGCCGGGTCACCGCCATGCATGCCCGCGCCGCGTTGACCGTGCATGCCCGCGCCATTCGACCCCCACATCATCTGGTCGGTGACGCGGTGGCCCCCCATCTGCGCTCCGCGGCGATCACAGTTGACCGGGTTGCCGTTCTCATCGCGCATCCCGCCGCCCACGTGCAGCGCATATTGCGTCGCTGGCTTCAGGGGCGAGGCCGGCGTGAAGGTCAGCCGCGTCCGATCATCGGACCAGCTCCACGTACCGGCCACCACGGGACCGCTCACGTCGCCCTCGTGCAAGGCCACGTAACCCTCCATGCCGGTGGGCATGGCGTGGCTGAACTGGATCACGATCGGCGCGCTCGGGTCGACTCCCACGGCGCCGCCTTGAGGTGTCACCGCCGACAGGAGCGTCTCCCCGTCCTGCGGGGCAAACCCGTCCTCGGCACATGCCGCCACTGCGAGAACCGAAGCGGCCAGCATCCACACCCCCGCCACCCTCGTGCGCATCCTTGACCTCCTCCTCTCCGCCTTCCGGCGTCCGAAAAAACATGAACTCCAGAACTCCCCGACGATTCATTGCGAGGTCCGTGCCATCGTCCTGGCTTCAGGGCCGGCGGCCGGCCACGGAGGCGCCCGCGCCCGGCGTCGATCCAGGGACATCCCTTCGAACGCCTACGGCACCGCCCCCCTTCCACACACACAAACAACCGTAATATCCGCAGCAAGTTGATGTTACGGAGGCGGGACGGACCGGAGTACGCAGTACGCAGGATGATCCGCTCCGACTCGAGCGCCGGCTGGCACCACGGCGCTACGACCGAGGAGGCCCGTATTCCCGACGCCATCGCACTCCACGCTGCTGGGCCCCGAACACCGCGGGTGACAGTCCATGTGCACCTTCGAGGACGGGCCGAGGAGTTCCCCCGCGGATGAACGAATCTTCATACGCGGTTCAAGGTCGCTTTAGACGGCCCTGCGCATCCTTGACCTGAGTGAGGGACGGGGGCGATCGCACCGTGAGCTGTCGCGCTGCGAACCCGGCGACGACGGCCCGGACGCCCGGCAAAGCACCGAGAGGAGCATTCGAGGATGCACCGCACAATGAGATGGGGCGTGCTGGTCGGGTTGTTGGCGGGCACGGCCTGCATGATGGACCTGGCGGACACCCCCGGCGACGCGGCCACCGAGCTCGCATCGGTCATCCCCGCGGGTGGCAGCACGGGCGTGCATCCCGATTCGCCTATTGTCGTCGAGTTCACCCACGCGATGGGGATGGGGATGGGTATGGAGATGTACGCCGCGCTCCACGAAGGGGACGTGAACGGTCCGGTGGTGGCCGGCACCTGGAGCTGGTCCGCGGACCGCAGGCGCGCCACGTTCACACCGGCTTCGTCCCTCAGGTCCCGAACCCGCTACACGATCCACGTCGGCGGCGGGATGCGGGACGCCGGCGGCAACCCCATCGGCTTCGACCAGCACGGCCAGCACATGGGCGGCCGGTGGGTCATGGGCCAGATGATGAGCGGCGGGATGATGAGCGGGATGAACAATATGATGAGCGGCATGATGGGGCCCGGCTGGCAGCACGCGAACGGGACCTACGGAATGATCTTCCCGTTCACGACCGCGTAGAAGCGCAAGCCAGGGGCCGCCCGCTCCACGGAGCCGTTTGCGTCGTCCGGCGGCGATCGCGATCCCCACCGGGCTCCGCCGCGAGCGGCTCCCGCACCAGGCAGGTCGCCATGGCCGGCATCACCGTCCCGTTGCGCCACGCCGGAGGAGCGCGATCCCCAGGCCGCCCGCCAGGCCGATGAGCAGCCCGATCACCCCCCACTCGGCCCCGCTCCACGGTCGCTCCATGGGCATCTCGTCGGCCCGGGCCGCCGCCTGTACCTCCTCATGCCCGGCATGCTGCTCACTCGCCGGCTCACTCTCCGGGCCGCCTGCGTCGGCGCCCGCCTCCGTCACCATCAGGTCCAGCGTAGCCACCCGGTCGCCGTCCGGGGCAACGGCCACCAGCCGGTACTGGCCCGTCTTCGCCTCCCGCGGCACCCGCACCTCGAGAGCGAACGCCCCGGCGCTGTCCGCCGTGGCTTCCCCGAGCGCGTATTCCTCCAGCGCTCCCACGAGCACCAGCCGCAAATGAACTCCTCGCTCAAATGACGATCCCTGGACCGGGAGCGATGACCCGGCCGCCGCCGAGCTCCCCGAACTCTTCAGCACTCCCTCCCCGTGCGCCCAGCCGGTAGCCGGGACCGCGGCGAAGAGCAGCGCCGCTACGGCGATGAGCGACAGGCACTTCACAAGATGCGTCATATGAGTAGAACCCTCGAGAGAGAACCCCTCACTCGAACCCTCCACGCTCACATGCCGATGTGCTGCTGCGCCCTGCCGAAGACTCCGTAGAGCCAGAGCGCGGCCGTGGCCGCTCCGAAGGCGAGCGCCAGCCAGCCGACCCAGCCATGGCGGCCCGGCGCGTCGTCCGCGCCCCGGTCCAGGAACGGCACCGCCACCAGAAACAGGAACAGCGCGACCGGCCCGATCACCATCCCCCAAACGCCCAGGAGGTTCTCCAGCCCGTACACCCAGAGGACCGGCCAGTACGGCTTCGTGATCTCGACGCCGGCAACCGGCGGGTACCCCAGCCCCTCGGGAAACGCTGCGGCCAGGAACCCGAGTGCCGCGAACGCCACGAGCGATGCACCCGTCAGCCGCACCAGATGCGTGCGGAAGACCGAGCTCCTGGAGCGATCCGCGTGGATCCCCAGGTGCCGGATGAGCCAGAAGTGAAGGCCCATCAACGCCAAAAGCGCCAGGGGCAGAACCGCGATGTGAAGACCGAAGACCCGCGCCAGGAGCGGCGTGCTCGGTGTGAACGCCTCGGTGAAAAACCGGCCGAGTGCCCCGCTAAGCTCGCCACCCGCCACGAAGTGAGCGAGGGCCTCGAAGCCCTCCTGGTCGTAGCGCAGCGCCGTGCCCGTCACGATCAGCAGGAAGAGGAACCCGGCCATCCCCACGCCGGCCCACCACGTCACCTCCCGCGGCTCCCGGTACGAGCGCCGCCAGAACACGTAGCACAGGTGAGCCGCCACCGTGACCGTCACCGCGCCCGCCGCCCAATAGTGAAGGCTCCGCACCCAATGGCCCAACGGCGCCCGCGTGTTGATATACAGCACGCTGTCGTGCGCGCCGAGCGGGTTCGGATTGTAGAACTGCGCGAGGTAGAGGCCCGTGAGGATGAGCACGAGGATCAGCGACGCGGTGAGCCCGCCCAGCATGTACGTCCAACGGTTGGCCGCCCGCGGGATCGGGTAGTCCAGGGCAACCAGCCCGAGGCGGCGGGTGAGAGGGCCGACGCCGCTGTCGCCCGGCCCTTCCTGGCCACTCGCCGCCGCAGACCCTCCCCCCTCCCGTGGCCTCGAAAGCCCGTTCGCGGCCGGCTCGCCACCCTCTTCTCCGCGCATGGCGGCTCCGTGCGTGCTGAGCCCACTCATCCGTCTCTCGAGCTGCCCGCAACGACCGCGCTGCCCATCACAAATGCACCTCGTACCGTACACCGTTCGCTCGCGGCGTCCGCGCGGGCGCCGCGGAATGTAGAACGATTTGAAGAATCACGCGGAACAGCGACAAGAATGATGCGGCGGGATGAAGGAATAGTGAAAGATCGATGAAGAACCCTTCATCGATGGACGCTGGGGGAAGTCGAGCCGGTGCGGGGCGTCCTCCCACACGCGATCTCAACAATCGCCCGTCCAAGAGTAGACGTTTCCCCGACAGACCACGCCCCCGAGCCTCATAGCTTTGTGGCGCGAGCCCCGGCGCCGAGATTCTCGACCGCCAGAACAGTCGCGTGTCGCCAGAGATCAGACTCGTAACACGACGGAACTGTGCACCGTGCAGGGGCCGCGATCCCGCGGGCAGGACGAAAAAATGAACTGGGGAAAACCCATGGGACGAGTAGACGGGAAGGTCGCGACTGTGACGGGCGGCGCCCTTGGCATCGGGCGCGCCACGTCCCTGCTACTAGCGCAGCACGGTGCGAGAGTCGCCGTGACCGATGTCCTCGACGACGAGGGACGGGCGCTCGTGGACCGGATCGCCGGCCAGGGCGGCGTGGCACGGTTCTGGCACCTCGACGTCTCCCGGGAGGACCAGGTCCGGCAGATCTTCGCTGAGATCGCGGAGCGCTTCGGCCAGATCGACGTCCTGGTGAACAACGCCGGCATCGCCGGCGCGAGCAAGCCGACCCACCAGCTCACGGAAGCGGAATGGGACAGCGTCATGGCTGTGAACGTGAAGGGCGTGTTCTTCGGGACGAAGCACGCGGTCCCGTACATGAGGCGCAACGGCGGCGGAAGCATCATCAATCTTTCGTCCACCTACGGGATCGTGAGCGCGCCGGACCTGCCGCCCTATCATGCGTCCAAAGGTGCGGTCCGCCTCATGACGAAGACGGATGCGCTTCTCTACGCGGGCGACGCCATCCGCGTGAACTCCGTGCACCCGGGCTTCATCTGGACCCCCATGGTGGAGAATCACCTCCGGGCCATGGGCGACGTGGCGGCGGGCCGCAGGACGCTGGACGCGCTTCATCCTCTCGGGCACGTGGGTGAGCCCGATGACGTGGCGTACGGCATCCTGTATCTCGCGTCGGACGAGGCGAAATTCGTCACCGGCGCTGAGCTCGTGATCGATGGCGGCTATACGGCGCGGTAGCGAGGGTCGCCAGATAGGAGGATCACTCGATACGAGGTTCCCGATCGCCGCCGCGGCTCTCTACGGCGCGGACGCCACCTCTTCCTTCCTGGGGGAACCATGAAGCTCGACAAGGTCGTGGTGGGCCTGGATTTCAGCGAGCCTTCCATCGCCGCCGCGCGCTGGACGGCCCGGGAGCTCGCACCGGGCGCGGAGCTCGTACTCGTGCATGCCGTCGATATCCCGCATCCTCCCAGCTTCCTGGGCGCACTCTTCCCGCCACACGCAGAGCTCGTGGAGACCGCACGGCTCGGCGCGGTAAGCCGGCTGCGCGAGCTGGGCGACTCCCTCGGCGCCGCGCGCATGTGGACGGAGGTACGCGTGGGGGCGCCCGCGGAGGTCATCACGGGTCTCGCGCAGGAGTTCCAGGCCGACGTCATCGTGGTGGGCCAGCACGGGCGCCGGAGGATTGGACGCGGCATAGGGAGCACGGCGGAGCGGGTCGCGCGCAGGTCCCACCTCCCCGTGCTCCTGGCGTCGCACCTGCACCCGGGCCGCCCGCGGCGCATCCTGGTGGCCATCGACGAGTCGGACCTGGGACTCGAGGTGCTGGAGGCCGCCCGCCTTCTCGCCGGACGCTTCGACGCCGAGGTCGTCGCTCTGTACGTGTTCAACCCCACCCTCTACGGCCACCTGCGACTGGCAGAGGCCGAGCGGGAGTCCGGACGAAGCCTGCGGCGGGAGTTCGAGGACGGCGCCCGGCCGTGGCTGGAGCGGCGCATCGAAGCCGCGGGCTTCGAGCGCGGCGCCGCGGCTGCCCGCACGTCCTTCGGCATCCCCGACTACGAGATTCTGGCCGCGGCCGCGCGCTACGAGTCCGAGCTCATCGTCATGGGCACGCGGGGCGCCGGCGCCATCGGACGTGCGTTGATCGGCAGCGTGGCGACGGGAGTCCTGCGGGATGCGCGCTGCCCGGTCCTGGTCCTCCCCGGACGGGCCTAGAAATTATGGAGGGGCTGGCCTCCCGCCGCGACGCCGGCGATGCCAGCGCGCATCGTCAGGAAGCTCCAGCGCGGCCGATGCCCCAAGGCCCAAGGCCACCGCAACCCGAAGGGCGCTTGGGAGGCACAGCCCCGGAGAGACGCAGCCGGCGCCGCCGCCCAGGCACCGATCCAGGGAGGCCTGCCCATGACCGCCCCGCGCCTATCCCGGCGTGCGAATCGGGAGGAACCCCCACACGACTTCCGGCGTCTCCCGACAGACGCGCCCCTGCGTCCCACCCAGCTTTGGCTCCGTGGTGACGGGCGCCCGCCCCCCGGCGACCTCCGGGTCAGTGCGGCGGGCCAGCCGGCAGCGAGGCGGGCGCGGGGCCCCGAAGCCGTGAGTCGCGAGGTTTCTGAGGTTTCTGGAGACGAGGGCTCTCCCATGGCGCTCACTATAGACCTCGGCGGGCTCGCCTCCGAAATGGAGGGGCGCGACCGGGACGCCGATGCCGGAATCGGACCGGCCGCGTCCTCCGGCCCCGAGGAGTGGCGAGCCCGAGACGTCCCGGCCGTTACGATCGAGCCGACAAGCGGCGCCCCCACGAGACCCGTCCACCGCGCGCTGCACGCGCTCCTCGGCGTTCCGCTCTTCTACAAGCTTCTCATCGCGAACGCCGCCATCGTGACCGTCGGCGCCATCGTCGGCACCTTCGTCGCGGCGCGCCACGAGCGCGCCACGCCCGACGCGCCGCTTCTCGAGATCGTGGCGATCCTGGCGGTCGTCGGCGTGGCCGCCAGCGTGGCCGTGAACGCGGCGATCCTGCGGATCGCGCTCGCGCCGGTACGGCAGCTCGAAGAAACCGCGTCCCGGGTGCACGACGGCCACCTCGAGGCGCGGGCGCCCGTGTCACTGCTCGCGGATCGCAAGCTCCGCAGCCTGCTCTCTACGTTCAACGGCATGCTGGACCGCCTGGCGCTCTATCGCAGCCGTGTTCGCGGCATGGCGGCACGGGTGCTGAAGGTGGCGGAAGAGGAGCGCCGGCGCATCGCCAAGGACCTGCACGATGACACTGCCCAGACGCTCGCGGCCCTGCTCGTGCGCGTGCGCCTCGCCCAGGGCGTCAAGGACGCCGAGCTTCGAGATGCCCTCCTGGATGAGATCCGCCAGGCCATCGCCGACGCCATGGAGCGCGTCCGCTTCTCGGCCCGCGGGCTGCGGCCGCCGGCGCTGGACGCCCTCGGACTCGTGGCTGCCCTCGAGGCCCACGTGCGCTCGATCACCGACGCCACCGGAATCGACATTGAGTTCCACACGGGACCTCTCGAGGGAACCCTGTCGCCCGATGCGGAACTCGCACTCTATCGGATCGTGCAGGAGGCGCTGGCGAACGTGATCCGCCACTCGCGGGCGACGTGCGTGCAGGTGACGCTGCGGGTGACGTCGGGTCAGGTCATCGCCAAGATCCAGGACAATGGCCGCGGCTTCGCGGTAGAGCACACCCTCGCGCAGACGAAAGGGTTCGGGCTCTTCGGGATGCGGGAACGGACGGAGTACCTCGGTGGCCGGCTCGAAATTTGCAGCCAGCCGGGCGAAGGAACTTGCATCGAGGTCTCGATCCCCCGGACCGCGTCCGTCGAAGAGCGCCATGCCTGAGCCGATCCGCATCGTTCTCGTAGACGACCACGCCGTGCTGCGCGCCGGGCTGCGGGCCCTGCTGGATGCGGAGCCGGATATGGTCGTGGTGGGCGAGGCGGGCACGGGCGAGGACGCGGTCGAGATGGCGTCGGCCGTGCGCCCGGACGTGGTCGTCATGGACCTGTCCATGCCGGGGATGGGCGGCCTGGAGGCCACCCGTACGATCACCCGCGACATCCCGGGAGTCAGCGTGCTGGTCCTCACCATGCACGAGGAGGAGGATTACCTGCTCGCGGTACTGGACGCCGGCGGGAGCGGTTACGTGACCAAGAGCGGCGCCGACCGGGATCTCACCCGTGCGATCCGCACCGTGGCCGGGGACGAGGTGTTCCTCTATCCCGCAGCCGCCAAGCTGCTCCTCCAGGGGTACCGGGTCCGCGGCGAAGCGAAGGAAGCCGATCCCCTGGAACAGCTCTCGGAGCGCGAGCGCGAGGTCATGGCGCTGACGGCGGAGGGATACAGCTCGCGAGAGATCGGCAAGAAGCTGTTCATCTCGCCTAAGACCGTGGACACGTACCGGGCCCGCATCATGGAGAAGCTCCGGCTCACGCACCGGTCGCAGCTCGTTCACTTCGCCCTGCGCACGGGCCTGCTCAAAGACGAGTGAGCCCGGGGCGTCGCGCGCCGGACTTCGTGGCGCGGGCGCGACCCGGCGCCTGACCTTACCGCGCGCGTCGGCGCGCAGGCCGCCGCTACCACTGCGCGGCGTGGTGGCCGGAACGGTTGAACCCATAGGATCCGCGGCGCGAACGAGGGGTTGCCTATGAATCCGGCGCATCTGCACCTGCTCGTCAACCACCTCCCGGTCATCGGCCTGATCATCGCAATCCTGCTGCTTGCGGCCGCCACGCTGGCGCGCAGCGGTGCGCTGGTGCGCGCGAGCCTCGGCCTCCTCGTCTTCCTGGCATTCGCGGCCGTCGCCGTCTACCTCACGGGCGAAGGCGCGGAGGAGGTGGTCGAGCGGCTTCCGGACGTGGACGACGCCTTCATCGAGGGGCACGAGGAAGCCGCATTGGTCGCGGCCATCGCGACGGGCGCCCTCGGGGTCGTCTCGCTGGCGGGTCTCTGGCGCTTTCGCCGCCCGCGCACCATCCCCGGCCGCTTCGCCATCCTGCTCCTCATCCTATCTCTCGTCCCCGCAGCGCTCCTCACCTGGACCGCCCACCTGGGCGGCCGCATCCGCCACCAAGAGGCCCGGCCCGGATGGTCTGCGCCCGCCGGCGCAGAAGAGGCAGAGGAAGAGGTCCCCTCGGAATCGGCACCGTAGCCCAGACCGATGCGGCGGCACACCCGCGGCACCAGCGCCGCCGTCGGGCTGGCGACGAATCCCGGCAGGTCGCTGAGAGAGCTACGGTAACGACGCCCGGCCTGCCATATCCTGGATCGCGATGCGGAAGACGATGCTGCGGTGGGGGGACGGATCCCGATCGCGCAGCGTTTCGGCGAGAAGGGCGCGCAGCGCCGCGACGGCGCGCTGCCGGTGCTCGACCTCCGAGGGCGTGCCCTCCGGACCCAGCTCGTAGAATGCGCCGTGCACCACCAAGTAGCGCGGGCGCCCCGCGCCGTCTGTCGGGAGAAGGACGAGAAGCTGTGGGGGGAAGGCAGGTTCAGCGGCGAGCGTGAACCACGAGCACGGGATGGGGCGCGCGATGGATCACGCTCTCCGCCACGCTCCCCAGGATCGTCCGCTCGACGGCGCCGCGGCCCTGGGTGCCCAGGACCACGAAGTCCACGTCAGACTCGGAGATACGCGCTGCAATCATGTCCGCGGGTGAGCTGCCCATGGCCGCCAGCTCGAGCGTCACCTGCAGGACCCCGGCGCGCAACTGCCCCGCCAGCTCGTGCAGCGCGGTGCGCGCTTCGCGCAGCACCGTGCGCGGATCCTCCGTCCTCTCCCATCCGTTCCGAGCCGGGCCCCCACAACGGGCGCTCCCACCGCAGCTCCGGTACATGGTAGAGGCGAAGCGACCCACCCAACGCCTGCGCCCAGCGCGCGGCCTCGTGCGCCGCGGAGAGCGACGCTGCGGAGAAATCCACGGCGACCAGCACCCGATCAAACCGATCCGCGACCGGCCCGCGCACGACGAGAACGGGGACATCCGCGATCCGCAGCAGCCGGTCCGCCGTCGTGCCCAAGAGCGTCCCTAACCACCGCCGGCGTCCCGATCCCACGACGAGCACCGCGTCATCCGCTACCGAAGCCCGACGGGCCAGCTCCGCCCGCGCCGCACCAGCGACCACCACCACCGGCACATCGGGGACCCGCCCCTCCAACTGCGCCAGTCTCTCGAGTACCCGCCGCCGCCGCTCGTCGGCGATCCGCTCGAGGAGTCTCGGCCGAGGATGGCGGAAAACCTGGAACTTCGCCTCCGCAGGCTCACGCTCCACAACGTGGACCACCTCCAGGGTGGCGTTCACGCGCCGCGCCAGCACGCGTGCCCACGCGAACGCGGTGACGTCCCCTTCCTCCGTGTCCACGCCCACTACGAAATGCATCGAAGCCCCACCC
The DNA here is from genome assembly GCA_016209885.1 of Gemmatimonadota bacterium. Lineage (GTDB taxonomy): Bacteria > Gemmatimonadota > Gemmatimonadetes > Longimicrobiales > Gaopeijiaceae > JACQVF01. The sequence continues at coordinate 5,237 of JACQVF010000013.1, read as the reverse complement.
TCCCCGCGGCCCCGAGGGTCCGAGGGCCAACCTTGCCCTCTCGCTGCCATCCCCCTGCAAACCCCGATCCAGATCCCCCGCAGTCGCCCTTTCCCCACCGTCCTCGCACCGCCACCCACGTCCGACCGGACCCGATCCGCCTCCGCGGCCGCCCAGGCAGCGACTCATCGCCAACAGGAAACGCCATGGCACGGCAACCGTGACCCGCGGGCCGCCGGCGCCCCGATGAAAACGACAATCTGTCCGATGTGGAGACGGCCAGGGTGGGACCGTGGGACCCTCAGACCTGCACTTCGCTGAGCTCGGGAAGGATCCCCAGCTCCCGATACCGCTTCAGCTTGCGGTAAAGCGTCCGCCGGTTGATCCCCAGGACCTCCGCCGCCGCTCCCTGATGCCAGTGCGCCTGCTCCAGGACCTCCAGGATATACTCCCGCTCCACCCGTTCCAGGTCCCAACGCTCATCGCGTGCACGCGTTACGAGATCACGCCCAGGCTCCAGCCTGAGACTCTGCGGCGGCTCGAACGGAATCGTACGAGCGCCCGCGTGCATGATGATCGCCCGCTCGATGAAGTTCTCCAGCTCACGCACGTTCCCGGGCCACTCGTACGCCACCATCCGGGACAGCGTCTCCGGCGGAATCTCCGGAGCCTCGACTCCGTTCTCCTCCGCAAACCGCATCCGGAAGTAGTTCGCCAGAAGTGGGACATCCTCCCGGCGCTCGCGCAACGGCGGCACACGGATCGGGAAAACGTTCAGCCGGTAGAACAGATCCTCCCGGAACTCGCCCGATTCCACCAGCGCACCTAGGTCGCGGTTCGTCGCACAGATCAGCCGAAAATCTACCGAGATCGGCTCGCGGCCGCCTACGCGCTGGATCTTCCGCTCCTGAAGCACTCGCAGAAGCTTTACCTGGATCGCCGCAGAGACCGTGCTGACCTCGTCCAGGAACAACGTGCCGCCCGCCGCATCCTCGAACAGTCCCCGCTTGTTCTGGATCGCCCCCGTGAACGAACCCTTCATGTGACCGAACAGCTCCGACTCCAGAAGCGTCTCCGGAAGCGCCGAACAGTTCACCGCCACGAACGGACGGCGCGCACGGTCCGACAGCTCGTGGATCGCCCGCGCCACCAGCTCCTTCCCCGTGCCCGTCTCCCCGAGGATGAGCACCGTCGCCCGCGTCGGCGCCACCCGCTCGATCAGGTCGAAGACACGCTCCACCGCCGGCGTCTTGCCCACGATGCTCCGGCGCACGCCCGCTGACGTCCGACGCCGGAGCTGCGCCACCTCGCGCCGGAGCTCCAGCTCCTCACGCGCCCGGTCCATGAGAAGCAACAGCTCCTCCGTCCGGAATGGCTTATTGATATAGTCGAAGGCGCCCAGCTTCATCGCCTCGACCGCCGTGTCCACCGAACCGAACGCCGTCATCACAATGAACTGGGCGTCAGTCTGCACCGCCGGAGCCGCCGACAACACGTCCAGCCCGTGCATCCCCCCAGGAAGGTTGAGGTCCAGGAGAACCAGGTCGTAGAGCTGTGAATCCAGCGCCCGAAGCGCAGCCTCACCCGTCTCCACCGCATCCACGTGATAGCCCTGCTCCGCCAACACGTTCGTCAACAGGTCGCGGACAATGACCTCGTCCTCGACCACCAGAATGCGCCCCCGCACCACACCCTTCACACCCACTTCCGTCAGAACCTCACTCATTGTATTGCACCCCCTATCCAGCTTGCCGCCGACCTGGGCGCCACTCCCCCACCCACGTCGAACCCTCGCCACCCCCCACCACCCTTACCCCTCGGCCCCGTGCAGGACAAAATGTCCCAGCTTTGCCGGCCAAACGCAACTGTTGACGCAACTGCTGACCTCCGCACTGCAAGTCCAGGCCGCGCCCCCCACCCTCGCTCAGCTACGGTCCTCCGCGTCGCCACCCACGACGCGGAGGACGTCGAAGCTAGTCACGATTCCGACGAGGCGCCCGTTCTCCACGACCAGAGCGCGATGAATGCGTGACCGCACGAGGAAGCGGGCCAGCTCACGGGTCGTGACGTCCGGGGAGACGGAGTAGGCAGCCGGCGTCATGATCTCCTCGGCGGTGAGCAGGTCGAACCCCGAGCTGGTGAAGCCTTCCGCCCGCGGTACGGCTAGTAGGAGCGAGCTGTCGGGGTAGACGAAGTAGGAGCGCGGCCACGCCTCTTCGCCCTCGGACCCGGTCCCTGCGGGCTCGAGGTCCAGGAGGCTCTGCTCGACGGGGATCTCGGCCTCGTGGGCGGCGAGGCGGATGATGTCGGTTGCGGAGATGACCCCCACCACGTTTCCGTTCTCGGCGACCACGGGCACGCCGCTGATCTCGTGCTCCGCCATTACGCGCACGACCTCGCGGACGGGCATCTCAGGCGGCACGGTGACCACGGCGGTCTCCATGATATCGCGAACGGTTTGCACTCGGTGCTTCCTTTCCCTCTGCTCCCTCTGCTCCCTCTGCACGCGTCGGCGCCGGCCCGCCGGCCTCAGAACGGCCGGAACCCCGGTGAGCCGAAGCGCTCCATCTGGAGCAGGTGACCAATGGGGTAGAAATACGCGACGGCGACGAGCACCACGGCCAAGGCGGTCCAGAGCGCCAGCCGGTCCCAGAGCGTCCGGCGTCCCTCGGCGGGAACCAGCGGCTCCGCGTACTCGATGGCCGGTGCGGCGGTGGGTTTCCCCCAGACCCACGTGCCCGCGATCACGGCCACGTAGAACGCGGCGCTTACGAAAAGGATGACGCCGCCCACTGCGGAGATGGCGGTCCACTCGCTCCAGCGGGTGGCTTCCTCGGCGCCGAAGTAGCCCGCCTCGTAGATGCGCCGCGGCATCCCCATGATCCCGGTGACGTGGTTCACCACGCCGAACAGGACCATCCCAACGAACCACAGGTACGGTTGTACCTGGGCCGCCGCCCTGAAGTGAAGCTCCTTCCCGGTGAGCCGCGGGAGTAGCCAGTAGCTGGCACCCATGAAGGTGAGGGCGGTCGCCGTGCCCACGGTCAGATGGAAGTGACCCTGCACCCACGCCGTGTTGTGGACCATGCTGTTCATGGCGTACGCCGCGTTCACGGCGCCGCCGAACCCGCCCACGGCGAAGGTTAGCATGGCGAGGGCCACGCTGGCGACGAGGGGGTCACCCCACGGCAGCCGGGGGATCCAGTCGAACCAACCGGTGGCCCCCTTCATCCGCCCCGCCACCTCGAGCGACGCGAGGACCGTGAACGCCGTCACCATGCTGGGGAACAGAATCACATACGTGTTCACCGTATGGGCGAGCTTCCACCCCGCCCCGATCCCCGGATCCATGAACTGGTGGTGGAAGCCCACGGGCGTGGAGAACAGGATGAAGAGCACGAACACCAGGCGGGCGAGCGGATCACTGAAAAGCTTGCCGCCCGCGGCCCGCGGCAGCACAGTGTACCAGACCACATAGGCCGGCAGTAGCCAGAAGTAGACCAGCGGGTGGCCGAACCACCAGAAGAGGGTGCGGGCCAATAGCGGGTCCACCGTCGCCTTGAGCCCCAGCGACCACGGAATGAGCAGCAGCAGCATCTCCGCTGCCACTGCCACCGTGGCCAGCAGCCAGACGATCAGCGCAGCCAGCATCCCGTGCATCGGCAGCGGGATCGCGACCCCCGGGTTCTCGCGCCGCCAACCGCGGTACGTCCGCACCATGACCGCGGACCACCCCCACGAGCCCACCACGAGCAGCGTGGCGCCGATGTAGAACGCGGGGTGCGCCTGCAGCGGCGGATAGAACGTGTAGAGAACCGAGCTCGTCCCGCTCAGGATCGCCGCCGCCACCAGCAGCGTACCCACGAGCGCGACCCAGAACGAGCCCCACGCGAAGCGCGCCGTGACCGGCCCGGGCAAGAGCGTCGTGCGCGCCACCACCAGGCCCAGCCCCATGATGAAGAAGGTCGTGAAGACCAGGGCCATGAGGACCCCGTGCGCTGTCACCGACAGGTAGTAGATCTTCGCGGACCGCAGCGGCAGCGCCATGTTCGCCCGCGAGAGCGCCTGCATCACTGCCATGGCGGCACCCACCGCGAATGCCGCCACCGCCACCCCGAAGTTCGCGAGCTCGAGCCGGCGCCACGCGGCGCCCGCTCCCTCGGCTTCGCTCAGCGGCGCCCCGGCCTCCGAAGCCGCCCCAGCCACCACGACGCCGCTGTTCGGTGTCACGGCGCACCCCCTTCCACCACCAGCTTCGCATGCATGACGTGATGGCCCATCCCGCAGTACTCGTTGCAGACGATGAGATGCTCGCCGGGCTGTGGGAACGTCACCGTGAACTCCGTCACGTAGCCCGGCACCACCATCGCGTTCGCGTTCGTGCCCACCACCTGAAACCCGTGCATCACGTCCGGACTCGTCACCCGGAAGGTCACCGGCCGGCCCGCCGGCACCCGGATCTCACCGGGCAGGAAGGAGAACATCTGCGCCAGCATGACCACCTCCACCCCACCATCCGGCCGCTCCGTCACACCGGGATTCGCAAAGCGAGGATCCGTTCGCGCCGCAGCAGGATCGATCGTCTCCATGTGGCTCGGCGGATGTATCGCCTGCGCCGCCGCCGTGTAGACCACCGCCCCCACGAACACCGCAACGAGAACCCCGGCACCCCACATCCACAGCTTCTCGTAGAGATCCACGTGCATGGCTGGCCTCACCGCGTTAAGGCGTCGGCGCACCCCGAGGCATGAACTCGAGGAAGTACAGCGCGAGCCAGCCCACGGCGAACACGAGCCCGTAGGCTACCAACACCGCCAGCGTGCCCCGCGGATGGCCCGAATCGCTGTCCGTACGCTCGCTCACTGGTGCACCTTCCGGGTCAAGAGCGGCAGATTGGGAGCCCTTTGATCAATGCTTCGGCGTCTTGGGGGGAGTGAGCCACGCTCGCTTGCCCCTGGAGGGCCTCCATGAGACCCGCCCTTCCTCCGCCCCTGCGGCCTCCGTCGCCATTGGCCAAAAAAACAGAACCCGCGATCCCGAGATGGGGAGGACGGGCGAACCGCACACCGCCGCACCCGACCGCCGCCAGGGCCGCGACGCACATCGCAACTCGCTTCATCGTTCCTCCAGTGACTTTGCCAGCCGATCGAACGCGTTCCACAGGAACTCCGCCATGCCCGATCCGTAGAAGCTCACGTCCTTCTCGTACCCGCCCTTCCTGTACTGTTCCTTCGTCAGGAAGTAGCCGAGGTGGTCGT
>JACQVF010000014.1 GCA_016209885.1 Gemmatimonadota bacterium | reverse complement strand
TACTCGACCGTGAGGGGGAAAAAGGGCAGGCTCGTGGGCTCCGGCGCACCCGTGGCCGTGCACAGCACCGCGGTGTCGCCAAACTGCACGAGGCAGGAGCCGTGCGCCTGCCGGGCCATCCGGCCGGTCTCGATCTTCAGCGCGCGCCCTGCGAATTGGCGCTCGATCCTATGCATTCATCGCTCCAGGAACAATGCGAAGCAGTCCGCTTGCGACGGACGTTGAAACCAGGCTCGCTGCCGCGCCCCCATAACGCCAAACGAAGCGACGGCAACCGCGCAGGCCGCCGCCGCCCATCGTCGCCTAGTGGCGAAGCCCGAGCTCCTCGATCAACCGTCTGTACCGCTCCAGATCCGTTCGCCTCAGATACTCCAGCAGCCGCCGTCGCTTCCCGACCATCTTGAGGAGTCCGCGCCGGCTGTGGTGATCCTTCGGGTGGTCACGAAAATGATCCGTCAGGTGATTGATGCGCGCGGTGAGAAGTGCGATCTGGACCGGCGCGCTTCCCCTGTCCTGCCCGTGCAACTGGTACTTCCCGATGACTTCGCGCTTGTCGAATCCCATCGAACCGAGCCTCCACAAGAGTCTGCGCTGCAAGGGAAGCGTTTTTTTACGTGGCCTAAGCCAGGTAACTTACCAGTCTTCTCCTGCTCCCTCAACCCCCGACCCCGATGGACCGATGCACAGATGGCACCCATGGGTAGTATCCTGGAGACCACCCACCGATGGCACCGCTGCCACCGATGCCACCGCTGCCACGCGAAACTCCTGGACCACGGCGGGCCGACCGCGGTCGAGCGGCGCCCCTCTGCCGCTCCGGAGTCCGGAGCTGCCGGCCCCTCGGCCAGGCCGGCACCGGCTCGATCTCGATCGCCCCGCTCACCTGCTCACCCGTTCGCCCGCTCGCCCGCCACCTCCCTCCCCCACTGCCGCTCGCGCGCCCGGAGCTTGGCCCCTGCAAGCTCCACGTCCTCGCGCATTTGCGCCACGAGCGCCTCCACGCCGGAGAACGGTCGCACATCCCGCAGCCAGGCAACGAAATCCACGCGCACCTCCTCGCCGTAGATGTCGTCCTCGAAGCCCAGGAGGTGGAGCTCGATGGTGGGCGGCGACCCGCCGAACGTGGGCCGCGGCCCCAGATGGAGCGCGCCGTCGAACGCGCCGGCCCGCAGGACGCCTCGCACGGCGTAGATCCCCGGCTTGGGGATGAGCTTGTCCGGATCGCTCACGTGGATGTTGGCTGTCGGGAAGCCGAGCTTCCGGCCGCGGCCGTCGCCGCGAACGACCGGGCCGCGGATCGAGTAAGGCCGGCCGAGCGCCTCTGCAGCCTCGGTCACGCTTCCCTCGTCGAGCGCGCGGCGGATGCGGCTGGACGAGATCGCATCCCCTCCATCCTTCACCGGGGCCACCACGTCCACGTCGAAGCCCAGGGTCGTGCCGAGCTCCCTGAGCGTGGCTACGTCGCCCGACCGGCCGCGTCCGAACCCGTGATCGTAGCCGATGACGAGCTCTTGAACGCCCAAGCGGCCCACGAGAATCTCCTCCACGAATCGACGGGGCGAGTAGCGGGCCAGCACCGGGGCGAACGACAGGAACACCGCGTAGTCCAGGCCGCTCTCCGCCAGGATCTCCTTCTTCTCGACCGGCGTCGTGAGGAGCTTCGGGGCAGCCTCCGGACGCACGATGCGCAGCGGGTGCGGGTGGAAGGTGAGCAGCACGCTGCGGCGGCCCGAGGCGAGGGCGCGGCGCCGGATCTCCTGCAGCACCTCCCAGTGCCCGCGGTGCACGCCATCGAACGTGCCCACGGTTACCACGGTGCCTCGGCCATCGCGCGGCAACCCGCTGGGGAGCGTCGGATCCACCGCGAACTCAGTCACGGGCGAACACCTTGTTCGGCCGGAGCCACCCGCCGCGGACGGCCGCGACGGCCACGAGCTCATCATCCCGGAACACGGCCACCGGCTCCGCGCCCTCCGGGAGCGACGGCGGCGCACGCACGCCCTGGCCGTGGGCGAGGCGCACGGCCTCGTCCGTCCCTACGTCCGCGCGCGGCAGGTGAGCCAGAGCCTGGGCGGGCGTCAGCCAGGCTCGCGCGACCCGTTCCGCATCGTGCAGCTCCCCCGCCGGCACCGCGTCCTCTACGGAGAAGCGGCCGACGCGCAGCCGTCTCAGCCGCGTGAGGTGCGCACCGACGCCGAGCGCCTCACCCAGGTCGCGGGCCAGCGCTCGTACGTACGTGCCGCTCGAGCAGTCCACGTGAAAGGTCACTTCCGGGAGCGCGACTTCGAGTACGGTGATCGCGTGAATCTCCACCGGCACCGGCTCGGCCTTTACGGCCACGCCCCGACGCGCGCGCTCGTACAGGGGGCGGCCCTCCACCTTCTTGGCCGAGTAGGCCGGCGGAACCTGAAGCCGGCACCCCACGAACGTCGCCAGAACCTCTTCCACACCCCGAGCATCGAGCGTCCGCCAGGCGCCGCTCACGCGCAGGACGCGACCGGCCGCGTCATCCGTGTCGGTGCGCTGCCCCAGGCACGCTGTGGCCACGTAGCATTTGGCGAGTCCCGCCAGGTACTCAGAGAGGCGGGTGGCGGCCCCTACGCAGAGGAGGAGCAGGCCGGAGGCAAAGGGGTCGAGGGTGCCCGTGTGCCCGACGCGACGCGTCCCCAGCGCGCGACGGGCCATCGCGACGACGTCATGGGAGGTGGGGCCAGGAGTCTTGTCGACGCGGAGCACTGCGAAGCGCCCGGACAGGCCCATCACGAATCCCGGCCGCCTTCCCTCTCCCCACCGCCGCGCTCGGGAAGCACCTGCGTCAGCAACTCCTCGATGCGCCGAGCATGCTCGAGGGAGCGGTCGAGCTGGAAGCGGAGCTCGGGGATGCGCCGAATGTGGAGGGCCCGCCCCAGCTCCCGTCGAATGAACGGAGCCGCCGACTGCAATCCCTCCAGCGCCTGCCGCTGCGTCGCTTCGTCGCCAAGCACACGCACGTACACCCTGGCGGACCAGAGATCGTGACTCACCTCCACGGCGGCGACCGTAGGCGGCGCCCCGACCCGCGGATCACGCACCTCGCGTCGCAGGATCTCTGAGATCTCGCGCTTGAACTGCTCGTTCAGCCGAGGAATCCGGTTCTTCGCCATCGTTTTGTCCCGCATCGTCCGCGCACGAGCCGCCGCGCACGAGCCGCCACTACCGCCGAGCGCATTCGGCTGCCTGGGGGATGCCGCGGCTCGGCAGGATCCATAGCAGGATCAGTAGAAGATGCTGCTCGTGTTGATCACAACGGCGCGGCCGTCATTGTTGACGAAGCGGTCGAGCTCTGCGAGGACGGAGTCGGCGTGTCGCCGATCCGTGGTGACCACGGAGGCCGTCAGCTCGGCAAGCCCCCAGATGTCATGATGGCGGGTCTCGGCGACAGAAACGTTGAAACGGTGGTGAAGCCGGTCCTTCAGCGACTTCACCACCATCCGCTTCTCCTTCAGCGAACCGCAACCGGGGAGTGACAGCTGCCAGGAGACCACGGCCACGACCACGGCGACGCACCTCCGACCAGGAGAGTCCCGCCGCTCGCGAACGCTAGGCCTTCGCCTCCCCCGCGCTGGCCAGCGTCCGCGCGAACTCCTCGACCACGTAGCATTCAATAACGTCGCCGACCTTGAGATCGTTGAAGTTCGCGATCCCGATCCCGCACTCGAACCCCTCGCGCACCTCGCGGACATCGTCTTTGAAGCGCTTGAGGGATGCGATCTCGCCGTCGTAGACCGAGACGCCGTCGCGGACCACGCGGGCGCGGCCGCGGCGCACGGCCCCTGCCGTCACATAGCAGCCCGCAACCGTGCCCACCTTTGCGATCCTGAAGAGCTGGCGGGCCTCCGCGCTTCCCAACACCTTCTCCCGTCGCTCGGGCTCCAGCATCCCTTCCATCGCGGCCTTCACGTCGTCCACGGCCTCGTAGATGATCTCGTAGAGACGAATCTCCACGCCCTCGCGCTCCCCGAGGAGTCTCGCGTTGGTGTCTGGCCGTACACGGAATCCGATGATGATGGCGCCGGACGCAGCCGCCAGCAGGACATCCGACTCGTTGATGGCACCCACGCCCCGGTGGATGATCTCCACCCGAACCTCCGGGGTGCCGAGCTGCTCGAGGGCGTCCGACAGCGCCTGCACGGAGCCGTCCACGTCCGCCTTGATGACGAGCCCCAGCCGGGTCGTCCTGCCTTCGGCCAGCATCTGGGACAGGACATCGAGCCGAACCCCCCGGCCCTTGATCCGAAGCTGCTTCTCGCGATCGAGGCGCTGCCGCCGCTGCGCGATCTCCGTGGCACGCTCCGTGCTCATCACCTGGAACCCGTCACCGGCCTGCGGCATGCCTGCGAACCCGAGCACCTGCACCGGAATGCCTGGACCCGCCTCCTGCACCGGACGGCCGCGCTCGTCGAGCATGGCGCGCACGCGGCCGTCACGGAGGCCGCACACGAAGCTGTCGCCGACGCGGAGCGTACCATCCTGCACAAGAATGGTGGCCACCGGACCCTTGCCGACGTCGAGCTCCGCCTCGATGACCGCCCCCCTGGCATGGTGGCCCACGTTCGCCTTGAGCTCGAGCACCTCCGCCTGCAGCAAGACTTTCTCCAGGAGGTCGTCCACACCCTCGCCCGTCTTGGCGCTGACCTCCGCGCAGAGCACGTCGCCGCCGAAGTCCTCGACCGTAACCGCGTGGCCAAGCAGCTCCTGCTTCACCCGCAGCGGATTGGCCTGCGGCAGGTCGACCTTGTTGACCGCCACGACAATGGGGACGCCCGCGTTCTTGGCATGGCTGATGGCCTCCACCGTCTGGGGCATCACCGAGTCGTCCGCCGCCACCACCAGGATCACGAGATCCGTGACCTCGGCGCCCCGGGCGCGCATGGCCGTGAACGCGGCGTGGCCCGGCGTGTCCAGGAACGTGATGGAGCGCCCGCCATCGAGCTTCACGTGGTAGGCCCCGATGTGCTGGGTGATGCCGCCCGCCTCGCCGGCCACCACGTTCGTCTTGCGGATGAAGTCCAGGAGCCGCGTTTTCCCATGATCCACGTGCCCCATGACGGTGACGACGGGCGGCCGCAGCATCCGCTCCTCGGGCCGCTCCTCCTCCGCCATCTCCTCCTCGATGGCGCCGTACTCCGCCACGCGCTCGGCCCGGTAGCCGAACTCCTCGAGGATGAGCTCGATCTGGTCGAAGTCGAGCCGCTGGTTGATCGTGATCATCAGCCCCAGGTTCTTGAAGGCCGAGCCGATGATTTCCGTGGCGGGCACCTGGACCAGCTCGGCCAGCTCGGCCACAGTCAGGAACTCGTTCACGCGAACGGTCCGGGCCTCCTCCTGCTGGCGCGCCTCCTCCGCCTCCAGCTCCTCCTCGGATGGCCCCTCGGCGCGCGCCACGCGGCGGCGCTTGCGCACGCCGCCCTTAAGCTCCGCCATAATGCGCTGCAGGTTCTCCTGCACCGCACCCTGGTCCACGCGCTGCCGCTTCTTCTTCTTGCGCTCCCGCTTCGAGCGGAACCGTCCGTCCGTGGTGAAGCCCTCGGTCTTGATACGCACCTGGCCGCCCGGACCGGCGCTCGCCGCCGGCGTGGGGACGCGCACGGGTCGCACGGGTCGCACGGGTCGCGGCACCCCTGCTGGCCTGACCGGAGCCCGCGCGACCACCGGCGTCGCCTTTGCCTCCCGCATCTTCTCCTCGAGCGCGGGGGGCGCCATACGACCCTCCATTGGCTCCGGCACCGGTCGTGCCGACGCTTCCACCACCGGCGCGGCAGCCGTTTCTGCCACCGGCGCCTCGCGACCTGCTTCAATTCGGGCCGCCTCCGCCTCAGGCGCAGGCACCCCCGGCGCCGCCTCTTCGAGCAAGCGCAGGGGTGCAGCGCGAGCGCGACGCTTCTCCGGACGCTCTCCGATCGCGGCCAGCTTCTCCACGGCCGCCGGCGCTCCCTCCTCCGCCCGCGACACTGCCGGGGGGCTCACCTCCTCATGGGCCTCATGAGCCTCCTCCACCGCCGATGCCGGCGAGGGCGCCTCCACGCGGCGGCGACGACGGCGGCGGGTAGAGGACTGAGCGTCCTCGATTGCGGCCTCGATGGCCTCCGCCGCGCTCTTGCGCTTCGTCCGGCGTTCCCGCTCGAAGCGGGCAAGAACGCGCGCGATGTCCTTGTCCGAGATCGAGGCCATATGGCTCCCGACCGAGATCCCCATCTCCCGCAAGAGATGAAGCAACGCCTCGGACGTGACGTCCAGATCCCTCGCTAGCTCGTAAACACGCATGCGCCCGGTACTACCTCCTGTGAACAGCGAACACGTTTTCCCGCGGATCCGCCCGCAGCGCCTCCAGCAGCTTCGCGGCGAAGGACCGCCGCGTCAGCGCCACCACCGCCGTCGGCGGCGCTCCGACGGCCGCACCCAAGGATGCGCGGTCCCCGCAGACGCCAACGGGCACGGACGACCGCGCGCTCAGCACCTCCAGCTTCTGACGCTGCCCCGCGGAGGCGTCCGTGGCGAGCAACACCAAGTACGCGCGCCTGGCGCGCAGCGCTTCGCGGACGGCAGCGCTCCCTACCGCCACCGCGCCCGCCCGCCGTGCGAGCCCGAGCCAGCCGCCGACGCTCACCTCTCACGCCTACGGACGCGTCTCTTCTGGCACCTGAGCGGGAAGCTCGCCCACATCTCCGGTGGCGGCCACGACTTCAGCGGACGCGGATGCCCCAGATTCGCCCGGCGCCGCCTCGCCTTCGGGTGCGTCCTCCGCCCTCTCTGGATGGCCGGCCACCGCGCTCGCCGCGTCAGCCCCGCTTTCACCCGACAACGTGGGCGGTGACGCTGGGGCGGCAGTTGCCGGCGCGCGCCCGGCCTGCAGCGCCTCCGCCGCTTCGCCTTCCTCGACCGTCAACTCGTCGATGATCTGGAGGACGCGGTCAGCTTCGTCGGGACCGATTCCCGGAACGCGCAGCAGGTCCTCGCGCTCCAGATCAATGATATCGAAAAATGTAGTATATCCGGCCGCTTCCAGCGCCGCCAGAGTCGCGGGCTGCAGCTCGAGCTCCCGCAGCGAGAAGTCCGCCACCTCGTACGTCGCCTCGGAGCTGCCGCCTCCGAACAGCACCGCCTCCGCACCACGCTCCAGCCACTCCCGCGATCCGTACAGGTCGATCTGCCACCCCACGAGCTGGGAGGCCAGCCGCACGTTCTGCCCGTTCTTGCCGATGGCCAGCGAGAGCTGGTCCTCGTCCACGATGGCCGTGATGACCTGGCGTGCCGGGTCGCTGATGACCTTGGCGACACGGGCGGGCGCCAGGGAGCGACGCGCGAAGACCTCCGGATCCGGATGCCACGGCACGATATCGATGCGCTCGCCACCCAGCTCCGACACCACCGCCTGAACCCGCGACCCCTTGAGCCCCACGCAGGCGCCCACCGGATCGATGGAGTCGTCGCGGCTCGCCACCGCGATCTTCGTGCGACCGCCGACCTCGCGGGCGATCTCCTTGATCTCCACGATTCCCTGGTAGACCTCCGGCACCTCGAGCTTGAAGAGCGCGGCCACGAACCCAGGGTCTGCCCGAGATAGAATGAGCCGCGGACCTTTCGGTGTCTCCTCGACCTTCTTGAGCACCGCGCGGATGGGATCGCCCTGACGGAAGCGTTCCCGCGGGTTCTGTTCCTTCCAGGGGATCGCGGCCTCCGCCTCCTTGTTCTTGCTGAGCATCAGGATGACCTTGCCACGCTCGATTGCCTGCACTTCACCTGCGAGGAGCTCGCCGGTCCTGTTGGAGTACTCTTCACGGATGCGCTGCCGCTCACCCTCCCGTACCCGCTGGATGATGCGCTGCTTCGCCGCCATGACCGCGTTGCGGCCGAAGTCGCTGAACTCGACGGGGATCTCCATGAGGTCGCCGACCTGGTAGCCGGGGTCATCCCAGCGGGCCTCCTCGAGGGAGATCTCGCTCGCGGGATCGTGCACCTCGTCCACCACGCGCTTCAGCACCGTGATGAGAATGTCGCCCTTCTCCTCATCGATCTCGATCTCCGCCTGCACGCTCGCGCCGTAAATCTTCGCCAGCGCGGCCGTGATGCCGTCGCGGATGAGATCCTCCAGCTCGTCCGTGGAGAGGCTCTTGTTCGCGATCATGTCGCGAAACGCCGCGACCAACTGTCCCACGTTCGCCATTCGATACCTTCCGTCCGTTCCCGTCCGTTCCCGTCGGTTCGCTTCTTCGCCCGCGGCCGTGGCTGCCGTCCGCCATCTCACTCCCAGCGCCAGATCAAGTGCGCCCGCGCAATCTCGCGGTGTGCGATCTCGAGCTCGGTGCCGTCCGCGAGGCGCAGCCTCACGCGCTCTTCCCCTTCCTCCCCGCGGATACCGACCAATTCTCCTTCCAGCAGCGGGCCCCGCCCGGCCAGCGGCCGGTGGCCCCGGATCGCCACCTCCCGACCCGCGAACCGGATCCAGTCGTGTCTCTTTACGAGGGGGCGCTCGACGCCGGGGGAAGAGACCTCGAGCACGTACGGCTCCGGCATGGCCGGGTGCGCGTCGAGCCAGGGCTCCAGGGCTCGGCTCACTCGCTCGCAGTCGCCGATCGTCACGCCGTGGCCGGGTGAGGAATCCGGCAGGTCAACGCGCAGGCGCAGGATCGGGTGCCGCGCGGTGCCCGCCCACTCGAGCTCGACCACCTCGTAACCCAGGGTTGCGACTTTCGCTTCGAACTCCGTGTCCGCGATCGGCCTGTCCTTCATGCCTCACTGCCTCGGCCCGGCTCCATGTCCCCCGGGGGTCGCCGGGGCTCCTGCGGCGGCGGCCCCAGCGGAGTCGTGAGAATAAAAAAGCGGGGGCCGCCAACACCCCCACTCGTAAAGCGGCCGCCCTGGGGGCGGCCAGAACGCATTCGCAATATATATGTTTACCGCTCGCCCAACAAGGCTAGCCAACCGTGCCAATGGTACCGACTGTCCCGGCCGTAGCCCCGACGGTGCCACCGGCCGTGTCAGCGGACTCGCCGGCGGGGCTCGCCTCCGTCTCCGGGCCAGATGACGCCTGTGCGCCGCCCCCGACCCGCGCCTCCAGTGCCGCCAGCCTCTCGCGCAACGCAGCCACCTCCGCCCGTAGCGCCTCGTGGTCCCGGCGCGGCACGAAGTCGATGCGCTCAAACGCCTGGTCCGCGGCGTCGTGCGCACGGCGGACGGCGCCGCGCATGATCTCCTTGGCACGCTCCGGGGAGAGGTCACCGCGCTCGCGCGCCTCGGAGATCGACTCCTCGATCGCCTCCTTGAGCGCGCTCAGCATCCCGAGCCCCTGGCGCAGCCCTTCTCGCAGCCCTTCCCGCGCCGACTCCTTCCCTTGTGTCATGAGCTCTTCTCCTTCGCTGGTTCGCCGCCATCTGCGGCTCCGCACTCCCTACGCCTGGCCGGCCGCTGGGGTTTCGCCGCCGACCCCCTTCGCAGGGTTTCCGGCCCTTACACTCCCTCACACGGCTCATTCCCTCACACGCGCGGGCCTCAGGCATGGCGCTCGATGGCGGCGCCCAGCGCCCGGAGCCGCTCGTCAATCCGTTCGTATCCCCGCTCGATTTGCCCGATATTGTGGATGCGGCTCCGGCCCTCGGCACCCAGCGCCGCGATCAGCAGCGCCATCCCGGCGCGGATGTCCGGGCTCTCCACGACGCCCCCTCGCAGACGGGAGGGCCCCACGACCACCGCGCGGTGCGGATCGCAGAGGATGATCGTCGCCCCCATGGCCACGAGCTTGTCCGTGAAGAACATGCGCGACTCGAACATCTTCTCGTGGACAAGGATCGTCCCGTGGCACTGCGTGGCCGTCACGAGGGCGATGGAGGTGAGGTCCGCGGGAAACGCGGGCCAGGGGCCGTCGTCGATCTTGGGCACGTAGCCGCCGGACTCGGCGCGGATCCGCCGGCTCTGATCCGCCGGGATCACCACGTCACGGCCTTGGATGCTGCACTCGATCCCCAGGTGCTGGAACGCCAGCAGCGTCGAGTCCAGGTGCTCGATAGGCGCTTCCTCCACGGTGATCTCGCTGCCGGTCACTGCGGCAAGTCCGATGAACGAGCCCGCTTCGATGTGGTCGGAGCCGATGCGGAAGCGCGTGCCCTTGAGCCCCTCTACACCCTCGATCTCCAGCGTGCCGCTGCCGACGCCGCGAATGCAGGCCCCCATGGCGTTGAGGAGGTGGCAAAGATCCTGGACATGCGGCTCCTGGGCCGCGTTGCGCAGCCGCGTCCGCCCTTCTGCCAGCACCGCCGCCATGAGGGCGTTCTCCGTGGCCGTCACCGACGGCTCATCCAGGAAGATGTCCTGGCCCCGCAGCCGTCGCGCAACGATCTGGAACGTGGCGCCTGCCTCCACCTCCGCGCCCAGCCGCGAGAAGGCCAGGAAATGCGTGTCGAGACGGCGCCGCCCGATGACATCACCCCCAGGGGGAGGAAGCGTCGCTCGGCCGAACCGGGCCAGAAGCGGGCCCGCCAGCAGGATGGATGCGCGGATCCGCTTTGCCAGGGACGGGTCCAGCTCACTGGTGCGCAGGCCCCGGGGATCCACCGTCACCGAGGATGCGTCGCTCCACGAAACCTTCGCGCCGAGCGCCGCGAGCAACTCGAGCTGGGTCTCCACGTCCCGGATGCGCGGCAGGTTCTCCAGGGTGACCGGCTCGCTCGCCAGGAGCGTCGCCGCCAGGGCCGGGAGCGCGGCGTTCTTGTTGCCCGCCGGCCGCACACGGCCGCTCAGAGGCCGCCCACCCTCCACGATGAAGCTCGGCATGCCCCCCCGTCGCATCACTGGACACCGGACGCGGCGCATCCGCCGGGCGCCCGGAACGCCCACGCCCAGCCAGTGCGCCACGCGAAGATACCCGATGCAGCCACCGGCAGGCAAACTGTTTCCTGGCGCTTGACCGCCTGCTCGACGCCATCTAAGATAGCCGCCCGAATCTGGCGCGAAGGCGAGTCCCCTGTGCAGCTACTCATAGCGGTGATCAATCAGCCGGAGAAGCTGGACGAGATCCTGGCTGGCTTCTTCGAGCTGGGGATCACGGGTGCTACCGTGATCACATCCGAAGGGATGGGGCACGTGCTTTCCCGCGACGTGCCCATCTTCGCGGGGCTGCGGAGCCTCGTAGCCGGAGCGCGGCCCGAGAACCGCACGATCTTCAGTGTCATCGAGGACGACCGCAATGTCGGGCGGGCGATCGAGCTGCTGCAGGAGGTCTGCGGCAATCTCTCGGATCCCGCCACCGGGATCGCGTTCACACTGCCGATCACGCGAGTGGTCGGGCTGAAGCCGGCGCTCGGCCGGAAGCCGGGCGAAATTCCGCGTTGATCCGTCCCGCACGATGATGACCCTGCTCCTCACCACCGCCGCTTCCCTCGCGCAGGTCGCGCCGCTCGCGCAGGACACCGTCGTGGTCCGCTGGGACGGCGGCGCACTGCTGGACGCCGCCGCCGCGGCCATCATCATATCCGCCGTCGCTCTCGTCTTCCTGCTGGCTGCCCTGGTCGCCGTGCTCCTGACCGTGCGGCGCGTTTCGGTGACGGCGGAGGGCCTGGCCCGCCGCCTGGCAGACCGCACGGAGCCACTCATCGACCGGGCCACGCATATCTCGGAGAACCTGGAGTATATCGCCACCTCCATCCGGGTGGATGTCCGCCGGCTCAACGACACGGTGGCCCGCTTCACCCGGCGGGTGAACCGGGCGGCGGATCGCATGGAGGAGCGCGTCGAGGACTTCAATGCGCTGCTGCAGGTAATGCAGGGCGAGGCGGAGGGGCTGTTCCTGGACACGGCGTCCGCGGTGCGGGGCGTGAAGGCCGGCGTGCGCGCCCTGGGGCGGCGGCCGGCGGAGGGCCTCGACGGGCCCAACGGGCCCAACGAGACCAACGAGACCAACGAGACCCTAGGTAGCCTCGCCGGGACCGCGGCCGCACCGGATGCCGGCTCCTCCCCCCAGGCGACCCCCACCCCGGTGCCGCCGGCGCGAGCGCCGGCGGACAGTGAGGGCGGGGGCGTCTCACGCGACGCGAGCGAGGATGCGCAGAGTTAGCCGGTTGGTGAGGCTGCTCCTCGGCACCCTGCTGGCGGGTGCGGCCCTCCTCCTCATGCCGGCGGACGCGTGGGCGTGGGGCCCCGGCTCGCATATCGCCATCGGCGAGTCGGTGCTCGGCGCCCTCTCGTTCCTGCCCGCCGCGGCAGCCGAGATCCTGCAGGCCCACCCGCTGCGCTTCCTCTATGGCTCCATCGCCGCCGACATCTCGTTCGCGAAGAAGTATGCGCCCGAAGGACGGCACTGCCACCACTGGCACGTGGGGGAAGAGATCCGCCACAGCGCGGACTCGGCCCCGCTCCTGGCCGTGGCCCTCGGCTACCTGGCGCACCTGGCCGCCGACACCATCGCCCACAACTTTTTCGTGCCCCGGCGCCTGCTCTTCACCAGCTCCACGAAGGCGCTCGGCCACTCTTACTGGGAGCACCGTATGGACCTGTACCTGGGAGACCGCCACCTCTCCCGGGCCCGCGACATCGTCATGTCTTACGATCACTCCGATGCCGACGCACTCTTCGACCGCGTGCTCAGCCACACGATCTTCAGCTTCCACACGAACCGCCGGATCTTCCGGGGAATGATCCGCTTCCAGGACAACGAGACGTGGCAGCAGGTGTTTGAGCGGATCGTGCAGGGTTCGCGCTGGGCGCTCGAAGGCACCATCGCCGAGCGCTACATGACGCTGTCGTTCGAGTACGTGATGGCGTACCTCAGCGCCGGTTACGACTCGCCGGCCGCCCGCCTCGACCCCATCGGCGACCTGAACCTGCGCCTCGCGAAGAAGATCCGGCGCATCGCCCTGGCGGAAGGCGCTTGGCAGAAGCCGGACCTGCTCGAAGAGATGGCCGACGACTTCTTCCCATTGCCCAGCCATCCGCTCCGCTTCTGGCCAGGTGCCGTGGAGTCCGAGCTCGGGAAGTCGCTGCGCGGACCGGGAGAGCCGTCGGGCGACGGCCGCGGGATCATGACGTCCCCAGCTTCTCCCGGAGGAGCTCGTTCGTCTGCCGCGGGTCCGCCTTCCCGCGGGACTTCCGCATGACCTGGCCCATGAAGAAGGCGAGCAGCCTGTCTTCCCCGGCGCGGTAGCGCTCCACCTCCTTCGGGTTCTCCAGCACAGCCTCGTCGACCCAGCGGGCGAGCTGTCCCGCGTCCCGTACCTGAGCGAGTCCTTCCGCCTCAACGATCTGCTGCGCACCCCGCCCGCTCTCCACCATTCGTTGGAACACCTGCTTCGCCACGTTCTGCGAGATCGTCCCGTCCGCCACGAGGGCCATGAGCTCGGCCAGCGCCGCCGTCTCCACGAGGAAGCTGCGCGGGTCGCGGGGGTCGAGACCACGCTCGTTCACCGCCTGGAGCACGGGGCCCATCACCCAGTTCGATGCCGCCTTCGCATCGTGCGCGCGGCCAACCACCGCCTCGTAGTAGTCGCCGATGGTGCGCGTGGCCGTGAGCACCCCCGCATCGTAGTCCGGCACCCCGTATTGCTCCACGAACCGGCGTCGCCGGGCCTGCGGGAGCTCGGGGAGCGCGCCGTACGTCGCCTCGATCTGCTCCCGCGCGACGACCAGCGGCGGCAGATCCGGGTCCGCGAAGTAGCGGTAGTCGTGGCTCTCCTCCTTCGCGCGCATGGGACGTGCCTCGCCGCGGCCCGCGTCCCACAACATCGTCTGGTGAACCACGCAGCCGCCTGCCTCGTGAATCGCCGCCTGGCGCTCGAACTCGAAGGCGAGCGCCCGCTCGACGTTCGAGAACGAGTTCAGGTTCTTCACCTCCGTCTTCACGCCGAGCCCCGTCTCGCCCTCCCGGCGCACGGACACGTTCGCATCGACTCGGAGGCTCCCCTCCTCCATGTTGCAGTCGCTCACGTCCAGGTACTCCATGAGCTGCTTCAGGTGCTGGAGATAGGCCCGCGCCTCTCGCGGCAAGCGAAGGTCGGGCTCGGATACGATCTCGATGAGCGGCACCCCCGCGCGATTCAGGTCGACCGCCGTCGCCCCGGGAAGCCGGTCGTGCAGCGATTTCCCCGCGTCCTCTTCCAGGTGCACCCGGCGGATCCGCACGCGCCGGCTCTCGGCTTGATCGTCGCCCGGCACGTTCAGGAAGCCGTCAGTCGCGAGGGGACGATCGAACTGGCTGATCTGGTAGCCCTTGGGCAGGTCCGGGTAGAAGTAGTTCTTCCGCGAGAAGCTGCTCGTCTCGTGGATGCGGCAGCCCAGCCCCAGCGCCGCGCGGATCGCCAGCTCCACGGCCACGCCGTTCACCACGGGGAGCGCACCCGGAAGCCCGAGGCAGACCGGGCACACGTTCGTGTTCGGCTCCGCGCCGAAGGCCGCCGAGTCGGCGCAGAACATCTTTTGGTCCGTGCGGAGCTGGACGTGGACTTCCAGTCCGATCACCGCTTCATAGGCCGCCATGCGATGACTCCGTCATTGGCTCGGCTCCGCAGCTTGCCAGCGCAGGGTCCCACGGCTCCGCTGGTGGCGAGCCCGGACCCCGCCGGCCTCTCATGGCATCGGCCCGTTCGGGCCGGTCACGCGCCCACCACCGTCTGCGAAGCGCCCGTGCACTCGAGGGTCGGCCCGCCCGCTCAGCCGCCGGGATGCGCCGCTGCACCAAGGCTGAGCGCCGCCTCCAGTGCCGCGCCTGCCCGGATCATCGTCGGCTCGCCCCAGCGTCGCGCCAGAAGCTGGCCGCCGACAGGCAGCCCGTCGATCGAGCCAATGGGCAGCGACATTGCCGGCAGCCCCGCGAGGTTTGCGGTCACGGTGAAGATGTCCGACAGATACATCTGCAGTGGATCATGGATCTTCTCGCCGATGCGGAAGGCCACGGTGGGGGACGTGGGCGTCAGAATCACATCCACGCCGGAGTCGAAGGCCACGAGGAAGTCTCGGGCGATGAGCGCCCGCACCTTCTGGGCGTGGCCGTAGTATGCCTCGTAGTAGCCCGCCGAGAGGGCATACGTGCCCAGCATGATCCGCCGCGTGACCTCGTCGCCGAAGCCGCGCGAGCGCGCCAGTTCGTAGGTCTCCCGCGTCGAGCGAGCCCCGCTCGGCCGCGGGCCGTAGCGAACGCCGTCGTAGCGGGCCAGATTACTCGACGCCTCGGCGGGCGCGATGATGTAGTAGGTGGGGATCGCATACTGCGTGTGCGGCAGCGATACCCGCCGCATCTCCGCGCCCGCATCCCTCAGCGCCGCGAGCGCCCGGTCGCAGAGCGCGCGGATCGCCGGATCGAGGTTCTCCGGGAAGTACTCATCGGGCACGCCCACAACCAGCCCGCGCGCGGATCCGTCCGCCGCCGAAAGCAGATCGGGCACCTGCCGCGCCGCAGAGGTGGAGTCCAGCGGATCGTGACCCGCCATGACCTGGAGGAGCACAGCCGCGTCGTGCACGGTGCGGCCAAAACTACCGATCTGGTCGAGCGACGACGCAAACGCCACGAGGCCGTAGCGGCTCACCATCCCGTACGTCGGCTTGATCCCGACGACCCCGCAGAACGACGCGGGCTGGCGAACCGACCCGCCGGTGTCTGAGCCCAGCGCCGCCGGCACGAGTCCCGCCGCTACCGCGGCCGCCGAGCCGCCTGAGCTGCCGCCTGGGACACGAGACGGATCCCTCGGGTTGCGCGTGGGCCCATAGGCCGAGTTCTCTGTGGAGGAGCCCATGGCGAACTCGTCCAGGTTCGTCTTGCCCACCACAATGGCCCCGGCGGCCTTGAGCCGTCTCACGGCCGTGGCTTCGAACGGTGACCGGTAGCCTTCCAGGATCTTGGACGCGCAGGTGGTCGGCAGCTCGAGCGTGGCGATGTTGTCCTTGATGGCCACCGGCACACCGGCGAGCGGGCGCTCCGCCGGCCGGGCCGGGACAGGATCCCGAGCGCGGACCGGTGCCTCGTCGTCCACGCTCAAGAACGCGTTGAGGGGAACGTCGCGCTCGCGGTCCCCGTGGATCGCCCGCAGCGCCTCCTGGACGAACGCCTCGGGATCCGCAGCGCCGGAGGTAACGGCGTCTGCCATCTCCCGGAGCGACGGCATCACGCTTCCCCCTACTCCTCGTCCTCGACGCCTTCCACCGCGGGGAGGCGCGGCACGACGAAGAAGCCGTCGGCCCAGCCGCCAGAGAGCACCTCGACTCCGCACCGCAGAACGTCTGCGGCTGCCCCGGGAGCCCGGAACGGCGCAGGCCATTCCGCCATCCCGCCCACGCCCTCGACCCCCGTCACATCTACGCGGCGTAGCACCTGCATGTGCTCGAGAATCGAGTTGAGCTGGGAGGTCATCCGCTCGGCCTCCTCCTCCGTGAGGCGAAGCCTGGCAAGCCCTGCGATGTAGTCCACGTCAGCACGAGTCACCGCCATGACGAGCCTCCTCCCTCGCCCGCTCTACGCATCGTAGTCCCGTTGCAGCGAGGCGTAGCGCACCATGAGCTTCTTCCGGCCCACCGCATCGAAGTCGACCACCACCTTCAAGTCGCGGCCGAAGCCTTCCATTCCCACGACGCGCCCGGCCCCGAACTGCAAGTGAAGGACGCGCTCCCCCTTCACGAAGCGCGGAAGGTCCTGGTTGAGCTCGTAGTCCGTCTCGACCCCGACCTCCCGCTGTGTCCGGCGAGCCGCAGCGTTCCCCCGCGCGCCTGTCCAGTCGGGTTCCCCCACGATGCCGAGCCGAGGCGACCGGCGCTCCTGCAGCAGCTCGCGCGGGATCGCTTCCACGAATGAGGAGCGCATCATGGGCACCAGGTCTCCGGCGCGCCGCCGAAGTTTCGCGTAGGTGACATAGACCTTGTCCTTGGCGCGCGTCAGTCCCACGTAGAAGAGTCGGCGCTCCTCCTCGAGGAGCTCGGGTGCCTCGTAGGAGCGGGAGAGCGGGAAAAGTCCTTCTTCTACCCCGCTGATGAACACGCAGGTGAACTCGAGCCCCTTCGCGTTGTGCAACGTCATGAGCGTGACCGCGTCCGACTCCGGATCGTGCCGGTCCGCGTCAGTGACGAGAGCCACGCGCTGGAGGAAGAGATCGAGCGGCGTGAACCCTTCCCCTTCGGCCAGCTCCTCGCGCGCCCCGTCCGCGTCGAACTCGGCGGCTCCGGCGATGAGCTCCTGCACGTTCTCCGCCCGGTCCTCCCCTTCCAGCCCCTCTTCGCGCAGGGCCTTCAGCAGCCCGAGCTCCTCCACCAGGCGGCTCAGCAACTGCTCCACCGGCAGGTGCAGGGCGAGGGCGGAATAACGCTGCAGAAGCTCGGCGAAGCGCACGAGCGAGGGAGCGCTCGCAGCCGGTAGCTCCGGGACCTCCGCCGCGCGCATCGCCGCCTCCAGCGGCGAGATGCCGTGAGCCGACGCCCACGCCAGGAGCCGTGCCTGGCTCACGTCACCGATTCCGCGCCGCGGATAGTTCACGACTCGATCGAACGCGGCGACATCGCGGGGGTTCGAGATAAGGCGCAGGTAGGCCAGGACATCCATGATCTCGCGCCGTTCGTAGAAACGCAGCCCGCCCACGATCTGATAAGGGATCGCACGGCGGCGGAGCGCTTCCTCCAGCGCACGCGACTGCGCGTTGGTGCGGTAGAGGATCGCGAAACTGCGGTGCATCAGCTCCGGGAAGCCCTTGATCCCCGCCTCGATTTCGTCTGCGATGCAGTTCGCCTCGTCGCCCTCGTCCGCTGCCACCATCAGGGTGAGCGGCTCGCCCTCCGGGTTCTCCGTGCGCAGCCGCTTCTCCTTGCGCCGCAGGTTCTGGCGGATCACCTCGTTCGCGGCTTCCAAGATCCGCTTCGTCGAACGGTAGTTCTGCTCGAGACGCACCACCGCGGCGCCGGGAAAAGATTGCTCGAACTCCAGGATGTTGCGGATGTCGGCACCCCGCCACCCATAAATGCTCTGGTCGTCGTCGCCCACGACCATCAGGTTGCGGTGCTCGCACGCGATGAGGTCGACCAGCCGGTACTGGGCGTGGTTCGTGTCCTGATACTCGTCCACGAGCACGAAGGCGTAGCGCTGGCGATAGCTTTCCAGGACGTGGGCGTAGGACTCGAGGAGTTCCACCGGCTTCACGAGCAGGTCGTCGAAGTCGAACGCGTTCTGTTCCTTGAGCGACTCGTCGTAGGCTGTGTAGATCTCGTTCACGACCGTCGCGAACGGTTCACTGCCGACCGCGATCTCGTCGGCGTACCGCTGCGGCGAGATGAGCCGGTTCTTTGCCGCGCTGATCGCCGCGCGCACCGCCTCCGGGTGCCAGCGGCGAGGCGAGATGTTCAATCGCTCCTGCGTGCGCCGGACCTGACGCAGGTTCTCCTCGGCGTCGAAGATCGTGAAGTTGGGAGACCAGCCGAGGAGTGGCGCGTGGCGGCGGAGGAGCCGAGCTCCGAACCCGTGGAAGGTGCCCATCCACATCCCTGCGGGCTCCATGCCCAGGAGCATGCGAATGCGCTCGCGCATCTCGCCGGCCGCCTTGTTCGTGAACGTGACGGCCATGATCCGCTCGGGCGGCACGCCGTGGCGGCGGATGAGATGCCCGATCCGCACGGTGAGCACGCGCGTCTTCCCCGAACCCGCACCCGCGAGCACGAGGAGCGGGCCCTGGAAGTGCTCCACCGCCGCGCGCTGCTCGGGATTCAGTGTTCGCAGGTAGTCCACCAAAGGTTGGGCCCGAACCGCTCCGCCGTTCGTCATCGCCTCGGCACTCGTCCGCCGTCCGCCCCGGAGTCCGCCGTCTCGGCTGCACCCCGGGGTCGCCTCAAGCCTGCCGTCACGCCGCGGGCAGCGTGATCTCGAACCGCGCCCCGGCACCGCCCGCCTCGGCCAGCCGGATCCGCCCACCGTGCACGCTCTCCACGATCCGCCGTGTGAGGGCCAGACCCACGCCCCAGCCGCCTGGCTTCGTGCTTGCGCCGGCGTCGAAGAGCCGCCTCCGCATGGCGGGCGCCACGCCGGCGCCCGTGTCCGTGACACTCACGGTCACCCAACCCGGCTCGCCCCGCTCGGCCGTGATAGCGATACGCCCGCCCCGGGCGGCCAGCGCGTCCAGGGCGTTGCGCACCAGGTTCTCCAGCGCCCACGCCAGCAGCACCGCGTTGCCGCGCACGGGCGGCAGCTCCGCCGGCACGTCCACCTCGAGCTCTACGTCCGCGCCCAGCTTGGGGAGCCGCGCCTGGAGGTATCGGTCCAGGTCCTCCACGACGCGCGCGAGCGGCACAGCTTCGAGCTCGGGCGCCTGCCCGATGAGCTCGAAGCGGCGCGTCACCCGCTTGAGCCGCTCGATATCGGCCTCGATCTCATCGAGAACGGCCGCATCCGGCATCAGGCGGGCGCGCTCGCTCGGCGCGAGTCGGAGCACCTCCAGCCACCCTGCCAGCGAGGAGAGCGGCGTGCCCAGCTGGTGGGCCAGCTCCCGGGCCATCGCGGCCCAAGCTCGCTCCTTCTCCGCACCGAAATGGTAGCGGATCATCCAGGCGCCCGTGGCCACGATGAGTACGGCCGCACCCGCCTGCAGCCACGGGATCCAGCGCAGCCGTCGGACGATCGGCGGATCGCCGAAATGGAGCTGCGAGACCCCCGGATCGCCGATGGGCGGATGCTTCTGGTCCATCCGGGCCACATACGCGCGGACGCGGGCCTGCCCCTCCGGCGACGCCAGGTCCGCGGCGAACGGCAGGTTCTCCGCTGCGAGCACGCGCCCGTCCGGCGCGGTGAGTACCATGGGGACGCCAGCCTCCAGGATCAGGGACTGCACCCCCAGGAGGGCGCGCATGCCGCTCTCATCGGAGGGATCGTTGAGTCCGTGGAGCGCCGCAGCGTAGAGCGCCGAGAGCGTCGCCGCGTCCGCGCGCAACGCCCGCACGATCCGCTCGGTGTAGAATAGGTGCCCGGCGAGGAGCGCCGTGAAGAGCATGGCCAGCGCGACCGGCCACTCGCGACGGTTCATGGACGACTCATGGGCCGCTCACCGGCCTCCCGCGTCGACCCGACGAGCTGCGCGCGTGGGTCCGCAGTTCAGGGTCCTCAGGGTCCTCAGGGTCCTCAGGGTCCTCAGGGTCCTCAGGGTCCTCAGGGTCCTCAGGGTCC
>JACQVF010000012.1 GCA_016209885.1 Gemmatimonadota bacterium | reverse complement strand
GTGCGCGGGTCGAGGGGCGCGGGGCGCGAGATCCCGGAGGATGACCGCGGGAACACCTTTGACGGGGGCGTGGATCTGAAGTACGGCGTCAGCCCGCGGCTCACCCTCGATCTCACGTACCGCACCGACTTCTCCCAGGTGGACGTGGACCGGGAACAGGCGAACCTGACCCGATTCCCGCTCTTCTTCCCGGAGCAGCGGGACTTCTTTGTGGAAAACTCCGGGATGTTTCAGTTCGGTGACCTCACGGAGCGGGAGTACCGCACGGGGTCCTCGCTCCGCGAGTTCACGCTCTTCCACTCGCGGCGCATCGGGCTGAGCGGGGGGCGGCCCGTGCCGCTCGTGGGGGGCGTGCGCCTCACCGGCCAGGCCGCCGGGTTCCAGGTCGGGCTCATGGACGTGCAGACGGAGAGGTTCGAGCGGGACGCACCGCAGAACTTCTCGGTGGTGCGCGTGCGGCGAAACGTGCTCGAGAACTCGGATGTGGGCTTCATGTTCACGAACCGGCAGGCCACGGACGGGAGCGGGGGCGAGAGCTACAACCGCGTGTTCGGCGTGGACGCCAATGTGCACGTGCTCGGCGGCCTCATCGTCAATTCGTACGTCGCCTTCACAGACTCGCCCGGGCAGGAAGGGAACCGCACGGCGGCCAGGGTTAACGCGGGGTGGCGGGGCCGCATCTGGGACGTGGGCGCGTTCGTCCGGCAGATCGGTGACGACTTCGATCCCGGGGTCGGGTTCACGCGGCGCAGCGATATCCGCCACTTCTACGCTACCGTGGGCGCGCATCCCCGGCCGCCCATCCCCTTCCTCCTGAACATCAACCCGTACGTGGAGGGGCAGTACATCACGGATCTAAAGGATGTGCTGGAGACGCGGACCGGGACCGCGGGCTTCGGCGTCTCGTTCCGCGACAGCGGCGTTCTCGACCTCCAGTTCAGCGACCGATTCGAGCGGGTCGAGCGGCCGTTCCGCGTGGGCACCGGCGGGCTGATCGCAGCCGGGAGCTACAGCTTCCGGGAAGCCTCGGCCACCTATACGTCGAATCGCGGCCGGAACGTGTCCGGAACCGTGGAGCTTTCCGGCGGCGGCTACTACGGCGGGAGCCGCAGGTCCGTCGGCGCGAATCTCCTCTGGGAGCCCGGATACCGCTTCGTCATGGATCTAACGGCGACGCACAACGCCCTGAGGCTCGGGGGCGAGTCGTTCACCGCCGACGTGTATGGCGCGCGGCTCAAGTACGCGTACAGTACCACGCTCTACGGCGGTGCCTTCTTCCAGTACAACGCGACTACGCGCGAGGCCATTACCAGCCTGCGGCTCACGTTCATTCACGCGCCGTTGAGCAACCTCTACCTCGCCGTCACGGAGCGCAGGGACGTGGGCGACACGGGTGGCCTGCGCGAGCGCTTCCTCGCGGCGAAGCTGACCAAGTACTTCCAGTTCTGAAGCGGGGGTTCGCTCAGGCAGACGTTGCCGCGATGGCCTGCATCTCCACGCGGAACCCGCTGAACAGCTCCTTCACCGGGATTACTGCGCGCGCGGGGCGGTGGTCGCCCATGATCCGTGCGTAGGCGCGGTTCACATCGGGCCAGAGGGACATATCGGAGACGTACACGGTCATCTGGACCACGCGGTCGAGCCCGCTACCTGCGGCTTCCAGGATGGCCGCCACGTTGCGCAGTGACTGCTCCGTCTCCTCTTCCACGGTGGCGGGCCGCCGGTCCGGGTCCGCGGGGGTGGCCGGAAGCGTGCCGGCCACGTAGACCATGCCGCCGTGAACGATCGCCTGGGAATAGTGCCCCCTGGGTGCCGGAGCACGCGGGGTCAGGATCGCCTTCATGAGGTTCCTCCGAGAAGTGGTGAGGGAACGACTGCGTGACGCGAATCAGGCGGTGACCGGATCACGGGCGGGCCGTCCGGCCAGCGACCTTTTTTCACGGCTGCTTCGGTAATAGCTTTGCGCTGGGGCCTCGGCTCCGTGAGCGGACGGCACGCGCGGCAGGCGCGAAGTACCAGCACCATGGCCGCGCGGTGGCTGCCGGATGCGAGCCTGGACGACCCGTGGCGGGACCGTGCGGGCTGTCGCTCCGATTGAGCCTCAGCACACCCACGCCAACGATGGCGGATAGACGTTCCATCCTCGAAGGGACAACGAAGAAGTCGAGCGTCGACGAGATCCGTCGACGCTTCGACCGGGAGGTGGACCGCTTCTCGAATCTGGAGACGGGGCAGGCCGCGGCCATGGACGCGGCGGTGGCCCTGAGCCTGGTTGCCTGCGCGGCCGCGGCCACGAGCGCGGACGCCCGCAATCTCCTCGACATAGGCTGCGGAGCGGGGAACTTCACGCTCGCCGTATTGGCGAAGCTGACGAGTTGTGATGTGACGCTCCTCGATTTGAGCCGCCCCATGCTGGACCGCGCCGTGGAGCGG
>JACQVF010000002.1 GCA_016209885.1 Gemmatimonadota bacterium | reverse complement strand
TGGCGGAGGTGGCGGGGGTGCGGGGGGTGCTGGCGGCGGGGAGCAGAAGCGGCCGAAGAGCTATCCCGGCCGGCGCGGCGACGTGATCGGGAACGTGCGGATCCTGGAGATCCACGCGGATCGGGTGATCGTCCAGGTAGAAGAGTTCGGGTTGTTCGAGCAGCGTGTCGTGGCAC
Organism: Gemmatimonadota bacterium; assembly: GCA_016209885.1. Lineage (GTDB taxonomy): Bacteria > Gemmatimonadota > Gemmatimonadetes > Longimicrobiales > Gaopeijiaceae > JACQVF01. Next base: position 16,009 of record JACQVF010000002.1, on the reverse strand, counting down.
TCAAGAAACCGGCGGAAGGAGCTCCGAAATGACGGCGATCCTGGCGTTCTGGACCGCCCTCCTCGGCGCTGTCCCGGGTCCCGTTACCGGGTTGAGCGTCGTGCCGGTCGAGGATCGCACCGAGGTCGTGATCTCGGTGGACGGTACGGTCACGCACCGTGACTTCCTGCTGTCGAGCCCCGACCGACTGGTCATTGATCTGCTGGGGGCCCGTCACGCGCTGCCGCGCGACAACTACGCGGCGGTCAACCGCGGCGGGATCATCTCCGTGCGCTCGAGCCAGTTCACCCCCGAGGTGGTGCGCCTCGTTCTCGAGCTCGAGGCACCGGTGGGGTACACGGTCCTCAAGCAGGACGGGGAGGTTCGCGTCTCCTTCCTGAACCCGTCGGGGCCGTTCGAGCCATGGAGCACACAGGAGGACGGCGTCATGGCCGCGGCGGCGGCTGCGCTGGCGCCACCCTCGGCGTTCACCCCGGAGCGAACGGCGCCTCGCCGGCAGGGCCGGCAGGGGTCCGTCCAGGGAGCCCCCCAGGCCCGGCGGATCACGGTCACCTTCGTGGACACGCCGATCCTGGACGTGCTGAGCACGTTCTCCGAATTCGCGAGCCGGTCCATCGTGCCGGGCGCGCAGGTCGTGGGCCTGGTGAACGCGGTGATCCGCGACCAGCCGTGGGATGTGGCGCTCGACGTGATCCTCCAGGCGCACGGGCTCTCCGCGCGCGAGCTCGAGACGGGGATCATCCGGGTGGATAACCTCCAGAACCTGGTGCAGATGGACAGCGTGGTGCCCGTCGTGACGCGCACGTTCCGGATCAACTACGCCACGGCTCTGGAGCTCCAGCAAGCGGTCACGCCGCTGCTCAGCTCGAGGGGCAAGCTCGCGGTCGGTACCAGCACGAACACCATCGTCGTCACCGACGTGGAGCGCGTCCTCGAGCAGGTCGCGGCGCTCATCGAGCAGCTCGACCTGCGCATTCCCCAGGTCACGATCTCGGCGAAGATCATCTTCGTGAACCGCACCCAGCTCCAGGAGCTGGGCGTGGTCTACGACCTCAAGGATTCCAAGGGGAATCAGCTCAACATGCTGAACCCCGGCGGCCGGGATACGGACGGGGACGGGTTCATCGATGAGGAGATCCAAACCGGCACGAACGTGGTGTCCCTGGGCGGCGCCTCGATTGCTGCGCTCGGGAACGCGAACAGCCGGGTGAGCGGGGCGACGCTGTCGGCGGTCACCAGCCTCATCCTCGGACGTTACACGCTCATCAACTTCATCGACGCGCTCCAGTCGCTGAACCTGAGCGATATTCAGGCGGCGCCCGTCCTCACCACCATGGACAACCGGCAGGCGTCCGTGCTCGTGGGCGAGAGGACGCCGCTTCGCACGATCGATGTGGGCGCGGTCACGGCGCCGGGCGCGGCCGCACTCCCCGTCGCCACGGTGCGTCTCGAGGAGACGGGGATTCGCCTCCTGGTCACGCCGCACGTCACGGCCGGCGACAACATCCTCCTGGACATTCAGGCCGAGCGTTCCAGCGTCGACCTCGCCGCCACCGATGTGGGCGCGATCTTTCGCACCCAGGAGGCGCAGTCGCGCGTGCTGCTGAAGGACGGCGAGACTGCGGTGATCGCGGGCCTGACCGTGGCGGAGAAGACCCTCGTGCGCGAGGGGATCCCGTTCCTGATGGATATCCCCTTCTTCGGCCGGCTCTTCCGCCTGACCCGGGAGCAGGAGGTGCAGCGCGACCTCATGATCCTGGTCACGCCGCACATCGTGCGGGACCCGATCGGATGAGCTGGCGCAGGGGAGAGATGCGATGAGCACCATGAGCCAACGACCTACCCGGCTCGGCATGCGACTGGGCCTTGGCGCCGCTCTGGCGGCGCTGAGCCTGTCGGCGTGCGAGGGCGAGAACGCCTTCGCACCCCGGGTGGTTACCCCGCCGAAGATCATTGCCCTGAGCGCGCCCGCCGAGGTGCTCGCCGGCCAGAAGATCGACGTGCGCGTGTACGCCGTCGGCGAGGTGCGCATTCAGACGGTGATCCTGCGCTTCCGCCGCGCCTTCGAGAGCGAGATCGAGCAGGCGGTCACTCCATCGTCGCAGACTGCCGTCGTCGACATCGCCACCACCGTCCCGAAGGCCATCGCGGATACGCTCCTCATCGTCTCGGCGGTGGCGAAGGACGCGCTGGGGAACCTGAGCGCCGCGGTTTCGGACACGGTGCGCGTGATCGACACCACGCCGCCGTCCGTGACCGTCACGCTCACCGAGGCCGAGGTCGGGCTGGGAAAACAGGCGGCGATCAAGGTGGCGGCGACGGACAACGTGGGGTTGCGCAGCCTCGGATACCTGCTTCTGAGCGCGACCGGTGACACCCTGAACTACGAGCTCGTCCAGGTGACGGGCTCGCAACGAGAACGCACTTTTTTTTATGACGTCCCGGGGAACTTGACACCCCAGGAGCTGACCGTTCAGGCGTTCGCCATCGACGTGATGGGGAACGTGGCGGTGCAGCGGGCGTCTCCGGGACTGCGGGTTATCTTCATCGATGACGTGAAGCCGACGATCACCTTCCAGAAGCCTGCGGCCGGCGCCGTTCAGCCCGTGGGCGACTCCCTGCTCGTTCAGCTGCGGGTCAAGGACAACGGCGCCGTGGCGAGCGTGATCTTCGAGGGCGTCGCCCATCGCGGCAGCCGCGCCCTGGGCACTGACATGGTGGTCGCGCGCTTCGACCGCATCAGCGCGACCCTGGTCCCGGCCTCCGGCGACACCGTGGTGCAGCGCTACCTCCGGCCTACCCTCGACAGCACGGCGGAGCGGGTCTACCTCCGCGCCACGGCCACGGACGGCCAGGGGAACAGGACGGTGGACAGCCTGGCGATCCAGATGGTGCGCGACGACGGGCCGCCCACCGTGGACATCGTCGCTCCCCCATCCGGGAGCGGCTCACCCATCGGCGACTCGCTCCTCGTGCGCGTGCAGCTCCGGGACACGAGCCGCATCGTGCGTGCCACGATCACGGGGGTATCGTTCCGCGGCGACCGCACCCTGGGGACCGACACCATCGTGGAGCGCTTCCTCAGCAAGACCGTGGACTTCAATCCACCGGTCGCGGATACGGTGCTCCAGCGCTACATCTTCGCCACCGCGGACACGACGCCGGAGTTCGCCTCCATCGCGGTCATCGCCGTTGACACGTGGGGGAACGTGGGGGCGGACACGGTGCAGGTCGTGCTCGGCGGCCCGAAGGTGATTCTGGTGAACGTGGAGAGCGGCCAGGTCGTGCAGGCGGGCCAGCCGCTGTCCATCCGGGTCCGCGCGTCCGATCCGCAGCGCCTGGTGTCGGTGACGCTCAAGGCCACGGGCGCCGTCAACGCGACTCTCATCCGCTCGTTCAGCTCGCCGCCGGACACGGTCACGGTGGACACGACGCTCGCGATCCCCGACACCGCGGAGGGCGAGTTCACTCTGGTGGCGAGCGCGAAGAACACGCTGGACGTGCTGGGCGAGTCGGAGTCCGTGAAGCTGAGGGTCGTGACCCCGTTCGAGAAAGACACGATCCCGCCGCTCCTCGCCGTCACCGTGCAGGCGGCGGCTCGCCTCGAGTTCACGGACTCGGTGCGCATCGAGATCACAGGGCGCGACGACAACCAGGGCAAAGGCGTGGCCACGGTGGGCTACACCGTGCTCGGGATCTCGCCGACCCGCGGCGACACGCTGGTGCAGACGAATCAGGTGGATTTCTCGCCGGCGCGCACCGGCACGGTGATCCGGAACTTCTCGTTCGTGCCCTTCAACGTGGACTCGCTGAGTCTCCCGGACACACTGGTCTATGAGGTCACGGCGTTCCTCGTCGATGGCGATGGGAACTGCTCGGCGTCCGCGCAGAAGGGCCAGCTCGGCCGCGTGCCCTGCGACTCGCTGCCCACCGGTGAGACCGTGGGCAAGAGTGTCGCCGGCCAGCGCGTCACCCTGGCGGTGGTCAGCGGCCGTACCGTGCGCCTGCCGGGCGCGAGCGTGATTGCCGATGCCGTGGTGGACACGACCCGGCGGATCCTCATTCTCTCGAGCATCGACCGCGACCAGCTCGAGGTGTTCAACCTCTCGACGGAGCTGTTCGAGTCGCAGATCCTGGTGGGCTCGCGGCCGTGGGGTATGGACTTTCGGGCCGACACCCTCCTGGTCGGGAACTCGGGCGGCACGAACATCTCGTACGTGGACCTGGGTCTGCGGCGGGAGCTCGTGAACAAGCGGCTGCTCACGCCGAACATCGTCCTCTTCGAGATCGACGCGAAGGTCTCGGAGACGGGGACCGTGAAGTATACGACCAGCCTTATCGACTTCAGCGATCGGCCGCAGTTCCTGGCCGTGGACTCGACGGGTGCAGTCATCTACTCGACCAAGCCGACGGCCTCGGCCACGCTGGGAACGATTCGCAGCGCCCGCGACTCGACGGGGTGGGAGCAGCCGGAGGCGCGGCTCTTCTACGAGCACGCCAGCGTGCAAGCGTCGCCCACGACGACGTCCATCGCGCGCATCGACCGCGTGCTCATCCTCTCGGGCGGTGGCACCGCGGACGACAGGGTCGACCTGTTCGATCATCGGAACGGCTTCCCCGACAGCACGTTCAGCACCGGGTTCATCGCCCTCGACTCGGCCATCCTCAACCTTGGGGGTCAGGGCTCCGACATCGACGCCCGGTCCGGGAAATTCAACGTCGAGGATATCGGGCTCTCGGATACGACGTTCGTGTCCGCGTCCGGCGACCGCGGCTGGGTCGTCTTCGGCGAGGGGGCGACGCCGCCCACGGGACGGATCATCCTCTACAATGCGATCACGCGGCAGATCAGCGGCGCACTGCCGGTCCTGGACCTGACGAACAACGCGAGTGAGCGCGTGTTCGGCGTCGCCTTGAACTATGACGGCACCTTGGGTACTGCCCGGGGCAACCAGGCATACTTCTTCTCCATCGACCCCGTGCGCCTCGAGCTGCGGCTCCAGGGTTCCCAGGTGGCGCTGGGCGGCGGTGCGGGCGCGGCGCTCCACCCGCTGCACGGGAACGCGGTGACGGCGAACGGCCGCGCCGTGCACGAGCCGAACACGCACCTGGCCTTCTTCGGCACCGGGCAGGGGACCATCGACGTCGTGGACACGTTCCACTTCCGCCGCTTCGGCCGGCTCTTCATCCGCGACGTGATCTCCGGACCGCTGCGCGCCGCGCTGCCGTTCCCGAGCGACAACGCCGGACTGCAGTGTAGCGACAAGGTGACGGTGACGAACCGGACCGGTGCGGTGATCGGCCAGGCGCTCGCGATCTTCGACGACGCCGACGGCCTCGTGCCCGACACGAACAACGACGACCGCTGCATCGTGCTCAAGCTCTACGGCGTCACGACTGCGGGCGGCGTGGTGGTCGTGGACGTGCGCAAGGTGGATATCCTCCGCGAGCATCCGGCGCGGCAGCCGTGAGCCTGCCCTCTCCCCGGGGACTGGACAAGGCCGGGGAGCCGCTTGTATAGATTGCGAGGAGTGGCCTGTAGCGACGCCCGGCCCCGGCCGGGCGTTTCACTTCCAGATCCGGACAAGCGAGTCGCGTGCACCTGCGCTTCTATACGGCCGGCGAATCTCACGGCCCAGGCCTCGTCGCCGTCGTCGAGGGGATCCCTGCGGGCCTGGAGCTCGACGTCGAGCGTGACGTGAATCCCGAGCTCCGGCGGCGCCAGGGCGGGTACGGTCGCGGGCGGCGCATGGGAATCGAGTCGGACCGTGCCCAGCTCATCTCGGGCGTGCGCCTGGGCGAGACGCTGGGTTCCCCGATCGCCATGGTGGTGTGGAACCGGGACTGGGAGAATTGGAGGACGGCCATGGCGCAGGAGGCACCGGGCCCGGACGTGAACCCGAAGGCGCTTCGTCCGGTGTACCTGCCACGCCCCGGCCACGCCGATCTGGTCGGCGTGCTCAAGTACGACCGGCGCGACGCGCGGGACGCGCTCGAGCGGGCGAGCGCCCGCGAGACGACGGCACGAGTGGCATGCGCGGCCGTGGCGAAGCGGTTCCTCCGGGTGCTGGGAATCCGGATCGGCAGCCACGTGGTCGCGCTGGGCTCCGTGGAGGCGCGCCTCCCCGACCTGCTGCCCGAAGAGCTGAACGAGGCTGCGGACCGCTCGCCCGTGCGCACCCTGGACCCCGAGGCCGAGGCGCCCATGATCCAGGAGATCGACGGCGCCCGGGACGACGGCGACACCCTGGGCGGGATCTTCGAGGTGGTCGTGACCGGCGTTCCCGTGGGACTCGGCAGCTACGTCGCCTGGGACCGGAGATTGGACGGCCGGCTGGCCGGAGCGCTCCTGTCCATCCAGGCCATCAAGGGCGTCGAGATCGGACTCGGTTTCCGCGGCGCGCGGCTGCGCGGCTCCCAGGTCCACGACCCGATCCTCGGCGACCTGGCGAGCCGGCGCGCCGGCGGCTACCGCCGGGCCACGAACCACGCGGGCGGACTCGAGGGCGGCGTGACCACGGGCGAACCGCTGGTTCTCCGCTGCGCGATGAAGCCGATCTCCACGCTGGTGAAGAAGCGTCTGCCGAGCGTGGACCTGCGGACCGGCGAGCCCGGGGAAGCGGCCGTGGAGCGGAGCGACGTGTGCGCGCTCCCCGCCGCGGCCGTCGTGGGCGAGGCGATGGCGGCCCTGGTGATGGCCGACGCCGTGCTCGAGAAATTCGGCGGCGACTCGCTGGGGGAGGCTCGGCGGAACTTCGACGCGTACCTCGCGTACCTCTGCGAGCGGGGGCATGGCGACCCATGAGGCGATGCCTGTGCGCCGCGTCCTGCTGGTGGGATTCATGGCCAGTGGGAAGACGGCCGTCGGCAAGCTTCTCGCCCACTCGCTCCGCTGGCCGTTCGTCGACTTCGACGCGGTGATCGAGGAGCGGACGGGATGCACGATCCCCGAGATCTTCCGGGACCTCGGCGAGGAAGCGTTCCGCCGGCTGGAAGCCGAGGTGGGTGAGGAGTTGCTGGCGCGCGAGCGCGTCGTGCTGGCGTCCGGCGGCGGATGGGCTGCCACCCCCGGCCGGCTCGACGACCTCGATCCTGCCACGCTGAGCGTCTGGCTCCGGGTCTCGCCGGAGACCGCCGTGCGACGGGCACGCGCCGCGAGACAGACGCGGCCGCTCCTCGAGGTTCGCGACCCCGTACGCACGGCGCGGAACCTGCTCGAACAGCGGGAGCCCCACTACCGGCGGGCACGCCTGGTCGTCGACAGCGAGGACGCGAGCCCGGACGAGCTCGCACGCGTGATTCTGCGCGCGGTCCGGTTGCGGGCGCGACCCGCCGGGGATGCGCGGTAGCCTGCGCACACGAAACGCACACGATCGCATGGATCCAACACGGCAGTCGCATGGCAAAGGCGAAAGCGAAGAAGGCGATAAAGGCGGAGAAAGGGCGGCACCTCGTCGTGGTCGAGTCGCCGGCGAAGGCGCGGACCATCGGCAAGTATCTCGGACCTGATTACGACGTAGCCGCGTCGGTGGGGCACGTCCGCGACTTGCCCCAGCGTGAACTCGGCGTGGACGTGGCGGCCGGCTTCCGGCCCAAGTACGTCACGATCCGCGGCAAGGGGAAGATCCTCCAGGAGCTGAAGCGCAAGGCGAAGGAGGTGGCCTCGGTCATTCTGGCGACGGATCCGGACCGGGAAGGCGAGGCGATCGCGTACCACATTGCCGAGCACCTGGGTGACCCGCTGGACGATGGGCGCTTCCGCCGTGTGCAGTTCCACGAGATCACCCGCGACGCGGTGTTGCGGGCTCTCGAGAGCCCGGGCCCGATTGATCTGCGCAAGGTAGAGGCGCAGCAAGCGCGCCGCATCCTCGACCGCCTGGTGGGGTACCAGGCGAGCCCGTTCCTCTGGAAGCCGATCCGCCCGGGTCTCTCCGCCGGCCGCGTACAGACCGTGGCGCTCCGCCTGATCTGCGAGCGCGAGGGCGAGATCCGTCGCTTCGTCCCCCAGGAGTACTGGTCCGTTACGGCGAAGCTCAACAAGGGCGACCAGCCGTTCGACGCCGGGCTCCACAAGATCGACGGGAAGGCCGTCCACCTGGGGACGGAGAGCGAAGCGGCCGGGGTGGTGGACGATGTGCGCGGCGTGCCGTTCGTCGTCACAGACGTCCGACGCCGGGAGCGGCGCAAGAATCCCGCACCACCGTTTACGACCTCGACGCTCCAGCAGGAGGCGGCGAAGCGTCTGGGGTTCTCCGCGAACCGCACCATGGCGCTCGCACAGCAGCTCTACGAGGGCGAGGAGCTCGGCGAGCGTGGCGCCGTGGGGCTCATCACCTACATGCGAACGGACTCCACGCGCGTAGCCGAACCGGCGGTCCGTGCCGCGCGGGGCTGGATCGCCGCGCGCGTCGGCGGGAACTACGTCCCGGCCGAGCCCCGCGACTGGCGCGGCAGGCAGCAGAGAGGCGCCCAGGAGGCCCACGAGGCGATCCGTCCCACGGACGTGCAGCTCCATCCAGACGAGGTACGACCGTACCTCGACCCCGCGGTCGCGCGCCTCTATGAGCTCATCTGGCTCCGTTTCGTGGCGAGCCAGATGGCGGCGGCCGTCTACGACACGACCACCGCCGACTTCGAGATGCGTGGCGAGAGCCGCCGCGCCTACCTCTTCCGGGCCACGGGGTCCGTGGTGAAGTTTGACGGATTCACTCGCCTGTATCTGGAGGCCCGGGAGGGCGGCGAGCACCGCCGGCTGGATGACATGGTGCCGCTCCCGCTTCTGGACCAAGGTGAAGAAGTGCCGCTCATCGGGCTGGTCACGGAGCAGCACTTCACGCAGCCGCCCCCTCGCTACAGTGAGGCGAGCCTGGTCAAGGAGCTCGAGCGCCTGGGGATCGGCCGGCCCTCGACCTACGCCCACATCATCTCCACGCTCCGCGACCGCGAGTACGTGGAAGTGAGCGACAAGCGCTTCCTCCCCACCGAGCTGGGCGAAACCGTGTCGAAGCTCCTGGTGCGCGTCTTCCCCGACATCTTCGACGTGAATTTTACCAGCCAGATGGAGGAGGAGCTGGACAAGGTGGAGGAGGGGGACCTCCCCTGGCGTCGGGTGCTCGAGGACTTCTACGGTCCGTTCCAGCGGCGGCTCCGGGAGGGCGAGGCGCGCGGCGACGAGCTCCTCAAGGAGGTGCTGGCGGCGGAGCATGAACGGTGTACCGAGTGCGGGCGCCCCATGGTCGTCCGCTGGAACCGCTTCGGTCGCTTCCTGGGTTGCTCCGGCTACCCGGAGTGCCGCTACACGCGGGGGATCGAGCCGGAACCCGAGCTGGATCTGAAGGGGGAGAAGTGCCCGGACTGCGGCGGCGAGCTGGTTACCCGGCGCGGCCGCTTTGGCCGGTTCATCGCGTGCGCGAACTACCCGGAGTGCCGCTACACGCGAGGGATCGAGTCGACCGAGACGGCGCCGCGCTCCGAGCCCACGGACGAGAAATGCGAGAAATGCGGCTCGCCCATGATCGTGCGCCGCGGGCGCTATGGAGCGTTCCTCGCCTGCAGCGCGTACCCGAAGTGCAAGTACACCCGGCCCATCCCGATCCCGGGGATCCGCTGCCCCCGCTGCGCTGAGGGTGGCATCGCGGAGAAACGCACGCGGCGCGGCAAGACGTTCTGGGGCTGCACTCGCTACCCGGAGTGCGACTGGTCCACCTGGGACCGGCCGGTCGCCACGCCCTGCCCCGACTGCGGGGCCGCCTTCCTGCTGGCGAGGACCTCGAGGCAAGGGGAGGAGTCGCTGTACTGCCCGAGCTGCGCAGGGAAGTTCGCATCGGTGTCCGCGATGGCGGACGCGGATGCCCCGGCGCCAGCCGGCCCGGAGGGGGGTGAATGACGGAGCCCGTCGTCGTGGTCGGCGGGGGGCTGGCAGGCTGCGAGGCCGCCTGGGCCCTGGCCAACCGCGGCCACCGCGTGCGCCTGTACGAGATGCGGCCCGGAACATCCACTCCCGCGCACGCGACCGGGCTCCTCGGCGAGCTGGTCTGTACGAACTCGTTCAAGAGTGAGGACCCCACCACCGCGCACGGAGAGCTTAAGCGGGAGATGAGGGCGCTGGGCTCGCTCCTCCTGCGGTGCGCGGACGAGGCGCGCGTCCCCGCCGGCTCCGCCCTTGCCGTGGACCGCGCGCTCTTCGCCCGTGCCATGACCCATGCGGTCAGCAGCGCCAGCGGGATCGAGATCGTACGCCGGGAGATCACCGGGCTTCCGGACGGTCCGGCCATCGTCGCCACGGGACCGCTCACCTCGGACCGCCTTTCGCGTGCGATTCGCGAGGCGCTCGGCCACGAGGGGCTCTCGTTTTACGACGCCATTGCCCCGATCGTCAGCCGTGACTCGGTCGCCGAAGGCGTCGTCTTCCCGGGGGGCCGCTTCGGCGAGGCGGATGATTACTTGAACTGCCCGCTCGGCCGCGAGGAGTATCTGCGCTTCATCCACGAGCTGCGCGCCGCCGACACGTACGAGGGCCACGAGTGGGAAAACGTCCCCTACTTCGAGGGGTGCCTCCCCATCGAGGTCATGGCGGCACGCGGTCAGGATACTCTGCGCTTCGGGCCCATGAAGCCGATCGGGCTCAAGGATCCGCGTACCCGCCGCCGGCCTCACGCCGTTGTCCAGCTCCGGCGGGAGGACCGGGCTGGACAGATGTGGAACCTGGTTGGATTCCAGACCCGGCTCCGTCACGCCGAGCAGAAGCGCGTCTTCCGCATGGTCCCGGGGCTCGAGAGCGCCGAGTTGCTGCGCTACGGCGGGATCCACCGGAACAGCTACCTGAACTTCCCGGGCGGCCTCTCGCACCACGGGTCGCTGCGGGCGCGCCCCGGCCTCATCTTCGCGGGACAGCTCACCGGCGTGGAGGGCTACACGGAGTCAGCCGCGAGCGGCATCCTCGCCGGCATGAACCTCGATCGCGTGCTCCGCGGCGAGGCGCCGGTCCTGCCGCCGGCCACCACCCTGCTCGGCGGGCTGCTCCGCTATCTGCGCGAAAGCGATCCCGGCCACTTCCAACCCATGAACTCGAACTGGGGCCTCGTGGATCCGCTGTCCGAATACGTCCGCGACCGCGATGAGAAGCGCCGTCGCCTTGCCGATCGGGCCAACGCCGACTTACTGCGCTGGGCCCGGGAGGTCGCGCTCGCCGCGCAGACGGCAGGGACCGTCGCCGCCGGCGCATGAGACGCGAGAGCGCCGAGTTCCTGCGCCACCTGGCGGACGAGCGCCAGCTCTCGGCCCACACGGTGACCGCCTACCGGCGCGATCTCGTGGACTTCGAGCGCTTCCTCACGGACTACTACGGCACCCCGGACTGGTCGCCCGCCGGCGTGGACCGTCTCGCGCTCCGCGGCTTCCTGGGGTGGTGTGAGCGGCGCCGCCTGGCACGCCGCACCGCCGCGCGGAAAATCTCCGCCGTGCGCAGCTTCTTCCGCTTCCTCCACGCCGAGGACAGGATCCGGGCGAACCCCGCCCGCACCGTACGCGCACCCCGCCTCGAGCGGCGGCTGCCCGCGCACCTGACGCGTGACCAGCTCGCCGCCGTCTTTCGCACCGCCGAGCTCCGCGCAGCGGACAGCGCCTTTACCGGCACCCGCGACCTGGCGATCCTCGAGCTCCTCTACGGCAGCGGGCTGCGCCTCTCCGAGCTCGTGGGCCTCGACGTGCAGGACGTGGACCTGCTGGGCGAGCAGGTGAAGGTCAAAGGGAAGGGGCGGAAGGAACGCATCGCGCCGGTGACGCGTGCCGCCGTCGCTGCGCTCCGCCGCTATGAGCCGCGCCGCGCCGATGTCGTCACCGCCACCGGCAGAGACCGCCGCCCCTTGCTCCTCAGCCGAAACGGGCAGCGACTCACCGGAAGGACGATCCAGAAGATCGTACGCCGCCAGCTCGAGGCCGCCGCCGGGACCGAAGGCGCCAGCGTGCACTCCCTGCGCCACTCCTTCGCCACCCATCTCCTGGACGCGGGTGCCGACCTCCTGGCCGTCAAGGAGCTCCTCGGCCACGTCTCCCTCTCCACCACGCGCGTCTACACGCACACCACCCGCGAACGCCTCCGCAAGGTCTACCAGAAGGCGCATCCGCGTGCGTGAGCCCGCTGCCCGGCGGCGGGTCCGGGGTGGAGGAGGCGGAGGAGGTCGGCCGCTTTGCGCTGGACCCGCGGCAGGTTATTCTTCGATGCGAAGCTGAACACACTCTCGAGCATCCTCAGGATCCCGATGCCATCGCCCACGTTCCACGCGACCACGGTCCTCGCCGTACGCCACAATGGCAAAATCGCCCTGGGCGGCGACGGTCAGGTGACGATGGGGAGCACCGTGGTGAAATCCAGGGCGTGCAAGGTTCGCAAGCTGAAGGACGGGCGCGTCTTGGCGGGGTTCGCCGGCACAGTAGCAGACGCGTTCGCGCTGTTCGAGAAGCTCGAGGAGAAACTGGAGCGCTATCCGGGCAACCTGACGCGCGCATGTGTGGAGCTGGCGAAGGACTGGCGAACGGACCGCTATCTTCGCCGTCTGGATGCGCTTCTGGCGGTCGCGGATTCGGACCACCTTTTCCTGGTGAGTGGGGACGGGAACGTCATCGAGCCGGACGATGACGTGATGGCCATCGGGTCGGGCGGCTCGTATGCGCTGGCGGCCGCCCGTGCGCTGAAGGCACATTCGGATCTCAGCGCGGGTGAGATCGCGCGTCGCGCCCTCGAGATTGCGGGGGACATCTGCATTTACTCGAATCAGAACGTGGTGGTGCTGGAGCTGGAGGGCGGCGCGGGTGGGCGTACCGAGGCGCCGAGACAGAACAAGCAATGAGTCGGATCCGGTCTGAGCGGGATGTGAGCGCGCGGGACGAGGAGTACGTCGACGCAGGCGAGGTTCGGCCGGAGGGCGCGGGCGAGGGAGGCGAACAGGCCGGGGAGGGTGAGTATGCTCCCTGGCTGGACGAGCTGACGCCGCGGCAGATCGTGGCCGAGCTGGACAAGTATATCGTTGGCCAGGAGGAGGCGAAGAAGGCCGTAGCCATCGCGCTGCGGAACCGGTGGCGGCGCCAGCACGTCCCGGACGATCTCCGGGACGAGATCATGCCGAACAACATCATCCTGATCGGTCCCACCGGGGTGGGGAAGACGGAGATCGCGCGTCGCCTGGCGCGTTTGGCGGGTGCCCCGTTCGTGAAGGTGGAGGCCTCGAAGTTCACGGAGGTCGGCTACGTGGGGCGCGACGTCGAGTCGATGGTGCGCGACCTGGTGGACGTAGCCGTGAACATGGTGAGGGCGGAGCGGGAGGACGATGTGCAGGAGACGGGGGATGCTCGGGTGGAGGAGCGGCTGCTGGACCTGCTCTTGCCGTCGGCGACGGACAGGGCGACGCCGTCCCGCCTTCCGGCTTCCCGCTTCGTGGCCGGCCCCGAGGGCGTGCAGGAGCGAAGCACGCCGCCCTCGGACCCCTCGGACCCCTCGGACCCCTCGGACCCCTCGGACGCGGAGCGAGCGCGGGCCGAAGGGGACGAGGAGCGGCTGCGCGCCCGGCGTGACCGGACCCGCGAGAAGCTGCGCAAGCTGCTCGACGACGGGAAGCTGGAGGATCGCCTCGTGGAGCTGGAAGTGCAGCAGAGCCCGGTCCTGGACGGGATGACGCTTCCCATGGGCGGCTGGGAGGGGATGGACTTCAGCTTCATGGAGTGGCTCCAGGAGGTGCTGCCCAAGCGCACGAAGCGGCGCTCGGTTACGGTCTCCGAGGCCCGGCGCATCCTGCTGCAGGATGAGCTCGATCGCCTGGTGGACATGGACGACGTGGTGAACGAGGCGCTCGACCGGGCCGAGCAGATGGGGATCATCTTCGTCGATGAGCTCGACAAGATCGCGGCGGCGCGCGGCAGCTCGGGCGTTGGCCCGGACGTGAGCCGTGAAGGGGTGCAGCGCGACCTGCTTCCCGTTGTCGAGGGGTGTGCGGTCCAGACGAAATACGGTCTCGTGCGCACGGACCATATCCTGTTTGTCGCCGCGGGCGCGTTTCATGTTACGAAGCCCAGTGACCTGATCCCGGAGCTCCAGGGGCGCTTTCCGATTCGGGTCGAGCTGAAGAGCCTGACGGAGGAAGACTTTGTCCGCATTCTCACGGAGCCCAAGAACGCACTGATCCGGCAGTACGAGGCGCTGGTAGCCGCCGAGGGTGCGAGCCTGATCTTCGAGGACGATGGGATCCGCGAGATTGCTCGCGTCGCCGCCGAGGTCAACGAGCGCATGGAGAACATCGGCGCCCGCCGTCTCCACACCGTGCTCACCGCGCTCCTGGAGCATGTGCTCTTCCATCTGCCGGACCATGGCGACCGCCGCATCGTGGTGACGCGGGCCTTTGTCCGCGAGCGCCTGCAGCGAATCGCGGAGAACGAGGACCTACGCCGCTACATTCTCTGACCGGCGCTGGTGTCAGGCGTGACGGACGCTGCCGGATACCCGCCGTGCGCCCGGCGATCGGGGGCTTCGGGCCCCGTGTTCGGCGGCCGGCCTCACGCGCCACGGGCCGCGGAGGGGGGCCGGCGTGCCGGCGGACGATCGCGCGAGATGGCCGAACGCAAGAAACGGGATTTCCTCGAGATCCCTGATCTCGGTGCGCCGGAGCTGCTGGCGCTCCTCGATCGGGCGGCCGCGTTGAAGGCGGGGGAGAGCGCGGGCCGTCCGTTCGCCGGGAAAACCCTTGCCATGGTCTTCCAGAAAAGCTCGACCCGGACCCGCGTTTCCTTCGAGGTCGCCATGTACCAGTTGGGCGGGCAGGCCCTCTTCCTTGCGGGCCGTGACCTCCAGCTGGGGAGGGGAGAGCCGATCCGTGACACGGCCGCTGTCCTCAGTCGCTACGTGGACGGGGTCGTGATCCGCGCCTTCGCGCACCAGGAGGTGGTGGAGTTCGCTGCGTACGCCTCCGTGCCCGTCATCAACGGGCTCACGGACCTCCTTCATCCGTGCCAGGTCCTGGCCGATCTTCTGACCATTCGCGAGGAGTTCGGGCCCGAGCTGCGGAGCCGGCGCATCGCCTGGATCGGTGATGGGAACAACATGGCGAACTCGTGGTTGAATGCCGCGTTCCGCCTCGGGTTCGAGCTGCGGCTGGCGTGCCCGGAAGGCTACGACCCGAATCCCGAGATCTTCCGCCGCGCCGCCGCCGGGGCGAATGTCCACCTCGTGCGCGACCCGCGGGAAGCGGCGCAGGGCGCCCACGTGGTCACCACGGACGTGTGGGCTTCCATGGGGCAGGAGGCGGAGGCCGAAGTGCGGGCGGAGGCCTTCCGCGGCTATCACGTGGACCCCGGGCTCATGGCCCTGGCCGATGCGTGCGCCATCTTCCTGCACTGCCTCCCTGCGCATCGCGGCGAGGAGGTCGCGGCGGAAGTGATTGACGGGGCGCGCTCGCGCATCTACCAGGAGGCGGAGAACCGGCTGCACGTGCAGAAGGCGCTGCTTCTGGAGCTCATGGCACCGGACCGGAAGGAGACCGGATGACGGAGCGCTTGCGGCGGACGCCGCTCTACGAAGAGCACCTGGCGCAGCGTGCGAAGATGGTGCCGTTTGCCGGCTACGAGATGCCGGTCCACTACCCGGAGGGGATCACCGCGGAGCACCATGCGGTGCGGCGTGCCGCCGGTCTCTTCGATGTCTCCCACATGGGCGAGATCGAGATCCGTGGCGCCGAGGCTCTCGAGTTCGTCCAGTACGTGACGGTGAACGATGCGTCCCGAGTCGAACCCGGCGGCGCGCAGTACTCGGCCCTCTGCCGGGAGCACGGCGGGGTGATCGATGACCTGGTCGTGTACCGCTTCCCCGACCACCTCATGCTCGTGGTGAACGCGTCGAACCGGGAGAAGGACTTCGAGTGGCTGAGCCATCAGGCGGCCCGCTTCGCCGTGCAGGTCCGGGATCGGTCGGACGATATCGCGCTCCTGGCGCTCCAGGGGCCGCGCGCCCAGGAGATCCTGCGGC
>JACQVF010000113.1 GCA_016209885.1 Gemmatimonadota bacterium | reverse complement strand
CTCCGGACCGGGTTTGCTGCATCTCCCGACTGACGCAATTCTGCCCTCGCGTTAGTTTGGGCTTCCGGGCCGTTGGCGTGCCTGTTGGGTGGGGCGCCGCTGACGCGCGCGGGAGCCTCGTCCTGCTTCCGAACCTCTTCTATTCGCCGGAGACGGGGTTCGGCGGCGGCCTGGTCGCCGGCTATTACTACCGCGCTTCCCGGGAGGCGCCCGTCTCCAGTCTCCTGGGTGCCGCGGCGGTCACGACCCACCGTCAATTCGTGCTCGAATGGCTCCCGGAGCTTCATCTTGAGGGCCGGCACCTGCGGGCCGAGTTCCGGGCGAGCCTGTATCCGGAGGTCTTCTATGGCGTGGGGCGGGCTGCCACCGAGGAGATGGCGGAGCACTACACGTCGCTGGTCGCTGACCTCCAGGTCGAGGCCGAGACGGAGGTGCAGCACGGTCTCCACATTGGCCCCCGGGTGCGGCTGCGCTACGAAGACCTCGTGGACGTGGAGGAGGGGGCCGTGCTCGACGCGGGGGCGGTGCGCGGACATGACGGCGGACTCACCACGGGCGTCGGCCTTGTCGTCACCCTCGACACCCGGAACGACATCCTGCGCCCCCGGCGGGGCGGGTACGTGGAGCTGTCCTGGCTCGTCCATACCGGGATTCTGGGAAGCGACTTCGAGTTCCACCGGGTGGTGCTCGACGCCCGGCGATTCATCCCTCGCTCCTGTCCCCGGCCGGCATGGCATCTCGGGGCGCCGGGAACGGGAGAGGCGCTGGCGAGTGATCGCCTTCGGCGCCTGCTCGAGGCCCATGAGGTATCGCCGACCCTGGCCGCTCGTCCGTCCCTCCCGCGAGGCGGCGTCAGGGCGCTCGGACCGCGCGCTGGCGCGGGCAGGGGCGTCCGCTAGATCCGACCCTCGGCGACGGCGCGGACGATGTCCGTGGTCGAGACGATACCCAGCAGACGACGGTGCTCGGTGACCAGAACCGGGTGCACGCCCGTGCGGAGCATATAGCGGGCGGCCTCGCGCACCGCCGTCCCTGGCGGGAGCACGCAGAGCGTGCGGCTCTGTCCATGTTCCCCGTCTCGGGTGGCGACTCCCTGGTGCACCCGGTGTCCGAGGTCATTGACGAAATCGGCCGGAGCGGACTGCCCTACAGGGTCACGGCGATGGATACGGTGATCGAGGGCGAGTGGGACAAGGTCATGCCGGTGATTCGGCGGGCCCACGAGATCATGAGCGCGAAGTACGACCGCGTGTTTATGGTGGCAACGGCGGACGACCACATCGGGCGCCAGGGCCGGCTCCAGGAATCGGTCCTGGATGTGGAAGCACATCTCGGCCACCAGGTCGCACACTAGTGCTTCGTGGCGCAGATTCGCGTAAGCACAGAGAGTGCCGCTCGATTCGGGCCGAACCTCGTTGCGCCTCGTCGCAATGCCACAAGGGCTATTCCTCCCCCGCTCGCTTGGCCCACGCAGCGACGCTTTCGGTCCCAGAACGCACTTCCGACTCTGCGGACCCTGGCGCAAGAGCGCCCCTGAACGGAGCGCACGGAGCTACGGCGTCTGCGCGGCGACGAGCCTTCCGATCGCCTCCGCCTCCTCGGTGAGGAGGTCCAGCAGGTCGTCCAGGGCCAGGATCCCGGCGAGCCCGCCGACGGCGTCCGTCACCACGAGCCTGCGCACGCCCGCATTCGCCATATACGCGAGTGACTCCTCGATCGGCATCGACTCCGGCACCGCGCGCACGGGCGTGGTCATGATCGCCTCGATCGTCGTGCGGTCCGGGTCCCGATCGGCTGCGACACATCGGACCGCGATGTCCCGATCGGTGACGATCCCGATGGGATGACGGTCCCAGTCCACGACCACGAGAGTACCGACCCGATAGTCCGCCATGCGGCGGGCGGCCGTGCGCACGGCCTCGTCCAAAGAGGCCGTGACCACCGTGCGGTTGCAGATCTTACCCGCAGACATCGCCTCCACCCCCTTCCCGCCATCGGGGCGCCGGCCTCGCCGCGCCCCGCGCTGGTTTGCCTGCCGTGCTCCCCACCCCTCCACCGCATCCACTCCTGTCACCATCGAGCACGTCCCATGCCACAACAGGGTCGCACGGCTCGCCGCTCAGCCGCTGTCCTCCGCTCCCGCTGGCCTCGCCACCACGCTGTCCCGGAGCATGCGGCGCACGTCGTCGTCCGAGAGCTGTGGGAACTCGTGGTACCACAGGCCGATGGCGATGAACGGCTCCGGCGTTTGCACGGCCACGACCTCGTCCGCATCGGCCCGGAGGCTGTCGCACACGTCCGGAGGCGCCGTGGGCACGGCCACGACGATGCGAGCCGGATGGAGCGCGCGTAGCGCGCGGATCGCCGCGCGCATGGTGGAGCCCGTAGCGATCCCGTCGTCCACCAACAGGACGGTTCGCTCGCGCACATCCGATGGGCTCCGTTCCCCGCGATACGTGCGCTCGCGCCGCTCCAGCTCCTTCCGCTCCGCAGCGGCCGCGCGCCGGAGAACGGCTTCGGAGATCCCCAGCGCCTGGGTGACTTCTTCGTTCACTACGAGGACTCTGCCGCTCGCCACTGCGCCCATGGCCAGCTCCTCGTGGCCAGGCACACCGACCTTGCGGACGACCAGTACATCGAGCGGCGCGTGTAACGCCCGGGCTGCCTCGTAGCCTACGGCAACACCTCCGCGGGGGAGCGCAAGGACGATGACGTCTGCGCGCTCAGCATACGCGCCGAGCTTCGCAGCGAGCCTCCTGCCCGCGTCCGACCGGTCACGAAAGCGCTCCCAGTTGCCCATGCTCAAGTCCTCCCCCTCGAGGTGCCCGACGAGCCCAAGGAGGCCCAGGGCGGGGCGGCCCGCCCAGGAAAGGTGACGCCCGCGCAAGTCGGCGCGCACCGGCCGCCCGCCCACCCCGTCGCCTCTCGCGAGCGGGGCACGGAACCTTCGCGACCCCCGAAGGGCGCTGCCGCGCGCGCTCACAGGAGCCTGCGGTAATACGCGTGGCACTCCGCCTCGCGGCCGCGGATCACCCGCCTCCCCCGGAGAAGCCCCTCGTGCTCTGTGACGACGGTGACCTGATCCTCCTGGCCGTCCCGCTCGAAGTAGATGACCACCCAATCCCGCCGAAGCCGCGAACGGTCTCCAGGCGCCCATCATGGGCCGCGAGCTCGAGCTCCTCCAGCGTTTCGACTCCGCACCCAGGGTTTCCTGGGGCCGATCGAAGAGGTCGAACTGGACCCCGGCTCTCTCCCAATGCGGCGATCACGGCACGCGTCTCTCCACCAATTGCGAGCGCCTCTACCGCCGTCCCATCCAGTTCCCGCCCTGCCCGATTCCGCCGCACCGTCGCCCTATCGCGACGACGGATCGGCCCATCCGTCCCCGACTCCTGATACGAGCAACCGCTGTGCCACCACGACGCGTCCAACCGCTGTTGCGACAGCGGATTCCGCCCTGCGAGACGGCCGAGACGAGCAACTACCGTGCTGAACGACCGATCCGCAGCTTCCCGCCGGGACGCGGGGGACGCGGGATTCGCCGATTCGCTCCAGACCGCGCTGGCCAGCGGTGAGTCACGGCCCCCTGCCGCGGGATAAATTGTCCCGCGACCTCGCAGCCTCGACTGAGCAGCGGCGACGGGGTTCCCCGCAGGTCGGAAGCGGGGTGCCCAGCGCGACGGCCCCCCGGGTCTTCTGGGGGTGGAGAGCAGTGGAATGCGGTGCGCGTCGGATGGTAGCGGGGCCAGCGGGGCGCCATGCGGCGCGAGCGCGGCGTGCGTGGCACGTGCCTTGCCCTCTGTCATGGTGTCGCGCTGCGGCGCTGCGGTGGGTAGTGTCCTGCTTGGACAGTAGGCTGGGGTGTGGAGTGTTCATGCGGTGGCGTGGAATGAGCCCTGAGAGGCGTGGGGAGGCTTCAATGTCGCAGACGGCGGTGCGCTACGCGCTCGCGCGGGAGGTCGGCCTGACGTTCGAGGAGGCGGACCGGCGAGTGAGGGAGGCCCTGCAGTCGGAGGGGTTCGGCGTGCTGACGGAGATCGACGTGCAGGCGACGCTGAAGAAGAAGCTGCAAGTGGAGTTTCCGCCGTATCGCATACTGGGCGCCTGCAATCCTCCGCTGGCGCGTCAGGCGCTGGAGACGGAGGCGGACATCGGGCTGCTGTTGCCGTGCAACGTGGTGGTTCGAGTGCTCGGTGACACCGGACGCGTGGTGGTGGAGGCGCTGGACCCGGTGTTGCAGCTCGAGGTGTCGGGGAACGAGGAGCTCGTACGGCTGGGGCAGGAGGCGCGGGCGCGGCTCGTGCGGGTGCTGGAGCGGGTGGAGTCCGGCTGAGGTCGGGCTCGGGCGTTCGTTCCACGGCGGGTCCGACGAGTCGGGGCACTTTGCGGGTGGCCGGAGGTCTCACCGTGGACAAGAACGGAGTGTCCGATGTGCTCGCCCGTACGGTGGGCGCGATCCTGCAGCGGGACGTCGTGACCATCGACCCCGATGCGACGATCCGGGACCTGGCGCGGCTTCTGGCGGAGAAAGGCGTGAGCGGCGTGCCCGTGGTGAACCAGGGCGGCTGCGTGCTGGGCGTAGTTTCGGCTACGGACGTCGTGCGCTTCGCGGCCAGGCTGAGGGCGCCTGTGGGGCCAGGCCCGTGGTGGGAACGTGAGGGCGCGGCGGCGGAAGCGGAGATGGTGGAGGCGGTCCCGTACTTCACGAGCCCGGATGACGCCATCGTCTTCCTGCGCGAGGTCCTGGAGCAGCTTTCTGTGGATGCTTTCGACGAGTGCACCGTGCGGGAGATTCTTTCCCCGGTGAGATTCGCGGTGCATCGCGAGACGACGGTCCTGGATCTCGCTCGTTTCCTGGTACGCGCGCGGATCCACCGGGCGCTGGTGCTGGATGGCGGTGAGCTGGCGGGGATCGTGACGACGCTGGACGTGCTGCGGGCAGTCGCGGACGCGTCGCCCGGGTAGTCGTGAGCGCGCCGCGTCCGGTGTAGGTGCGGCCGCAACCGCGCTGGCGGGTCGCGAGTTTCCCGCGCTCGCACCGCTCCGTGGGGCGCGCGAACCTTGGAGTATCCATCGGAGCATCCGGCCGGGGGCCTTTTGCGTCCGCGCGGGTCCCGGCCGGTTTCATGTTCACGTTCGATGGCGATGTCGCTGGCTTCCCTGGGCGGGGCGCATGCCCTGTCGCCTGAGGAGTGTCTGATCCGGCTGCGCTCGCGGCCCCAGGGCCTGAGCGAGGCGGAGGCGCGGGAGCGCCTGGCGCGGTACGGCCCGAATGTGCTGCGTCCGAGCGAGCCGGTCCCGGGGTGGAAGGTGCTGGTGGGCCAGCTCCAGAGCGTGGTGGTCCTGTTGCTCTTCGCGGCGGCGGCCATCGCCCTGGCCGTGGGCGAGCCGCTGAACGCCCTGGCGATCGCGGCCGTCCTGTTGATCAACACCGCCCTGGGCTTCCTCACGGAGCTACGCGCGCATCGGGCCATCGAAGCGTTGCTGGAGCTGGAAGTGTTGCGGGCAACGGCAGTGCGGGAAGGCGCGGTGCGGGAGATCGATGCCCGCGATCTGGTTCCCGGCGACATCATCGAGGTGGAGGCGGGGCAGTCGGTCCCTGCCGACGCGCGCCTGCTCGCGGCGACGGAGCTCGAGACGGACAAGCTCCGCGTCGTGCAGGCGCTGCAGCGGGCCGGTGAGATCGTGGCCATGCTCGGGGACGGCGTGAACGACGCCGCAGCGCTCAAGCAGGCGGAGATCGGCGTCGCCATGGGCATCCGTGGCACCGACCTCGCGAAGGAGACGGCGGCGGTCGTGCTTCAGGACGACCGCTTCCCCACCGTGGCCGCGGCGGTGGAGGAGGGACGCGTCATCTTCGACAATATCCGCAAGTTCGTTTTCTACCTGTTCAGCTGTAACCTCGCCGAGGTGCTCGTCCTGCTCGTGGCCGGGCTCGTGGCGCTGCCGCTCCCGCTCCTGCCGCTCCAGATCCTGTGGCTCAACATGGTGACCGACACGTTCCCTGCCCTGGCCCTCGCCCTCGAGCCGGCGGAGCCGGACGTGATGCTGCGGCCGCCCCGAGATCCGCAGGCCACGGTCCTGTCCGTGCGCTTCCTGCGGGCCATCGGCTTTTACGGCGCGCTCATCACGGCCGTCACCCTGGGCGCGTTCGTCTGGGGGCTCAACGCCCGGCCGGAAGATCCGGCCCACGCCAGGACGCTCGCCTTCACGACGCTGGCGTTCGCGCAGCTCTTCCATCTCGGGAACGCCCGGAGCGCCGGCCCCGTCACTTCTCCGCGCCGCGTGGCGGGGAACGTGTACGCGCTCGGCGCGGTGACGATCGTGCTCGCCCTCCAGCTCGCGGCTGTCTACCTGCCGCCGCTCTCCGACCTCCTTGCCGTGCGGCCGCTCGAGCTCCGCGACTGGCTGCTTGTCGGCCCGCTGTCCGTGCTGCCCGCGGTCGTGGGCCAGGCCCGGAAGGTCGCTAGGGTGCGGGGTGCCGCGTGACGGTGCGGCGCTGCCGCCCATGCTGATCCGGTGACGATGCTCGAGGTATTCCGGCACAGCGGGTTCGCGGCGAAGAGCTCGTTGCGCGCCGGCGTCGTGCGCGTCCTCCTCTCGCTTGCGGACTCCGAACGCGGCGAGGGCAATAGGTTGCAGCCGCAGGGTGCGGGAGACCGTTTCGCGGACTTGGGGCCGCGGACGGGACGGACGCGAGCGGCTTCGCGGCGCGTGCTCCTCGCGACGGTGATGACCGGCCGCTCAGCGGGATGAGTTGCCGCTGCCGTTGGGATCGTCCGCGATGGGCAGAGTGAAGTAGAACGTGCTGCCCCTGCCCACCGTGCTCTCGACGCCGATCCGCCCGCCGTGGGCCTCCACGATCCCTTTCGCGATGGCGAGGCCGAGGCCCACGCCGCGGCGGTCGCTGTCGTCCGCACGCCAGAAGCGCTCGAACACGTGGGGCAGGTGCTCGGCGGGAATCCCCGGACCCGTGTCCGCGACGGAGACGAGCACCTCATCCGGCCGAGCCTCGGCCCGGATCGTCACGGTCCCGCCCTGCGGCGTATGCTTGATCGCGTTCCCCACCACGTTCGCGAGCACCTGGAGGATCCGTTCCCGATCGGCGTACACGGGCGGCAGCGAGCCGCCAAGGATGTCGCACTCGCAGCGGAGCGACTTCATGCGGACCAGCGGCTCCAGTACCTTGCAGGTCTCGGCCACCAGCGGCGTAAGTGGCTGAGCCTGCCGCCGGATGGTGAGCCGCCCCTCCTCCAGGCGGCGCGCCTCCAGCAGGTCGTGAATGAGGCGCTGCATGAGCTGCGCCGACTGCTGGATCGCCTCGACATAGTACCGCGGTCTCGCCGCTCCCTCCTCGCGCGGCAGCGTCACGCTCAGCGAGTTCGTGGCCATGAAGATCGCCTGGAGCGAGTTGCCGAGGTCGTGGGACACTACGCCCAGCACCTCGTTGCGTGCTCGAATCGCGGCCTGTGCGCTCCGGTACAGCCGCGCGTTGTCCACCGCGAGCGCCGCCCGGCGGGCGAGCTCCTCCGCGAGCGCCAGATCGTGGGGTCCGTACCGGCGCGAAGGCCTGGACGAGATGCAGAGGATGGTGCCCAGCAGGCGGCCGCGGGCACGGAGAGGCACGACCACGATGGAGCGGATCGCAAGCTCCCGGAGGATGCGAAGGTGCTCGTCGCACTGGGCCACCTGGAGGAGCATGGACTCCGGCACCTCGGGTACCAGCTCGGACTCGCCCGTCCGGAGCACGTTCCAGGCCAGATGCGGCCGCGCGCGGTCCAGGGGGAAGGCGCGCAGCTCCTCCGCCAGCTGCCGCCTGGCGGGGTCCGAGTGCGCGACCGCGAGCCGCGCGACCGCGAGCCGCGCGACCGCGCCGTCCTCCTCCATGACGTCGATGACGCAGCAGTCTGCCAGGTAGCGCACTGTCACGTCGGCCACGGCGCGGAGCGTCGTCTCGAAGTCCAGCGACTCGGCGAGGACGCTGCCTACCTCGGAGAGGAACTCCTGCGCCTCCTCGTGGCGCTTGCGCTCCGTGATGTCCCGGAGCACTACCGTGAAGATGCGCTCCCCGCCGACCTCTACCTTGGAGATCGACGCTTCGGCCGGAAACGCCTCCCCGCTCTTGCGCAGTCCGGCGATCTCCCGGCGTTCGCCCATGCGGCGGGCCACAACGGGCAAGTCGCCAAATGTCGCCACGTGCCGCCGGTGAACCCCGCGCTGCCCATCGGGGATCAGAATGTCGAGCGGCTTGCCCAGCACCTCCTCCGCCGCATAGCCGAAGATCTTCTCCGCCCCGCTGTTGAACAGGGTGATCTGCTGCGCCTCGTTCACCGAGATGATGGCGTCTACCGCCACGGATACGATCCCCGAGATCCGCGACTCCGAGGCGCGCGCTGCTGCCTCCCGCGCCGCGTTTGCGATCTGCTCCGCCAGGAGCTCCCGGGCACGCGTCTCCGCGTCCCGCTGCTCCGTGATATCGATCCCGGTGCCGATCACGTAGCGAACCGAGCCGTCCTCGCCCGCGATCGCCGTGTTCGACCAGGCAATGCGCCGGTGACTGCCGTCCTTAGCGACCCAGTAGTTCTCGAACGCGTTGGGAAAACGTCCGGCGCGAAGTTCGCCGAAAACCTCCTTGACGGGCTCGATCTCCTCCGGGACGAGGAGGAAGTCCCAGAGGAGCCGCCCGATGACCTCGACGGCGAGATACCCCGTCGCCCGCTCGCACGCTGGATTGAATCGGACGATTCGACCCCGGCGGTCGAGCACAACCACGAGCGCGGCCATGGTATCGAGCACGGCCGAAACCAGCTCGTACTCCAGCTTCGCGGTTTCCGCCGAGGCTCCTTGCTTCGAAGCCCGGCGCCGCGTGCTGCGAGATTTCTCGGATTCGGACATCACCGCCCGCACAGGTGCGAGCCGCAGGGGCTGGAACCCGCAGCTGCACTCCACATTCGAATTGGCCGGGGTCTCACCCCGGGGAAGCGGGAGGAGGCAGGCCGCTTCCGGAATCTCCTTACGCAGTCGGAAGATAAGGCCTGCACTCGGAGGCGAAAAGCCTCCCCGGGGCGACACGGAGCGACAGGCTGAGATGCTCACACGCGCGCGGACACACCAGACCGGCGGGAGATGCGTGCCTCCCTGGAGGCCACGAGCCTCTCGAAGCCAGCGACACCGGAGGGATTCACGCGCGCGAGAGACGCGCGGAACGCGTCCTCGGTTCCCTCCAACGTGAACCCCTCCGCCGGATCGCCGCAGGCTTCACGCCGGAACGGTGTCCCCCGGGAGTGCGTCAAGTCCCTTGGCCCCGCGTCTCCTGCCCGCTTGCCGGTCTCGCGAGGATATATCGTCGGGCTCTTCAGTCCCAGCGTGGGTCATTCTGTCCCCGAGACCCGGGACGGGCGGCTGTCGCCCGCGAAGCGTCCGGCCAGCGCGCGGGCCTCGCCCATGCGCGCCGAGACGCCAACGCCGCCGGTGTAGTTGGTCGCGAGGTGGATACCAGGCGGCAGTCGGAGCCCGTCCAGCGCCTGCCACGAGAGGTCGTAGGCCGGGATGGCGCGGGGCCAGCGGTGGACGTGGAGCACTCGGGCGGGTGCATCCATGATGACCTCGAACTCGGTGCGGGCGATTTGTCCCAGCTCGGCGTCGGATCGCGATAGCAGGTCCGCGCGTTTCCAGCCGCCGAGGAAGCACGTGAATACGCCGTCTCGCTCGAAGGTGCCGGAGTTCCAGGTCACGCCGAGGGTGTGGAAGTCCTGGTCCCCGCGGATCTGGTAGCCGAGTCCGCGGTGCCGTGCCGCCGAATGGAGGTGGACGACGGCCAGCGGATTGTACGCCAGGCGCGCCAGGCGGTTCGGGGCCTCCGGCGCGATTTGCGCCAGGAGCGGCGCGGCCTGGTCGGCCCGTGCGGTGATCACGACGTGATCCACATCGAGTTCGCCCGCTGAGGTGATCAAGGTGTAACCGCGTTCTCGGGCGCACAACCCATGAACGGGTGTGTTCAGGTGCACGTTCTCGTGGTTTCTCTCGTAGAGGGCCTCGGGCAGCGCCTGCATTCCCCTGCGGAACGTGATGGCCGCGGAGAATCCACCGCGGCGTGCGGCTCGGAGCGCGCTTCCCACCAGGCTTCCCGCGCGCTCCTCCAGGGCCAGGAGCCGCGCCAGCGCGTACTTCGCGTACATCTTCCGCGGATCGGACCCGTAGATCCCGCCGAACAGGGGTCCCAGGAAGTTCTCGTATGCCTCGCGCCCGAACTTGCGGCTGAAGAACTCGGCCACGGTCTCCTGGCCGTTCCCTCTGGAGCGCACGAGCGGCTCCGCCAGGAGGCGCAGCTTCCCGCGCAACGAGAGGAGGTCCGTGGCGAGAAACGCCGTAACGGAGAACGGCACTTGGTGAAGGTGCCCGTCGAAGTAGACGTAGAGCGGCAGCTTCCCCCGGGAGCGCAACACCTCGCCCTGAAGTCCGAGCTCCTCGAGAAGCGGCGCGAGCTCAGGGCCTATCCGCAACCGTTGCGGTCCGAGCTCGAGGACGCGCCCCTCGACCTCGCAGCTCCGGATCACGCCTCCAGGCTCGGCTCCGGCCTCCAGGCAGGCATGGGCGACGCCGCGGGCGCGCAGGTGGCGGGACAGCGTGAGGCCGGTAATGCCGGCGCCTATGATTCCGACCTTCATGGTCTCCTCGGTTGTTCGCTTCTCGCACCCAATCTATGTCCACCTGCGTGCGTTGTCCGGCGCGCGGCGAGGGGGGCAAGCCCTGTGCCACCCCTGGGCACTTCGGGCGTGGCCGGCGGCGGCCGGACGCGCTCGGCACGGTTCTTGTACCCGCAGCCACCGCAGATGGCGCCCGCAACATGCTCCGGCGGATGCCCCGGGGTTCGGTGAACCAAGACGGGGATCGGAAACAGTGAGTTCGGAAATGGCGAACGCGAATACCGCGGAGCTGGTCTCGTTCTTGCGAGCCGTGCGTGCCCGCGCGGAGGCGATTCGCCGGGGCGAGCTTGAGCGCGCCCTCCAGCGGATGGGGCATCTGGAGCGGCGCGACCGCGATGCGATCGAGATGCTCACGCGACAGCTCGTGAAGCGGCTGCTGCGAGGCCCGGCCCTCCGCGTGCAACAAGCCTGGGCGAACGGTGGCGACGGCGCCGCGCTCGAGGACGCGCGTCACCTGCTCGGGCTCGGGGCGCGTGCGGAAGCGGCGGTCGCGGCCTCGGCCGTGGTGGGCGGGCTCGAAGCGGGCCGGCGCCTGGGCGGCGGGCGAGCGAGGCAAGACTCGGGTGGAGACGGGACATCATGCACGTAGTGGAATCGGCGGGCGGTTCGGCAAATCGGGCACCGCAGGCGGGCCTGGCGTCCTTCGCGGTGCTCGGCTGGGTTGCACTCCTCGCGCTGGTGGGCGCGCAGGTGGCGGGCTTCGCCCTCTCACCGCCGGACCGCGACATGGGACACCTGCAGAAGATCATGTACGTGCACGTGCCTGCGGCGTGGAACGCGTTCCTCGCGTTCACGATCGTGTTTGTCGCAAGCCTGCTGTATCTGTGGCGCCGGAGCGAGCGCCACGATCTGCTGGCGGCCTCCGCTGCGGAGGTGGGTGTCGTGCTGACGGCGCTCACGCTGGCGCTAGGCTCGATCTGGGGCCGGCCGACGTGGGGCGTGTGGTGGACGTGGGATCCGCGGCTCACCACGACGGCGATCTTACTGGTGATGTACGCGGGCTATCTGGCGCTCCGGGCGTTCACGGAGGACGCCGAGCGACGGGCGCGCTGGAGCGCGGCAGTGGGGGTGCTGGGGTTCCTGAACGTACCCATCGTCTACCTGAGCGTGCGCTGGTGGCGCACGCTCCATCAGGTGCAGTCCAGTCCGTCGACGGTGGATTCCGCTTACGTGCTGGGGCTCAGGCTGAACGCGATCGCGTTCTTCCTGGTCTTCCTCTACTTCCTCCTGGTCCGGTACCGGGCTGCGAGGCTCGAGCGCGCGGCCGACGAGCTCCTCGAGGAAGCCGCACTGGTGCAGGGAGGTGCGCATGGGTGAGTGGAGCTACGTGACCGCGGCCTATGGGCTGACCTGGGCGGTGCTTCTGGGGTACGCGGCCTACGTGCGTGCGCGCGCGCGGCGGGCCCGGGCGCTCTTCGAGAGCGCGCAGGCGGCAGTGAGGGGCGGGCCGTGAGCGCGCGTCAGACGGGCCCGTCCGCTCCGCGCGTGCGCCGCCGCGTAGGGATGATCACGGCCGTGGTCGCGATCCTGGGCGGCTTCGCCTATCTCCTCTACGGAGGGATCGGTGAGAATCTGGTCTACTTCCTCACGCCGACGGAGCTCGTGAAGCGGGGCGAGGGCGGGTTCGACGCGCCAGTGCGGTTGGGCGGCCAGGTGGCGGCCGGTACGGTGGAGTGGGACGCGAAGGCGCTGGACCTCAGGTTCCGGGTGACGGACGGTGCGACGGACGTGGTCGTTCATTCCCGGGGCGCACCGCCGCAGATGTTCCGGGACGGGATCGGCGTGGTGGTGGAGGGTCGCCTCAGACAGGGGGGCGTCTTCGAGTCCACGAACCTCATGGTGAGGCACTCGAACGAGTATCGTGCGCCCACGCCCGGACACCGCCCCGAGGAGATCTACCGCACCCTGATCCGGGAGAGCGGACGGTGATTGGAGCGCTGGGGTACGCGGCGGTCGCCCTGGCGCTCGCGCAGTCGGTCTACGGCGTCGTGGCGGCGGTGGTGGGGCTGCGGGCGCAGCGCCCCGCGCTGCTCCGGAGCGCCGGCGCCGCGGCGTACGCGAACTTCGGGCTCCTGAGCCTGGCCACGGGCGCGATGGTCTACGCCCTGGTCACCCACGATTTCAGCGTCTCCTACGTGGCGGAGGTCGGGAGCCGCTCGACGCCTCTCTTCTTCACGGTGATCTCGCTGTGGGCGGCGCTGGATGGTTCGATCCTCTTCTGGGGCTGGGTGCTCGCGGCGTACACGGCGGCGCTGGTCTACCTGAGCCGCGAGCGGTCGGATGAGCTGGCGGGGTACGCCACGGCCACGATGCTGGCGGTGGGCGCGTTCTTCTACCTGCTCCTGGTGGGGCCGGCGAATCCGTTCGGCCGCGTATGGCCGGTGCCGGCGGACGGCCCGGGGCCCAACCCGCTGCTTCAGAACCACCCGCTCATGGCGGTGCATCCTCCGTTTCTCTACCTGGGCTACGTCGGCATGACGGTGCCGTTCGCGTTCGGGGTCGCGGCGCTCCTCTCGCGGCAGCTCGACGACGGCTGGATACGCGCGACGCGACGCTGGACGATCGCCGCGTGGATCTTCCTTTCGGTCGCCATCGTCGCCGGCATGTGGTGGTCCTACGAGGTCTTGGGGTGGGGCGGCTACTGGGCCTGGGATCCCGTCGAAAACGCGTCGTTCATGCCCTGGCTCACGGCGACAGCATTCCTTCACTCCGTGATGGTGCAGCAGCGCCGCGGGATGCTGAAGGTGTGGAACCTCAGCCTCATCGTCGCGACGTTCCTGCTGACCATCCTCGGGACGTTTCTCACGCGGAGCGGGATTTTGTCCTCGGTCCATGCGTTCACCCAGGGGACGATCGGCTACTACTTCCTCGGGTTCATCGCGATCGTGCTCGTCTTCTCCCTCTGGCTGCTCGCGGCGCGCGGCGATGAGCTGCGCGGCCGCGGTCGGCTGGAGGGCGCGGCGTCGCGGGAGACCGCGTTCCTGATCAACAATCTGCTGTTCAGCGCGTTTACGTTCACCGTGCTCCTGGGAACGCTGTTCCCGCTGGCGGCCGAGGCGGTACGGGGCGTCAAGGTCAGTGTGGGGGCGCCCTTCTTCAACCGCATGACCCTGCCGCTTGCGGTGGCGCTTCTCTTCCTCATGGGGGTGGGCCCGGCGCTGCCGTGGGGGAGCGCGGCTGTGGGGACGCTCAAGCGCCGGCTGCTGGCGCCCGCGCTCGCGGCGGTGCTCGCGGTCGCCGCCTCCGCCGCCGTCGGCGCCCGAGCCCCGTTCACGCTGCTCGCCTTCGCGTTCGCGGCGTTCGCCCTCGTTGCGAACGCGCGCGAGTACGTCGTGGGCGTGCGGGCGCGCATGCGGGCGCACGGCGAGCCGCCTCCCCTGGCGCTGGTTCGGCTGGTGGCGGCGAATCGCCGGCGCTTCGGCGGCTACCTGGCCCATGTGGGCGTGATCGTGCTGGCCACGGGCGTGGCGGCGTCATCGAGCTTCAAGGCGGAGCGGGAGGCGACGCTGGCGCCGGGCGAGACGGTGGCGGTTGGCGGGTACGAGCTGCGCTTCGGCGAGCTGTGGGCAAAGGAGGATGCGCACCGCTTTGTGGTGGGCGCGAGCCTGCAGCTTCTCGAGGACGGGCGGGTCCGCGGTACCCTCGACCCGCGGCTGAACTACTTCCGCGTACAGGCCGAGCCCGTCCCTACGCCTGCGGTGAAGACCGGACTGCGGGACGTGTTCGTGAATCTCATGGCCTTCGCGCAGGACGGCTCGACGGCCACGCTCTCCGTGCTCGTTCAGCCGCTGGTCGCGTGGATCTGGCTTGGCTGTGCCATCGTCGCTCTGGGTGCGCTGGTCGCGATCTGGCCTGGACGGCGCGTCGCCGCGCGCGTGCAGTCGCCGCACCGAGCGCCGCGAGTGAGGCCACGGCGCGCGCCAGCGGGGGTCATGCCGTGAGCCCCGTGGCTGCGGTTCGCGGGGTGCCGGGGTACGACGCCGGTGATGGCGCTCCCGGCACTCCCAGGCGGGAAAGGCGGGGCATGAGCGGTTGGCGCGGCGCCGGAGTGGCGCTGACCTCCATTTCCATGGTGGCGCTCCTGGCCTTCGGGCTGACTCGCGATCCGCGGGAGATCCCCTCACCGCTGCCGGGCCGCCCGGCTCCTGGATTCGCGCTGGCGGTCCTGGACACGCGCGACGTGGGTGGGCCGGCGTGGTCCGGGGCCGGCGACACGGTGCGGCTCGCCGAGCACCGCGGGGAGGTCGTGGTACTCAACTTCTGGGCCTCGTGGTGCATCGCGTGCCGGGACGAGCACCCGGTGCTCTCACGCGCGGCGTTGGACTACTCAGAGCGAGGCGTCCGCTTCTACGGCGTCGTCTACGACGACACGCCCGACAACGCGCGGCGTTGGATCGCCGAGATGGGCGGGCAGAGCTATCCGGCGCTCCTGGATCCCGGGTCGCGGACCGCCATCGAGTACGGGCTCTACGGTGTCCCCGAGACGTTCTTCATCGGCCGCGATGGCCGCGTAGCCCGCAAGCATGTCGGGCCCGTGACGCCCGCGGTTCTCACCGAATGGCTCGAGCGTCTGCTGGCGGCCCCGGCCGCGGAGGCGGCTCCATGAACCGGCGTGGCCCGCGGTGGCTGCGGCGCGCCGGCTGGCTCGCGCTCGTGGTCTCGGTGGGCGTTGGGTGCGGTGCCCTCGAGGGTCACACGGCTGCGGCTACTCCAACGGCGCCGGCGCCTGCCCCGCCCCGGGCGGCTGCGCTCCAGACGTCGGGGCAGCCCGCGCCGCCCGCGGGGATCTCTGCGCCGGTGCAGGCGGACTCGGCGCTCGAGGCGCGGGTAGGTGAGATCGCGTCGCAGCTCCGCTGTCCGGTCTGCCAGGGGCTCTCGCTCAAGGATTCGCCCACCGATCTGGCCCAGGAGATGAAGGCGGTGATCCGCGAGCAGCTCGCAGCCGGGCGGACGCCGAAAGAGGTGAAGGACTACTTCGTGAGCAAGTACGGAGAGTTTATCCTTCTCTCCCCGGAGCCTCGAGGGTTCAACCTGGTCGTGTATCTGCTCCCGTTCATCGCGCTCCTGGCGGGCGCAGCCGTGGTGGTGGCAAGCGTCCGGCGGTGGAGCCGGGCAGGGCCCGGAGCGGACGCGGCAGACCGAACCGCTGTCGCCGCGGACGCTCGCGACGCGGCTGGCGAGCCGTGATCGCCATGGCGCGAGCCTACGCGTCCCCGGATCGCCTCCTCGCGGGCGTGGCGGAGCGACAGGCTCCCTCGGGCGTCACGCGCCCCACGGTTCCCCTCGCGCTCGAGCTGGCGGGCATCGCCCGGCGGTTCGGGCAGCGCTGGGTGCTGCGGGGCGCATCGTTGCAG
This sequence comes from Gemmatimonadota bacterium, assembly GCA_016209885.1. GTDB lineage: Bacteria > Gemmatimonadota > Gemmatimonadetes > Longimicrobiales > Gaopeijiaceae > JACQVF01. Next base: position 24,742 of record JACQVF010000113.1, on the reverse strand, counting down.
GTGCCGCCAGGCGAGGCGCTGGCGCTGGTGGGGCGGAACGGCACCGGCAAGACGACGCTGCTCCGCATAGCGGCGACGCTCCTTCGCCCCACGCGCGGGACAGGGCGCGTCTACGGCCTCGATGTCGTGCGCGAGGCGCCGAGCGTGCGGGAGATCATCGGGCTGCTGGGCCATGCCCCTGCCCTCTACGAGGACCTGACCGCCGGGGAGAACCTGCGGTTCGCGTGCCGTATGAGGGGACGCGTGCCGGACGCCCCGGAGATCGCCCGGCTGCTGGACATGGTGGGGCTTCTTCACGACGCGGATCGGCGGGTCCGTGCGTTCTCGGCGGGGATGCGCCGGCGCCTCGCGCTCGCGCGCCTGCTCCTCGAGCCGCCTCGCCTTCTGCTCATGGACGAGCCGTACGCGAGCCTGGACGTGGACGGCGTGGAATGCGTGAACGCGCTCGTGCGCCACACGAAGGCGCGGGGCGGTGCGGTCGTCATGGCGACGCACGACCTGCGGGGCGTGGCCGGGGTCGTGGATCGGGTGGCACTCCTGGAGACCGGCGTGCTGCGCGAGACCGAGCTCGACGCCGTCGCGGTGAGCAACGGCCCTGCTTCACCCGTGGCGGTCAGCGGCAGGGAAGAAGGGACGGTGGCGCTGTGACCGCACTGTCGCGGGAGGTTGCGCGGGCCGGCGCGGTGGCGTGGAAGGACCTCACCGCGGAGCGGCGCACGAAGGCGAACTTCAATGCCGTGGTGTTCTTCGCGGCCCTCATGCTTCTCCTCTTCGGGTTCGCGCTGGGTCCGGATGCGGAGGCGCTGCGTGCGGCGGGCGCGGGGATCGTCTGGTTGACTGTGCTCTTCAGCGGCGTCCTGGTCTTCAGCCGTTCGTACCAGCTCGAGCTGGAGGGCGGCGCGCTGGAAGCGTTGCTCCTCTATCCGGGCGACCGCAAGGCGATCTTCCTCGGGAAGCTCGCTGCGAATCTGACCGTCGTACTGCTGGTGGAGGCCATCGTGCTTCCGGCGGCGGCGATCTTCTACGGCCTTCCGCTGCTCCGGCCGTTTCCGGGGTTGGCGGGCGTGCTGCTCCTGGGGACCTTCGGCTTCGTCACGCTGGGCACCTTCTATGCCGCCATGGCCAGCCGTGTGCGCGCCCGCGAGGTGCTCCTCCCCCTGCTCCTCTTCCCTATGCTCGTCCCGCTGCTGGTCGGCGCCGTCGAGGCCACCGGGGCCGTGCTCGCGGGTGATCCCATGGGCTACGGGGGCGCCTGGGTGCGGTTGCTCCTTGCCTTCGACGTGATCTTCTTCGTGGCCTCGCTCTTCGCCTTCGAGTACGTCATCGAGGAGTAGAGCAGGCGAGCGGGTGAGTTGGCTCCACGGGTTGTCTACCCGCGTTGGCAACTTCTCTTCGGCGCGGCTATCCGCTTTAAGTTTCTTGGTTTCTTGGGCGGATTCGTTTCGGAGGTCAAACATGAAAGGCAACGAGAAGCTTCTCGCGGTGCTGAATCAGCTTCTGGCAGACGAACTCACGGCGATCAATCAGTACATGGTGCACTCTGAGATGTGCGACAACTGGGGCTACGAAAAGCTTCACGAGGCGATCGAGAAGCAGGCGAGGGACGAGATGCATCACGCCGAGTGGCTCATCCGGCGCGTCCTTTTTCTGGAAGGCACGCCGGTCGTCTCCAGGCTCAATCCCATCCGAATCGGCCAGAGCGTGTCGGAAATGGTGAGCAATGACCAGGAAGCGGAACTCGCGGCAGTGCGCGCCTACAACGACGCCATCGGTTTGGCGCATGAGGTGGGTGACCAAGCCGCGGTTGACTTGCTCATCGAGATCCTCAAGATGGAAGAGGGGCACGTCGACTGGGCAGAGATGCAGCGTGCGCAGATCGAGCAAATGGGGCTGCAGAACTACCTCACCAATCAGACCGAAGGCGCCGCGAGCTAGGATGCGGGGCGGCCGCGCTCGCGAGGGAAGGGACGCGAAGGAGCCCTCTACAAGGCTCGCGCGATCCAGAGCCCGCCGACGCCGAGGCTGGCGAGCCCGGTGAGTATGGCCAGTCCGCGGGCGAGGGCGACGGAGCGGCTCGCCATCCCACCGGCGACGAATCCGGCGATGAGCGTGTACAGCATCATGCCGGCGATGGTCCCCATCCCGAACACGGCCAGATACGCTCCGGCCGCGAGGCGCGAGTCCGCCAGCGTCAAGGGAAGGAGAGCGATGACGGGTCCGGTGCCCGCGAGCCCGTGGAGCGCGCCCAGCAGCGTGAGCGTGTGCCCGTGCCCGTGATCGCGGCTGTGGGCGTGCGAGTGGACGTGGGTATGGCGGGTTCCGTCTCCGTGCACGTGCTCGTGAGCATGAAGCGCACGTGCGCCGCGGAGCGCCCACACGCCGAGGGCCGCTAGGGCGGCACCCACGGCCAGCTCGAGGATGGCGCCCAAGGACTGCGGCACCCGGATCTTCAGCGCTACCAGGAGCCCACCCAGCAACAGGACGGCCGCCGAATGGCCTGCGCCCCAGCGCACCCCGAAGCGCAGCGCCTCCCGCGGACCCGGCCGCCGGCTCACGAATGTGGTCACGGCCACCACGTGGTCGGGCTCGAGGGAGTGGGCGAAGCCCACGAGGAAGGCGGTGAGCCAGGGGAGTGCGTATGTCATTTGCGGCCCGATACGGGGGCTGCGGCCAGGCACGCGGTGCCGCGGGACACCGGCGCAGCGCGAGAGCGATGTCGGCTCCCGCAGCAGCGCGTCGGGGACCGAGACCCGCGCTCGAGCGGGGCCGGGAGTGCTGGTGCTTCGCGGCGGCGATCCGCGTAAGCACAGAGAGCGCTGGAGTGGATGCAGCGGCGCTCGAATGCACTGGGATCGCCGCCGCGAAGCATCAGCATAGGCGCGGGAGCCGGTCGCCCGGCAGGAGATCCACCAGGCGCGTCCCGCCGCGCGCCGCGTTGAGGATCACGAGCCCGGGGTGGCGGCGCACGACCTGCCCGATGCGGGCGGCCTCGCGTCCGAGAGGGTGCCTGTGCAGTATGCGGAGGGCCTCGTCCACGGCTCGTTCCGCGACAACCGCCACCAGGATCCCTTCGTTCGCAACGGAGAGCGGGTCCAGCTCCAGCAGCTCGCACGCCACCGCGACCTGCGCCGGGATCGGCAGCGCCGGCTCGTCCAGATCGATCCCGATCTGCGAGGCACGTGCGATCTCGGTGAGTGCGCTGGCGAGCCCGCCCCGCGTCGGGTGCCGGAGCACATGCACGTCGCTGCCCACCGAATTGCGCAGCCGCTCGACGAGCGGGAAGAGGTTCGCGGAATCGCTGAGCACGGGTGCGTCGAGCCCGAGGTCTTCCCGCACGGCGAGGATCGCGATCCCATGGCAGCCGAGGGGTCCGCTCACGAGCACGACATCACCGGGCCGGGCGCGGCCGGGCGCCGGGCGAAAGTCGGCATCCAGCAAGCCGATCCCGGTGGTGTTGACGAACAGCCCATCGCCTTTGCCCCACTCGACGACCTTGGTGTCGCCGCTCACGAGGGCGACGCCGGCGCGTTTCGCGCTCGCGGCCATGGAGCGCACCACGCGCTCGAGCACCTCGAGCTGCAGCCCTTCCTCCAGCACGAACCCGGCGGAGAAGTAGCACGGGCTCGCACCCATCGTCGCCAGGTCGTTCAGCGTGCCGTGGACGGCCAGGGAGCCGATGTCGCCGCCCGGGAACTCGAGGGGTGAGACCACGTAGGTGTCCGTCGAGATGGCGATGTCACGGGCGTTCACCGCTACGACCGCCGCGTCACCCGCGGGATCGAGCGCAGGGTTCGCGAAGTAGGGAAGGAAGTACTCGCGCAGGAGCCGCGCGCTCATCTTCCCGCCGGACCCGTGCCCGAGTTGAACCCGCCCGTACACTCTTTCGGGCGGCGGGCTGCCGGGGGCGGCCCGCGCGCTGCGCGCCCCGGGCGCCCTTCCCCGCTCCGTCGTCGTCCTCCTCACCATCTCTGCCCGTGCGCTCCTTGCCTGGCGGTCTCGCTTACCGATACCCGGCGCCCGCCGCCGCCGCGCCCCTCCCGAATCACCGCACCGGAGTGGTCCCGCCGGGTCCGGCCTTCCAAGGTGCAAGGTCCATGCCCTCGCGCCCTTGGCGCGGGCCGCGGGCGCGCGTCGTCCGCTGCGATCTGGGCCGGTGGGAGCTCCGCGGCGGGAAACGGCCTGGCGCCACGCGGCTACGACCAAGGGTCGAGGATGTCCAACCTCCTGCGGACCGCTACGCTCGCACCACCAGCCGCGCCGCCGCGACGGCGGCCTGGCCATAGCTGATGGCCCCGTCGTTGGGCGAGAGGCGGCGGGGAGCCAGCACGGACAGCCCGCGTTGCTTCAGGCGAGCACGCACGGACTGGAGAAGTCGCGCGTTCTGGAATACGCCGCCGCCCACTGCGATGGTGTCCGTCCCGCTCTCCTCCGCGACTCTCGCCGCGACGCGGGCGGTCGCCGCGGCCACGCTCTCGTGGAACGTCGCCGCGAGTTCGGCGGGGTCGGAGCCGCGCGCCGCCGCCATCCCCAGCGCCTGCAGCAGCGGCAGCGGGTCCAGCACCAGGCCACCGGGCGGATCGACAGATGCTTCCAGCAGCGGCAGCGGCCAGGCATGCGCGGACCGCACTCCCGCCAGCGCCTCCAGCTCCATGGCGGCCTGACCCTCGTAATGGGCGACGGTGCGCACGCCCAGCACCGCCGCGGCAGCGTCGAAAAGCCGACCCATGGAAGAGGCCACGGGCGCGTTGACCCCGGCCGTGATCTGACGCTCGGCGATCTCGCGCCCGCGGCGGTCCACACCCCGGAACGCGCGGGCGAAGGCAGGCGCCGCGTCGGGCTCCAGGGAAAGGTAGCCGAGGGCCGCACGCCAGGGCCGGCGCGCCGCCGCATCGCCGCCCGGCAGCGGCGCGTAGCGGAGCTGCGCGGCACGACGATAGCCGGTGAGGTCCGCCACGAGCACCTCGGCGCCCCAAACGCAGCCGTCGTCGCCGAAGCCCGTGCCGTCGTAGGCGATCCCCACCACAGGCTGCGTCCTGCCGTGCTCCGCCATCACCGCGGCCACATGTGCGTGGTGATGCTGAACCGCGATCACCTCGGCCAGCCCTTTCTGCTCGGCGACACGGGTCGAGAGATAGCCGGGGTGCAGGTCGCGCACGACGACCTCGGGAACGATCCGAAAGAGACGGGAGAGCGTCTCGAGGCTCGCTTCGAAGTGCTCCAGCGTCTCGAGGTTCTCCAGGTCGCCGACGTGCTGGCTGACGTAGGCGTCGCGCCCGTGGACCAGCGTGAACGTGTTCTTCAGGTGCGGGCCTACCGCCAGCAGCGGGAGGGGCGCCGCGACCGGGAGCCGCAGCGGCAGAGGCGCGTAGCCCCGGGCGCGCCGCAGGAAGATCGGCGTCGCGCCCGCCACGCGCACAACGGAGTCGTCATAGCGGGCTGCGATCTCCCGGTCGTGGAGGAGGAACGCGTCGGCGATGTCCGCGAGGCGCCGCAGCGCCTCCTCGTTCCCCGTGGCGATGGGCTCCTCGCTCACGTTCCCGCTCGTCATCACCAGCGGTCGGCCGACCCGCTCGAGAAGGAGGTGGTGGAGCGGCGTGTACGCGAGCATGACGCCCACCGTGTCCAGCCCCGGCGCGAGGGAGGGCGCGACCTGCGCCAGGGCGCGCCGCCGGAGCAGCACGACGGGCCGCTCCGCCGAGGTCAGGAGCGCCGCTTCCGCGTCCCCCACCTCGCCCAGGGCCTGGGCGTCCCGCAGCGCGTGCACCATGATCGCCAGAGGCTTCGCCTCCCTGCGCTTCCGGGTGCGCAGCCGCTCTACGGCCGCGTCATCTGCGGCGTCCACTGCCAGATGAAAGCCGCCGAGCCCGCGCACGGCCACGATGGCGCCCTGGCGCAGGAGCGCGGCCGCCCGCTCGATGGGATCGCCCGGCGGCCGCCGACTCGATGGCAGCGGCGCCCGAGGGATCTCGAGCCACAAGCGCGGGCCGCACCTGGGGCAACTGTTCGTCTCGGAGTGGTATCGGCGGTTCCCCGGCGTGCGGTATTCGTCCAGGCAGTCTGGGCACTGCGTGAACGCGAACATGCTGGTGCGCTCGCGGTCGTAGGGCATTGCCCGGATGACCGTGAAACGCGGCCCGCAGTCCGTGCACGTGATGAACGCGTAGCCATACCGGCGGTTCGACGGGTCGAAGAGCTCCGCCTCGCACGCCGCGCAGATCGCCACGTCCGGCGATACCGGCTGCCGCTCGTCCGGCGCATCGCGGCTCCGCTCGATGGAGAAGTCCGTGAGCCCGCCGGGGCGCGCCGCCTCCGCGCGTAACTCGTCGATGCGCGCCAGCGGCGGCGCCTCCGCCTCGAGCTCGGCAAGGAATGCCGCGACCTCGGGCGGCAGCCCCTCTACGTGGATCTCCACGTCGCCGGCCCGGTTGCACACCCAGCCGCCCAGCTCGTGGCGCAGCGCGAGGCGGTGGACAAACGGGCGGAAGCCCACGCCCTGGACCACCCCCGTCACGTGGACGCGCAGCGCTCCGCGACCGTCGGCGGAGGGCAACGGCGATACGCCGGTCAGGTCGACGTTCGGCCGTTCACCCCCTCCCGCAGGAAGTCGCACCATGCCTCCATCCCCTCACCCGTGAGCGCGGAGGTGAGAAAAACGAGAGCTCGGGCGCCTTCTCCGGGTGGATCAGCGGGTGTGGCTCTCCCTTCCTCGCCTCGAATCTGCGAAGGTGCAAGGAGCAGTCCGCACCGGCGTGAACGCCCTAACTTTTTACGAGATCATCGGTTACGGATATGCACCCCCGATCCTCTGGGACAGCCTGGCGCATTGGTGCCGTTGCGGGCGGGACAGAACGGCACACGCTGTGCTTGCGACGCCGCTCTGAGCGGCCTCGCGTGGGTCGCACAGGCCCGACCTTTGCAGCACACGCGTTGCGTTGGAACGTCCGTGGGAGAGCCGCCTCGCCATCTCCTCCTATGTCTCGCCCGCCGCTCCGTTGAGCGTCATCCCCAGCGCCATCGAGGCGCTGAGCGGTGATATGACGACGTTCGGCCCCACCTCGCGGGCGTAGACCTCTTTCAGCAGCTCGACACCGAATCTGTTCGAGCTGTGGATGATCTTCTGCTCAGCGGCAGTGAGCTCGCGGGGCAGCGCCTCCATCGGGCCGGTCACGTCCCCGCCGCAGGCGGCGAGCCCGCGCAGGTCAGCAGCGCGATGAACGAAGACGGCCTGGTGGTCGTTGTCCCTGTCGTGATCACGTTCCCCCGGCGCGCTGATCCCTATCGGCGCTCCGCCTGCGTTCCGGACGAGTGCTGCGACCTCACGCCCGAATCTGCAGGATTGCGCTGGGCCTATCTGTCCAATCGCCGAGACACTTTGTCCCCGGACGCACGGAGCCGGCCCGGCCACCTGACCCGAGCCGCCGGTGGCGGAGCTCGGCGCCGGCCCGGAGCCGCGGCCCACAGCGGGCGCCGGATGGGCAGACTCGAACGGGTCACGTGCCGCAGCGGCCCGCGTTCACCGCGCTGGTGCACGGCACGCGTCGTGCAGGCATGGTTGCGGTTGGGAATCGTTTGCGAGCAGGGGGAGCTTTGTCCGGGAACGGCGTCTGTCATTCCGGGGCGTGTCATGATGGGGTGTCGGCGGCCGGTCAGTCGGCGCCGCGTGGCGCTCTGCGTGGCGCTCTGCGTGTCGCGCTCGTGGGTGCGCCGAATGTCGGGAAGAGTGCGCTCTTCAACCGGCTGACGGGCGCGTATGTGACCGTGTCCAACTATCCCGGCACGTCGGTGGAGGTTTCTCGCGGCCACGGGCGCATCGGCGGGGTGAGCGTCGAGGTGCTGGATACGCCGGGGATGTACTCGCTCCTGGCCATGACGGAGGAGGAGCGGGTGGCGCGGCGAATCGTCCTGGATGGCGGGGCGGACGTGATCGTGCATGTGGTGGACGCGAAGAACCTGACCCGCATGCTTCCTCTCACGCTTCAGCTTGCGGAGGCGGGCCCCCCGCTGATCGTGGCGCTGAACATGATGGACGAGGCCGCGGCGCGCGGCCTGACGGTGGACGTGGAGCGGCTGGCGCTGCGGCTCGGCACGACCGTGGTGCCGGTGGTGGCGGTGGAGGGTCAGGGGATCGAGGAGCTGGGCGCGGCGATCCTGGGCGCGATGACAGGCGCGCCCGCGGCGCGGGTGGCGTACGGGAACGGCGTCGGCGAGGCGATCGCGTCGGTGCGGCGCGGGCTTGTGGGCGCCTACGCGGCGGATTCCGCAGCCGTCGCCGCTCTGCTCCTCCAGGGCGACGAGGAAATGCGCGGGCGCGTGGCGCAGACGGAGCCAGACGGCGGGCGCGCGGCGCTGGCGGCGGCGGATGAGGCCTCGCGCGCGTTCGGGGTCCCGCCCGCGTACCGGGTCGCGGTGGAGCGCCAGCGCGCGTCCGACGCCCTGGCGGACGGCGTCCTGTCCGGGGCACGCCAGGGTCCGCCGCGCTGGGTCGAGAGCCTCGGTCGTCTGATGGCCTCACCCGCCACGGGGATCCCCGTGCTGCTGCTGGTGCTCTACCTCGGCCTCTACAAGTTCGTGGGTCAGTTCGGCGCCGGGACGCTGGTGGACTGGCTCGAGGGGTCCGTATTCGAGGGGTGGGTGAACCCGTTCTTCGAGCGGCTCTTTGCGGGCCTGCCGTGGACGTGGGCGCGGGATCTGTTCGCGGGCGAATACGGCATCCTCACGCTGGGTGTCCGCTACGCGGTCGCCATCGTGCTTCCCATCGTCGGCACGTTCTTCCTCTTCTTCTCGCTTCTCGAGGACAGCGGCTACTTCCCGCGGCTCGCGCTCCTGGTGGACCGGGCCTTCAAGCGGCTGGGGCTGAACGGGCGGGCGGTGATCCCGCTGGTCCTGGGCTTCGCCTGCGACACCATGGCCACGATGGTGACGCGGACGTTGGAGACGCGGCGGGAGCGCGTGCTCGCGACGCTCTTGTTGGCGCTGGCGATCCCCTGCTCGGCGCAGCTCGGGGTAATCCTGGCGATCCTGGCGGGCCAGCCTCTGGCGCTGGGCGTCTGGATGGCGTCCGTGCTCGGCACCTTCGTGCTGGTGGGTGCCCTGGCCGCCCGGCTCCTTCCGGGCCGGCCGGCCACGTTCCACATGGAGCTGCCGCCGCTCCGGCGCCCGCGGGCCGGGAACGTGCTCACGAAGACGTACGCCCGCATGCACTGGTACTTCCTCGAGGTGCTGCCGCTGTTCCTGCTGGCCAGCGTGCTTCTCTGGGCCGGGCGCATCACGGGGATCTTCGAGCGCATCGTTTCCGGGCTCGCACCGGTGGTTGGCGCGCTGGGGCTGCCGCGGGAGACGGCTTCGGTGTTCATCTTCGGCTTTTTCCGCCGCGACTACGGCGCTGCCGGGCTCTACGACCTGAACGGCACTGGCGTGCTGGACGCCGTGCAGCTCACGGTGGCGGCCGTGACGCTCACCCTCTTCGTTCCCTGCGTGGCCCAGTTCTTGATGATGGTCAAGGAGCGCGGGACGCGGACGGCCGTCGGCATGTTCGCGTTCGCGACCGTGTTCGCCTTCACGGCGGGCTTCGTGCTTAACCTCGCGCTCCGGGGGCTGGGCCTGTGAGCTGCGGCTTCTGCGGCCGGGAATTCGAGGAGGACCGGGGGCAGCCCGCCTGCCGGCAGTGCCCTCTGGCTGGTGCCTGCCGCTTCGTGCGCTGCCCGTATTGCGGTTATGAGAATCCCGTGAGCCCGGCGTGGCTCGCGCGCGCGAGGAGCCGGGGAGCGCGCGAGGAGCCGGGGAGCGCGCGATGGACGGGACGACGCTCGCGAGGAGCGGCGGCCCGCGGTGGAGTCGCGGACCGGCGGCCTCGGGACCGAGGCGTGAGGCCATGACCCCCATCGAGCGGCTTCGCAACGGGCTTCGCGGGCTTCAGGGTCGGGCGTGGGGCGAGACCTGTCCGGACGGGAATCCTGTCCCGGAGGCGTCGCGCTGCGCGGCGGTGGACTGCGACTCGATCCCGCTCACCGCGCTCAAGCCCGGCGAGACGGGCACCGTCACCTGTCTCCAGGAGCCCGGCACCCTCGAGACCGGCAAGCTCGCGGCCATGGGCGTTCTGCCGGGCTCCGCAGTGGAGTTGCGGCAGCGCTATCCCGCGTTCGTGTTCCGCATGGGGCACTCCGAGTTCGCGGTGGACCGAGAGCTGGCGTCGCGGATCCGCGTGCGGCGGGAATGACGGGCGCGATCCGGCACGAGGGCCACGAGGGCGTGAGGGATGGCTGGGGCGGCGCTGGCAGAGCCGCTACCGAGCTCAAGCTCGGCGACCCGGCGAAGGCGCGGGCGTTCCGCCTCGGCGACCGCGGGCTCGTGGTGACCACGGACTTCCACGTTGTGCAGCCGATCTTCTTCCCTGGCGGCGACATGCCGAATGCGTGGCTGAGCGCCAGGGACGCGCGGGAGCCGGCGCGGTGAGCCGAACGCCGCGGTGCGTCAGGGCCCCCGCGTCACGACGATGTAGTCGCCCTCACCCCGGAGCAGCGCCCAGCGGTTCGTCGTCCCGCAGCTCGGACAGTACGCGTAGTAGCGGTCAAGCACCTCCAGGTCCAGGGTCTGCTCGCAACCCTGGCAGGTCGCCCGCACCGTCGGCCAGCGCTCCGGCTTGAGCTCGCTCCGGGCGAGACGTACGCCCATGACGATGCCGGCCACGCCACAAACGGGGCAGGCGGACTCGGTGCACTCCTCCTGGAAGTCCAGGCACACCACGTCCGGCGCATCGGGCAGGCTGGCGTGACTATCGGTATGGCCGGTGGTGAGAGCGATTCGGACCTGACGGTCGCACCGGGGACAGTGCATGAGGCGTTCATCCATGTGACGCTCCGGAGTTCGCCGGAGCCACGGCGAGCGGTGCGGCCCGTCGCGGTCTCCGTGGGGATCGGGTCGTGACGGTTTTCGCGGTCGCAAGTTCCGCGCCACGCCGTTCGGCGCGACCGGGCCCGTGGTGCGGATCTTGCGTCGAGTTATTGCGTTGGTGCGGGGCCCGCCCGCGGTCCGGGTCATTTCACCCGTGGCGGCCCCGCGTCCCACGCTCGTTCTGGGGGCAGAGCGGTCCGGCGGCGGGCAATGGGACCAAGTGTCCACCCATCCGAAGGATGCGAAATGCGGGCTGTGGAGCGGGAGGAACCGAACGGGCGACTGGTGGTTGCGTACGCCGTGACCGCCGTGTTCGCGGTGGTGGTAGCGGCGGCGTTCACATCGGCGCTGGCGCTGGGATTCTGAGCAGCATCCGGGCGGCGGGTCGGGGAGGCCGCGTGGGCCGGTGCGCCCGGACGCCGGGAGCGGCCTACCAGGGGAGGGGTCGATGAGGATGACTCGCGGGGGGCTCGCGTTCGCGCTCGTTCTCGCTGCGTGTTCGGGCGCAGAGCGTCCGAGCGCAACCGCGACACAGGCCGTGGACTCGGCGGCGCTCGCCGAGGATGAGTTCAGTCCAGCGGCGTTCGACACCGTGAACTGGAAGGGACAGGAGGAGCGCGTCGAGCGGGGCCGTGTGGTCTGGCAGTTCAGTTGCAGCAAGTGCCATGGCCTGCAAGGAAAGGGAGACGGTGAGGCCGCCGCGGCGTTGGGGGTCAAGCCACCGTCGCTCGTGGCTCCGGACTGGCGGCTCGCGAACGATGTACCGGGGCTGCGCCACCAGATCTTCGTCGGTACGGGCACGGGCATGCCGAACTGGGGGCTGCACGGGCTCAAGCCTCGCGACATCGATGCGGTGGCTGCCTTTATTGTGAACGTGTTGCACCGGGCAACGGGTTGAGCGGCGAGGGACGGATGGGACAGGGCCATGCTGGAAGCGTCGCGTCGGAGCGATCGGCGCCGGCTGTGGCGCGGGGGAAAGGGGTGCCGGGGATGACCCTGATCGTCGGGCTGGATCCCGCGGACGGCGATCTCACGCCGCTGCGCTGGGCCCGGCTGGTGGCGGGGCGCTTCGCCGCCTCCATCGAAGTCGTGCGGGTGCTCCAGTACGAGCCGCCGCTGGTTGTCCCGACTGAGCCGGAAACGCGCCGCCCGCCTGAGCTGCCGGACGCGGTGGCCGCGGCGGAGCACGCGCGTGTGCGCGCGCTGCTCGAGGGCGAGGGCTCCGGGGCGGGGGAGCTCCCGATCTCGGTACGCGCCGGCCGGCCTCACGAGGAGCTCGCGGTGCGTGCTAGAGAGTTGAAGGACGCGGTGATCGTGGTGGGCGCGGGTCGGAGGCGCTGGCTGGGAGGGCTGCTCGGGACCACAGCCGACCGCCTGCTTCGCACCTCGGAGGTGCCGGTCCTGGTCGTTCGCGGAGCGGTCGCCCCCCGGCTCGAGCGGGTCCTCGCGCCCGTGGATTTCTCGCCCGTCTCCAGGGGAGCCGCCCAGGTGGCCGTGCGTTGGGCGCAGGCTCTACAGGGCGCAGTGGTGTTCTTCCACGTGCCGCAGCTGGAGTGGCGCCCCATCGCCGAGGCGCCGCCGGGAGATCGGCGCCGGATGGAGGTTGTGGAGGCCGAGCAGACGACCTTGGAGCGGGCCCGGGCCCGGCTCGCCGCGCTCGTCAGGGAGCTGGAGCCCGACGGCGTTCGGGTGGTCCGCGAGTTCGGGCGCTACGGAGCGGCGCCCGCGGACGCCATCGCCGCCCGGATCGGCGAGGAGGACGTGGACCTGGTGGTCATGGGAACGCACGGGCGGTCCGGGCTCGAGCGGGCGATCCTCGGGAGCGTGGCGGAGAGCGTGATTCACCGGTCCCACGTCCCCGTGCTCGTCGTGCCCGGGCGGGCCTGATGGAGGGCGGCGCACGGAGGCCACACCGTTCTGGGCGGGGGACCATGAGCGAACAGCGGGAGGCCACCGGGCCGGTGAGGATGCATCGAGCTTTGACGGGGGCCGATACGGTATGCAGTTCTGGCGCCGGCTCATTCCCGGCTTCTTTCTGCTGGCTGCGCTTGCGGTCCAGGCGTGTGACGCGACGCCGCGCACCGTGAAGGAGGAGGCGCGGAAGCGGTGGGTACGGGAGGCCGGGATCGAGAGCTTCGATCCCGCGGGCGGCTCGCCGCTGGCTGGCGTCAGCGCGCGGCGCGCGATCGCCGTCGAGCCGCTGAAGCCGGGTGACGTCGCTGCCGATACGGCCTCCCACGAGTTCCACCGCTTCGTGCACCGCTGCTCCGCCTGCCACGAGCCACCGTCTCCGCGCCTCCATCCGAGCGACGAGTGGGCGGGCGTGGTGAACCGCATGGCCGCGCGCGCGGACTCGGCAGGCATCCTGCCGTTGAGCGCGGGCGAGCGGCAAGAGATCCTGCGCTTCCTGTTGCGTCACGCGCGCGACCGGTGAACGTGGGTGGCCCGGGCGCAGGACCGGCAACCGGCCCGCCATTTGGTGTCCCGAGTCGGAAGTGCGTTGGCATTCGAGCGCCGCTCCATCGGCGTGGGCGTCACGAGCGTCGCGCCGCCTTGCAGCCGCCCCCACGACGCTCACAACGCGGCCCGCGCATCGACGCCTGGCGCGGGCGGCCCGTGTCGTCAGCGGCCGGTGGTGGCGGGGAACGGCGACACGCTCCCCGGCTGGAACGTGACGATGAAGGCCACCAGGTCCCAGATCTCGCGGTCGGAAAGGAGCACGCCCCACGGCGGCATGGACGAGCCGTGGACGGGGCCGCCGCCCTCCTTGATCCGCCGGAACAAGCCCTCGAAATCCTTCTTCGCGATCAGCGTGTCCTGGGTGAAGTTCGCGGGCTTCAGGGTGAGCTGCCGCGCCGCGGGCCCGTTGCCGGTGCCCTGGTGGCCGTGGCAGCCCACGCAGCGCAGCGCGTAGGTCTGGGCGCCGCCGATGGCGCTGCCCGGGATCTCCGGCGGGTAGCTCAGGGCCGGCACGTAGGAAAGCGCCTTCGCGAAGACCTCCGGCTGCAGCATGGATTGCACGAACTGCATGGTCGGATGCTGCCTCTGTGCGAACCGCGCCTCCAGCGCGCCCGGCGGCAGACGCAGATAGTCTCCCGTGGTGAAATCCGGCGGCTTCGGGACCGAGCCCGTCAGCGCGCCCGGACCATCGCCGTGCCCTGACGGGCCGTGGCATGTCCAGCACATCGTCTCGAAGATGATCTTCCCCTCGGCCTGTTGCTGCGTGAGCTTGAAGGGGAGGAGACTGGTGTCTTGCACCGCGGTCGTATCCGCCGCGCCCGCCCCGGGCGCCGCCTGTTCGCCTCCACGGCACGCCGCCGCCACCATAACTGCGAACGCCGCCACGGCACTTCGACCCCAGTGAGCCATGCGAACCTCCTTCAGGTGCGTGCTGCCTCCGCGTTTTCCACGCCGCTCCGGGCACGCACCGCCTCGGCCGCTAACCACGGCAACGTTGAAGCTGTGTCCGGTCTCCGAACGAGAAGCGGCCGGGCGCGACACACTCTGCGGGCTGCCCCCGCGCGCCCTTGGCGGGCGAGAGATGTTAGGACATCGGTGCTCGCGCAACAACTGTCACATGGCCGGAGGAGGCTCTGGGCCATTGTGTCGCCGGGACGCCAGTGGCAGCAGGCGGGTTCCCCTCCTCTACGCCCTTCCTGCCAACCCGCCCCCACCTGGCTCGGCGAACTCGACGATCACCGCCCCGAGCAGCCGCTCGAAGTCGGCATAGCCCATGGTGACCGCCTCGCGGTGACTCCCGGCGTGGAACGCGATGCGAGCGCTATGGGCGAGCGAGCGGTCCAGGTAGACTGGCAGCCCCCACAGCCCTCCGAACGGCGGGACGGCCCCCACCTCGCAGTCCGGGAACAGGTCGGCCATCTCGGCCTCGGTGGCGAGGCGGACCCTCGAGGTGTCGGCGGCGAGCGCGAGCCGCTCGAGGTCCACGTGACGCGTCGCCGGCAGCACCGCCAGGCCGGGCTGGCCCGCCCCGAAGAAGACCACCGTCTTCGCCCACTCTGCGCCCGGGACGTGCGCCGCGGCGGCCTCCTCCTGCGCCGTGTAGGCCACCGGATGGGGGATCACCGCGTAGTCGTTGCCTTCTCGCTCGAGAAAGTCTCTTACACGCTGGATCGGCATCGTTCCCCCCGGAGGTTGGAATCGCTGCGATGCCGAAGGGTGCAGGAGGCGTGCCAGCGGTGCTCAACTCCCCGTGCCGGCGTCCCCGTCCGACCCCAAGCGCTCTGCGGGAGCTTCCTCGACGATGAGGACGCCGGGCCTGCGGTCGATCCCGTGTTTCTCGAGCCGGTACCGCAGCGTGTCGCGGGAGAGCCCCAGGAGCCGCGCGGCACCGGTCTTGTTGCCCCCGGTCCGCTCCAGCGCCTGGCAGATGAGTTCGCGCTCGAGCTCGTCGAGGCTGAGCCCGGAGGGCGGCAGCACGAAGGTGCGCTCCGTCTCGTGCGGCGCGCTCCGGATCTGCGGCGGAAGGTGTGAGAGCTCGATGACGTCGGCGTCCTCCAGCAGGAGGATGCGCTCGAGCGCGTTGCGAAGCTCGCGCGCGTTGCCCGGCCACTCGTAGCGCTCGAGGGCGCGCAGCGCGTCCGGAGAGATATGCCGGTCCGGGAGGCGAAGCTCGCGGCTGAGGACGCCCACGAAGTGGAGGGCCAGCGGCGCGATGTCTTCCGGGCGCTCGCGAAGCGGGGGCAGGCTGACCGGTCCCACGTTCAGGCGGTAGAAGAGGTCTTCACGGAAGTCGCCGTGGGCCACCGCCGCCTCCAGGTCCCGGTTCGTCGCCGTGATGACGTGCACGTCCACGGCGTGGTCGCGCACGCCCCCGACCCGCCGCAGCGTATGGGCCTCTAGGAAGTGGAGGAGCTTCGCCTGGATGGACTTCGACATGTCGCCGATCTCATCCAGGAAGATCGTCCCCCGGTCCGCCAGCTCGAAGAGCCCGCGCTTCTGCTCGCGGGCATCGGTGAACGCTCCGGCCTCGTGCCCGAACAGCTCGCTCTCCACCAGGTTCTCCGGGAGTGCCGTGCAGTTCACGCTGATGAAGGGGTGGGTCTGCCGCGGCCCGCGGGCGTGGATGGCCCGAGCCACTACGTCCTTGCCCGTCCCGCTCTCGCCGCGCAGGAGCACGTTGGCGGGGCTTCCCTTGAGGGCCAGCCTCGTGATGAGCTCCACGATCTTCCGCATGGCGTACGACCGCCCGACCAGCACCACGTCGGAGAACTGCCAGCGATAGCCATCGCGGTATTGCTCCAGCTCCTGGCGCAGGAGACGACTCTCCAGGGCCTGCTCGATGAGGAGCAGGAGCTCAGGGAGCTCAATCGGCTTCTCCAGGAAATGATGGGCTCCGGCCCGTACGGCCGCGACCGCCGTCTCCACCTCGCCGTACGCCGTGATCATGATGACCGGAAGCGAGGGATCGAGCTCCCTGATCCGCGGCAGCAGATCGAGGCCGGATCCGTCCGGGAGGCGGAGGTCCAGGAGAACGAGGTCGGTGGGCTCGCTCTCCAGGGCGCCCAGGAGGCTCGCGCCGTCCGGCACACCCTGGGCGGAGTATCCCTGCTCCCGCAAGTGCTCCTCCAGCCACAGGCGGATCAGCATCTCGTCATCACAGACCAGTACGCGCGCCTTGCTCATCCGCAATCTCCGACGGGGTATACTCCATGGCGCCGCTCGTCACCCGATGCACCGGTAGCAGCACCGTGAAGGTGCTTCCCTTTCCGACCCGGCTTTCGACTTCGATCCGGCCGCCGTGGCGCTCTACGATCTCCCGGGTGATGGGGAGCCCGAGCCCCGTCCCTGTGTGGCGCGTCGTGAAGAACGGCTTGAAGATGTGCTGGAGCTGGTCCGGCTGGATCCCGTGTCCGGTATCCGAGACGCGGAACTCCACGGCGTCGGGCTGCACACGCGTCGAGACGCAGATGTGCCCGGCGCGCGCGGTCGCCTGGACCGCGTTCATCAGGAGGTTCACGAGCGCCTGGCAGATCAGCTCCTCGTCCGCGCGAATCTCGGGAAGCGAGGGGTCAAGCCGCAGGTCGACGATGACGCCCGCCCGCTCGGCGGCCGGCTGCACGAGCCGAACCGCTCGCCGCACGGCGTGATTCGCATCGGCCGGCGCGAGCGTGGGCGTCGCGGGCCGTGCATATTTGAGAAGGTCCTGGACGGCCGCCCCTATCCGCGATAGCTGCCGCATCATCTCTTCGATGATCGGTGCGAGCTCGGCATCCTCGCCCAGCCGCCGCTTCACCAGGTCGAGCCCGCTGGAGATCCCGACCACCGGGTTCTTGATTTCGTGCGCGACCCCGCTGGCCAGCTCGCCGACGGTGGCAAGCTGCTCTGCCCGCTCGATCTCCCGCTGGTGGAGCTCCTGAACGCGGGCCGATGTGCGTGCGAGCTCGGCCGTCATCTCGTTGAACGCGTGGCCCAGCTCGCCGATCTCGTCCTGATTCTCTACTTTGACGCGCACACGCAAGTCGCCCCGGCCCACGCGTCGTGTCGCTTCCACCAGGCGGCGTACCGGCGCCACGATTCCGCCGGCCACGAACCACGCCGCGCCCGCCACCAGGAACACGAAGAGCAGCTCGAGAAAGACGGCCGCCCGGCGCAGGTCGCGAAGCCCGGCGATAGCGTCCTCCAGCGGGGCCTCCGTGATTAACCGCCATGACTGTCCGGGAATGGCCGCGCTCGTCCCGATCACATCGAGACCTTGACGGTCCCGATACCGCATCCTCCAGCCCGGCTGGAGGCCGAGCAGCGGGGTCCCCAGGGGCCGCGCGTAGTCCACCGGACCATGAGGGTGGGAGACGAAGAGCGGGCGCCCCTGGGCATCCACGACGAAGACCTCGATACTGCCCGCCGTGTGCTCCGCGATCTGGAAGAACTCGCGGGAACCCTGCAAACCGACCGAGCCGCCAAGATACCCCGCCACCGTGCCGTCCATCCGGGCCACAGGAACGAGCAGCCGGAATTGTGGCTGGCCTTTATCCCCGGATACGCCGGCCGTCACAGCGTACGAGGACGCCGCCGACGGCCGCAGCCCTTCCTCTGTGGGCTCAGGACGAAGCCCGGTCCAGGCTACCGCCTCGCCCTGAGGCGAGAGGAGATACAGGGCGTCGAACACCCCCACCTCGCGCTGCTTCCGCTCCAGGTACGCGCTCAGCGCCGCCCGACTTGCCACCCCCTCCATCTGCGCAGCGGCCGCGGCCCCGGAGCGCCCCGTGCCGCCCGCGCTTCGCACGCCCGCCGCCAGAAACTCATTCCCCGCTGCGATCGCCTCGAGGTAACGCGCGTGCCGCTCTACCTGGCTTCGCACATGCAGGGCCGCCATCTGCGTCAGGGCGTCCAGGTAACGGTTCACAAGCCCCTCGATGATCCCCTCGCTCCGCAGGTAGCCTAGCGTGTTCGAGCCGAACAATGGAATCAACGAGAGGAGCAGGAACCACATGAGGAGCCGCCGCGCCAGTCCGCGCTGCGCGGGGCCAGGCGCACCACTCGCCAGCCCGGAATCCCTTGCTCGCCGCCGGAACGCCATATCGACCGCGCCCTCCGCGCTTGGCCGCGCTTATCTTGTCCCCGATGGGCGCCCCTCTCGTGAGAGGGCGCCGCAAGTTTCGGACCTGACGCGCCCCGAGTCTTTAAGCTGTGAATTCGCAATAGGTTATGGCTGTCGCTCCCGCGCCGCCCCGCGGGGGGCGGGGCAAATCGCGCACCCGCATGGGCTGCGCCCCAGAGCCCGCGGGGATAATGCCCCGGTCGTTCGGGAACGAAAATGTGCGTCGCCGACATCTAACTGCTGATTTCACAACGCGTTGCCAACAATATCAACCCATGGCATACGGATTGCCACACCGCCCAGCGGTTCCGGGGGGCTCGAAGGCGACCCCGGGACGCGTTAGCCGCAATCAAGAACAGGGGGACTCTGCCCCGAGCTGCATGCGCAGGACCATGTTCGGGGCTGCACTCCTCCAGACCTTGTTCGGAGTAGCCACGATGAAGACGACTCGGCTCTGGTTCCTGGGTGTGGCGGCCGCCGCGGCGGTCGCCGTAAGCTTCGACTCTGCGGCGGCACAGGGAGCCCCCGGAGGGAAGGCGGCGCCGACCGCAGTGAAGGCGCTCTACGACAAGCACTGCCTGGCCTGCCACGGCCCGCGCGGAGGCGCGCCGGCACCTGCACTCCAGAAGCAGATGGGCGTGCCGACCCTGTCCGCCGCGGGGTTCCTCGAGGGCAGATCCGACGACTCCCTGTTCGCCGCCATTCAGCGGGGCGCTGGAAAGTTCATGCCGCCTTTCGCCGGCAAGCTCACGAAGGAAGAGACACTGGCGATCGTGGGCCTCCTGCGCAACGCGACACCGGAGGCCGGCGCCAAGCCCCGGGACCGGTAACCCCGCACGCCGGTCGCAACCAGACTGATTGAGAATCCGGGGCTCGCGCGGCTCCGGCAGCGAGCAACCAGATCGGCAGACCGGCCCGGTAGCCGGCGGCGCCCGCTAACCCGGCCGCCGGGCGCCCACTGAGCACGCTTGCCCGATCCGGATTCATCGAGCTGAAGTTTAAGTTGCGCGAACGGGGTGTGTCAAAAGCCCCGATTGACGGAGGTTTCACCCGTCGTGATGGTGCAAATACCCCGAGTAGGGGTGGGGAGAAGGGGCAGGACATCGTTCTAACCGTGATCGCCGTGAATGGTTAGCTCGACTCGGCGTAGCGGGGAACGGAGGTTGCTTTTCGTTGGGACGCGGGCGGTGGTGCGGGACGTGCAGGGCCGAGGTGGCGAAGTTGGGGGCCCGCAGCGGCGCAGGCACCGGAGCGGGCGAGACGAGAAGGTCGAGTGCGGAGGGAGTGCGGAGGGAGTGCGGAGGGAATGAGATGAGCACACGTGGCGTCGCGGCAGGGAAAGGCGCAGCGATGGCTGGGGTCGCTTCGGTAGCTGAGGGCGCGCCCGCGCAGTCCGGCGACGGCTGGCACCCGTTTGCGGGGCTGTCGTATGAAGAGCTGCGGCAGCTCGGCCTGACGGACGCCCAGGCGCGGGTGGTACTGTGCTACCTGAGGAGGCGGAGCGCCGAAGGCCGTGGCGCAGCCTGAGGGAGGACGGGGCAGCATGTGGGGTAGGGTCTGGGGCGTGGGCCTGATCGCCCTGGTATTTCTGGGCGGCGTGGTGGTGGGCAAGGGGCCGGGGTCCCGCGTTGTGCAACCCATCCGGTTCAACCACGCGAAGCATACGGGCGCGGGTCTCGACTGCGTGATCTGTCACACGTCGGTCAAGGAGCAGGCGTTCGCCAGCCTTCCCACCGTGGAGACCTGTATGCTCTGCCACTCGAATGCGCTGACGGAGAGCCCGGAGGAGGAGAAGATCCGTGAGTTCGCCGCCGGCGGTCAGGTGATCCCGTGGCAGCGCCTCTATCGCTTGCCGAACAATGTGCTGTACTCGCACCGCCGTCACGCCGGGGTGGCCGGGATCGAGTGCCAGCGTTGCCACGGCCCCATCGGCGAGGCGGAGTCGCCGCCGGCGAGGCCCCTGGTGAGGCAGACGATGGAATGGTGTCTCGAGTGTCACGTGGAGCGCGGCGTCACGACCGACTGCGCCGCCTGCCATCGCTAGGAGGGATCCGTGGAGCTGGGGCGCCGGGCCTTCTTGAAGGTTGCCGCCGCGACCACGGCCGGGGTGGCCGCCGGGCGCGGAGGAAGCGCGCTGGGAGATGCCTTGCAGGCGTCCGCGCTGGACGAGCGGGTGCCGGGTGGGGTCGAGCGCTGGGTGACCACGGGCTGCACGCTGTGCAGCGGTGGCTGTGGCGCCCGGGTGCGCGTGGTCGAGACTCGTGCGGTGAAGCTGGAGGGGAATCCGTTCCACCCGGTGACCGGCGGCGGCCTATGCCCCGTAGGCCAGGCGGCGCTGCAGTTGCTGTACAGCCCGGACCGTGTCAAAGGGCCCATGAAGCGGGTCGGTGACCGCGGGGCCGGGCAGTGGGAGCCGGTCTCGTGGGAAGAGGCCATCGGGACGCTTGCGAGCCAGCTTACGGCGCTACGGGAACGAGGTGTGCCCCACGCGCTGGCGCTGGTGCTGGGCGAGTCGCGGGGCCTCATGCCGGACCTCTTCCGCCGGTTGGCCCGCGCCTTCGGCACGCCGAACGTCATCGAAGGCGATGACGCCGATCCGGGCGGCATCGCCCTGTGGCTCGCGCAGGGGGTTCGCGGCCCGGCCGCCTATGACCTGGAGAACGCGCGCTACATCCTGAGCTTCGGCGTGCCTCTGGTGGACGGGTGGTGGGCGCCCGTCCGTCAGATGCGGGCCCTGGCCGATGTCCGGCAGGGCCTCCCCGGCCGCCGCGGGAAGCTGGTGCAAATCGAGCCGCGGATGTCACCCACCGCCGCGCGAGCGGACGAGTGGATACCCGTGAACCCCGGGACCGAGGGCGCACTGGCCCTCGGTATCGCCCACGTGCTGGTGGCCGATCTCCTGTTCGACCGCCGCTTTGTCGCCGAGCGCACGCTCGGATTCCAGGATTGGACCGATGCCGACGGCCACTCGCACCTCGGTTTCCGGACCCTGCTGGTCCGCGAGTACACGCCCGACGCCGTGGCGGAGATCACCGGCGTGCCGGCGGAAACGGTGCGGAGATTGGCTCACGAGTTCGCGGCGTACGGCCCTGGCCTGGCGCTGGGCCCGAGAATCGGGCACGAGCGCGCCATCGAGACCGCGCTGGCCATCCACGCCGTGAACGCGCTGGCTGGCCGCATCGATCGGCCAGGAGGGGTGCTTGTCCCGCGGTCCGCTCCGTCACCGTCCTGGTCCGACGCGGAACCGGACCCCGTGGCCAGCAGGGGGCTGGCCATGCCGCGCCTCGACGGCGCAGGCGAGGAGTTCCCTGTGGCCGAGAGCTCGCTCCGCGGGCTCACGAGTGCGCTGGGAAGCGGCGAGCCATACCCGGTGCAAGCGCTCCTTCTCTGGCGAGCGAATCCGGGTTTCGCGCAGCCGAGCCCGCGCCGTTTCCTCGAGGCGCTGGCGCAGGTCCCCTTCGTCGCGAGCTTCTCCTCATTCTTGGACGAGACGACCCAATACGCGGACCTCGTTCTCCCGGAGCACGTGTTTCCCGAGGGGTGGCAGCATGTGCCGCCGCCCCCGGGGCTGCCGTACCCCGTAGTCACCTTCGCACAGCCGGCTGTCGAGCCGCTCCATGACACCCGACACACGGGCGACGTCTTGATCGCCCTCGCGGCAGCGCTGGGCGGAAGCGTGCGCCAGGCGCTCCCCTGGGCGGACTTCCAGCAAGTGCTCACGGGCGTGGCGGAAGCGCTCTACCGGTCGCGGCGGGGCATGGTCTTCATTCGGCACGAGGAGGTCTTTCCCCCCCGGCCGCTGCGGGAGCTGGAGTGGGCGCCGCCGCCGTACGCGTCGTTCGACGAGTTCTATGAGGAGCTCATCGCCAACGGTGGGTGGACGGACCCGTCCTACCGCTACGGCGACTGGGGCCGCGTGATCCGGACCTCGTCCGGGAAGTTCGAGTTCTACTCCCAGACGTTGCGCCGGGTGGTGGACGCCCGGGCGGAGGCGGAGGGCCTGACGGTGGAGGCGCTCCTGGACCGTCTCGGCTGGAGCGTGACCGACGAGCGGGCGTTCCTGCCCCATTACGAGCCGCCCGGGGTCGCGGTCGAGCCTCGCTATTCGCGCCACCTCCATGCCTTCCGCCTCCTCTCCCTGGGCGACGGCCGCCGGGCCAACCAGCCGTACTTGCAGGAGATCCTCGGCGTCGAAGCCGGCGTGCAGTGGAACTCGTGGATCGAGCTCAACCCGGAGACCGCCGCGGAACTCGGGATCGGCGACGGCGAGTGGGTCTGGGTCGAGTCGCCCGCCGGTCGGGCCAGGGTCCGGGCGAAGGTATACCCGGGGATCATGCCCGGCGTGGTCGCCATGCCCGAAGGTCAGGGCCACACCGCGCTCGGGCGCTACGCGGCGGGGAAGGGCGTCAACGTCATGGAGCTTATCGGGACCGAGGTGGAGCCACTGAGCGGCGCTCCCGTCCTCACTGCGCGGGTCCGGGTCTACAAGGCACAGGAGGCCGCGACGCAGGAGGCCGAGACCCATGGCTGAAGCTACGCACGTGCCACGCTGGGGGATGGTCGTTGACCTCGACCGCTGCACCGGCTGCCAGGCCTGCGTCGTGGCGTGCAAGCAGGAGAACAACGTGCCGTTCTCGACGCCGGAGGAGGCGGAGTACGGGCGCGAGCTCTCATGGATGCGTGTGATCGCGATCACCGAAGGCGAGTACCCGCGGCTGAAGACCCGCTACATGCCCATGCTCTGCCAGCAGTGCGACGCCCCCCCGTGCATCCGCGTCTGCCCGACGGGCGCCACCTACCGGAACCCCGAAGGGATCGTGGGGCAGATCTATCCGCGCTGCATCGGCTGCCGCTACTGCGGGAACGCGTGCCCGTACCAGGTCAAGTACTTCAACTGGTACAACTGGCGCTCCTTTCGCTGGCCGGAGCCGATGCGCCTGGCCCTCAATCCGGACGTCACGGTCCGCCCCAAGGGCGTCATCGAGAAATGCACCTTCTGCCACCATCGCCTGCAGAACGCGCGGGACCAGGCGGCGGTCGAGGAACGTGCGCTCCGCAGCGAAGGCGCGTACGTCCCGGCCTGCGTGGAGAGCTGCCCGGCCCAGGCCATGTTCTTCGGCGACCTGAACGATCCCGAAACCACGGTGAGCCGGCTGGCGGAGAGCTCCCGCGCTTTCCGGATGCTGGAAGACCTGGGCACGGAGCCCAAGGTGATCTACCTGCAGGAGGGCGAGTGGTATGGCGCAACATAAGACGGCGGTCGCGCTGCCCCAGGAGGACGCGGTCCTCTTTCGTCCCGTCCTGAGGACCGGGCCGACCTTCTACATCGTGGCGGCCGCGCTGCTCGCCGTCTCGCTGTTCGGCTGGTACGCATACTACGAGCAGCTCCGCGAGGGCCTGGGCGTCACCGGCCTCAACCGCCCGGTCTTCTGGGGCTTCTACATCACGAACTTCGTCTTCTTCATCGGGATCAGCCACGCCGGGACACTGATTTCCGCGATCCTCCGGCTCACGCGGGCCGAGTGGCGCCGACCGATCACGCGCATGGCCGAGACGATCACGGTGCTGGTGCTCTTCTTCGGGCTGGGCAGCGTGATCGTGGACCTGGGGCGGCCCGACCGGGCGTACTTCGTGATCCCGTTCCTCTTTCACGGCCAACTGCTCTCGCCCCTCATCTGGGACGTGCTGAGCATCACCATGTACCTGACGGCCAGCACCATCTACCTCTACATTCCGTTGATCCCGGACATGGCGCTGCTGCGCGACCAGACCCGCGGCTGGCGTCACAGCCTCTACCGCGCCCTCGCCCTGGGCTGGACGGGCGCGGAGGCGCAGCACCGGCGGCTCGAACAGGCCATCGCCGTGCTGGCCGTGCTGGTGATCCCCATCGCGGTGTCGGTGCACACGGTCGTCTCGTGGGTCTTTGCCATGACGATCCAGCCCATGTGGCACTCGACGATCTTCGGCCCCTACTTCGTGGCCGGGGCCATCTTCTCGGGGATCGCCGCCCTGATCCTCGCCATGGCGATCGTCCGGCGCGTCTATCTCCTGGAGGCGTACGTCAAGACAATTCATTTCGACTACCTGGGCGTCCTCCTCCTGGTGATGACGCTGCTCTGGTTCTACTTCTCGTTCGCCGAGTACCTGACCTCGTTCTTCGGCAATGAGCCGCAGGAGATGGCCGTCTTCTGGGCGAAGTTCAGCGGCCCCTACGAGCCATTCTTCTGGGCGATGGTGCTCTTCGACTTCGTGATCCCGTTCGTGATCCTGGCGAACCGGCGGACCCGGACGGTG
>JACQVF010000111.1 GCA_016209885.1 Gemmatimonadota bacterium | reverse complement strand
TAAAAGTCGTGTCTTGTCAAGCGTTTCGTTCGTTGGCCCGCTCGCGTAAACATGTGGATGCGATCGAGGAAACAGAACCCGAAGCGACCGTGCACCGCGCCCCCCAGCCGTGAGCGCCCCTCAGCCCTCAGTACGTCAGTACGTCAGCGAGGAGAGATCGATCCAGCTACGGTTCGCGAGCGGGCGCACCCGGGTGATTCCTGTGTTGTTCATGACCGCGCGGCGGATCGAGCAGCTCGAGAACTGGACGACGGCGTTGCCCAGGACCTGGGACGTGGCGAGATCGACGTTGGCCGCCATGACGCCGCCGTTGAAATGGCCGCCGGTCCCGGTGGTCTTGAGGCGCCCCTTGACCATGACGGGACCGAAGAACTCGAAGCCGCCCGTGACCTCGAGGTTGCCTTCCACGACGAGGATCCCCTGCCCGAAGCCGCTGGAGCTGATCTTGAGGTCCCCCTGTCCGTAGATGATGGGGAAGTAGTTGTAGCAGACGGAGGTCGAGCTCAGGGGGTGACCCCAGTTGCTCTGCCGCGTCTTGTTGCACTGGTAGCTCCCGTTGACGAAGGTCGAGTCGGGGGCGATGGACGTGATGGTGACGCCATTCGCGTAGACCTTCTCCGCCGCCGCCACCAGGTCGTTCCACCCC
This sequence comes from Gemmatimonadota bacterium, assembly GCA_016209885.1. Taxonomy (GTDB): domain Bacteria; phylum Gemmatimonadota; class Gemmatimonadetes; order Longimicrobiales; family Gaopeijiaceae; genus JACQVF01. Next base: position 26,687 of record JACQVF010000111.1, on the reverse strand, counting down.
AGGTCGCCGAAGTCGGTGAAGTAGTCGTTCGTGAGCGTGGTGTCCTGCTTGATCGCGGGGCTACCCGAAATCTCGTAGCTCTGGCCCGAGTAGGTGATCTGGGTCGTGTCGTCGGTGACGATGCCGGCCTTGTCCTCCGAGTCCGTGGTGTCACAGAGGCCGGCGGGCCAGTTGGCCGGGACCGAGTCAAAGCCGGCGATCTCGGAGCTACCGCCGATCTGGATGGCGCCCTGGACGGTGAGTGCAGCAGGGGGGTTGATGTTCGCCGTGCGGAGGCGCACGACGACGCCGATGCGGCGGCTGGCGCCGGCGAGGAGGTTCCCTTCCGAGTAGGTGCCGGTGGCGTCGACGAAGTAGAGCATGTCGCTCAGGCGCGTGACGGTGGCGGCGTAGGCGACATCATCCACGGTGCCCGTGAGGGTAGTGTCCTCCCAGTCGTCCAGCCAGTTGTAGTCGGCCTGCTCCCACTGGGCGAGGAGCGCGTTGATGCCGCGCTCGGTGCTGTAGAAGGCGGCGGCGGTGCGCTCGGTGGACTGCCCGATGCGGGATTCCTGGCGCGAGGTGAAGAACGCGCTGGTGACGAGCACGCCCACCACCACGAGGGCGAAGATCGCCACGGGGAGTGCGAAGCCGTCGTTGTTCGTTCGTCTGATCATGGCCGTATCCGTCCTCTAGGCCGCGTTGCCGCCTGCGGTGCGTTCAGTTCCGGGCGTAGATCCGCGACACGATGGAGTCCGTGAGCGGGTTCCCCTGGTTGTCGAGTAGGTCCGACTGCACGCGAAACACCACTCGGATCTGCCGTACGCCGCTGGGGGCCGTGACGGTGTTCCCGGCGGCGTCCATGTACGTGAAGCTGATGCCCTCGCCGGCCTTGAGGGGCCCGACGAGTGGCTCCTTGGTGCCACCGCTGCCGGCCCTGCGTCCGAAGTAGGTCTCGCCGGCCTCCGTGAAACTCCCGTACCAGTAGTGGGTGAAGTTGCGCAGGGGGGCGCCGGTCAGGACCTGGAGGGCGGAAGTGAGTCCGCTGACCGTGGCCGTAACGGTCTGCGCGCTGTCGCCGCTGGCGCAGGTGACGCTGGTGGTGTCGACGCTGGAGGCCAGGCCCGCGAGCCACTGGTCATCCTCGGAGGTATCCGGGTCGCCATCGGCGAAGACGAGTACGGAGTCCCCGCTCGCGAACCACTTCCCCAGCTTCATCACCGTGAACGTGGAGGGGGTACCGAAGGTCCACGAGCAGGTGAGCCCGAAGGAGCGCATGACGCGGACGCGAATGGAGTCGGTCCCCATGCCGACGATGTCCTGGCCCTGCGCGCTGATCTCCCGTAGCTCGCCGGAGATGACCTCGAGCCCGGCGCGGAGCGTCTGGTTGTGCTGGATCGTCTGCCCCTGCTGGCTGAAGGTGCGCTGGCTCGTGATGAGCGTCTGGTAGGCGGCCAGGACCACGAGGGCGCCCAGCACCGCCACGATGAGCAGCTCCACGAGGGAGAAGCCGGCCCGACCGCGATCGTTCATGGCTTGAGCAGTACGTAGTCGAAGGTGTCCTGGGCCGCGCTCGAGAGCACGGGAGTGCCGTCCCCCGTGGTGAGGTAGCCGGGGCCCGTGGTCAGGATGCGCACCGTCTTCGAGTACGTCGCGGTGGCGCTCACCCGCCAGTCCACGGTGTAGTCGCCGACGGTGTCCGTGTCCGAGCCGGTGACGCTATCGTAGGACATGGCGCGCAGGCGCTCGACGGCCGCCTGCAGAGCGGCCGTCCGATCCGTCTGCATGCCCGCAACGGCGACCTGGCGCACCACGTAGGTCGTGGTCCCAGCGAGACCCAGGATGCCTACGGCCAGGATGACGAGCGCCACCACCAGCTCGACGAGGGTGAAACCCTGGCGCGAGGTTACCGGAGGATTGAGCGTTTGTTCGACCATGGTCAGTACACGAGCTGTCCCAGGGTGCGCAGGGACAACGTCGTCGACTCGGCGCCCTGGGCAAACGTGAAATCGACGGTGCTGCCGAACGTATTGCAGCCGGTATCGGCGAAGCCCCGGGGCGTCATGCACAGGGTGAGCGAGCTCGTGCCGCTCTGGATGTCGACGCCCATGGAGCTCCGGAAGTTGAGCCCGTCCACCCGGGTCCCGCCGCTCGTGATCCACACGCTGTCGCCGGAGGCATCCACGTTAAAGCGGGTGAGTACCCCGCGCTCCACCGCGTAGGCGCGGGCACGACTGTGCAGGGACGCAAAGGTGTCGCGAGCGCCACCAACGGCCAGCCGGCTCTGCACCAGCGCGTACCCGTTCATGGCGATGGTCGCCAGGATCGCTCCGACCATGATGACGATGGTGAGCTCGAGAAGGGTGAATCCATCCGTTCGTCTGGCCATTCCCGCGTTCCGTTCGGTTCGGTACACGGTGGGGAAGAGCGAATTCCATGCCAGGGATATGTTCAATGATAATGGGCGGTTCCGCGGCAGGTAAGGGGGGCCGCGGAACGCTACAAAGTTCTGGGCCGGGAACTCTTTTCCGTCCGAGCGTGCCCCCAATCCCCGCGCGGCGGGCTTCGGGGCCTCGTACCGGGATGAGACTTCCGTGTTGCAGACTGTAGCAGGAGGCGCGGGGCGCAGAGAGGCACACTACTGAGCTCGGTGCCGGCCAGCTCATGCGCCCGAGCGGAGGCTCGAGCTCTGCGAGCCCTCCGGCGGCTGAGATTACCGTCAGTACACCAGCGCCGAGAGATCGACCCAACTCCGTTGTGTCAGCGGCCGGGCCCGGGTGATGGAGGAGTTCGTGACGGCGGTCTCCACGGCACAGCTCGAGTACTGGATTACCGCGTTGCCGAGGACCTGGGAGGTCTCCAGATCCACGTTCTCGGCCATGACTGCGCCGTAAAAGTGTCCGCCGGTCCCCGTGGTCTTGAGCCTTCCTCTCACGATCGCGATGCCGTAGAAGTTGAACCCGCCCGTGACCTCCAGGTCACCTTGTACGAGGAGGATCCCCTGACCCTTCGAGCTGGACGATATTTTCAGGTCGCCTGATCCGTAGATGATGGGGAAGTAGCTGAAGCATACGGAGGTGGAGCTCAGGGGGTTCCCCCAGTTGCTCAGCGTGGTGGTCCGGCACTGGTAGCTCCCGCCGGAGAGGACCGAGTCCGGCGCAATACTCGTGATAGTCGTTCCGGACGAATACGTCTTCTCGGCGGCGGCAACGAGGTCGGTCCAGGTCAGGTCTCCGAAGTCCGTGAAGAGGGTGTCGCTCATGGTCGTGTCCTGGACTTTGGCCGGATCGCCCGTGATCTCGTACTTAGTGCCCGAATACGTTAACTGGGTCGTGTCGTCGCTCACGATCCCGGGCATGTCCTCGAAACTTGCCGTGTCGCAGACGGTCGTGTTCCAGCCGGAGGGGACGGTGTCCGAGCCGTTGATCTGCGAGCTTCCGCCGATCTGGATGGGTCCCTGCGCCGTGAGCGCGGCGGGCGGATCGATGTCAGCGGTCCGGAGGCGGAGGATGATGCCGATCCGGCGGCCCGCGCCCGCCAGCAGGTTGCCTTGGGCGAGCGTCCCCTGGGCGTCGATGAAATACATCTTGTCGGCAAGCCGGGTCACGCGCACCGAATAATCCACGTTGTCAAGGCTTCCGGATACGGTCGTGTCCTCCCAATCATCCATCCAGGCGTAGTTCCTCTGGCTCCAGCCGGCCAGGAACTCGTTGATAGCGCGCTCCGTGTCGTAGAAGGCTCGAACCGCGCTCTCGCCAGCCACTCCGATGCGGGCTTCCTGGCGGGACGTGAAGAAGGCGGCCGTCACCATGACGCCGATGACCATCATGGCGAAGATCGTCACCGGGAGCGCGAATCCTGTGTCCGAGCGGGCCTTCATATACCGTCCTCCGGGGAGCGGCGGCTCCCGTGACCGGATGGCCGGCGCCCCGGCCGGGGGCAGGCTGGCGGTGTACGGGGCGGGCGCCCCGCGCAACCTTGTAATATACCATCGACTGCCCGCTACAGGGGAGAACAACTCAAACGCAACAATTCATTCAAAGGCGGCCGTGTCCTGTCTCGGGAGCCTACCTCGAGACCTCAAGGGCTGCTCACGCCCGCTGTGCCCGCCTGCGCATGTAGGCCCCCGCAACCGTCCCTGCCGGCCCACGAGGGCGAGCCGCAAGCGTGGTCGCGCCCCAACCAGAGCCGCTCATGCATCAGAAGAAAAGCGGGATCCAGTTTCCTTCGGGGATTCGAAACGCTCGCTGGAGATCTTCGCTGCGGGCAAGGGCCTGTAGGGCGGCGCAGGCGCTCGCCTCGAGGCGGGCGTTCCCGCCGAGCGTTGCCCCGCGGTCGGCCAGGGCGAACCCGGTGATGAAAGCGCTGTCACCCAACACCAGCCGTCCGCGCACGAGCACGATGCCGGCGTATCGGGCGTCCCCCCGGATCTCCAGGTCTCCGTCCACCACCAGCACGCCCTGCCCTTCTCCGCCCACCAGCGTGAGGTCGCCGTCTCCGGCCACCAGGGGGAAATAGGTGCCGCACGGTCCGAGCGGATCGCCTGGGGCACCCCAGTTCAGGGGTGCCCGTGTATCGCATGTTTCACCGGCGACGACGGCGGAGGGAAATGTGGAGCCGGCGGCGCGGCGTTCGGCCAGTGCCACGAGGCGCTCCACGTCTACAGGCCCGAGGGCCACCGCCGGGATGTCGCCCAGCTTCAGGATGGAGGGCGCACCCTGCACGCCGCCCGGAGGGGCCGCGACGGCCGTCTCCGCGGACACGGCCAGCCCAGCGGTCCGCCCGGTCGGGTAGAGGGAGTCGCTGACGGCGCCCAGCGAGTCACAGGGCGGCCCGGCCCACCCCGGCGGCGGCAGCGCGACGCGCTCCCCGTCCACCTGCGCCTGATCCTCAATGATCACCTCGCCTCCGGAGGTGAGCGCCGCGGGGAGCGCGGCGAGCCGCGCAACGGGGTCCAACGCCCACACGACGCGGCCCACCTGAACGCGGACGCCGGCGGGCTCCGCGAACCCCGTGGACTCGATGAGATAGAGCTCCCGGCCCACGCGGCGCACCCAGGTCTCGTACCGGAAGCCGTTCTCCAGGCGGCCGCTCGCGCCGGGGACGGCTTCGAGTTGGCCCAGCCAGCGATACCGCCGCGTCTCCCACGTCGCGGCGAGGAGTGCGGCCGCGCCTTCCGCGGCGTGCCGGACGCCCGTGCGGTCGGCTGCCGCCCTGGCAATGAGCCACTCCTGGCTGGCCACGTAGAGGGCCGTGTGGCCGAGCCCGACGAGAGCGAGGAGCACGAAGATCACGATGGCGAGGGCGACCCCGCTCTCCCTCTTCCCGACGCTCTGGCTCACGGCGGTCACGGCGGAAGCCACTCCCTCGGCCAGAAGGTGACCTCGCTCTCCCGACCGCGTCCCTCCCGGTGCGGGCGCCGGACGTGGAGCCTGAGGCGCACTCCCACGGGGGTGGCCGCGACGAGCTCGCTCCCGTCATCCGCCAGCAGCTCCGGCGTCAACGGTTGGCGGCCGCCCGCACCACGGCGGTAGCGGAGGGCACCGCCCTGGAGCGAGTAGACTCCGCTCTCGAAGATTCGGGCCAGGATCGCATCGCCGGCGGGTCGATCCAGAGCCCAGCGCTCCACCGAATCTGCGCCCACGGACCCACATCGCTCGGCATCCGGCGCCCGAGCTTTCAAAGCCGCGACCCACCACCGGAGGTCGGCGCCGAGCAGCAGAAGCGAATCCTTGGCCGGATCCGGTGCGCGAAGGCCCGAGTAGCGTACGCGAAGCGTAGAATCCGGACCTGGCCCGGAGCACACGAGCCCCAGCCCGCGAAACGCACGGACCCGCAGCGAGTCGCCCGCCGGGCCGAGCTGGTCGCGTCCCCATACGCCCGCCCTCAGCTCCTCCCCGAGGACCACCTCGGCGATGCGGCCCGTCTCCAGCAGCTCTGCCCGCGCCGCCACGGCCTCCGCCGCCCGATGCTGTGCCGAGAGCGTGCCGAGCGCGAGAGCGGCCAGCAGCCCCAGCAGGCCGGTGGCTACCACGAGCTCGGCGAGTCCGGATCCACGCTCGTTGCACGGGCTCCGAGCTCCGCAACGGAATCGGCCACCACGATCACCGTCGAGACGCTGTCTGCGAGGCCCGCACCGCTCACCCGCACGCGCAGAGTCACCCTCGTGACCGGGCCCTCGTGGCGCACGGTCCAGGCGACTGCTCCTCGAGGCAGGAGCCGCTCGCCGGACGCCGGCGCGGGCACCAGGGCGAGGGAGTCGGCGATCTCGGCAGCGACCGCCGCGGCCCATGCCCGTGCATCGGCGCGCGCCAGGGTCCGCGCCGCCAGCGCCAGCAGCCCCGCGGATCCCAGGACCCCCACCGCGAAGATGGTGAGCGCGATCACCAGCTCGGGGATGGTGAACCCGCATGCTCCCGCACGGCTCCGTCGGCCGGTCACCGTCGGACCACGCGACCATAGGGATGGTGAACCCGCATGCTCCCGCACCGCTCCGTCGGCCGGTCACCGTCGGACCACGCGGCCATAGGAGGAGATCACCAGGGTGGCCACGGCGGCGCCGCGCCGGAACCGCAGCGTGCGGCTGGCGACGCGGCCAATGCCCAAGGCGTCGTAGCGAACGCGGATCTCCGCCTCCGTGTCCGGGTCGTCGAGCACGACGCCGTAGCTGCGCTCGAGGTCCGTTCCTCCGATCTGCACGCCCCTGCGGTCCTCGAGCCAGAAGCCCGCGGGCGAGCGCCGGATCACGAGCGCAGACCCGCCCTGCGCGACGGCGAGCGCCCGGGTCCGCGCGAGCGCGGCGGCAGCAACGTCGCGGGCCGCCACCACCGCGATGCGGTCAAGCCCGGCGGCACCGCGGGAGAGTGCCATGCCGAGAAGGGCGCCCGCGACGGCGATCACGAACACCAGTTCAAGCAGGGTGAAGCCCTGCTCGCGATGACGCACGCCCATCATGGAAGACCCTCACGATCCGGCAGAACGTCGTCCTCGGGAGCCATCGCCGGAACGGCGCCGACGTGGATGCGCCTATCGCAACTGCCGCCTGCGAGGCGCCGCCAAGACCACGCCCGCCGAAGCCTGCCCGACCCGCCCAGCCGGGGTTCGCCGGGGTTCGCCGGGGTTCGCCGGGTGTTCGCGGGTGAGGATGCGGCCGGGGACCGGGCGCCGGAATGGGGTGCTGGGAAGCGTGCGACGGTGGCAGGGAGGCAGAGACGCGGCGCGAAGCTACCGAAGCCGAGCGCTACCCGGATGGAACGGCGGGAGGGATGGGAAACGAGAGGCCTGCGCGGCCCCTACTCCAGTCCGTAGTTCCGGATCTTGTAGAGGAGAGCGCGCGAGCTCAGCTCCAGCAGCTCGGCGGCGCGGGTCTTGTTGCCGCGCGTGCGCTCGAGTGCTCGCTGGATGAGGCGCTTCTCCAGCTCCGCGGTGTGCTTCTTGACGGAGAGCTCGTCGTCGGAGAGCACGAGGGCCGGCGTCGCGAGATCGGGCGTCTGCACGTAGGACGGCAGATCCTGGATCTCGATGCGGGGACGCTCCGTGAGCACCATAGCCCGCTCGATCACGTTCTCGAGCTCGCGCACGTTGCCCGGCCAGGGGTAGCTCAGGAGCACTCGCATGGCGTCGGGCTCGATCCCCCCGATGGCGAGGCTCAGTTTGCGGTTGTACTGCTCGATGAAATGGCGAGTGAGAGGCGGGATCTCCTCGGCGCGCTGTCGCAGCGGCGGCAGATGGATATGGACGACCGCGATCCGATAGTAGAGGTCCTGGCGGAACGCGCCGGACGTCACCGCCTTCCGCAGCTCCCTGTTCGTGCAGGCGATAATGCGGACATCCACGGTCTTTTCCCGAGTCCCGCCCACCCGCCGCACCTCGCCTTCCTGAAGCACGCGCAGCAGCTTCACCTGGAGCGGTGGAGAGAGCTCACCGATCTCGTCGAGCAGGAGCGTGCCCGCATCGGCAGCTTCGAAGAGCCCCTCCTTGTCGCGCGTCGCCCCGGTGAACGCGCCCTTCACGTAGCCGAACAGCTCGGACTCCAGGAGCGTCTCCGGGATGGCGCTGCAGTTGATAGGGATGAAGGAACGCTCGGCGCGCTGGCTCTCCGCGTGGATCAGGCGTGCCACCAGCTCCTTGCCGGTTCCGCTCTCGCCGGTGATGAGGACGGATGACGGGTGGCGCGCCACCTTGCTGGCCGTCTCCAGCGCGTTCACCATGGCGGGCGAGCGGGCGATAATCTCGCCGTAGCGGCGTCCGGCGCTCACCTCGCGGCGCAGCCGCCCGACTTCGCGCCGCAGCGATTCCCGCTCGACGGCCTTGCGCACCGTGAGCAAGACCTCGTCCGCGCCGAACGGCTTCGGCAGATAGTCGTAGGCGCCGCGCTTCATGGCCTGAATGGCCAGATCCGAGCTCCCGTATGCGGTCATCATGATGACCAGCGCCTCGCCGCCCTCCGCCCGGTAGCGATCCAGGAACTCGAGCCCATTCATCCCCGGCATGCGCACGTCGCAAAGGATGATGTCCGGCTCCTCCGCCATCGCCTTCCGCAGCCCTTCGTCCGCGGCGCCCGCGGCGTTCGTCGCATAGCCGGCCTCCCCCAGGATGAGGGAGATCGTGTTGCGCTGGCCCGCGTCGTCGTCGATGACGAGGATCCTCATGCCAGGTCCCCACCCGCGAGGGTCGCGGGCGCAGTGTGCGCGGAGGCTTCGGGCCCGCCGGCCTCCGCTTCCTCCGCCGAGGGAAGGAGAATCGTGAACGATGCGCCGTCCATGCCGGGTGAGCGGGCGCGGATCGTGCCGCCCATCCCGTCCACCAGCCGCGCGCACACGGCTAGCCCGAGCCCGGTTCCCTTGCCCAGCTCCTTGGTCGTCACGAAGGGCTCGAAGACGCGATCGATGAGCTCCGGCGGGATCCCGGGCCCGTTGTCGGCGACCACGATCCTGACCACTCGCTCGCCCTCCCGGAACGGATCCTCGCGGGGGAACTCGGCACGGTAGTGGAAGCGACGGCGGTGCGAGTAGTCCACGCCCGGGGGATCGCCCTTCCGGCGGAAGGGGAGCACCGTCCGCCGGTGCTCCGTGACCGAAGCGTGCAACACGATGCGCGGGCTGGCGACGCCCCCCAGCACATCGACGGCGTTCAGCAGCAGGTTCACCAATACCTGCTCGAGCTGGTAAGGATCCGCACGGACCGGCGGGATGTCCTCAGCGAAGTCCTCCTGTACCTCGATGGCGTCCAGCCGGCCCTGGTGCTCGAGTAGCTCGCGGGTGCGGCGAATCACCTGCCGGACCTCGATGAGCTGTGGGTTCGCTTCCCGGGGGCGGGCGAAGTCCAGGAGCCCGCGCACGATCCGGTCGATGCGCCGCGCCTCGTGCGCGATCGCATCCAAGAGCTCCGGATCGCCGCCGGCACGCAACGCCCGCGCCTTCGCCACGTCCACGTGGCCCATCACCGCCCCCAGCGGATTGCCGATCTCGTGGGCGATCCCGGCGGCAAGCCGCCCCACCGAGGCCAGCTTCTCCGCGCGCACGATCTGATCCCTCGCCTCCGTGAGCTCGCGGTTCGTCTCGTTCAGGGAACGGATGTTCTCCGCCAAGAGCTCCTGATTCGCGATGAGCCCCTCTGCCATGGCGTTCACCGCGGCGGCCAAACGGCCGAACTCCTCGCTCTCCATGGCACCCACTCGGTGCGTGTACTCGCCCTGCGCGATGCGCTCCGTGTCGCGGACCATCACTTCGATGGGCCGCAGCACCGCACGGTCCAGCAGGGATCGGCCAAAAAAGAACAGGACCACCAGATCGCCCACCAGAAGCACCAGAATGTACTCCATCGCCTCGCCCGGGCTCTCCAGCACGGGAAGCACCGCGAGGAGCCCGACCATGGCGAACAGCACCGCCCCCACGAAAAGAATCGCGAGGGAGAAGAGGAGCTCCTTCCGAATGGTGGTCCGCGATGGCATCAGGGGCTCCCGCGCAGGGGCGGCCCGGGGACGACGACCGGCGGCCGAAGGCCCGCTCTCCGCGTAAGATGAGCCGACGGAAGGGGACGGACAATGGAGAAGAGCGGGCGAGCAGGCGAGCAGGTAGGTAAGTGGGTCAGGGCGGCGGGCCAGGAGTTCATCCAGCGGGCCGCGGTCGTCGAGTGTGCCGGTTTCGGTCCGCCATCCCGCGTTCCGGGAGTCGCTGACGCGGGGAAGGTGAGTCCGGGGTACGGAAGGTGGCTGAATCCAGGAGCCTGTCCACCGACTCGCCGGCTCGCCGGTTCAGCCACTGGAGCGGCGCAGGGCGGAGGCGGGGCACGCCGTCATCGCGTGCACGCCACCCTCCCCGCGACCGTGGCCGGTGAGCCGTTCGCCGCGCTCGCATCCGCGTAGTAGATGCCGCACTGCTCACCGGCGATGCCTTGATGACTGGCTGTGGCGGCCCAGCCCGACGTGGTCGCCTCGTTGATCGTGATGGTGACCCCGTCGCTCGCCTGCATCTCGATTGCATTCAGATCGGAACCGTACGTATACGTGTCCGCGTAGTACATCTCCTGGTGCGCTGCCAGGTTCTTCAGGTCCGACTTCATCGCCGACAGGTACGAACGCTCGCGGGTGACGTTCAGCTTTGGAATCGCGATGGCCGCCAGAATGCCGACCACCACCATCACGATCAGCATCTCGATCAGCGTGAAGCCGTGATCCGAGCGTACCATGGGTTCCTCTGGTGCCTTGGGGAAACACTGACTAGAGACAGAAGGAGCGTGACCCGGTGCACGCCCGGGCCACGCTCCTGAGGGCGCGCAGCCGCCCTGACATCAGGCTGGCTGCTTACACATCGCACTCCACGACGCCCGCCTGCGCCACGGCACTGCCGCCCGGAACCGTGGGCGCCGTCGCGCTGCCGTAATAGATCGCGCAGCCGTGCCCGGAGCCGAGACCGGAGTGCGTGGCCGTCACCGACCAGCCGCTCGTCGACGCCGTGATCGTCCCGAGGTTCACGCCGTCCGACGCCGAGAAGTTCAGCGCCGTGGTGCTCGTGGAGTAGGTGTAGTTCCCGTCCGCGTAGTAGATCTCCTGCTGCGTCGCCATGTTCTTGAGATCCGACTTCAGCGTCGAGTAGTACGCCTTCTCACGCGTGGCCGAGAACTTGGGGATCGCGATCGCGGCCAGAATGCCGATGATCACAACCACGATGAGCAGCTCGATCAGCGTGAAGCCCTTGGTGTCCTTCATGCCGTGACTCCTTTCCGTAGGGTGAACGTACCGGAACCTCAGACCACGGCGCTTCTGGGGCAAGATGGGTTCCAGGATCCGGGTCATCCGAGTTAAGCCATTATTTCGTAAAGAGATGAGGTGAAACTAAACCCACCCAGCGACCCGGAAAACGGACGGCCGGCTCTTGGATTCTGCAAAAGCTCTGGCAAAACTCACCGGGAGTCGGGGCGCGGCGAGGCGGTGCGGGCGAGGGCGTCGACGGCGCGTTGGGCCTCTTCGGTGGTGGCGCGTGCGCGCGCCGAATCCAGTGCGGCGGCGGCGTCGTCGCGGCGTCCGGTCTTGAGGAGGAGCTCGGCCAGCCAGTACCACTGCTGCCAGTGTTCGCCCTCGCCGTTCCTGATCGCGCGGCTGCGGGCCAGGACAGCCGGCTCCGTGCTGTCCATGGCGACGTAGATGTTGGCCAGCAGGTGCTGGGTGACGGCGTCGGTCGAGTCGCTGGCAGCGGCGGCGAGAGCCGTTTCCCTCGCCTCGGCCCATTGCTTCTGCCGGGTGTAGAGCACGGTGAGCAGGAAGGGGGCGCGTGCGAGGTCGGGCCACAGGTACCAGGCTCGGCGCAGGAGCCGTTCGGCCTCCTGGTCCTGTGCGAGGTTGATGAGGTCTCTGCCGACGTCGATGAGGAGCGGGTAGTGGTAGCCCAGGATGTTCAGTGCCCTCGCGTACGCGTCCTTCCCCTGTTCGGCCTTGCCCGTCTGCATGTAGTAGGTGCCGAGGATCCACTGTGCGCGGCCGGATTCGGGGTGCTCCTCGATGAGGGTCTCCATCACGCTGGCGGTGTCGTACCAGGTGGGGTTGCGTGTCACGGTGCGGAGCGTCATGGCCGCGAGCGCCGCAGCGAGCGCCGCGACGGCGGGGGCGGGCATGCGCTTTGCGAGCCGTGCGCCGAGCCATCCGATCGCCAGGCAGAAGCCCACGGACGGAGCATAGAGGGTCCGTTCGGCCAGGAGCACGCCGGACAGGAAGAGGAGGTTGGATACGGGCAGGACCGTGATCACGAACCAGAGGATGCCCGTGGCGAGTGCGCGAGCGGAGCCCAGGGGGATCTCGCGGGGCGTGGCGCGCCAGGTCACGGCGGCGACAATGAGGAAGACGGCGGCCTCGAAGAGCCCGAGGGCGAAGGCGAGGGTCGGCCCGTAGGCGACGGGGATGACGAGGGGCGCGTAATCCGCCGACAGGTCAGCAGGAAAGAAGAGCAGACGCACGTAGTGGGGCCAGACGGAGACCACGGTCCAGAAGCGGTTGATCTGCTCGAGCACGTCGGCGCCCAGGGGCGCGAAGGGGCGCGCGAGGCTGCCGAGGACGAGCGCGCGGCCTGCGAGGAGCGCGCCAGCCACGAGGGCGAGGGCGGCGAAGAGGGACAGGCGGCGCCGGAGGTAGCGGCCGAGAGCACGCGGATCGAGCCCGCCCGACGCGGCGTCGAGGAGGACGAGCACGCCCGGGAGCGTGATGGCGCTCTCTTTTGTGAAGCAGGCGCCCGCGTAGAGCCCGGTCACGAGCGCCACGGTGCCGGCGTCCATCCGGTCCCGCCGCCGCACGAACAGGAGGCAGGCGCCGAGGAAGAAGACGGCGGCCAGGAGCTCGGCGATCCCCACGACGTTCGCCACCGCCTCCACGTGCACCGGGTGCACCGCGAACAGGAGGGCGCCGGCCACAGCCCCGGCGAACGGGATGAGCTCGGCGAGGAGGAGCAGCACGAGCACGGAGGCGGCGCCGTGGAGGAGCACGTTGACGACGTGGAAGCCGGTGGGCTGACCACCCCACAACGCCCATTGGAGGCCCAGCACGCCGGTGGTGACCGGGCGCCAGAGCCCGAGCTCGCGGCCGAACTCGGGCCAGTACGGCTCGAGCAGCGCCGCCGGAAGCGTGGAAAGGGAGTGGATCCTCGTGCTCTCGACGACAATGTCCGTGTCGTCGTAAGCGAAGGCGTTGCCCAGGGTGTTCGCGTATACGAGGACCGCGAGGGCGGCCACGGCGAGGATCGCGGGCCGCCGCTCGTGGAAGAGCCCGCGAAGCAGCATCACCGGCGATGCGCTCACGTGCGGCTGGCGCGCGTATCGTTGGCGTGCCGTGAGGCCTCCACCGCCCTCGCGCGCGTCCTGGCGCGGCCGGCGCCCTCGGCGTCGCCGGTGGCCTCCAGATACTCGGCCAGGCGCAGCCATTCCTCGGCGTCCCCCGCCTCCAGGGTCAATGCCGTCCGCTGTGCGCGAATCGCGGCGGGCAGGTCGGCGGCGGCGGCGTGGGCCGCCGCTACCACGGTCCACAGCTCTCCGGTCCAGCGCGCGCGCCCGAGGCCGTCGAGGGCAATGGAGAGCCCATCGCGCGGTCGGTTCCGACGGACGAACTGGAGCCCCAGGATCCTGTAGGCGCGCGGGATCTGCGGGCGAACGGCGATGGCGCGCCGGAGCAGCCTTTCGGCCTCGTCCCAGCGGAGCTGCCGACCGAGGAATCGCCCCGCGTCCGCCAGCAACCCGTAGTCATTGGGGGCCAGGGCCAGCGCCTCCTGGAACGCGCGCCACGCCAGCTCCGGCCGTCCCCGCACCTCCAGACTCCCGGCCAGGGCCCACAGCGCCCTGTAAGACTCCGGATGCTCTTCGATGAGGGCATCATACATCGTGTCCGTATCGTGCCACACCGGGTTCCTGGTGACCGTACGGGCCAGGAACCCAACCGCGAGCACCACGGCAGCGGCGGTGACGATGGCCCGGGTACGTGCGTTCGCCGCCCTCAGCGCCGCGGTCGCCTGCGCCGCCGCGAGCGCGAGCCCGACGGACGGGAGGTAGAGCGTGCGCTCGGCCAGGAGCACGCCCACGGGTACAAGGATGTTGGACACGGGCACGATGGTTACGCCGAACCACGCCGCGGCGAGCGCCACGAGCGGCCCGCTCCGGCGTGCGGCCACGGCCGCCGCTCCGAGCCCAGCGATCACCAGCGCACCCGCCACGACGGCGGGTGAGAGCGAGCGGGCCGGCCCCAGAACCGCGGGTGAGTAGTCGGACGACAGTTGGATGGGGACCAGAAGGAGACGCAGGTACTCGGGCCACAGGGTCAGCGCCGTGAGCAGCCTCTCTCGGGTCGACAGCTCCCGCAGCGCGGGATGCGGCGAGTCGCCCACGAGCCCCTCGAGCGCCAGGTAACGGAGGCCGAGGTACGCGAGGAACGCCACGCAGAGCAGCGCGTAGGCCGGCAGTTCGTCCCCCACCCGCCGCAGGAAGGACGGTCCGCCCCGGCGGGCGCGCGCACCCGCGTCCAGCAGCACGAGTGCGGCAGGGAGGGTGACGGCGCTCTCCTTTGAGAGCAGGGCCGCGAAGTAGAGACCGCCGAGTGCGAGCAGCCGCGCAGAGCGGGCGGCGCGCCGCGCTGCGTCCGGCGTCCAGAGGTAGAGCAGGCAGGCGGTCAGGTAGAAGAGCGCCGCCAGGAGCTCGGCCCGTCCCACGACGTTGGCGACGGCCTCCACGTGCACGGGGTGAATCGCGAAGAGGACCCCGCCCACCGCACCGGCGGCCACGCCGGCGAAGCGCAGCAGGAGGGCGAAGACCAGGACGCTCACCCCCGCATGGAGCGCCAGGTTGAGTAGATGGAAGGCGATGGGTCGTCCGCCCCAGAGCCGCCAGTCCAGCGCATAGCTGAGCATCGGGAGTGGCCGGTAGAGGCCCACGCCGTCGCTCCCTTCCGGCCAGTACGGGCCTCCCGCGAGCCGCTCCCAGTCGGCGCCACGCACGGCGTCGTTGAGCTGGATCAGGATGAGGTCATCGTAGGCGAACCCGTTGGCCAGCGAATTCGCGTACGCGAGCAACGCGATGCCGGCGACCAGGACCGCACACGAGCGTGCGCTCACGGCGCGGGCTCCAGCCGCGCGACCACGAGGTTCTCCGCCTCGCCCACCGGCTGGAAGCGCCAGCGCGTGCGGTACTCCGGTTCATCGGGCAGCTCGAGGGCCAGGTAGTGGGCAGGCAGCTCAGGCAGCGGCGACGGGTAGTAGACGGACAGCACCGCCATCCGGATCCCGTTGAGCGCGGCGTACCGGACGATCTCCGGCAGCGATGCCGCCGGCAGCACGCGCCAATCGCGGTCCGCGTACAGGGCAACGGCCGGGTGCCAGCTCATGACGGGCTGACCGGGCTCCGTCCATCCGCTCAGCGCCTCTCCGACCTGCCGGTTCTCCGCGCCGACGATGTGATGCGGGGAGCCCACCGTAACGCTGAGATAGAGGCGCCGGGCGTCCATGCCGAAGAGCAGGACCACGGCCACCGCGCCGACCAGGCCACGGAGGAAGCCCCGGCGCAGCAGCGGCTGCTCGGTGCTGCGCTCCAGCCCCACCACGGCGAGGCGCAGGCCGCGCTGGGCGTAATAGGCCAGCATCGGCACGAGGAAGAGCTGCGTGCGCGGATCTACGGCGATGAGCGCCGCCACCGCCGCGCTGGCCGCGACGAGCGGTGCGGCGAAGAGGAGCTCCCGGGGGTCGCGAGCGCGCCGCCGCGCCACGAGGCCGGCCACGATGAACGGCCACAGGAACCACGGGACGCCGATGCCCAGGGCGCGACCGTAGAACACGAGGCGTCGCAGCGCAGGGCGCCCTTCAATCACCCCTCCGCCTTGCAGGCCCGCAGTGCCCGGAGCGCCCTCCGCCCGCCCCCCGCCCTCGGGCTTCCTCTCCACCTGCGCGTCGTCCGCAGGGGCTACGCCCCAGTACGGGCTCAAGAGCCTGGTCCCCGAAGGTGCCAGCGAGTAGAGGTTCCGCAGGTACGGCGTCTCGTCATCGCCCCAGAGCATCCGCTCAATGATGACGGAAGGATCGCCCGGCTGCCTGCCCTGCGTGCCTGCGCCCGCCGGCAGCTCGACGCGCACCCCGCGCCCCGTGAGCGTCCACCGCCCGAGCGCGTCGTGCAAATAGAGCCAGTAGGGCAGGGCCACGGCGGCGAACGTCACGGCAAAGCTCGCCAGCCGTCCCGCCTGCGCGACCTTCCGGCGCCGCAGCAGGATCGCTCCAGCCGTAGCGGCCAGGAGGACTGCAGGAATGATCGCCTCAGGCCTCGCCAGGTAGGCCAGGGCGAAGGCCGTGCCCGCGAGCAGCCAGTCCAGCAGCCGCCCGGAGGTGAACGCCCTGAGCGAGAGGGCGATCCCCGAAAACAGGAAGAGGTGGAGCACCGGCTCAGCGCCCACCCAGAGGTCCCAACGGATCCAGTACGGCACGACGAAGGGTGCGAGCGACGGCATCACGGCGATCAGCCCGCACCCCAACAGCGCTGCGCGCCGGCCACCCAGGCGGCGGAAGATGCTCCAGCACGGGAGGATCAGGAGGCCGCCCGTGACCGCGGCCACGATGCGGCCCGCCCATACGGGCTGCCCCACGACCCGATCGACGGCCCCCGCGAGAACCGGGAAAAGGGGGGAGAGCGCAACGTGGCGCAGCCCCGTGAGCGTGTAGCCCTCGCCGGCCCACAGATTGCGGCCCAGGAGAAGGTAGAACCCTTCGTCGTAGGCCACGTAGTCGCCGCGACCCAGAAACATGAGGAGCCGGAAGAGAACGGCGCCAATGGCCAGAACGAGCAGTACGAAGCTCTCCCTCCGGCGCGAGAAGATCGCCTTCATCGCCCGGCTTCCGAGGGGCGCACCGCTCCCACGCCTTCCGGCTTCACGCGCTCGGGAAAGGCGTTTCGCGGTTGGCGAGCCAGAGGGCTCGCCAGGAGCCGCCGGAACTCGGAGCCGGAGATCCGGCGGCTCCGCGCCGCCTCGCGGCGCCGCTCGAGCACCGCGGGGAGATCCCGCAAGAAGTCGCGCAGCGATCGAGCCCCCACCCGCAGCGGGACCCTCTCGCGCACGGCCACGTAGAGAGGCGCCACCAGCATCAGCGGGCCGAAAACCGCGAGCCTCAGCGGCGGCATGTACTGGAAGAACAGGAACAGGGAGTTCCGGAGCAGAAGGTAGAACTTCCGCTCCGGCATCCGCCGGGCCGTGGCGGAGCCGCGGTGAAAGATCACCGCATCCGGGACGTACAGGCACCTGTAGCCCCGGAGCTGCGCCCGGACGCCCAGGTCCACGTCTTCGAGGTACGACTCGAAGCGCTCGTCAAAGAGCCCCAGCGTAGCGAGCATCCTGCGCCGGTACGCCGCCGCGCCGGCGCACGCGGAGAGGACATAGCGCGGGCACGCAAACGCCGGTCCATCCCGCTCCCCGTGCCCGATCTGCGAGGCGATGAGCCCGAGCCGGTCGCCCGCCGAGTCGATCCGGGCGCGATCGTGGAAATCCAGGACCTTCGACGCGCACGAGCCGACCTCTGGGTGCGCCTCCAGCGCTCTAGCGAGCGCCTCGAGCCACCTCGCGTCCGCCTCCGTGTCGTTATTCATGAGGACGACGATCTCGCCACGCGACTCCCGGATCCCCGCGTTCACCGCCGCGGCGAAGCCCCGGTTCTCCCGGAAGTGCACGAGACCCACGTGCGGGTACTGCCGGGCCACGAGCTCCGCGGTGCCGTCCGAGGAGCCGTTGTCCACCACGATGATCTCGAAGTCGCTCCACGTCTGGCGCGCCAGGGAATCGAGGGCGTGCGTCAGCATCGGCGCGCCATTCCACGTGGGAATGACCACGCTGACCCGCAGCCCCCGGTCCGGCGCGCCGCCGCGACCCTCACTCATCGAGATTCATCCCCGCTCGAGGCCATTCGTTGAACAACGCGAGGCAACCCGCCGCCTTCCCGGGCGAGCCACGCGTGGTCGGAAAATGCCTGTGCCCGACCGGCGAGTCCAGTGCGAAGGGATCTACAGCGCGCACAGTCCCGAGGCCGGCCCCCGGTTGGCCGCTCCGAAGGCGCTGTCCCGAACTGAAGATGAGCGCGCCGATGGTGCCTGGCGGTGGGACAGACGGAGGGCGGGAGAGCCGGTCGGCCGCAGCGCCAAAGCGCCGGCAATCGCCGGGGCCCTCGAGCGCCGGGGAAGGCACGGGCGGGGCCGCTCACACCGGGGGCCCCATCGCCCTTACATTCCGCGCGCGTTCGATCGCGCGACCTTTCCGCGGCTGCGGGGCGCGGGAGCGGTCCACCCCTTCTCCTCCTCGGCCACATGGCGCTTCGGCTCACGGAGCTTGTACGCGGGGCCTCGACCGCCTTCTTCTGGAAGGTGGCCGACGCCCTCCTTCCAGGAGCCTGGCCGGGAATCCCGTGACGTTCGCGACCGCGAAGCTGATCCCTTGCCGGTGAGCTACCGAAGCCACGCGTGGAGGATCAGTTCAACACCAGGAGTGCGTTCCCGGTGACGCGAGCCGGATTTGCCTGACGGCCGGCTTGACGGCTGGCGTGTCCCGTGGTAATAGAGATAGTAATAGAGAATACACGCTGGTTGTCCCTCACCCGAGGAGCTCTTATGAAGCGCACTTTCGTGAGATCCGCTACGCTGGTCGCTGCCGTGGGCTTCCTCGCCGCTGGCTGCGAGGGCGATGTCGGGCCGGCAGGGGTGCAAGGACCGGCAGGACCGGCGGGACCGGCGGGACCGACGGGACCGGCGGCGACGTTCGAGAACTTCAACGCCACGCTCAGCGGTGCGAATGAGGTGCCGGCTGTGACGACCAGCGCAACCGGCACCGCAAGGCTCTCCCTCGTCGGACCAACCCTCCTGTATAGGATCGATGTCGCGAGCATCACGGGCGTGACGGCGTCTCATATTCACGGCCCGGCGCCCGCGGGGGTCAATACGGGCGTCCGTGTGAACCTCTGTGGTGCCGGCAGCGCGCCGGCATGCGCAACCGGTACGGTTACCGGGGTCCTCGTGACGGGCACGGTGACGTCGGTGTCGGGGATTTCGTTCGATTCGGTGCTGGTGTTGATGCGGAGCGGGAATGCCTACGTCAACGTGCACACGTCCGCCAACCCTGGAGGCGAGATCCGAGGGCAGGTCGCGAGGCAGTAGACTCCCGCGCGGCTGAGGCTGGTTTCGGCCCTAGGCGCCGCGCTACTCGGCGTCGTCTGCGGCGACTCCAGCGGCGGCCCTCAGGCGCCGCCGGCGCGCGACGCAGCTCGTCACGGGCTGCGGAGTCGTGCGTTGGGGGTCCGCGTCGAACACGAGAAGAAGACCCACGCCGCCGGGTTCCCCTGGGGTCCCGTGGAAGGACGGTCGGGGAGCCGAGTTCCACATCGATCTCGTGCATGTTCCAGGCCGCCGAATGCGCTCGCGGGCTGCCCTCGGGCTCTCGAGAAGGCCGCGTCCGTTCGCGTCAGGCTGTCCGTTGCGTTCCCCTCGGGCGCCTCCCGCTCAGCCTCCCCGCCTGGAACCCCGCCCAGCGCATGAACTCGTAGGCGAGGAGCTGCGGGAGGCGGTGGGTATGGCCCTGCCGGAAGAAGTACCCGAGTTCCGCGGCGAGGAAACGGGCCGACTCAGGGAGCGACGCGCCACCGCCGAGCCCCATGACCTGGAGCGCCCGGCCCACCCGGTACGTCCGGCGGAAGAGCCCGCGCAGCGAGTAAGCGTGGGCGTGCAGCGCCTCCGCCGCGGGTTCGTACAGGATGCTGTGTCCGGCGGCGAGCACCTGGTGAGCCCAGACCTGATCTTCGCTCACGGGAACGTGGTCCACGAAAGGGATGCGAAGCGCGACGTCACGGCGCACCGCGCTGAACGCGTTGGAGAAGAGCACGCGGCCGGGCCGCGGGTGGTGCCGGGCGGGCGGGGGGCGGGGACGGAAGCGTAGTGGCTCCCGAGGGTAGTTGAGCGCCACGAAGAACATCTCCATGGTCGAGGCGTCGCGGGGGATCTGGCGACCGTAGACGCCGGCGGCCTGCGGGTCCTCGAGCGCGTGGGCGAAGCGGAGCGGCCAATCGGGTGTGCACGGCAGCACGTCCTGCGTGAGGAAGCAGACGATGTCGCCGTGCGCCAGCCGCACGCCCAGGTTGCGGGTGCGGCCATGGCCGAACTCTTCGGGTGCGATGCGGTGGACCCGGAAGCCGTGGTGCTCGGCCTCGTCGGCCGTCCCGTCGGTGGAGCCCGAGTCGATGACGAGGACGTCGAGGAGGTCGAGGCCGCAGCGGTCGCGTAGGAGCGCGAGGTGGCGGAGCAGGTAGGCGAACCCCGGGCCAGCGTCCTTCGTCGGGATGACCACGGAGATGGGCGCCGCGGGCGCCATAGCGACCCGCTAGACGCGGCCGAACGCGGGGGCCCGGAGCAGGCTGAGGAAGAAGGCGGCGAAGACGATCTCCGCGCCCAGGACCATGAAGGTGAGGGCGAGCACGGCGGGCCGCACGGCAAACAGCACACCGAACCCGCGCACTGCCCAATGCGCCAGGATCCCCACGTCGATGATGAAGCCGGCTCCGAACAGGAGCCCGCCCAGCGCGACCCCGCGCTCCAGCGTGTAGCGGAGGTGGAAGCGGCGGATCCACGGGTCGGCGAACTCCGGATCGTGCACCAGCGCGTACGTCTTCGCGTAGATCCCCAGCAGGACGAGCTGCATGCCGAGGATCGCGAGGGCGCCGCCCACGAACATGAAGTGGTAGTCCACGTTGAAGGCGGGCAGCCGGATCGGGCCCGGCAGCAACGCGAACTCGAGCGCGAGCCCCAGGATCAGCAAGAGGAGGCCCGGACCGAGGAACAGACGGGTCGGGCTGAGGAGCAGGAGGTGGCGCGCGACGCGCCAGCCGTCGCCCACACTGCGTCGCGGCTCACCCGAGCGCCGCGGCCGGAAGCTCACCGGCACCTCCACGGTCTTGAGCCTTTCCCGCGCCACCTCCACGAGGAACTCGGAGGCGAACTCCATCCCGGTGGCGCCCAGCCGGAGCCGGGAGAGCGCCTCGCGCCGGATCGAGCGCACACCACAGCGCACGTCCGAGACGCGGAATCGGAAGAACCGGCGCGACAGCCAGGTCTGGATCGGTTCGAGGAGATGGCGGTGCGCCGCGCGCATGGCGTCCGCCAGGATGCGCCCGTTCCGGCGAGTGCCAAGCACCACGTCGTAACCGGCCCGCAGCGGCTCCACGAAGCGGTTGATCACCGAGAGGTCATAGGTCCCGTCGCCGTCGGCCAGAACAAGATAGCGGCCCTGTGCCGCCTCGAGGCCACGGAGGCAGGCGGCCCCGTACCCGCGGATCGGCTGGTGCACGACGCGCGCGCCCTCCCGGCACGCGCGCTCCGGCGAGCCGTCCGTCGAGCCGTTGTCGCACACCACCACCTCGCCCGGGTAACCGCAGCGCTCGAGAGCGGCCCGCGCCTCGCGGACGCACCCGCCGATGGCGGCGGCCTCGTTCCGGCACGGGATCACGACGGAGACCTCCACGTCGCCGGCCGGGGGCGCCTGATCCGGGTCTGGCGCCACGAGCGGGCGAGTGGGCAAGCGGGCGAGCTCGGTGAGGGAGCTCGCTGCCGCCGCTTCCGGGAACGCGGCCACGGGGCCGCGCCCGAGCACGTCCGCGCCGGCACCGGGACCCGCCGGCTCGGTTGTCGCGCTCACGGCGAGTCGCCTCCCCCCGCGGCGGGTGCCCCGCGGCCAGCCTCCCGCGCGGCCGTCCCGGCCGGGCGCTCCTCCGGCGCTTCCGCCGCGCTGGCCTTCCGCGCCTTCTGCGTCTTCTGCGTCTCCGTCTTCAAGACCGCTCCGGGCACGAGCTCCGTCAGCGTCCACGGCTTCGCCTTCGGCGGAAGGAAGTTGAAGCGCAGGATGTGCCACAGTGCGGCCACGCCATCCTTCCAGTTGATCTTCTTGCCCTCCGCGTACGAGCGCCCGTGGTAGCTGATGGGCACTTCGTAGATGCGCGCCCGCGCCTGCGCCAGCCGCGCGGTCACCTCAGGCTCGAACCCGAAGCGGTGTGAGGTGAGGGGCAGCGACTTGAGCAGGTCCGCCCGCACCATCTTGTAGCACGTCTCCATGTCCGTGAGGTTCAGGTCCGTGAGCATGTTGGAGAGCAGCGTGAGGACCTTGTTGCCGACCATGTGCCAGAAGAATAGGACGCGGTGCGGGCCGCCCAGGAATCGGGAGCCGTAGACCGCATCGGCCTGACCGGCGAGGATCGGCTCCAGGAGCCGCGGAAACTCGTGGGGCTCGTACTCCAGGTCCGCATCCTGAACCACGATGACATCGCCCATGGCGTACGCAATCCCGGAGCGCAGCGCCGCGCCCTTCCCGCGGTTGACCTCGTGCAGCACGAGCACATCGACCAGCCCCTCGTCGCGCAGCCGCGGCAGGAGCTCGCGCGTGCCGTCCGTGGACCCATCGTCCACGGCGATGACCTCCAGGCTGAGCGGCACCTCGCGCAGACGGTGAAGCAGCCGCCCGACGGTCGTCCGCTCGTTGAAGATGGGCACGATCACGGACAGGCGCACGCTGTCGAACCGGAGCTGGCCTGCCCGGAGTGCACCGGTGTTCCGCGTCCAGGTCATGACTTGCGCGTTTCCTGAGCAGACATCAGCGAACGGCGATTCGCCATTCGCCATTCGTAACTAATCGCGAATCGCGAATCGCGAGTCCCCGATCCCTCACGACTCCACGAGCCCGTAGCGATGCAGCTTGCGATACAGCGTCGAGGGATCGATACCCAGCACCTCGGCCGTCCGCGTCTTGTTCCCGCCCTCCGCGTGCAGCACCCAGTGGATATAGGCCCGCTCGATGACCTCCATGGTGGGGTTTGGCGGCAGCCCATCGCTCACCAACTGCGGCGGCGGCGCCTCGCGGACCCGCTCCGGCAGCGCGCTCTCCTCGATCGCATCGCCTCGCGTGAGGATCGCCGCGCGCTCGAGCGCGTTCTCCAGCTCCCGCACGTTGCCCGGCCAGTCGTACTTCAGGAAGGCCGCGAGCGTCTCCTGCGTGAGCCGCTCGGGCGCCCCGTTCCCGCGGCTCTCCGCAAGCTTGCGAAGGAAATGCTCGGCCAGAAGCGGGATGTCCTCCCGGCGCTCCCTCAGCGGCGGCAGGTGCAGGGCGATGACGTTCAGCCGATAGTACAGATCGCTGCGGAACGTGCCGCGGCGCATCTCCTCGTCCAGATCGCGGTTCGTGGCCGCGACGACGCGGACGTCGATCTTCACCGGCTCCGTGGCGCCCACCGGGATGACCTCCCGCTCCTGGAGCGCACGCAGGAGCTTCACCTGCGTGGACGGCGACATCTCGGCGATCTCGTCCAGGAAGAGCGTGCCGCCGGACGCCGCCACGAGCAGGCCGTCCTTGTCCCGCACCGCGCCCGTGAACGAGCCCCTCACGTGGCCGAAGAGCTCGGACTCCAGGAGCGTCTCCGGAAGCGCCCCGCAGTTGATGGAGAAGAAGGGGCCGTCGGCACGCTCGGAAAGCGCGTGGACGTGGCGCGCGAGCACCTCCTTCCCCGTCCCGCTCTCGCCGCTGATGAGAACCGTCGAGTCCGTCGGCGCCACCGTCTCCGCGAGCCTGACGACCTCGGAGAAGGCGCGGTTCTTCCCCACCGGCTGCCCCTCGCCGGAGCGCTCGCGACGCTGGATCTCCTTCTTGAGCGCCCGGTTCTCCACCCTGAGCTGCCTCGCCTCCGCCGCCCGCCGGCAGATCGCCAGCAGTTCGTCGTTCGAGAACGGCTTCTGAAGGTAGTAGTACGCCCCTTCGTTCACGGCGCGCACGGCGGACTGGAGCGAAGCCTGTGCGGTCATGAGGATCACCGCGATCTCCGGGTCGATCTCCCGCGCACGCGCCAGCAGGTCGAGACCGGAAACGCCCGGCATACGAATGTCGGTGACCACGAGGTCGGGCCGCACGCCATCCAGCCTCTCCAGGGCTTCCCGGCCCCCGGCCGCGCACTGCACCTCGTAGCCCTCGTTTTTGAACAGGATGCGGAGCGTCTCGAGGATACCGCTCTCGTCATCCACGATCAGGACCTTCGCCCTCGCGTTCACCTGGCTACCCGTGCGAATCCGTGGTGGAAGAAAGGAAGATGGTGAACTCCGCGCCGCGCCCCGGTCCCGGGTCCACGATCACCGCGCCCTCATGGGCTTCCACGGCTCGGTGGACCACCGCGAGCCCGAGCCCGCTCCCTCCCGGTCGCGTCGTGTAGAAGGGATCGAAAATCCGCGGGACGGCGGCCGGATCGATCCCCGGGCCCGTGTCCCGCACCCGCAGCCGCACGGGATCCCTGAGCTCGATCCCCGAAGGCAGCGCTGAGGGATGGATCCGCTCCAGCGTCACGTCCACCTCGCCCTTTTCGCCCGCAAACTGCACGGCATTCAGCACCAGGTTGAACACCGCCCGGTGCAGCAGGTCCGCATCGCCGCGCACCGGAATGCGGCGGGCCCCCAGCGAAACGGTCAGGCGTACGCCAGCTGCGGCATCCGGATGCTGGCGCACGACCCCGAGGGCATCCCGGACCACGTCCCGCAGGTCCACCTCCTCCTGTGCCGCCGGGCGCACGCGCGCAAACTCGATGAACTCCGAGAGGAGGCGGCTCAGACGATCCGATTCCCCGAGCACGAGACGCTGGAGCGCACCCTGGTCGTCCCGGTCCAGCGACCGGCTCGTCGTCAACTGGTCGACCGCGCTGCGGATCGAAGCCAGCGGATTCTTGATCTCGTGGGCCAGCGACGCGGACAGCTCCGCCACCGCCTCCAGACGCTCCGCCCGCCGATGTAGCGCCTCGAGCCGCTCCGTATCCGTAATGTCCTGGAAGATCACGGTCACCGACGGAGGCGCGCCGTCCTCACGGTCGAGCACCGTCGTGCTCACCCCCAGGATCAGCTCCTGACCCAACCGGCGTGCCAGCGTCTTGCGGCGCATGACCGGACGGCGCTCCGCCAGCGTGTGCCGAATCGCGCTCCCAAGCCCCGGCGACGCCTGTTCCAACACCTCCAGCACCGAGGCGCCCGTCCACTGCGAGTACGACACCCCCAGCAGATGCTCCGCCGCAGGATTCATGTAGGCGAGGCGACCGGCTCCATCCACCGTGATCACGCCCGTGGCGATATTCCGCAAAATGTCCCCCGTGTCCAGCCGGAGCCGACGAAGCTCCGACTCCACCGCCCCCAACGCGATCCCCGCGCGCCGCAGTCGGTCGCCCAGATACCCCGTCGCCACCGCCACCAGCGCAAACAGCCCGATCTGCAGGAATACGGTCGCCGACAGCGTCGCCGCATGACCCCAGACCGCATCCGCGAAGAACAGAATGCTCGCGAGGCCTCCCACCAGCACCCCGCCCCGCAGCGGCAGGAGCAGCGCACCCGCGCTGATCACCAGGATGTACAGCGGCGCGAAATCGCTCTCGCCACCCCCCGTGATATGCACCACCCCCGTAACCACGAGCGCGTCGAACACCACCTGCGCATACAGGAAGTTCTCGCCCGGCTCGCGACCCATCCAGTGCGTGTACCAGAAAGACCACGCCGTCACCCCCGCCGCCAGAATGAACATCACCGTGGCGATCAGCGTGCGCGCAGGACCCGCTCCCGCCCACGCCAGCAACGCCCCGGCGAAGATCCCGGTCACCAGCGTGACGCGGCCCAGATACAACCAGCGCAGCAGCCGCTGACGGCCCAGGCCTACCGCCC
The DNA here is from genome assembly GCA_016209885.1 of Gemmatimonadota bacterium. GTDB lineage: Bacteria > Gemmatimonadota > Gemmatimonadetes > Longimicrobiales > Gaopeijiaceae > JACQVF01. The sequence continues at coordinate 1,001 of JACQVF010000111.1, read as the reverse complement.
GCGGCGCCTCCCCATCTCGCGAGCCGTCTTTCATGCGCGCCGCCTCCGCCGGCGCTTCCCGGCGTCTACCCCGCGTCCAGAAAACGTACCCATATTGCAAAACCTAGCAGGGGTTTTTGCAATCTACAATGATCTTGATTTCGTATTTTGCGAGAAGCTAAGTGGCCGAGTTCACAAATACGGCCACGCACCGAGGACGCCGAGCCACCCCCGCTGGCAAGGCGCCCGACTGAGGCGTAGCCGTTGTGCCGCCACCCGCCCTATCCGTCATGCAGCACGGGTCCGCATCGTGCACCGCCTCTATCACCACCGTCGAATTGCCGAGCACGGGCGCCGCTCCGCGTGGTTGCCCGCGCTCGCGCCGAGCAGGTAGGTTGTGTTTCTACCTGACAAGGAGCAGTGCATGAGACTAGCACGGCGCATGGGATGCCTGGGCACGGAGTCCGCCTTCGAGGTTTTCGCCCAGGCGCGCGCCCTGGAGGCCCAGGGACGGCGCATCATCCACCTGGAGCTGGGTGAGCCCGACTTCGACACTCCGGCGCATATCAAAGAGGCGGCCGCGAAGGCGTTGCGGGACGGCCATACGCACTACGTCCCCCCGCCCGGCATCGCCGCGCTCCGCGAGGCGGTGGCCGAGTTCCTCGCGCGATGGCACCGTCTGTCCACCACGGCCGATCGGGTGATCATCACGCCCGGGGCCAAGCCGATCATGTGGTATCTGATGCTGGCCACCTGCGAGGAGGGCGACGAAGTCGTCTGCCCGGATCCGGGCTTTCCCATGTACGCCTCGATCGCGACGTTCTGTGGCGCCAGGCCGGTTCCCATTCCGCTGCGCGAGCAGAATCAGTTCCGGCTGGACCCCGAAGAGCTGGCCTCCCTGGTCAGCGAGCGCACGAAGCTGATCATCCTCAACTCGCCGCACAATCCGTGCGGCAGCGTGCTGACGCGAGAAGAAGCCGAGGCTATCGCCGAGATCGTCCTGCGTCACGACCTTCTGGTCC
>JACQVF010000114.1 GCA_016209885.1 Gemmatimonadota bacterium | reverse complement strand
GTGCGGCAAGGGGCGATTTCAGGAACCGGACTCCACGCTTCGGGTCCGGCTCGCTGGTGATCGTCGCCGTGGCGGGCTCGGCACCGGTCATGGTCGATCCTCGCCGGAGGTGTCGGCGCCGATGCGGGGCTGGTGCTCCGCGTGGCGGACGTGATGGTATCGGGGGGCTCGTACCCGAGCGCGTCCGTCGAGGAGCGGGCCCGCGGCTCGTCGGCGACCAGGTGCGAGAGGACTGGACCGCGACGAAAGGAACCGCGGAGATGGATCTCAAGCCGGCATTACAGATCCAGACAACCATCAAGGCGATGGTGGACGTGGTGCTCCCCGCGATCGACCCGAACAACAAGATCGCCCAAGAACAGGCTCGCCTGGTGGTCGGCATGCTCAACCTGTTGGCCGAGCGCCAGCCACTCACCTATCGCTACGACCGGGACGAGTTATCGCGCTTTCTCTCTTTGGCCCACACGCTGCACAGCCAGGCCGAGGACGTCGCCGGCACCGAGGAAGCGCGGCATGCGCTGGCGGCCAGCATCGACGCCGGCGCCGACGTGCTCGATCGCGCCCGAGCCGAGCCGAGCGAGCTCGAATCGGCCAACTTCGACCTACGAGAGAGGATCGGCGCGCTGATCACCGCGATGTACGCTGCAGCGGATGAGGCGAAGCTGCGGCACGTCAGCGCGACGGCGCTCGGCCACGCCAGGGAACAGTCGCTGCGAGAACGCTCGTGGCTGATCGGCCAGGGCTGGGAGCAGGATCCCGAGGCCATTCCCGCCATCGAGGCCCTGATCGGGGCGGGTGCGAGAAAGGCAGGGACGCGCGCGATCGACAAGAGTCGACCGTCCCGTCGATGGATCGAGAACCTCCGGCGACGCTTTCCGTGCGAGCGGGAGATCGACCGGGTGCTGACGCGCAAGCTCGAGCGAAGGGCCGGGCCCGAGTACTCTCCGGTCGGTCTGGAGACTCTGTGCCAGGGCATCGAGGCGCTGCTTCGGTCGCAGCTCGAGGACCCGTTCGAGATCCTCGATCCCAGGTGGCAAACGGGGGGAGCCTCCAAGGTGCAGGTGGAGTTCACACTGCGCTGGACCCAGCCGGGCGCGGGTCGGGCGACCACGCCGATGGTCTTGCGCATGGAGCCGTCGGAATCCATCGTCGAGACCAGCCGGCGCCGTGAATTCCAGCTGCTCAAGGCATTCCAGGGGGTGGTTCCGGCACCGCCGGTGTTCTGGCTCGATGCGGAGGGGCGATTTCTCCCGTATCCGGCGATGATCTCCGGGTTCGTTCGAGGCGGGACCAAGCCGTCGACGGGTTCCAGCGGGCCATCAGGCGTCGGCATCAGATTCGATCCCGTCGCGCGCCCGATCCTCGGCCGGCGGTTCGTGCAGCATCTTGCCGCGATTCACGTCTTCGACTGGCACGGCGCCGACCTCTCGGCGTTCGACGTTCCCCAGCCGGGCACCCAGGCGCCGGAGTGGCAACTCAACTGGTGGGAGCGGGTCTGGGAAGAGGACTGCAACGAGGATGTCCCCTTGATGCGGCTCGCCGCCTCCTGGTTGCGGGCGCATCTCCCGCCGGCCGACCGGATCACCGTCGTGCACGGCGACTACCGCACCGGGAATTTTCTTTACACCGAGGACGATCATCGCATCACGGCCATCCTGGATTGGGAGCTCGGCCATCTCGGTGATCGACACGAGGATCTCGCCTGGACGTTGAAGCCTTCGTGGGGCCACCTTGCCGAGGATGGGCCGACGTTTCTGGCAAACGGCCTCATGCCGGAGAACCAGTTTCTGGACTCGTACCAGGCAGCTTCCGGCTTATCGGTGGATCGACGGAAGCTGGACTTCTACCGCGTCTTCAACGCCTACAAGAACGTCGTGATCGTGCTCGCCAGCAGCTACCGTGTGCCGCGCGGCGGCAAGGGACATCAGGACGTGATGCTCGCCTGGCTCGTCGGTCTCGGCACGATCATGCTGGACGACCTTCGCGGGTTGCTCCAGGATCTCACGTGACGGAGGAGATTCGATGCCACGACTCGACGACCTGATGATTCACCAGAACTACGGCACGCTGGACAACGTGGTCGAGCCCGATCCCCGGTGGTTCGACCGCTTCTACTTCAGCATGCAGGCGGTGGACGGTTCGCTGGCCATGTCGCAGGGGATCGGCGTCTATCCCAACATGGGGGTATCCGACGGCTTCGCCTGCATCGTCACGCCCGAGGTGCAGGTCAACGTCCGGGCCTCGCGGGAGCTCGTGGGCGGCGACCGTGACGTGATGGACGTCGGGCCGCTGCATGCGTCGGTCGTCGAGCCCATGAAGCGCTGGCGGTTCCGGGTCGACGAAAACGACTACGGGGTGAGCGCCGAGCTGAATTACGTCGCGAACTTCAAGGCGATGGAGCCGGCGCGCCTGGTCTCCGTCGTCAACGGACGCCGGGTATGGGACTGGTCCCACTTCGGGCACGTGGGTCGGGTCGATGGCTGGCTCGCGATGGACGGCCGGCGAATCCCGCTCACGCCGGATCGTCACTACGCCGTGCGCGACCGCTCCTGGGGCGTGCGCCCCGGCATCGCCGTGGTCGCGGACATGAGCGAGTGGTTCAAGGAGGCGAACTGGGGCACGCGACACAACTGGGTCTGCGTGCAGTTGCAATCCTTCTACCTCTGGTACTTCCAGACGCAGGAGCAGGACGAGACCCCACGGTTTTTCGAGGGACTGGTGCGCTGGAGTGACGCGAAAGGCGGGGCCCAGGAGAAAGTCGCACGCATCGTCCGTCGCTTCGACTTCGGCCCGAACGAGCACTTCCAGGGCCTCGAGGTGGACGTCCATCTCGAATCGGGAAAGGTGCTGCCGGTCCGCATGCGACGGCTCCCTCCGACCGTCCATCTGCGCGGGGGCAATTACGGCGGCAAGGACGGAGTGATCCACGGCATGAGGCAGGGTCCTCTGAAGGTGACGGGCGAGCGCTGGGAACCGCACGATTCGCGGCTGAATCCCGCGTCCATGGGACTTCAGGACCAGGTCGTCGAGGTGACCTGCGAGGGCGATCGCGGCTACGGGATCTGCGAGCTGTCTTACGGGACCTGAGGCGGCGGGCGCTCGCCCGTGGCGCGCCGGACGTCGAGGTCGTCGCTCAAAGCGTTCAACCGAACGAGGTCCACGCCCGGGCGGAACGCGCTTCGGAACGTGCGTACGCGAAATTTGTCGCGTTGGTTACGTCCGCCTTCCTGTAGCGACAGCCCACGGCGAAGGATCGAGTTCACGATCTCCTTGAACGAACCGTGCCTCGGCGCACGAGCCGGCGG
>JACQVF010000112.1 GCA_016209885.1 Gemmatimonadota bacterium | reverse complement strand
CTGCTGGCCCAGACGCTGGCGCGGATGCTGGACGTGCCGTTCACCATCGCCGACGCCACCACGCTGACCGAAGCGGGGTACGTGGGCGAGGACGTCGAGAACATCCTGGTGCGGCTGCTCCAGGCCGGCGACTTCAACATCGCGGAGTGCGAGCGCGGGATCGTGTACATCGACGAGATCGACAAGATCGCGCGCAAGTCGGAGAACCCGTCCATCACGCGGGACGTCTCGGGTGAGGGGGTACAGCAGGCGTTGCTCAAGATCCTGGAGGGCACGACCGCGAACGTGCCGCCGCAGGGCGGTCGCAAGCATCCGCAGCAGGAGTACATCCAGATCAACACTCGGAACATCCTCTTCCTCTGCGGCGGCGCGTTCGAGGGGTTGGAGAAGATCGTGGAGGCGCGCACCGGCCGGCGGCAGATCGGGTTCGGCTCGACATCCGACGGGGACGGTGGCCGGCCGCGGGGGTTCGAGTCGCTGAAGGACGTGGAGCCGGATGATCTCCAGAAGTTCGGGCTGATCCCGGAGCTGGTGGGTCGACTGCCGGTGATCGTCCCGCTGGAGTGCCTGGACGAGGAGGCGTTGATGCGAATCCTCCAGCAGCCGAAGAACGCGCTCATCAAGCAGTATAAGAAGATGTTCGAGCTGGAGGGTGTGGGGCTCACGTTCGAGCCGGAAGCCGTACAGGCGATCGCCAGCAAGGCGCTGGCCCGCGGCACGGGAGCGCGCGGCCTGCGGGCGGTGATCGAGGAGCTCATGTGCGACGTCATGTTCGACATCCCGTCCCGCAAGGACGTGCGGGAGGTGGTCATCACGAAGGAATGCGTGGCGGACAACGTATCCCCCCTCCTGGTCCTGCACCCCAGCGCGAAGAAGAAGGAGGCGTAGGTCGAGCGGGTCAGTGGCTGAGCGGGTGAGCGGGCGAGCGCGTGCCGCCCGATCCGGGATCACGGCCGCTGCGCGTGCACGGTCGAGGGAGTGTCATCGCCGGAAGCACCGTGGCGTTTTTCGTGGCGGGGCACCCAGGCCACCCAGGTCGCTCAACAAGTGCAGTCGGTGATGTGGACGCTGATCCGGGCCGATGACACCGTGCAGGTTCGGGAGCGGCTTCCGGTCATCGCGCTTCGGGACCTCGTCTTCTTCCCCTACATGGTCCTTCCGTTGCTCATCGGCCGCCCTCGCTCGCTCGCGGCGCTCCATACGGCCGCGGAGGAGGATCATCTGCTCTTGCTCCTGGCGCAGCGGTCTGCGGAGGTGGAGGATCCGCAGCACAGCGAGCTCTACCGGGTGGGCACGGTCACGAGGCTGCTCCAGGTCTCCCACCTCCCCGACGGCACAGCGCGGATCGTGGTGGAGGGGCTGGGTCGTGCCCGGGTCAGGCGGTTCCTGGCGTCAAAGTCGGCGTTCCGCGCCGTCGTCGGGCCGTATGTCCGGCGGGAGGTGGAGGCCGCGGGGGAGACGGACGTGGAGGTGGAGGCACTCGTGCGCCGCGTCCAGCGCATGTACGAGGAGTACGTGCGGCTCGACCGCCGCATGCCGGACGAGCTCAGCGGCACGCTCTCGGGGATCGGTGACCACGTGCGTCTCGGCCACCTCATGGCCGGGCACCTCCTCGTCGCGGTGCCGGCCAAGCAGGCGATCCTGGAGGCTCACAGCACCGGCGAGCTTTTCGGCCGGCTGCGTGACGTGCTGGCCCGGGAGATCGAGGTCCTGCGGATCGAGGAGCGCATCGAGGAGGAGGTGCGGGAGCAGGCCCATCGGGATCCGCGGCAGATCTATCTCCCGGACCAGCTCAAGGGGATTCACCGGGAGCCGGGCGAGGAGGAGGAGTGGGCGGAACTGGAGCAGGCCGTGACGTCCGCACGGCTACCGCCGCCGGCCCGGGAGCGGGCGGTGCGCGAGCTCAAGAGGTTGAAGCGGCTGGGCCCTCTGACCCCGGAAGCGTCCGTCATTCGAACCTACCTGGACTGGATCCTCGCCCTCCCATGGGAGCCGCGAACCGAGGACAACCTGAACGTTCGGCGCGCGGCCGAGATCCTGGAGCAGGACCACTACGGGTTGATGGAGGTGAAGGAGCGGATCCTGGACTACATTGCCGTGCTTTCCCTCGTCGGCCAGCTTCAGGGCCCGATCCTCTGTCTGGTGGGGCCCCCGGGGGTGGGGAAGACATCGCTCGGGCGAAGCATCGCTGGCACCCTGGGCCGCGCGTTCGTGCGCATGAGTCTGGGCGGCGTGCGCGACGAGGCGGAGATCCGGGGCCACCGGCGCACGTACGTGGGGGCGCTGCCCGGGCGAGTGATCCAGGGGATGCGACGGAGCGGCTCTCGCAACCCCGTCTTCCTGCTGGACGAGGTCGACAAGATGGCGCGCGACGTCCACGGCGATCCTGCGGCCGCGCTGCTGGAGGTCCTGGACCCGGAGCAGAACCGTGCGTTCCAGGACCACTACCTGGAGCTGGAGTTCGATCTTTCGGACGTCCTCTTCATCACCACGGCGAACACGCTGGGGGGCATCCCGGCGGCACTGCGAGACCGGATGGAGGTAATCCGGCTGCCGGGCTACCTGGAGACGGAGAAGCGGGTCATCGCCTCGCGGTTCCTGTGGCCGCGGCAGCTCCAGCGGCACGGGCTGGCGGGCCGCGCCGTGGTCCTGGAAGACGAGACCGTCCAGGCGGTGATCACGGAGTACACGAAGGAGGCCGGGGTCCGAGAGCTCGAGCGTCGCGTCTCCCGCGTCGCTCGCAAGCTGGCACGGCGTGTGGCCGGGGGCGCGGTCCCGGCGGACGCAGCGCTGGTGGTGGGACCGGGCGACCTCCGGGAGCTGCTGGGCCCGCCGCTCTACCCGCGGAGCGCGCGGCCCACCGAGGAGGACCGGGTAGGGATCGCGAACGCGCTCGCCTGGACAGCCTCGGGAGGCGAGGTGCTGGACGTGGAGGTGGCCGTGGTGACGGGGCGCGGTCGGCTCCAGCTCACGGGGACCATGGGCAGCGTGATGCGGGAGTCTGCATTTGCCGCCGTCACCTACGCACGGTCGCGCGCCGCGTGGCTGGGCCTCGACCGGGAGTTCCATCGCAGCGTCGACATCCACATACACATTCCCGAGGGTGCGACGCCAAAGGATGGCCCGTCCGCGGGGGTCACCATGGCGATCGCCCTGATCTCGGCCCTCACCGGCATCCCCACCCGGCCGGATGCCGCGATGACGGGAGAGATCACGCTGCGGGGACGGGTGCTCCCGGTGGGCGGGGTCCGGGAGAAGGCCGTGGCCGCCCAGCGGGGCGGAATGCGGCGAGTCATCCTTCCCGCCGAGAACGCCGCGGACCTGGAACTCCTGCCCGAGGAGGTGAAGGGTGGGATCGAGTTCGTTTGCGTGCGGACGATGGACGAGGTGCTCGACGCCGCCCTCCTCGCCTCGCCGGCGGGCTTCGCCGCGCGGCGCGCCACCGAGGGTGGTTCCGCGGGGAGCTATGCGGGTGGCGCCGGCGCTCCGCTCCCCGCGTGACGATCCGCGGGTGAAGATCCGCACGGTCGAGTTCGTGGGATCCCTCGTCGAGGCGGGGGGGCGGGCGCCTCTCACGCTTCCCCAGGTCGCGTTCTCGGGGCGCTCGAACGTGGGGAAATCAAGCTTGATCAACTGCCTGGTCCAGCGCACGGAGCACCGGCTGGCGGGGGTCTCGGCTCGGCCGGGGAAGACGCAGCAGGTGAATTTCTACCACGTAAACCATACGTTCCTTATCGTGGATCTCCCCGGGCTCGGGTACGCGAAGGCGCCCCGGCCGCTGCGCCACCGCTGGTGGCGGCTCGTGCTCGAGTTCCTGTCGGCGTCGCCCGAGCTCCGGGCGGTCGCCCACCTCGTCGACGCGCGTCACGGACCGGGCCCGGAGGACCGCCACCTGCTCGATCTCCTGGCCCGGCGGGGTGTGCCGCTGATGCTCGTGGTGACGAAGATCGACAAGCTACCTCGGTCGCGCTGGGCCGAACGCGTACAAGTCATCGCCGAGGCGCTCGGCATGGACCCGGAGCAGGTGCTCCCCTTCTCCGCCCGCACCGGGGAGGGGCGGGAGGAGCTGCTGGACGCGATCGCATCGATCCTGGCCGCGGAGGGTGGTGATGACCGATGAGGACCAACGCCCTCGCTAGGACGCTCGCGACCCTTGTGGCCTCCGCCGCATTGCTCGCGGCGCCCGAGGCCTGCGCTCCAGCCGCGACAGGTAGCGCGGGCGGCGCCGGTGCACGGTCCGGAGGCGTGACGGCCGCCGGAGACACGCTCGTGCGCACCGCAGCGGCGGACACGCTGGTCCCGCCGGGCCACGGTACGCTCCGCCAGGATGAGGTGACCCTCGCTCTCCGCAGCGAAGCGCTGCTCATCAAGGTTACCCCTCTCCCCGAGTGGATCATCCGGCTGCTCGCCCCGGACACCTACGAGCGGCTGGCTGGCCTGGCCCGTGCGCACCAGGAGACCGTTGCGCGCCAGATCTCTGTGCGGGATCCGCTCCTCATCTTCGTTTCCTTTTTCAGCTACGCGCCGAACGTCACCTTCGAGCCGGAGGACCTCCAGATCCTGAGCTATGACCGCCGCTTCCGGCCGCTGGCCATCGTGCCGGTCACCGCCGGGTGGGGAATCCGTCGGCTTGCCCAGCAGGAGACGCAGATCGCCGTCTACGCCTTCGATCCGTCTATCGACTTGAGAGCAGGCCTCGTCGTAGAGTACCGGGGAAGCCAGAACGCGGAGTGGGAGGAGCGCATCATTCCAAAGCTGGACGAGGAGCGGGCGAAGGTCAGGGCGAGGGCGAGCCCTGCGCCGCGACCGCGCTCGGGCGGTTGAGGGCGGGCCGCCGGCGCCAGATGTGCCAGATCTGAGGAGGGCGCCGTCCCGCAGCCGCATACGCCTTTCCCAGGGATTGGCTGGCCCGCATGGCCGGTGAGTAGCCGCGTGCGAAGAGCAGTCGCAGTCGGCACACCTTTCGCAGCGATTCACTGCATGGACGAAGCACTCGCATTCTGCACCATCACCGAGATCGTCCGCCACATCCGGAGCGGGGAGCTCTCCCCCGTCGAGCTCACACGCGTCTTCCTGGAGCGGATCGATCGCTACAACGGGCACCTGAACGCGTATATCACGGTGACCGCGGAGCGTGCCCTCGCGGCGGCGCGCGCCGCCGAAGCCGCCATCGCCGGTGGCCAGTACCTCGGACCGCTGCACGGGATCCCCATGGCGCTGAAGGACCTGGTGGACACGGCGGGGATCCGTACCACCGCCGGTTCCATCCTCTTTCGCGACCGTGTCCCGGAGCGAGACGCCGCGGTGGCCCGACGACTATTCGAGGCCGGGGCGGTGCTTCTCGGGAAGACGCACATGGTGGAGTTCGCCTTCGGCGGCCCGGGAATCAACCACCACTACGGTACGCCGTGGAACCCGTGGGACCCGGCGGTCCATCGCCTCCCGGGGGGATCCAGCAGCGGCTCGGGAGTGGCGGTAGCCGGTCGCCTCGCCACCTTCGCCATCGGAAGCGACACGGGTGGATCCGTGCGCATCCCCGCCTCCTTCTGCGGGGTCGTGGGCCTCAAGCCGACGTTCGGCCGCGTGAGCCGCGCCGGCATCGTTCCCCTGGATCCGACGCTCGACTCGATGGGCCCCCTGACGCTCTCGGTCCGCGATGCCGCGATCGTGCATCAGCTTCTCGCCGGACCGGAGCCGGCGGACCCGGACACCTGGGCGCAGCCGCTGGATGACGCTTCCGGGCCGCTCGAGGATGGGGCGCACGGAGCCCGAATCGGCATTCCCCGGGAGTTCTTCTGGGCCGATGTGGACCCGGAGGTGGCGGTCGCGGTTCGTGCCGCCGCGCAGGTCCTGGCCGGGCTCGGCGCGGAGGTGGACGAGGTCTCCATTCCCGAGCTCGCCGAGCTTACCGCGCTGGCGGAGCGGGGGAATCCCGCAGCCGTCGAGGCGTACCTGTATTTCCGGAACTACCTGGACAGCGACTTCGAGGCCTTCGACCCGATTGTCTCGAAGCGCATGATCCAGGGCGCGACTCTGCCGGCGGTGGAGTATCTGGGGCTCAAGCGGGCGTACCGCAAGCTGGCGAGCCGGGCGGCTGAAGTTCTGGACCGGCTGGATGCCCTGCTCACCCCGACCACGCCCATGGCCGCGCCGCCGGTCGCGGACGTGGATCGGCAAGACCAGTACTTCGAGGTGCATGCTCTGTGCGTCCGGAACACGGCGCCGGTGAACCGCCTCGGCCTGTGCGCGATCTCCGTCCCGTGCGGATTCACCCGCGCTGCTCTCCCCGTCGGCATGCAGCTCATCGGGGGGCCCTTCCGCGAAGCGCGCATCCTGCGCCTGGCCTACGCGTACGAGCAGGCCACGGAGTGGGGCAAGCGGGTTCCGCCCTGCGTCGAACTTCCCCCACCGCGCTTGCAACGCAGCCCGCTGTAGTCCTGCGACCTGCCAGTCCGCCCTTGGCCTCGAGGGTCTCGAAGTCGGGGTGCGGTCCCACCGATGTCACGCAGGTGGTACTCGCCTGGGCGTGGATCGCATCGTTCACGGCTGTCCAGACGGTTCAGAAGGACACCGCCACGCAAGTCGGCCATCCGGTGAACGATGAGCGTGGCCCCTTGCGGCGCTTGCCCGGCCCAGCATGCCAAGGGGGCCCCTCAGGAGCCGCATGCCCCGGCGTCCACGTCCAGCGATCCGTAGAGTGCATTCATTCCCAGCTTGTCCCCCAGCCCGGGGGTCCGCTTCTGCGTCTCCGCGGATGCCACCAGGAAGTACAGGGTCAGGCACCCGTCCCTGGGCGCGTTGACATGGTCGAGCCCCGCGGCGTGGCCGAATTCGTGGGCGGCCACGTTCTCAACGTCGAACGTCGAAGCCGCCCCGACCGTGCTCCACGCTTCGCCACGGTCCATGGTGACGAAGAAGCCGAGGATCTCCTTGGTAGCTTTGTTCCGGCAGACACGCGCCTCTGCGACCACTCCTCCGGCCCCGTCGATGGCGGCCCATTGCGCGGTGTTGGGAATACTCCTACAGGGATTGAGCTGCTCGGTCTCGGCGTCATTCCGGAAGAAATCCCGGGTCGTGATGAAGCCATCCCAGGTGTCAACGGCAGCCTCTACCGCCGCGCTGCCCCCCAACACGGGCTCGGTCCCCAGGATGCGGTATTTCACCGTACCGCCGGCGAACCAATGAATCCCGCCCTGGATCAGGTGGAAACGGTTCGACTCCGTGTCCGGATGCGGGCCCGGCCCGGCATGGCTCGGGAGTCCAGCGTAGTCCACAAATACGTCTTCGACCCACTCCGTCGTCGTGCCGGGCGAGCCGTCGCCGACCTCTTCTCCGTCCACGGCCGCCGATCGGCCGTCGGCCGGCGAGAGCGGAGGACTGGCCTCACAGGCCCAGAAAAGCGGCAAGCCCGCCGCTATAAGGAGAAAAGCGCGTCGCATACGTGTCTCCACAGTTAGGGTGGAACCACCTCGCGAGAGCCAACCGGCGCCCCGCGGTTCACACCGGGGCAAGGGCTCGCTGGCCTTTGCCGGCAAGAAGCGGTGAGCCCGGTGGTGCGCTCCGGGTGGACAGTCCGCTCTCGCGCGAGCCCGGAGCCGTGTCCATGCGATCTCGGCAGATCCGCAGAAACTCGTTGCAAAGAACGGCCAGCCTGTGCTATGCTTTTACTAAAGCCCCCTGGTGCTCGACGGGGATTCCCGGAGATCCCCTCTGTCTTGAATGTTGCATAGCCGGAGCGTGGCTCTCCGTCCGGACGGCCAGCCTCCAACGCGTCCCCGAGAAGCTCAGCGCCACGAACGAGACGTTGACCGTGCCAGGCGAACCCCTCTACGACCCAGTCCCGCCCGCGCCGCCGCCCGGCGTCGCGAGTGCCCCGATCACGACGGCCGTAGCGCGAGACGGCGGAGTCCGTCCGCTTTATGGCGGGCTGCGGGCGCACGTGAAGGCGAGTGATCAGCGACTTTCCGAAGACGGGAAGGAGCGGCCGACGCAGCAGGCCGCCTTCCGGGCGGTGATCGGCCAGAGCGAGGTCATCCAGGAGACGATCGCAGTCGCCTACAAGGTGGCACGGAGTCGCATTCGGACCGTGTTGATGGAAGGCGAGACGGGAACCGGGAAAGAACTCTTCGCCCGAGGAATCCACTACGCAGGGGCGACGGCGGCCGAGCCCTTCGTGGCGGTGAATTGTGCGGCGATTCCGGCCACGCTCCTCGAATCCGAGCTGTTCGGGCACGAGCGCGGTGCGTTCACGGACGCCTCGACGCAGAAGCGTGGGCTTCTGGAGCTGGCCGCGGCGGGGACGGTGCTCCTCGATGAGATCACCGAGCTGTCCGCCAGCCTTCAGGCCAAGCTGCTCAGGGCCATCGAAGAGCGGCGCCTGCGCCGCCTGGGCGGCATTCAGGAGACCGAGATCAAGTGCCGCATCATCGCGGCCACGAACACGCCGCTCGAGGACGCGGTGGCCCGGGGAAGCTTCCGGGAGGATCTCTACTACCGCCTGGAGGCCTTCCGGATCGCCCTGCCCCCGTTGCGGGAGCGTGGGGCGGACCTCGAGCTCCTCACCCGCCATTTCCTGGAGGATCTGCCCCGGGAACAGGGTGACGCTGCGAAGCAGGTCACGCCCGAAGCGCTTGCGGTCCTCCACACACACCGTTGGCCCGGCAACGTTCGCGAGCTGAAGAACGTGATCGACCGCGCGGCGTTCCTGTGTGACGGGCCGGAGATCGGTTCGGACCATATCCTGGTTCAGCGCCGCACCTCCGTGAGCGGTGTGTCCATCACCGACATTCAGCGAATGATCCGGATCCCCCGGGACGGGATGTCGCTGAAGGACGTCGAGCGGGAGGCGATTCGCGTGATGCTGCACATCTGCGGCGGGAACCAGACGATGACCGCTCGGGTCCTGGGCATCTCGCGGCCCACGCTCTCCCGCAAGCTGCAGCAGTACGGGTTGGTGGACCGCGGTCCCTCCGCGGGGGCGGTGCCGCACTGACGCTCCGGGGCTCCGGGGCGTCATCACGCCATCGCTACTACGGCCTCCGCTGCACGGCCCAGCCCGCCCTGCTCCTCCAGCAACCGCCTGAATACCCGCAAGAGCTGCGGGTCCAGCACTTTGCCGGCTTCCCGCTCCATTATCTGAAGCGCCTCCTCGTGGGAGAGCGCTCGACGGTAGCTCCGCTCCGTGGTGAGCGCGTCGTAGACGTCGGCCACGCAAAGGATCCGCGCCGCCACGGGGATCTCCTCGCCTGCGAGCCCGTCGGGATAGCCACCACCGTCCCAGTGCTCGTGGTGGTTGCGCACGATCGGGCGAACGTCCCAGGGGAAATGCAGTTCTGACACAATCTCGTCGCCCACCACGGTATGCCGCTTTATGACCTCCCACTCCTCGGACGTGAGCTTGCCCGGCTTGTTGAGCAACTCCGCGGGCACGGCGGTCTTTCCCACGTCGTGGAGGATTGCGCCCATGCGCAGCCAGGCAAGATCCCGGCCGCCGATGCCCGTGCCCTTTGCCAGCAGGCAGGTGTACTCCGCCACCCGGCCGCAGTGTCCCGCCGTGTAACGATCTTTGGACTCGATGGAATCGCCCCAGGCCTGCACGACCTGCAGGTAGGACTCCTCCAAGCGGTCAAGCCGCCGCTCGATATCCAGCACCTCGCTCCGGGCCTGCAGCATGGTGAAGATGCCGTGGGCCTCGTTGAGGCAGAGGAGCGCTTCGCGGTTGCGCCCCTCGGCGGCGTAGAGCAACGCGCGTTCGTTCTGCGCCTCCGCCTCGAGGAGCCGGTCGTCACACGAGCGAGCGAGCTCCAGGACCACCGCGAGATGCGCCTCCGCCAACTGAGGTTTGCCCATCTCGCGGTAAAGGACGCTGTAGAACCTGTAGGTCTCGGCAAGCTTCGCCTTCGATTCGGCGCGTGCGAAGATCTCGAACGCGCGCTCACACGCCTCCCTCGCCCGCTCCAGGTTGCGCCAATTCAGATACAGCTCCGCGCGGTTCAACTCGATGGTGCCCAGGGTGTCGGCGTCCTGCACGCGTTCAGCCAGTTCCAGAGCCTGGTCGAGGCACAACTCAGCCGCACGCCAGTTGCCCCTGTCCACGTAAGCCATGCCCATGTTGTTGAGGGCCCAGGCGGCGGAGAGATCGTCGCCGAGGCGCCGGTAGCAGGCCAGCGCCGCCTGGTAGTGGAGCAACGCGCCTTCCGGGTTACCCCGAATGTTCTGGAGCATCCCCAGGTTTTGCTCGACCATGGCCGCCAGCCTCTCGTCGCCCGCTTCTTCGGCCAGGGCGCGGGCGCGGAGGTACATCTCCTCGGCCGCCTGAGGGCTGCCCCGGAGCTGCTCGACGACGGCCAGTACGTTCAGGCCCGCAGCGATCTGGTCGCTGAGCCCGTGGGCCTCCGCCACGGCCAGGCTGCTCGCGTACGCACTGGCCGCCTGCTCCATGTCGCCGCGCTGGCGGTACACGCGGCCGATCCAACGGAGCAGCTCGGCCCTGCGCGCCGCTTCGCCTTCGGCCGGAAGACGGGAGAGGGCCGCCTCGTAGCGGGCCAGCGCTTCGTTCCACGAGCCGGCTCGCTCCGCAGCCTGTGCGGACTCGATGAGCGAGGCCACCGGTTCCATGCCGGCGGGCGGGACCTCGGCCAGCTCCGAGTGCGACACCCTAGTTCCACGCCAGCGCGGGCACTTCGGCGTGCCCGTCGTGGACCAGCGACCGGAACGTCTGGAAGAGCTCGGGATCCAGGACTCGCCCGGCATCGCGCTCCATGATATGAAGCGCATCCCGGGGAGAGAACGGCGGACGGAAGCTGCGCGGTGCGGTGAGGGCCGCGTAGATGTCGGCCACGCTGACGATCCGGGCCGCGAGCGGGATCGCCTCCCCGCTCAGTCCGTCCGGGTAGCCGCTTCCATCCCAGTGCTCGTGGTGATAGCGGGCCATGGGGCGGATGTCCCAAGGCGGGTCCAGCTCGGCCACCATTTCGTCCCCCAGCTCGGGGTGACGTTGCACAAGCTCCCACTCCCCGGTGGTGAGCGGCCCCGGCTTGTTCAGGACCTCAGGGGGGATCGCCGTCCTCCCGATGTCGTAGAGCAATGCGCCGATGCGGAGCCAGGTCAGGTCGCGGCCGTTTAAGCCCACCGCCTGGGCCAGCATGCAGGCATAGTCGGCCACCCGCTCGTAGTGATCCGGCGTCACGTCCCCCGCCCAGGGCGTGTCGCGCTCCAGCATCTGCACTACGCGCAGGTAGATCTTCTCCACGTGGTCGAGGCGCCGCTCCACGTCCAAGAGGTCGCGACGCGCGCGAAGCTCGCGGAAGAGCGCGTGCCCGCGGTTCAGACAGCGGAGCGCCTCCCGATGCCTCCCGTCCTTCATGTACACGAGCGCCCGCTCGTTCTCGATCTCCGCCTCCAGCAGGGGATCGCCGCAGACCTGCGCCAACTTGAGGGCCAGGGTCATGTGGGTGTGGGCTAGCTGCGAGTTCCCTGTCTCCCGGTAGAGGGCACCGTAGAACTTGTACGCCTCCGCCAGCCCGGATTCGGATCCGAGGCGGCTGTAGATCTTGTACGCCTGGTCGCAGCACGCACGGGCTCCCTCGAAATCCTGCCGCTTCAGCGCCAGCTCGGTCCGGTTGATCTGCACCTTCGCCAGGGTGCCCGCATCGCCGAGGCGCTGGGCCAGCTCGAAGGCGGAGGTGAAGCACATCTCCGCCTCTCCCCACTGGGCCGCGTCCACGTGCAGCATCCCCATGTTGTTCAGGACGCGGGCCGCCGTTCGCTCGTCTCCCAGGCGCCGGAATCGCTCCAGGGCCGACTGGTAGCGTTGCAAGGCGAGGGCGAGATCGCCCCGCATGTTCGCCAGCGTCCCCAGATTCTGATGGACCATGGCCCCCAGCTTCTGGTCGCCGGCTTCATCGGCCACTTGCGCCGCCTGCGCGTACAGGGGCTCCACCAGGTCCATGCGGCCGCGAAACTGCTGCACGACGGCCATGCAGTTCAGCGCCGCCGCGACGGGCTCGCGCTGCCCACTCGCCTGCGCCTTCGCCAGGCTCGCCTGGAACGCCTCGAGGGCACCCTCGTAGTCGCCCCGCTCGAAGTGGATGCGCCCGATCCAGCGGAGCAGCTCCGGGGCGCGGCGGCCGTCGCCATTCGCACAAACGTGGGACAGCGCCTCGCTGTACCCGGCGAGCGCCTCGTCCCAGTCGCCGACCCGCTCGGCCTCGCGGGCGGCGTCGATCAACGCGCTGACGTTCACCTTGATTACCGTAGCCATAACAGCAGACCCCAGCTCGATCGCAAGCCCTTCGTCTAGTCCATGGCCATCGCATACTGCGAGAAATGCAGGAGCGACCCGATCACGAGCTTCTGGCGCCTGTCCAACCGGCTGGGAAGCTCCTCCACGGTGCCGTCGGACCTCAGCCAGAGGATGACGAGCCGGTTCGGATTCGACACCTTGACGTTCTTGTAGCTCAGGGCGAGGCTGAGGGGGAGAAGGAAACTGGTGACCGGCCCCCCGCTGTCGGCCTCCGAGGCGCTGAGATCCACCTTGAGGTTGTCGCCCGACTGGAGCGTCGCGGTGAACAGCACCGGTTCGCTCACCGCGAGCGCCGGTACCGTGAGCGAATGCGCGTCGAACTGCAGCACGCCGCCCTCCGGCCCGATCACCGCGGAGGCCGTGATTTCCGAGGACGGCTCCCAGGTCGTGGCCAGGGTGTAGGTCTTGCCACCGTCGGAGATCAGCGCGTTCTCTGCCCCGGGACCCAGGAGCGCGTCGGGAATGGGGTCGCTGCCCGATTCGCATCCAGCCAGAAGAAACAGGGCGGGGAGGACGGCTCCGACCCAGAGCTTCCTGTGGTAGAATCGCATCTCACACCTCGACGGTGGAACGTGGTCGCGTGGGCAGCGAGGCGCTCCACGCATGGGGGAACCTTCAGTTCTGGGCGATCGCATATCTGGAGAAGTGCTTGAGACGGGCTGTCACCGTCCGGCTCGACTCGTCCAGAAGGCTCTTCACGGGCTCCAGGTGCTCGCGCGAGTCGCCCACCAGGTGCACGATCAGCAGTTGGCGCGGGTTGGTGACGTTCGTCGCCCAGCCGTAGGTGAGGGAAAGCTCTACCGGCTTCCTGAACCCCTTCTCGCCCACATCCGTGGACCCCCTCAGCGCCTGCAGCTTCACCTCCACGTACCCGTCCGCAGCCGGCACCAGCAGGAACAGCGTGGGCGCGTCCACGGCGCCCGCCGGGATCTTCAGCCTGTGACCCGCCAGCCTCAGCACCCCGCCCTCACGCCCGATCCACTCCGCGACGTGGGGAGTCCCGTCCGGCCGCTGCCCCCTGAGGAGGGTGTAATGAGCGCCGTGCGCGTACTTGCTCAAGCCGTTGCCGAATTCCGGAACCAACGGCCCGGTGACGGAGTCCCCGACATCGCTCCCGCCCTCGCACGCGCTGACAAGACCGATCAACGCCAGGGCGACGAGGGAGACGTGTCTCAATCGCTGTCCAGGCATGGTCACTCCCCGGGGATCGGTCACGCGCTTCTGATGGACATCGCCGGGACGCGTACAGCAAGCTGCATGCCAGACGCGGCCGACGCGAAACGAAGATGATGTTGCTTCGATTTGCGTTAGCGACGCGCACCCCCGGTCCGGCTCTTTCCCGGTCGCTGCTTCTTGACACGCCGCATGCGAGATCATCCGCGCTGCACGGAGCAGCTCGCACAGGACGGCCCTTGCGGCGGAGCCTGGGGGCCAGGTGACGGGCCGCGGCGGAAATACGGATGTTTACGGGTCCCCCGGTCCCGCCCAAATTTTTTGCAGCCGGAAGCGACGGCCGCAAAATTCTGTTACTCTGGGAACAGGCGGCGTAACAGAACTTTACCGCGGTGGCCCCGTCGCAGCCGGTCCGCTGCGCAGCAACCGCGCTCGGGAAGCGAAGAATGGGCGGTCGCGCCGGTCCGGTGAGATGGAAGTGGTGGTGTCGCGGCGGCGTCCTGAGTGGTATCGCCAGCGTCGGAACTTCGGTTTAGCAGGTCGCTGAAGAACTGCGGTCGGGAAACGGCTTCATCGGGCCGTTAGCGGGCGGCTCCAGTTCTAGTCGAAGTCGATCTTGTACTTGTGCAGCTTTCGATACAGCGTCCTTTCGCCGATCCCGAGGCTCTCTGCGGCCTTTCGGCGGTTGCCACCCACCTGGCGGAGCGCAGCGATGATGGCCTCGCGTTCCAGGTCATCCAGGGTCATTCCGGGGCGATAGACGACGACGCCATCGGGCAGGCTCGCGGCCTCCGGGTGGGCAGGCGCGCGAATCTCAGCCACCGGAACCCCCTCCTCCTCGCCCGGGAGCGGCGGGGCGATGCCGGCGGGACGAGGCCCCCCGGCGGGGGCGTACGGGCCGATCTCGACGGCGCCCGAATAGGCGGGGAACGCGAGCGCGCCGGCGTCCTCAAGCAGCCGCACGTGCTCGCGCCGGTACGCCTCGAACTCGCGGGCCAGCTCGTTCAGGTCCACCCGCAGCTCCACCAGGGTGCGGAAGATGAACTCGAGCTGGGGCCGGATGGCGCGCGTATCGGCCGCTCGCTCCTCCGGGTGGAGCTCCCGCGGCACGGGGAGCAGGGCGCGGGCGCCGCGCGGGAGGCGCACCTCTTCCGGGATGTCCTGCGGCTGGACGGGGCGGCCCGGTGAGAGCACCACCATGCTCTCGATGAGGTTACGCAGCTCGCGGATGTTTCCGGGCCAGTGGTACTGCCGGAAGATCTCCATGGCCTCCGGCGAGATTCCGGCGAAGCGGCGATCGTGGCGGGCGCTCGCCTCCTGGATGAACGCGTCAACGAGGAGCGGGACGTCCTCCGTCCGCTCGCGGAGCGGCGGCAGGTGGATATGCAGCACGTTCAGCCGGTAGTAGAGGTCGCGCCGGAAGCGGCCGAGCGCCACGAGCTCACGGAGGTCCTGGTTCGTCGCCGCGATGATGCGCACGTTCACCTTGAGGGTGCGCTCGCCGCCGACCCGGAGGAACTCCTGCTGCTCGAGGACCCGGAGCAGCCTGGTCTGCGTGGCCAGCGGCATCTCGCCGACCTCGTCCAGGAAGATGGTCCCCCGGTCCGCGAGCTCGAAGAATCCGCGGCGGCTATCGATGGCGCCCGTGAACGCACCCTTCTCATGGCCGAACAGCTCGCTTTCGAGCAGCGTCTCGGCGAGCGCGGCCAGGTTCACGGCGATGAACGGCCGGTGCCTGCGGGGCGAGAGGGCGTGGATGCCGCGCGCGAGGAGCTCCTTACCGGTGCCGGATTCCCCGGTGATGAGCACGGTCGAGTCCGCCGGCGCGCTCTGGACCACCCGTTCCAGCACCTCGCGGATCGTCTCGCTCTCGCCCACGATCCCGGTGATCTCCTGGAGCCGCCGGCGTTCGATGACCCGATGGGCGATGAGGACGACCTCATCGGGGTCCGCCGGCTTGCGGAAGCACTCATCCAGGTGCAGCTCTCGGGCCAGCGCCTGCGGGTGGCTGTCGTCGGGGGACACCAGGCCGAAGACGGGGATGCGCGCCTTCTCCCGCGCCTCGCGCGCCAGCCGGCGCGACCGCTCGCTGCGGGGATCGCCCGTCAGGACGAGCAGCGCCGGCTCCACCACCCCAGCGACGCGCTCCCCCGGCGCCAGCAGCTCGACGCGGTAGCCTTCTTTCTCGAACGCCGGGCGCAGCGTTCCCACCGCGTCGAGATCGTCCGTCGTGATGACGACGCTTTCGGCCATTACCCGGCCCGCGGCTGGTGCCTGACGGGCACGCCGCGAAGCAACGCCACGGCATGCTCGACGAGCGGCTCGAGTGCCGCAAGCCCGTCGCGCACGCCGGACGGGCTGCCCGGAAGGTTCACGATGAGGACGCGCGCACGCGTACCGGCCACGCCCCGCGACAGCGCGGCGTAGGGGGTCGCCTTCGCCCCCCGGGCCCGGAGCAGCTCGGCGATCCCCGGCGCCTCCCGCTCCAGGACCGCGCGGGTCGCCTCCGGCGTCACATCGCGGGGGGCGAGACCGGTGCCACCCGTGGTGACGATCAGGTCCGCAGCGTCCGCGTCCGCCCAGGCGATCAGCAACGGGGCGATCGCCGCGGTATCGTCCGGGACCACCTGGCGAGCGGCGACCGCATACCTCCGCTCCTCGCACCACTGGGCGATGAGCGCACCGCTTCGGTCCTCTCGCTCGCCGCGGGCCGCGCGGTCGCTCACCGTGAGGATCGCCACGCGCAGGGCAGTCATCTCCGGATCGAGCCCTCCTTGTAGAACGGAGGTCGTTCCGTCTTCGCCGGCAGGCGATGGTCGCGGATCGCGACGTTGAGCGCGGTCCCCGGCGCGGCCATCTCGGCGGGAACGTACCCGAGGGCGATGCCTTCCCCGAGCGTCGGGCTCAGGATCCCGCTGGTTACCACGCCGACCGCCTGGCCATCGCGCTCGATGGCATAGCCGTGGCGGGGGAACCCGCGCCCGGAGAGGCGGAGGCCCGTGAGCCGCGTTCGCACGCCTTCGTCCTTCTGGCGCGCGAGCGCCCCCCGCCCCACGAACTCACCCTTGTCGAGCTTCACGATCCAGCCGAGCCCGGACTCGAGCGCCGTGTGCTCCTCGTCCAGATCGTTGCCGTAGAGGGCGTACCCGACCTCGAGGCGCAGCGAGTCGCGGGCGCCGAGCCCCGCCGACTTGAGCCCGAAGGGTGCGCCCGCCTCGAGGAGCCGCCGCCACAGCGCCGGGGCATCGGCCGCATCCACGTAGATCTCGAAGCCGTCCTCGCCGGTGTAGCCGGTGCGGCTGACGACCGCGGCACGGCCGTCCACCCGCCACTCCGCGAAGTGGTAATAGCGGACCCCGTCCAGATCCATGTCCACGAGCAGCCGCAGGATCTCCTGGGCGCGCGGCCCCTGGAGCGCCAGGAGCGCGATATCGTCCGACCGATCCCGGACCTGCACGGCGAAGCGGGCCGCCTGATGGCTCAGCCACTCGAAGTCCTTCTCCCGATTCGACGCGTTCACCACGAGCATGACGTGGTCGGGGAAGCGGTACACGACCAGGTCATCGATCACCCCGCCGTGCTCCCGGCAGAGGGCCGAGTACTGCGCGCCGCCGGGTTCGACTCGGGACGCATCGTTCACCGTCACGTACT